>JBBSAB010000039.1:0-66487 GCA_038252755.1 Polyangiales bacterium | reverse complement strand
GGCCCGATCCGACCGAAGCCGATGCCGTCACTGACCCCGCTGCCGGCTGCGAATTTGTGCAGATCCGAAACCGCTGACCCGGCCGATCCCCATCCCGCTGCCGATCAGCCGATCCCCAACCCGAACCCGGCCCGATCACCAGTCAAGGCTGCAAGGGGGCCTGGACCGAGCGGCTCGAAAGTTTTGACTATCCCGCGCTTGGCGAACGACGCGCCGAGGTCGCTCGGGTTTCCGCACTGTCCGCCCTTTCAGAGGGTAGCTTGATTGCCGGACGGTGCCGGCTCGAGCACCCCCTGGGCGAAGGCGGCATGGGGACCGTGTGGGCGGCGACGCATACCGTCACGCGGCGTTCCGTGGCGATGAAGTTCCTCAAGGATTCCATGCGTCACCGCAAGGCTCGACTTGTTCTATCGCTTGAACGTCGTGCCGCTGTGGCTGCCGCCGCGGCGCGCGCGCCGCGAAGACATCGATGCGTTGGTCGAACATTTCTGCAAGGTGCTCGGGCAAAACCGCAGCCTTGCCGCGCGTCTACTCGGCGTCAGCCGCTCCACGCTCTACGCCAAGCTCGAAGAGCACGGGCACGTTTACGCCGAGAGCGCAGCATTCAGGCACACGCCCTAGACTAGTGCAGGCTGCTCGAGTGGCCGTCGACGCGCAGTTGGAACACGAAGTAGGGCGGTAGGCAGACGCCGCCGTGCGCCGCGCGCGCGCAGACGTAGTCGTCGCGGCACGGGTTTTCAGCGTCGCAGGCGCGCAGCCCTGCCGGTTGGACGTTGCCGCGGATGCACGATAGAAAACTCGCGCCGCGCGCCAAGCAGGCATTGAACGAATCGAGGATTGCGATCGAGCCGCAGCTCGAACCCGGAGTGCCGCACCGCGCTGTGCACATGCCGCCCGGAAAGCCGACGCCGCTGCGATTGCAGATCATCGACGGGCAAGACTCCACCTTCACGCTGCTCATCCGATCACGCAGCCGGTCCCTCTGTTGCGTGACACTGCCGCTCTCGCACGCGTCGCCGACTTGGTGCTCCGGCGGCAGGCATTGGCCGACCGGATCGCCGGGATTAGCCGAAATGTTCGAACAACGCAGACCTTCGGGGCACGTCCAGTTGGCGAAGCTGGCGTCGGTCCCGAGCGTGCAAGCCTGCCCGTAGCCACCGTCCGCGTTGCCGCGCTCAGCGAGCGGAGCAGCGAAGTCTGGCGGCGTGCCGGCCAGCATCTGCTCGGCGACGCGCAGCCGCCGCGGTAAATCTGCGCTGACCTGCGGAGATACCGCGACCGCCAACGCATTTTCCGCCGGCGCGTCGGCGACGTCTTCGCCCAGCAGATGAAAGCCAGCGACACTGCGCGCCTGGTGACAGCCCGGGCAGCTCAGCTGATCGAGCCGTCGCAGCAGGCCAGCCGGTGACTTCACGAATGCACCGCTCGCAAAGTCACGACCCGCGAAAGCTTGCGCGGTGAGCGCTGCCGAAAAGGGGCGATTGGCGAGCCGAGCCAATCCGCGCGGCGTGACCGACAGCGCGCGCGTCGCCAAGAGCGCTGTCGGCAACAGCGGCGTCCCCGCGTCGACGCTGACGGCGTTGTGGTCGAGAAACTCCAGAAGGGCCTGCCTTTTTGCCGCGCTCGCAAACTCGTTCGGATCAATTGTGTTTTCGAGCGGTTCGGACTTGAGCAAGCCACCTTCGTCCGCGCGGAAGGAGCGCAGCAGGTATTCGGCGTGGCCGCCTAAATCTGGCCGAACTGTCGATGGCCAGCGCACGAGCTGCAGATTGACGACGACGCGCGCTGTCGTACGACTGACAACGGTCAGGCTCGGCGAAAGCGGGCCGGCTTCTGAACGGAGCCAGCTCGCGCGCGCCGCCGGTTCGGTTGCCGGTGGCTCGAGCCAGCGCTTGGCGGCGTCGCGACAGCTGGCGGCGCTGCGCGGCACCTCGAGCTCGATCCCGATTGTCATTGGCAGCTTCGATGCGCGCTCGGCATCCAGCGCATAGTTGAGCCGGTAGATCAGGCGCGTCTCGCCGCATGATTCCGGGTTGAATGCGGCGCGGTCGGGCCGGTTGACGACGCCGACCAACGTGAAGCGCGCCTGCGGCAAGCGCAGGAAACGCCGGTCGAACGCGCGGTGCGAGTAGCGCGCGACGTCGACGCCGCTCAGCTTGTCGCTGGCCAGCGCGCGCTCGCTGTCGCGGTCCAGCTCCTGAATCAGCGGTGCGAAACGCGGCAGCTGGCTCAGCTCAAGGTTGGTCGGCGCCTGACCCAGGCTGTCGGGCACAACGCCGAACACGCCGCCCAGCGACAGTCCTTGCTGCTCGAGCGCGGCCAGCGTCGCAGGGTCGGTGATCAGCAGGGTCGGGTGTTTGACGTCACTGGGGTTGCCGCCAACAGCCGGCTGCGGCGCCGCCGCCGCTGCCATCGTCGGCGCGATCACGGCGGCGCGTTCGGGCGGCTTGGCATCGCGCGCGGAGCAAGCCAAGACTGCGGCAAGCGTCGTCAGCCCGGCGAGCGTTTTGGGTTTCCACGCCGAGGACTTGGACAAGCCATGATTATGGCTCGACGACCTGGCCCACGAACAGTACCGAACCGGTCGGATTGTCGCGGATCACGAATAGGAACGGGTGGTCGGCGACCACGACCTTGGGCGGCGGCGGCGGGGTGGGGTCGGGCGCGGCCGATTCGCCGCTGAAGATGATCGCCGTCGCGGCGCTGGCTTCGGTGCCCTTTTCGTCAATCGCGACGGTGGCTTGATGCAGTACGTGGCTGATGTAAACGCTCTGAAATTTCGGCGAGGTCAGCTTGGGAAACTCCGCCGCGTTGGGGTCGAACGGCGTCGTCATGCCCATCGCCTTCAATGTGTCGAATGCAGGCACGACGCTCTTTAGATTGAATTTGGGTAAGGTCAGGTCGACCGGTTCGGACGTGCCAGCGGCGACCATCTGCGTGAGCATGTCGCCCGAAAGCGCGGCACGCAC
The DNA here is from genome assembly GCA_038252755.1 of Polyangiales bacterium. GTDB lineage: Bacteria > Myxococcota_A > Polyangia > Polyangiales > Polyangiaceae > PMG-095. The sequence goes on along the minus strand of JBBSAB010000039.1, from coordinate 63,518 downwards.
GCTATCGTACGCACCCGCGTCCGGCACGATCAGCATCATCTCGAGCTCGCCGCCATAGTAGGGCAGGCCGACCGAGACGAACTGATCGCCGGCGTAATAGCGCAGAGCGCCGCCGGTCTTCAGCATGCTGGCGCTGGTGGTCGAGCCGTCCAGCTTGTGAAAGTCGCCGGGCACTGGCGCGTTGAGTGGAGTCGCCCACGGAGCCTTGAAGTAGATCGCGTTGGTCAAAACGGCGATCGTGAAGGGGTCGATCTTGTTCTCGGGGATCAGCTCTGAAATCAGCTGGTGCGTATCGTCGGAGACTTTGCCGTTGATCGCGACGCGCACCTCTTCCGGATGGTTCTCAAAGTCCGCCTGGTGGACACCGACGCCGTAGAACTGTGCCAACGTGTCCAAGTACGAGGGTTGCGGTGGTGCGTCATCGCGGATCCAGATGTCGTTGGAGGCAGTCAGGATTTGTGCGTCGGCCTTGTGCTGGCCGTCGTCGACGGCGTCGCGATTGCGCGCCGCAAGACCGAGCGCGAGCGCGTCTTGCGAGCGGTGAAAGGTTTCGTCGGCCTTGCCGAAGGCCAGCACCTGCTCGATCTCATCGAGTGTCTTGCCCTCGGTCGCGTCGGTCGCCATCGCGAAGGCGGTGCTCAAGCTGTGCGGCGAAAACGCTACGTTGGCGTCGGCGTCGAGCGCGTGCAGGAAGCTCACGGCAAACTCCTGCTCGCTCTTGCTTGCCTGCGCTGACTCCGAAACGTCCGGCGTGACGCGTGGCGCATCGCTTCGCAGCTCGGCGATGACCTCACTGGACGCGGGGTCGCCATTCTTGTCGCCCCCGCTGCAACCGCTCGACAAAAAGCCCGCCCCCAAAAGCGCCAAAACCGAACCGACCCCCAAACGACCCCTGAAGTTGCTCATGTGCACCCCAGGAGCAAGCGTTGTGCCAGCCGCTTCAGCACGAAAATGCCGGGTTGAGTCGTGGAAGTCAGCGTTCATTGGCACAGGCTGGCACAGCGAGCGCGACCGCCGAGCCTTGGCGTGCGCGGTCTCAGCCGCCGATCAACTGCGCGTAGTGCTCGACGAAAACGCGGGCGGCGCGCGGCAGGTTCGCCTGCCAGTCGACGCCGGCGTTGCCATCCGCGCCGTCGGTGACGAACTTCACCGCGCCGAACGCGGTGCCTTCAAGGTGGCAAACCTTGGCCAGCGCGTACGCTTCCATGTCGATGACTTCGCAAGCCACCAGCGGCTTGCCAGTCTCGAAGCGATCGCCGGTGCCGCACACGCCCTCCGCGAGCTCGGGAAATATCGGCGCAAACTCGAGCGTCGCCGGGACGTCTTCGAACGGCGTCGTGCCGAGCTCGAAGCCCAACCCGGAGACGTCCATGTCGCGCTGCACGAAGCGCCGGCACGCTACGACGCTACCGGCTGACAGCGTAGGGCTGCCGACGGTGCCGAAGTTCACGACCATCGGTAACCCACCGTGCGTCGCGCGGTACTCGCTGAGCGCGCGAGCGAGGCGGTAGGCGGCGTTCACTTTGCCGATCCCGGTGTACAGCACGGGGACACCGCGCGCGGCGAACAAACCTTGACTCTCGATTTCCAGAGCCATCACGACGAGGGGTAACGCCGTCATGGTTCTAGCCTCTACAGCGCGTAAGCCGACGGCAAGAGGCCGCGCTTGACCAAGACCGCGATGATGGCTTGGGCGGCTTCTTCGGGGTCGCCATTGTCGAGGGACACCACTAGATCGGGAGCTTTCGGAGCTTCTTCGCTGGGGTGCGGGTGGCCGGGGCCGTACGCGCCGCGCTGGTCGCGACGTTTGCGCACGTCGAGCGAGGTCTTGACGTAGATTTCGACGAAGCGCTCCGAGCCGACCGCGTCACGGATCGCCAGCCGATCGGCGATCAGCGGTGAGGCGTAGGCGAAGATCGGAATGACACCGGCGTCTGTGCTGCGCCGCGCCAGCTCCGGCGTCTGCGCCGGGCTCGAGCCGTCGGGGCGGACACCGAGCGACAAGCCGTCGTCCGGATCGATGACGTAGGCCAGGCGCTTTTGATCGAACAGCCGCCGCTCGAGCGCGAACGCGATCGCGGTCTTGCCCGAGGCCGGCAGACCCGTCAGCCAAACCGTGGCGCCCTTTTGGCCGAGCCGCTCACTGCGCTCGTCGGGGCTGACTTGCGAGCGTGGTCGGAACGACGTCGGGCCAGTGCCTTCCGTCTCTTCCTTCTGCGGCGCGTCCGGCAAAATCATGCCGGCTGCGACCGTGTTGTTCGACAGCGAATCGACCAAGATGAAGGCGCCCGTGACGCGGTTGTCCTTGTACGGGTCGAAATACAGCGGGCGGCGGCACGAAATCGTGACACGACCAATGTCGTTCAGCTCCAGGCGCGCCGCTTCACTCTGCTTGAGCGTCTCGAGGTCGACGGTGAAGGCGACGTCTTCGATCTCGGCGCGCACCAGCTGGGTGGTGTGCTTGAGCAGGTAGCTCTTTTGGCGATCGAGCGGGCGCTCACTCAGCCAAACCATCATCGCGTCGAAGCGATGGTCGACGCGCGGTACGTTGTTCGGTAGCACCAGCATGTCGCCGCGGCTGATGTCGATCTCGTCGGCGAGCTTAATCGTGACGCTCATGCCGCCATGAGCGCTGGGGATTTCCCCGTCGAACGTGTCGATCGCGACGACTTTGCTGGTCTTGCGCGACGGCAGCACCATCAACGTGTCGCCCTGCTTGACGATGCCCGAGGCGATCGAGCCCGAGAAGCCGCGGTAGTTCAGATCCGGGCGCATCACGTACTGCACCGGGAAGCGGAAATCGGTCAGGTTGATGTCGCTGGCGATCGGCACCGTTTCGAGGTGCTCGAGCAACGTGCCGCCGCTGTAGTAGCCGGTCGACGCGCTGGCGTGCACCACGTTGTCGCCGAGCTTGGCGCTGATCGGGATGAACTTGATGCCCTTGAAGCTGAGCTGGGCGCAAAACGCGCTGAACTCGTGCTTGATCGCCTCGAACGATGCCTCTGCGTAGCCGACCAAGTCCATCTTGTTGATACAGACGGTGAGGTGGGGAATGCCGAGCAAGGATGCGATGTAAGCGTGGCGGCGCGACTGCTGCAGCACGCCCAGCCGCGCGTCGATCAAGATGATCGCGACGTTGGCGGTCGACGCACCGGTCGCCATGTTGCGCGTGTACTGCACGTGCCCCGGCGTGTCGGCGATGATGAATTTACGTTTGGCGGTGGAGAAGTAGCGGTAGGCGACGTCAATCGTGATGCCCTGCTCGCGCTCGGCCTTCAAACCGTCGGTGAACAGCGAAAAATCGATCTCCATGCCCGCGCGCCCCGAAGCGCGCTTCACCGCCGACAGCTGGTCTTCGTAAATCCCGTGCGTGTCGTGCAGCAGCCGACCAATCAACGTCGACTTCCCGTCATCCACAGACCCCACGGAAACGAACCGAAGCAGCTCCTTTTTCTGGTGCTGGTCGAGGTAACCGAGGATGTCCTTACTAATAAGCTCTTGCTCGCTCATGACGGCTTTGGAACGGGGTCAGAAGGACCCAGATTTTTTCACAGGGAGGATGGGAGGACGGGAGGAACGGGAGGTTTTATGGGTGCGCGATAGACGACGTAAGCCGTGACGAAGCGACACTGCATTGAAATTGACGAGCAACCCAGCATCGACACCGCTAATCCGCAAATAGGTGATGATCTGCGCCGCGTGTACGGGCAGCAACTCGTCCAGCGCCTTGATTTGGAGCAAGAGTTGACCGTCGACGAGCAAGTCAATCCGGTAGGACTGCTCGAGCAGCTTCCCCTTGTAGATGACGGTGATGGCCTTCTGCCGTTCGTACGGAATTTGCCGTCGTTCGAGCTCCTCGCACAGGCTCGCTTCGTACATGCTCTCCAGCAGTCCGGGTCCCAGCTCCGTATGGACATCCATGCACGCAGCAATCACAGCGTCAGAGAGACTCCAGTCGCCAGACTTCATGATCGCCAGTCGGTCGGCAGCGCCCTGAGTTGCGCCGAAACTCTCCGAGCGAGGCGTGAAACCCCAAAACCTCCCGTTCCTCCCGTCCTCCCATCCTCCCTGTGAAAAAATCTCGGAAGACTGGGAGCGGGTGGCGGGGCTGGCGGCCGCAAGGCCCATCAGAAATAGCCTTCGCGCTTTTTGGTTTCCATGGAGCCTTCTTCGTCGAAGTCGATCAGGCGGCCTTGGCGCTCGGAATATTTGGTGAGCAGCATTTCGCGGATGATATCGGGCAGCGTGGTGGCGGTCGATTTGAGCGCGCCGGTCAGCGGGTAGCAGCCGAGCGTGCGGAAACGCACCATCTCCATTCGCGGCTTTTCGCCTGGATTCAGTGGGATTCGATCATCGTCGACCATCAGCAACGTGCCGCTGCGCTCGACCACCGGGCGCTCTGCCGCGAAGTAGAGCGGGACGATCTGAATCTTCTCCAAATAGATGTAGAGCCAGATGTCGAGCTCGGTCCAGTTCGACAGCGGGAACGCGCGGATGGTCTCACCCTTGGTGAGCTTGCCGTTGTACAGGTTCCACAGCTCGGGCCGCTGGTTCTTCGGATCCCATTGGCCGTAGCGATCACGGAACGAATAGATGCGCTCCTTGGCGCGTGACTTCTCTTCGTCGCGGCGCGCGCCGCCGAAGGCAGCGTCGTAGCCGCCTGCCGCCAGCGCTTGGAGCAGCGCCTGCGTCTTCATGATCTGCGTGTATTTGTTGCTGCCGTGCTCGAACGGATTGATGTTGTCGGCGACACCTTGCTGGTTGGTGTGCACGAGCAAGTCGAGACCGTGTTCCTTGGTGAACTTGTCCCGGAACTCGATCATCTCCTTGAACTTCCACTTCGTGTCGATGTGGAGCAGCGGAAACGGCAGCTTGCCCGGGTAGAACGCCTTGCGGGCCAAGTGCGTCATCACCGCCGAGTCTTTGCCGATCGAGTACAGCATGACCGGGTTGTCGAACTCGGACGCGACCTCACGCAGGATGTGGATGCTTTCGGCTTCCAGCTGGCGCAGGTGGCTGAGGCGCAGCTCGACCGCGTGGGCGGGCTCATGGGTGGGGACGGAGGGGGCGGCCTGCATGGGGGCTCCGCGCATTTAGCACCAATTCAATCGGAATTAAGGGCAATTGCCTAAGTGGCCGAAATTAATCGGTATATGGCTCGAGTCGGGGCGTGATCCGGGCGCAATTCACGGCCGGTTTTAGGCCCTCCGAGATCGTCACGAACGCGCTGTCGCCGTCGACGAAGCCGATCGCCTCACCTTGCTGCTCGTGTGGCGCGGGCAGCGACACCGGCGCGCGCGCCAACGCGCTCGGCACTGACTCGCCGTGCGCGCGCCGAAACAAGAACACCTCCGAGTAGGTGCGCACCAAAATCGCGCTGCCGTCACGCGAGATGTCGGCTGCGGTCGGCATCGTGCTGCCTGCGAGTGGTGGCTGCCCAAAACGCAGCTCGCCCACCAGGCGCAATTGTCCGCCGCCCGCGGCCAGCATGGTGGCGGGCGCCGTCAGCAGTTGGGAATGGCCATCCGCTTGCTTGCTGATCATGAACAAATCAAGGCTTACCGGATCGATGAAGAAGGCCTCCACGTCGCGCGCGCCGCTCGGAAACGTGAACACGATCGGAAAGACTTCACGCACCGACAGCTTCACGTGCCGCGCCGTCAGCGAGATCTTCGGCTCTGTCACGCGATAGAGCACCGCCTTGCGTCGCGGAATGCCTTGCCCGAACGACGCGAAGTTGTTGCCAGTGTCGCCCAAGTAGATGAACGAATCGCCGTTCGCGCCGGGACCAATCGCGATCTCTTCGGCGTCGACTAACCGTGGGACGCTTGCGAGCTTGAGCTCTGCCAACACGTCGCCACTGCGATTGAGCGCGAAGAAACGTGGCGAATCCCCCGAGTCATTGTGGACGAACAAGACTTCCGGGTTGCGGTGGCTCTCGACCACGCCCGAAACCTCGTTCAGTTGCACATCCTGGATGCGCCCAATTTCCGTCGGCGTCGGGCCGCAGGTCGGGCGTGGTGCCGACGCGCCCGGTGTCGTGGGGGTGGTGGCCGCGCTTGGCGTTGGCGCGACGCTGCTCGGCGGCGGATTCGACGGCGGTGCGGCGGCGTTGGCACAGCCGCTCGCGCTGAGGCAGAGCATCACGAAGAGCGTGCGCATCGACTAGAACCGCGCAGCCCAACCGTCGAGCGCCGTCGTGATGGCAGCGGCTGGGACCTCGCGCGCGGTCGTCCGCTGGACGAGCGCCAGGTACTCGATGCGTGAAACTTCGTAGGCGCCGAGCGACGCCAGGTGCTCCGTAACGAACTGCACGTCGAAACACTGCATGCCGGCGCGAAACAGCGTGTCGATGCAGACCGCGAGCGCGACCTTCGAGGCGTCGGTGACGACGTGAAACATGCTCTCGGCCGCGAACAGCGCACCGCGCCGCACGCCGTACAGGCCGCCCGCCAGCTGTCCCTCGCGCCATACCTCGAAGCTGTGTGCGTGACCGAGCTGGTGCAGCTGCGTGTAGGCCAGCATCATCTCCGGCAAGATCCAGGTGCCGCCGTCGCGGTTCGAAGCACACGCCGCGATCACGTCGGCGAACGCCGTATCGAACGTCACTTGGAAAGGGCCGTTGCGCAACGTGCGCCGCAAGCTGCGCGACACGTGCAGGTGCTCGCGATCCATCAGCGCGCGCGGATTGGGACTCCACCATAGCGGCGGCACGCCAGCGCTGTACCAGGGGAACACACCCGATTCGTAAGCGAACAGCAATCGCGCCGGCGACAGATCGCCGCCGACCGCCAGCAGCCCTTCGTCGTCCGACTCATTCGGATCTGGAAACGAGAGGGGGCTGCCGGGACCCAGGAAGGTCAGACGGCGATTGCCACGCATCTCGGTAGACTAGCTGATCTTCCGCGGAGCGTCTCTCCCGCCACTGTGCCAAGCGACGAGCTGATTCGTACAGTCAGCAGGCGCGGTGCTGGGTGGGCGGGAAGATCTTGCCCGGATTCAATAGACCTGCCGGATCGAACACGCGCTTCAAGTCTTTTTGCAGCGCGATAAGCTCTGCCGATTGCTCGAGCGGCAGGTACGGCGCTTTCAACACGCCGATGCCGTGCTCCCCGCTCAGTGTGCCGCGCAGCTCGATCACGCGTTCCATCAGCATCAAGATCGCGCGCTCGACCGCGGGCATCTCGTGGTCTTCGTTCCACAGGAAATTGCAATGCAGGTTGCCGTCACCCGCGTGGCCGTAGGTGAGGGTGCGGATGCCGGTGCGCTCGCTGATCTCGCGCACGAAGTCGAGCAGCACGCCGATTTTTTGGCGTGGCACCACGATGTCTTCGCTCAGCTTCTTCTTGGTCAGCTTGCGCACGGCGTGGCTCATGTCGCGGCGCGCGGCCCACAGCCGTTCACGCTGGGCTTCGTCCTGCGCGACCAGCACCTCGAGCGCTTTCACGTCGTCGCAAACACCGGAAATTCGTTCGGCTTGGCGTTCGACGGACCCTTCGTCGCCGTCGACTTCCATCAACAGCATCGCGCCCGCAGCGGGGTTGATCGGGTTGCCGGCCAAGCGCATAGCTTCGAGCGTCGAGTCGTCGAGTAGCTCGATGCAACGCGGCGAAATGCCCGCCGAGATGATTGCCTGTACGGCCTCACCAGCCTGATTGACGTTGCTGAACAAAGTCATCAGCGTCATCACGCAGGCCGGCTTGGGGATCAGCTGCAGTGTAGTGGGGCCGAACACCGCGAGCGTGCCTTCACTGCCGACGAGCAAACCCGTGACGTCGTAGCCGGTGACACCTTTGATGGTGCGGCGGCCAGCTTGGATGCGCTGCCCGCCGAGCAGGAACGCTTCGACCCCGAGCACGTAGTCGCGCGTCACGCCGTACTTGAAGGCGCGTGGTCCGCCAGCGTTTTCGGCCACGTTGCCGCCGAGCGCGCACGACTTGAGCGAGTTCGGATCCGGCGGGTAGAACCAACCTTCGGCTTCGACCGCGGCGTGCAGATCCGCCAGGATGACGCCCGGTTCGACGACAGCAACGCCGTCTTTACGATCGATTTCGAGAATCTGATTCATGCCGCTCGTGGCGAGCACGATGCCGCCGGCCATCGGCACGGCGCCTCCCGTACGGCCAGTGCCGCCAGCGCGCGGCGTGATCGGCACTTCGGCTTCTCGCGCGACGGCGAGCGCCGCTAAAATGTCGTCGCTCGACGTCGCAAGGACGACCGCGTCGGGCACTTCCCCTTCGGCTTCGGATTCGTCGCGGACGAAGCGCTCACAGGCGTCCTTTCCGGTCAAAACTTTCGACGGGCCGAGCCGCTGGTCCAGCAACAATTTGGCCTTGTCGCGAGCAGTTTGGGAGGGCCGGGGCACGTCGGGACGGGAGAGCAGCACGGGGGCTGAAGCGTAGCCGAGACCGCGCCACCGCGCTTGACTCGTGTGCGAACCTGGGACTTTGTTTGGGGATGCTGAGCCGCGCGTGCGCTTGGTTTCTGCTGAGCGCCTCGGTGCTCGCGCTGGGCGCTGGTTGTAAAGATCGCGATAGCGCCGGGCAGGACTTGCGACCCTTGCCGACGCCCGAGCCGCCTGCGTCGCCGTCGCCGTCGCTGCCGCGGGACGACACGACCGCGTCCAAAAAGCGTGTGCTCGACGACGATGCCAAAGAATCGGGCAAAGCGAAACGCATCGTAGCTGATGCGTCCGCTGCCAAGGTCGTCGGTTCGGCACCGTCGCCAACCGATGGTACGGGCGGAGTTGCGACGGCTGCCGGGACGGGCAGCTCGCCTGCGGTCGCGGCTGCTTCGGCGCCGCCGTTCGCGGCTCCTTCGGCGGCCTGCTTGTCGCGCTGCCAGGGCGCGATGCAAGGCTGTCTGTCTGCGCCGGTCGACGGCGGAGTGCCGGGCTTCAGCAACCTCGATTTGTGCAAGAAGGCGTTCGGAGCCTGCCAGTCGGCCTGCACCCAACCGTAACTGTACGGATCTACGGACAGCTCTGTTCGGATGGCGGGCGGCTCTAGCGCTGAGCTTCGGCCGGCACGGCGTCGTCGGGCGCGGCTCCGATCAAAATCGGTTCGATGCCCAGGCCGCGCTCGACCAGCGCGTGGCACAAGTAGATGAGCGGGGTCAGCCCAAGCGCGATCAGGATCTTGAGCCCGTACGCGGTGTAGATGATGTTGACGATCTGCGCGTTGGTGCGCAGTCCCGACCAGGCCACGAACGTGATCGTGATCGTGTCGATCAGCTGCGAAGCTGCCGTCGAGCCACTGGCGCGCAACCACAGCAGGCGATTGGACGTCAGGCGCTTGAGCAGCTGAAATACCGCAATGTCGACGAATTGGCTGATCAGAAACGCGCACAGCGACGCGATGATCATCCGCAGTGAGCTGAGGAACACGTTGTTGAACGTCTGCTCCGTCACGCCCGTCCAATCGGCTGCGTGCGTGAAGCCTGCGAATGGAATCGCCGCCGACAGGTAAATAATCGCGAACGACAGCACGCCCATGCCGAAACCGACCAGCGTGATGAAGCGCGCCGCGCGCTGGCCGTAGAACTCGTTGATCACGTCGGTCAGCAGGAACGTGACCGGAAACGGCACCATGCCGACGGTGGTCGTGAAGCTGAAGCCAAACCACGTCCACGACACCAATTTGCCGCCAATGATGTCGCCGACCACGAAGCACGTGATGAACAGCGCGGTCAGCACCAAGAACAGCTTGTGGCGTCTATCGAGGAACATCGGGCGGCGCGCATCCTACACCTTTCCATGCGGCAAAATGGCTGCTATGGCTGAAGCACGTGATCGCGCTCGGCATTGACCCCGGAACTCGGCATCTTGGTTGGGGAGTCGTGTCGCGCACCGGCAATCGGCTGCTGCACATCGCCCACGGCGTGATTGAGCTCGACGGCTCCGAGTCGATCGCTTCGCGTTTGGTGGAGCTGGAACGCCAGCTGACGGCCGTGATTGACCAGCACCGCCCCACGGTCAGCTCGGTCGAAAGCTTGTTCTTTCACAAGGATGCCCAGGCTGCGGCCAAGCTCGGCCACGCGCGCGGCGTGGTGCTGCTTTGTCTAGCGCGCGCAGGCATTCCGATCGCCGAATACGCGCCGGCCAAGATCAAGCGCACCATCGCCGGCTCAGGTCAGGCTGACAAACGCCAGGTCGCGCTGATGGTGCGTGCGGCCCTGGCGCTCGATGCGTTGCCCAAGTCCGATGCCGCCGACGCCCTGGCGATCGCGATGACTCACCTTCGGCTCGGGGGCCTCTTGAGCGCGCTCGAGGCTGGCGGCAAAGCCAACCCGGGCGCCGCGATCGACAGTCGGGCCCGCGTTCTGCTGGCACTGCTCAGCAAGAAACGGCCGCGGCGGGTCGTTCCGCGTCGGCGCGCCTGAGCTGACGCTGCCGAAAAGCCTACGGATATTCAGGGTTTAGCCGCGCTTTGCCGGTCGGCGCTGGCCAACTTGAAAGTCCGCTGTAGGGACGCAAAGCTTTGCCGCGTTACAAGCGTAGAACAAACGGCCCGACTCTCGGGTTGTTAGGATTGCCATGAATCGTCGAACCTTCGCTTTCACTGCTCTCGGTCTCGCTCTGCCACTCGTCGCCAGCTCCTCGCAAGCCGATGAGCCGAAGAAGGCCTCACCGCCCGCTGGCAAGGCACCAGCCGCCGCAGCTGCGCCGAGCGCCGCCTTGAGCGCCGACGAGATCGTCAATCGCGTGCAGGCCTTCTACGACAAGACAAGCACCTTCAAAGCCGGCTTCAAGCAGCGCTACATCGTCAAGGCGTACGACAAGACGAAGGACTCGGCCGGCTCCGTGATCTTCGAGAAGCCGGGCAAGATGAGCTGGCGCTACACCAGCAACGGCAACCGCGTCGTCTCGGACGGCACGCTGATCAAGATCTACGAAAAAGAGAACAAGCAGATGTACGAGCAGCAGCTCGCCAAGACGCAGTACCCCGCGGCGCTATCGTTCTTGACCGGGCAGGGTAAGCTCAAACAAAATTTCAAGTTCGCGCGCCAAGACTCGAAGCTGATGAAGTTCGAGAGCGGCTACGTGCTGGCCGGCGATCCGCTGCAGCCGACCGCCGCCTACGAGCGCGTTTTCTTTTACGTCGACGCTCAGACGTATCAAGTGCGTCGCGTGCTGATCATCGACGCGCAGGGCAATCGCAACCGCTTCGACTTCGTCACCAGCGAAGTGAACACCAAGGCTCCGCAAGGCGAGTTCGCCTTCGTTCCTCCGCCCGGCACGCAGGTGATTCGGCCGTAATTGATCGGGCACGCCTGAGTTCCTGCTGATCATTCCTCACACTTGGGGCTGCCAATCTGCAGCTCGAATCGCAGAAACTGCCGTGTCGCCTCCGGGCAAGGCAGTTTCGAGGCACGCTGCGCACGTCAGGCGGCTCTGCGCAGCAACGCCAGGATCGCTTTTCGGACTAATGCGTGGACGGCGACACCCTCGGCACGGGCGCGCTTTTCTAGCTCCTTCCATACCGCTGGCGGGAGGCGCACGGACTTGACGACTGTTGGTCCTTGTTCTGCGCCCGCCCGGGGCCGCCCGCGACCGACTTGTAGAGCGAGCCCGCCCGTCCTGATGCGTTCCGCGTAGTTGCTGCGCCGTACCTTGACGCGCTCAAAATCCGCTTCCGGAATTGCTCTTAGTGACGACCAAGAGGGTGCATCGTGGATGAGCAGGATTCCGCTCTTCTTCACGCGCTTGGCGAAGCGATTCTGCTTCACCCGATAGGCTCCGAAATCGACGTCCGAAACTTCGCTCCAGGCCTTGCCGCTCCCTGGTGCCTTACGCGCCTTCTTCTTCATAGCGCCTCCGTTCATGCGTCGTAGCTTTTCGTGCACTGATGATGCGCACTATGTCTTCCGCCAGCTCGGCAAAGACCGTGTACAGAACTCGCGAGCGTTCCGATACGCCCACTAGAACCAACCGCTCAGGATGAACCTCGTCGTCGAGCAATAGGCCGGATGGATCCGCGAAGCAGGTGACCGCTTCCTGAAAGGATACGCCATGTTTGCGCCTATTGCTTACAGCTTTTTGTGGGTCCCATTCAACCTTCACCAGTTAAATGTAACACATTTAACCGCCCGGGTGTCCTTCGGAGTTTTTTGCTAGCCTGAAACGCTGCTGGCACACCGATCCTATCGCACCGCTACTGGGGCGACCTGACGACGTTCGACGCGCCGTTACCTTGGCCCGAGCTGGCTCCAATCGCCCAGAACATCCCGAGCCAGTTCTTCACGATGGACGTCGCGTTCCTGCACGATGGCGGCTGGACGATCGTCGAAATCGGCGACGGTCAAGTGGCTGAGCTGCCGGACGCTGCGCTCGCGCCGGCATTCTTTCAACAGATCGCGGCGGCCTCGCCGGCGAAATCGTAGCTGAAGGTTTCGGGGAGTTGACGCAGTGGATCGGGCGCCCGAGGGTGCGGCCGCTTGCTCGGTCCGCGTCCTACCTCCCTCTTCTTGCTGGTCGCCGCGTCGTGCTGGAGCTTTTCCGCGCGTGCGGAGGAGCCCGTGACCGTCACGGTGCAAGGCGAGGCGCGGCCGGAGGGCGAGATAACGAGTGAGCCGTTCGTGGCGTCGAGTCGGGTGACGCGCGAGCGGTTGGCGGCGCCGGCGGTGCGGGCGCCCGAGGTGCTGCGGTCGGAGCTGGGGGTGCAGATCGCCGAGGCGGGCGGCATGGGTGCGCCAGCGACGGCGTCGATTCGTGGCGCGACCGCGGCGCAGACGCCGGTGTACTTGGGCGGCGTGCGGTTGAATGATCAAGTCGGGGGCGTGGCGGACCTTTCGACGATCCCACTGTGGCTGGTCGAGCGCGTGGACGTGTACCGCGGTAACGCTCCGTTCGAGGCCGACGAGCTGGGGATTGGCGGCGCGATCCTGTTCGAGCCCAAGCGGCCGCGACGCGCTGAGGCTGCGGCTGGCGCGACACTGGGTAGCTTCGGCACGCGGCAGGGCTTCGGCTACCTGGCGGCTGGTGACGACAAAGCCGGAATTTTGGCGGGGATCTCGGTGGAGCGCGCCGACAACGACTACCGGTTCAACGACGATCGCGGCACGCTGTTTCAGTCTGCTGACGACGATCGCGCTGCGCGTGCGAACGCCGACAGTCGTCTGCGTGACGTGTGGCTCTTGGCGCGCGCGCGTCCGGGCCAACGCGCGCATCTCGAGCTGACTCTGAACAACGTCGCGCGCGAGCAAGGCGTGCCGAAGCTGGCGCTCGTTCCCTCGCGTTCTGCGCGTGCAGAGCTCGGGCGGACGCTCGGCGCGCTCACGACTCGGCTCGGGCTCGGCGCGTCGGGCCAAAACCTGCTCACGCTGCGCACCTCCCTGCTGGACGGGTCGACCAAGATTCACGATCCGGCGTTCGAGCTCGGCACGTTGAGCCAGGAGACCGAGCTCGACGGGCGGCGGCTGGAGCAACGCGCGGCGCTTGAGCTGCCGCTGGCCGCGCGCTTCAAATTGGCCCTGGCGAGCAACGGCGGCGTCGAGACCTTGCGGCGCCGCGACGACGACGCCACGACCTCAGCCAAAGCCACGACGCTGGGTGGCGTGACACGCGTCGACTGGGAATTTCTGCCGCGCGCTTCGATCTTTGGCCTGCTCGCGGCACAATGCCGCAGCACCGAGCCGAACGCGCACGGCTGCGAGCACGTCGAGCCAACGGGGCGGCTGGGCGCGGGATTTCGCGGCCCGGGCTACACGCTGTTTGCCAACTTGAGCCGTTACCAGCGCCAACCCACGTTGGGCGAGCTGTACGGAGCCGGCATCTTGGTGCGCGGTAACGCGGGGCTGCGCCCGGAGCTGGGGCTTTCGGCCGACGCTGGCGCGCGCGCCGTGCTGCGCATCGCCGCGGTCAGCTTGCACGCTGAGTCGAGCGCGTTCGTGCGCAGCGCGAGCGATCTGGTCACCTACGCGCGCGCCGCGCAGGGCTACGTCGTGCCGGTCAACGTCGGGCGCGCGCGCGTGGCGGGCTTGGAGCTGGGCGTCGGGGCGCGCGCGTTCGAGCACCTGGAGGTCGGCTGCAACGTCAGCTTGCTCGATCCGCGGGATACGACCGCGGGACGGCGCTTGCAGAACGATCTTCTGCCGTTCATGTCGCGTCTGGTGCTGGCGCCACGGCTGCTGGTGACGACCGGCGAGCTTGCCGGGCACGCGTTGAATCGCGCAGAGTTGGGCGCAGATTTGACGTACTTGTCGAATCGCTTCGCTGACGCCGGGGGGCTGATCGTCATTCCGGACCAAGCGACGCTCGGTGTTACCGCCGCCGGTAGCTGGCTTGCGGGGGGTATCGTCACGCGCGTGCGTTTGGCCAATGTGCTCGATACGCAGCGCTTCGACATCGTCGGCTACCCGCTGCCGGGGCGCAGCGTCTACGCCTCGTTGGAGGTGCACGCGCTATGACGTTTCCACGCGCGGCGATCGCGGCGGCGTGGCTGCTGGGCTGCAACGTCACGGCTGCGTCCACGACCGGTGGCGTAGATTTGCCCGCGCGCGGTGACTGCCCGCGTGGCCTGGCAGTGGTCTCGAGTGATTTTCAGTCGAGCGAGATCGCGCTGCTCGGACCCTCGGGCGAAGTGAAGAGCACGGCGTTCATGTCCAGCGCCTCGACGGCCGCGACGAACCTGGCGGCGCCGTTGTCGGGCGACATCGGCGTCGCGTCGGCGCGCAGCCGGCCGGGGGAGCTCGTGATCATCGATCGCTTCGGCACGAACGTGCTCTCCTTCGTCGACACGCGAACGAGCGTCGTGCGCGCGCAGCTGCCGATCGGAACCGGTTTCGAAGCCAATCCGCAGGACTACCTGGAACTGAGCGAGCACCTAGCCTTGGTGCCACGGCTCGGTGAAAATACGGAGCCAGGTCGCCAGTCGTTCGACGCCGGCAGCGATCTTTTGGTGATCGATCCGACGCTACCTAGCATCGTCGACTCCTGGCCGCTGCCGCGGAAAGACGGCTTTCTGCCGAATCCGGTCGCGGTCACCCAGCTCGGTGCCGACGTGCTCGTCACTCTGCAACACGCGCGCGCCAACTACAGTGGCATGGCCGAAGCCGAGCTGGTGGCAATCACGATCGCCGATCAGCGCCTGCACTATCGGCTCCCGCTCAGTGGGCTCAAGAACTGCGGGCGCGCCGAGCTTTCACCGGGCGGCGACGTGTTGGCGGTGGCGTGCTCGGCGTTCGTCGACCGCAAGGGCGCGGTGGCGGAGCCGGAGACCTCGGGCCTGGTGCTGTTGAACGCTCGCGTCGACCAACCGGTCGAGTTCGCGCGGTTTGCGGCCTCGGACCTTGCGCAGGACCCGATCCAGTCGAGCATCGAGTTCGTGAGTGAGCGCGTGGTGTTGTTCAAGACCCAGACTGCGCTCGGTTCAGATCGCGACAACCAGCTGTTCTCGCTGGATTTGGAGACCGGTAAGCGGTCGCTGTTGGCGACGGCCGCGCGCGATGATAGCGGGCTCGGCTTCGGCATCGCGTTTGGCGGCATGAGTTGCCGGGCGGGCTGCGGCGATCCGTGTTTCGTTGCGGATCTCTCGCGCGGCAACTTGCTGCGGTTTCGAGCCCACGGTGACCAGCTGACGCCGGATGACGATGTGCTGATCGATGGCGCCGGCCTGCCACCTGCCGGCTTGACGCCGTTTTGGTGAGGGTGCGGGCCGCTACACCGAGCGCAGGCGGATCCGAAACACCGCGCCGTTCTCGCTCGGTCCCAGGCTCAACGTGCCGCCCATGCGCGACACCGCGTGCCGCACCAGCACCAGGCCGAGGCCGGTGCCGCGTTCGCCCTTGGTCGTGAAGAACGGCTCGAAGATCCGCTGGCGCAGCGCTGCCGGTACGCCGGGTCCGTTGTCGCGAACCGAGATGCGCGCCTCGCCAGAGGCCGCGTAGACGCGCACGAGTACGTGACGCTTCTCTTGGCCTAACGTGGCGTCGAGTGCGTTCTGCACCAGGTTGGCCACGACTTGCTCGAGCAAAGCGACGTTGCCCCAGCCGCGGAGCATCTGTTCACCGGCCATCTCGATCCGCGTATCGTGCGGCCTGACCGCCGCCACGGCGCGCTCGGCCACGCTCCACATCGGCACTTTTTCGAGGACCGGCGGCGTACCCTTCACGAGCGCCGACACGGCGGTCATCACGTCTTGAATGCGCCGCAGGGCGATCACGGTGTCGTCGACGGTCGCTTTGCGATCTTCCTCGCTCAGCGGCACCATCGCGCCCTCGCGCAGGCATTCCACGTTGGCGAGCGCGGCGGCCAGCGGATTCCTAATTTCGTGGCCAATCGTCGCCAGCACGCTCTCGATCAGCGGCGGCGGCACGCTCGGCCGTTCGCTGTCGAAGACGTCGCGCGAGCGCGCGAGCAGCTCGTGCTGCGCTCGAAAGCGTTGCAAGCATGCCGTCACGTCGGCCGGCGCCAGCGGACGTTGCAGCGTCAACTGCGCGCCGGCGGCCAGCGCTTCGCTTTCGCTCGACCCACGGGCGATCGTGACGATCGCCTGCAGCGCGATGCCGTGGGCGTTGATACGTCGCAAGAAATCGAGCGCGCCCGGCGCGTCACCGTCCAAAATTGCCAGCCGCGGGACGTAGCCGCTGGCTTCGGCGGTGGCGGCGTCACTGATCGGTACGACCGTGAAGCCGTCGCTCTCGATCGCCCGGATCAGCGGCGCGACGTCCGGCCCTGGGCGGAGCAGCAGCAGCACCGACGAGTCGGACAGCTGGAAAACGCCACTGTCCACCTCGTCACTGGGAAAATCGTGCGGATGGAGGGAGGCCGGTCGGAACGGCTTCTGCATGCTCTTGGGGGGGCTCTCCATCAGTGCTGCGACGGCGCTTTCAGGTACGGCCGTCCTCAACCTGTCATTTAGGGCCTGCGCCTGCTCACCCCTAAGAGTCGCGAATCGGGGCGAAAAGGCCCGCCCCGCGGCCGTCTCATTTTGAGTCGCAGGGCCTTGCCGAGGCCCCCGGCGGATGAGGTAAATGGCGGCTCCCGATGATCGACGAGAACGCGTTCGGCCTGCTGATCTCCTACTTCAGCATCGAAGACGATGAGTACACCGGCGAGCGCGACCAGTTCATCGAACGCTACGCCACCTTTACGGCGTTGATTCGCGATCGTCTGGCCGAGAAGCCGCCCGGCACCTCCGCACGCGCGATCGATCTCGGCTACGCGTTCTACGTCGAGCTGCCAGACGGCGAGCAGGCGGACTTGATCGGCTGGCTGCGTGAGATGCGCGCCACGCTGACCGAGCACGATTTCGCCACGGCCGGCATGCTCACGCACGGCAGCTGCTGGGTCGACGAGCAGGATCCGCGACCGGACATCGTCGATTGCGGCACCGTGAAGTTGTTTCGCGCTTCCTTGCCCAGCGAGCCGCTGCGTCGTTCACTGCTGGCGGAAGCGGCGACGCATGGCGACGAGGAAACCGGCGCTGAAGGCTGGGGCCCCGGCCTATACCTCGACTTAGAGGCGGTCGAGGCGTTGGGCCGGAAGCCCAAAAATGCCCCGACGATCCTGCGCAGCGGTACCGCGGAGTTCTTTCGCGCCGGCTCCTGAACTATAGGCGGAGCGTGACGAGCCCGCTTCGGATCGGTGTTTTGGCGTCCCACGAAGGCACGACGCTGCAAGCGATTTTGGACGCCTGCGCAGCGCGAGAGATCGAGGCGCGCGTCGTGACGGTGGTCAGCAACAACGGCGGCTCGGGCGCGCTGCGCCGCGCGCGCGACGCCGGAGCGCAAGGCGTGCATCTGTCAGGCAAGACGCACCCCGACCCGGACGCGCTCGACGCCGCGATCATCCAGGCTTTGACCGCAAACGAAGTCGACGTGGTGATGCTGGCCGGCTACATGAAAAAGCTCGGCCCCGCGCTGCTCGAACGCTACCGCGGTCGCATCCTCAACACCCACCCGGCGCTGTTGCCCAAGTTCGGTGGCCACGGCATGTACGGCATGCACGTGCACGAAGCCGTGCTGCGCGCTGGCGAGACCGAGTCAGGCCCGAGCGTGCACCTGGTCGACGCCGAGTACGATACCGGGCGCGTGCTGGCGCAGGCGCAAGTGCCGGTAGAGTCGAACGACACCCCGGAACTTCTCGCCGCGCGCGTGCAGGAGCGCGAACGACGCCTAGTCGTCGCGGTACTGGGGCAAATCGCCAACGGCGAATTTTCGCTCGACGGCCTCGCGCCGCGGCGCCAGCCGCACGACTAGCAATGGCGAGCAAGCGAGCGATCGGCTTCTGGCGTGGATTCGTGGCACCGTTCGGCGCCGCCCGGCAGCTGCTCGGGCTGCCCAGCGCGTGGCCGTTCGCGCTCGTGCCAGCCGTCGTGTTCGTGCTGCTCGAGGCGGCATTCGTGGCGGCTTCTTGGCGCTTTTTGAAGCCATGGGTGAACGGCGAGCTGGCGGGTGAGGGCACGCTGCGCCACGTGGGCGCGAGCGTGCTGTCTTGGGTTTCGGTGGCGCTGGCGGCGGCGCTCGGCTGGCTGCTGTCAGCGTTCTTCGCGCCGATGTTCAGCGCGCCGGCGCTCGAGCGGATCGTCGGCATCGCCGAGGCAGACTTGCTGGCTCCGGCGCGCGCGCCGCTCGGCTTGATCGCCGAATTTTGGTGCGGGGCGCGTTCGTTGCTGTTGAGCCTTGCGGTGACATTGCCGGTCATCGTCCTGCTCACGCTGCTCGAAATGGTAGTGCCGCCGGTGGCGGTGGTCGCCACGCCGGTCAAGTTGCTGCTCGCCGCGCTCGGCGTCGCCTGGGGTCTGTTCGACTACCCGCTCACGTTGCGCGGGATCGGCGCGCGCCAGCGCTTGGCCTTCATGACTGAGCACTTCTCGGTCGTGTTCGGCTTTGGCGTGGCGTTCTCGCTGGTGTTCTGGCTGCCTTGTCTAGGCATCGTGATGTTGCCAGTCGGCGTCGTGGCCGCGACGCGTCTGTATTGGGAAATCGAACGCGCCGCGCCGCGCCAGATCGGCTAGAAATCCGGGATTCACCTCCGAGAGCTGATCGAGCTGCGGGGTCGGCAATTTCGCGAGCCCTTGCTCGACGCGCTCGGTCCGCTCACGCACCACGAAGCGGTCCGAGCTGGGGGCGCGAACCGTCTCGGCCACATCGGAGTTGGTCAGGGCTAGCTCGCGACCCTGGGCACGGCGCTGGTTCTTGCAGCGGTTGGCGGCGACATGGAACAAGTACGCTTTGAATTTTCCCTGCGGCACGTAGCTCGCGCGCCGTTGCCAAAGCTCGACGAAGCACTCTTGCGCTAAATCGTCACCGACGACGCTGCTGCCGCACCAGCGCCCCACAATATGCGCGCAAGCGGGCTTGATGTCGCCGCACCAGCGCTTCGTACGCCTCACGGCCGCTGACCACCGCGAGCCCCATCAGCTCATCGTCGGTGCGTTCGTCCGGGGGCTGGGGCAAGGGCGCGTGCCGCACGGCTTCCGATCCTCTCGACCTCATCGTCGGGCTAACACCGCGGGGCATGCGGGCGTTTGAAGAAAACGCCGCCGTACGCTCGTTGTGGCCCTAACTGTTGGAAATGAATTAGCAATATGCCCGTTGCTCGACTCGCGCGGAACCGCCGTCGTCCCGTCGCCAGAATTCTTGCGCGAGACGGACGGCTCGCTGCTCACGGGGACTTGAAGCTGGCGAGCACTTCGCGCGTCAGTCGTTCGCTGTACGGATCCCGATCGAATTGCCCCGGCGCCCAACCGAGC
Source organism: Polyangiales bacterium (assembly GCA_038252755.1). Lineage (GTDB taxonomy): Bacteria > Myxococcota_A > Polyangia > Polyangiales > Polyangiaceae > PMG-095. The sequence goes on along the minus strand of JBBSAB010000039.1, from coordinate 43,824 downwards.
AGGAACCGATAGAAGTCGACCCAGGCCAGCGGAAACAGCGCGCGCCATTCGCGCTCCAGCTCGCTCAGATCGACGTCGGCGCTGGCCGGGTTTGCCTGCAGTGCGGAGGTGAGCTCGCGAAAGTAGTCGTCGAGATAGCCTGGAACCAGCGCCTCGCATTCGCGCGCGGCAAGGCAACTACTCAGGAAATAGGCCACGTCCTTAACGCCTACGCCGCCGCCCACGTATTGAAAGTCGACCAGCGCCACCTGATCGCTGCCGGTAGGGAAGCAGACGTTTTCGAGTTTGGCGTCGCCGTGGACGAAGGTCTTGAAGCGCGCAGCGTTGAGCTTCGCGTCGAGCCGTGGTGCCGCTTTGCGGAGCGCGTCGTACTTCATTGCACCGAGCTCATCCGGCCGGGTCGCGAGCTGCCAATACGTGCCGACCTTCCACAAGCCGTCCGGCACGGCGCCCAGAAAGCGCGCGTGAAACGCTGCCAACCAGCGCAGCGTGGCCGCTATCTGCGGCGGGTCAACGGCAGCGCGACGCTCGGCAAAGCCGTTCGCGTCCAGGTCTTCGAGCACGAACAGCCAACCGCCATTTTCGTGGAGCAGCTGAATCGGCCGGGGCACGCGGCAGCTCGGCAGCTCGGTACAACGCCCGGCGTAGCGCGCGTAGAAAATCTGCTCGACCTCGTACGAGCGCAGCTTGCGCCGATGGGAACGACTCGTGCCGCCGGGCGGTGGCCGGACATGCTTGACGACGACGTGCGTGACGCTCGCGCCCTGCGTGAGCTCGGCGCGCCACAGCTCACCGTAGCCGCCCCACAAGGATTGCAGCCTTTCGCCAAGCGTCACCGCATCGCTGCCGGTCGCGCGTTTGATGCGTTCGGCGAGCGCCGAAGGCTGGAGCAGAGGGCTAGGTTGATGAACCATTTGCCGAGCGTCGCTCGCAGAGCGCGTCACGAGATGTCGACCCGTAGCACGCTTGCGCGTCGCGGCGGAATCCCGCACGATGTGTGAGGTTTTGCCGTGAGCCAAGCGCAAATCATCGTCGTTGGAGCGGGGCTTTCCGGCTTGGCCGTGGCGGCACGGCTGGTCAGCGCCGGGCGCGAGGTGCTGGTGCTCGAAGCGTCGGCACGCGCCGGCGGGCAGCTCGAAACGTTTCGCGAAGACGGGCTGGTCGTCGAACTGGGCGCCGAGGGCTTCGTGGCACGCAGTCGCGCGGTGCCGGAGCTTTGCGCGCTCGTCGGCATTGCGGGCTCGCTGGTCGATCAACTCACGACCGACACCTATTTGGTCGAGGAGGGCGCGCTCGTCTTGCTGCCACCGGGTGAAGCCGCGCGGCGACTGGGCTTTCAGGTGCCGCCAGAAGAGTTGGGGCGCGGCATCCGTTCGCTGGCGCTCGGCATGGGTGAGCTCAGCGACGCGCTGCTGGCTCACCTGGGCACGGCTCGCGTGCGGCTCGGTACTGCGGTGCGGGCGATTCATCGCTCGAGTGATGGGCTGCGGGTCGAGCTAGCCAATCGCGCGAGTGAGTCGGCGAGCACGGTGGTACTGGCGACGCCAGCGCGGCTCGCGGCAGAGCTGGTAGCGCCGATCGGTTTTCCTGAAAGCGTGCCGCTCACGGCAGCTCCGTTGATGTCGAACGTCAGCGTCAACTTGCTCTACCAGCGGGCTCAGTTTCACTTTTACCCAACCGGCAGTGGGCTGATCTTCCCGGACAGTTTCGCCAGCGTGGGCCTGCGCGCGCTCAGCTTGGTGGACCACAAGTTCGCCGGGCGCGTGCCGGCCGAACAAGCGCTGTTGCGGGTGTTCTTTCGGCCCGTACGCGATGCGCTCACGGCGTGGAACGACGCGCGTTTTGCGGAGGAGGCGGGCCGAGCGATCGCGCAGGTCTTGCGCGTTGCCGGTGCGCCAACGCGGACGTGGGTCTCGCGTTGGGCCGATGCCCTGCCGGTCTACACGCCGGCACACAAAGTCCAGGCAGCGGCGTTCGACCAGGCGCTGCAGCCGCTCGGCGTTCACGTGACCGGCTCGGCTTTTCACGGCGCCGGTATCGACGCGGCGGTGGCTTCGGCCGAAATTGTCGCGGCGCGTCTAGCCGGCTGACGCGCTTCGGCTCGACAGCGCGCGGCGCTCGGGCCAGCATGCGCCCGATGCGCCCTGGTTTCAGCTGGTCCGAAGCGCGTGAGCCGCACGCCGAACGGCGCCGGAACATGCTGCACAAGTACCCGCAGATTAAGCTGCTGTACGGGCCATGCTGGCGCACCAAATACGTGTGTACGGTGCTCGTGTTGGCGCAGTTGGGGTTGGCGTTCGCGCTGCGTCAGGCGCCGTGGTGGTTGCTGTTGGTCGTGGCTTACGGCGTGGGCGGCGTGATCAACCAGGCCTTGCTGTTGGCGATTCACGAGCTCAGCCACAATTTGGCGTTCAAGAAGCCGTGGCACAACCGCGCTTTCGGCATGTTCGTGAATCTGCCGGTGGGCGTTCCGGTCGCGGAGACGTTCCGCTACTACCATCTCTTGCATCATACCCATCAGGGTGACGAACGGCTCGATACGGATCTACCGACCGAGCTCGAGGGGCGGATGCTGCGCCACACCGTGACCAAGCTGCTGTGGCTGTCCGGCCAAGGTTTTGCGTACGCGCTGCGCCCGCTGTTCGTGCATCCCAAAAAGCCGACGGTCATGGAAGCCTTGAACCTGCTGTTGCAGGTGGCGTTCAACGTCGCGATTTTCTACTTTTGGGGTGGCAAGGCGTTGGCATACTTGCCAATCAGCTCGCTGATCGTGATGGGGTTGCACCCGATTGCCGGGCACTACATCTCCGAGCACTACGTGTTTCGCGACGGGCAGGAGACGTACTCGTATTACGGGCCGCTCAACGCGTTGGCGTTCAATGTCGGCTACCACAACGAGCACCACGATTTTCCGTACATTCCCGGCTCGCGCTTGGCCAAGCTGCGGGCGACGGCGCCTGAGTTTTACGACGCGCTGCATTCGCACTCGTCGTGGGCGGCTACGTTGTGGCGCTTCGTGACCCAGCCGCAGCTCGGTGGCTACAGTCGCATCAAGCGGCGGCGCGGCACGGCGGCTGCTAGCGACGATTGAGGCGACGCGAGCGCCGTGCGCGGCGTAGCCCGGTCAGCCAGAGCAAGTAACGAGCTCTTCCGTCACTCGACTTCGCGTGTCACCAGCGCCAAGCTCGCAGGCGGGATGCTCGTGGTCGAGTAGTAGTCCGCGGCGCCGGACACGCTGTACAGCTGACAGGTCAGCCCGCTCAGTTGCCAGGCCTCGGCGGGCGAGGTGACCTTGGCTCCAATCTTGAAGACGGCGGTGCCGCCGCCCGGAGCGTTCGCGGTCATGAGGTTCAGTCCGTCGGGCAAAGGGTCGCCGGCTTTGATTTCGTATAGCCCCGAGCTGCACTTTGCGTCGGCATAGACGTTCACCGAAGCACCGCCAACACGCGGGAGACAGCGCGTTTTCAAATCCGCCGCTTCCCCGGGGCTGCAATTCACGTTCAGGTCGGTATCGAAGAAGTTTTGTTGCGCCACCAGCTCGTCAGTCTCGCCGCGTACCACCGTGATCGCGATCCGGCCCTTGCCTTCGTCCTTCGAGCTGAGCTGGGGGAAGCTGGACCAGGGGGCTTCTTTGCCGATGGCGTAGAAGCCAGCGCCCGCCTCTCTCATCGACGTGATGGGCCCGCAAGTGACCGAGTAGCCCTCAAACTCTGGCGTTGCTACCTTGGCGCCAACCTCGAAATACTGGCCGCCGTTCTGGGGCGATGCATCGAGGATGATTGCAGGCTCACCATGGCAGGGCGGGTGATAAGCGGCCGGCACTTTGCACTTATCGTCGGAGAAATACACTTCGATGAAAGCGAGATTCTGGGGCACGCAAGCGTAGCCTTCTGTCGCCGTGCGCAAAAGCGGGTTGCAGTCGACTTCGCGCTGGAGGTCGAAATCGCTGGCTACTTGTCGCGAGCCGTCCTCGGCCACGAGCACATTGGCCGCGAGCCGCGAATCTCGCGCTTCGCGAACCGTTTTGGTCACAGCGACGAACGTCGTTGCCGGTACGACCGCGCCAAGCTGCTTGACGATCTTCGTGGCTCCGACCATGCCATTCTCGACGCAGTTCTCGTTCGAGAAAACATAAAAACTAGTAACGCCAGCTGCGGCCGCGCCGACCTCGAGGTAGGCGGCGCCCTTCCCGCAGCCGAACGATCGGTGAGGCTCCGCAATGTATGGCGGAATCGCGTCGCCGGCGCCGAACAGCGCGACCGCTTTGGTACACTTGGCGTCGCTGTACACGGCGTAGCCACGCTCGACGGCGGGCATGCAGCGTTCGACGCCGTCAGCAGCCGGTGCAAACGCGCAGTCGACGTTCAACTTTACGTCGTGCCAACGCTTGAACAGTTTCGCGTCGGCGGCGACATCGAGCACCGCGCGCAGGCGGGTGCCGCTCAACCAGCCGTCGGTCAACGTGCTCGTTCCCTCGCCACCGGAGCCTTGGCCGGCGGCTTCGCTGCCGGCGTTGGCGTTGACGGTGCCGCCTCGGGGCGCGCTGCCGCCGTCGTCCGGCGCGGCACCGCCGGATTCGCCGCCGTTGCCCGCTGCCAGCAGCGTCGGTGTCTTGTTGGCGTCATCCGAGGAGCACGACGCGAAGAGCAACGAGGTCCCGAGCAACCCGAGCCATACCGGCAGGCGCACCATCGCCCTATGCTTCTACGATTTTGGCGGCTTGGCAAAACCCAGATCGAACCGCGACTGCATTCGGTGCGCCACACCGCGACAATGGCGTGTCATTCCGTCTCGCGCGTGACCAGCGCCATCTCGGTCGCTGCCACGGCGCTGGTCGCATAATAGTCTTCGGTCTCGAATACGGTGCGTTCGACGCAATCGACACCGTTGAACTGCCAGCTTTTGGCGGGGGGCGCGACCTTGCTGCCGAGCTTGAAGATGCGCGCGCCGCCGCCCGGCGCGTTGGCCTGTAGGTAAACCAAGTCCGCCGGCAAAGCCGTGCCGATCGGGACCGCGTAGACCGCGGCCGTGCACTTGTCGTCGGCAAACACGTTTGCGCTGAACGCCGACGAAGGTACGCAACGTTGCTTCAAGTCGCTGGCCCGCACCGGGTTGCACGCGGTGTCGAGCGTGGTGTCGAAAAATGTTTCGCGCGAGACAAGCTCGTCGTCCGCTCCGCGCAGGACCTGAATCAAAATGCGGCCCGTCCCTTCGTTCTTCGAGCTGAGTTGTGCGAGGTTGGACCAGGGAACTGTTGCGCCGACGTTGAAGTAGTTGGCTGCCGCGTCTCCGGAGGTCACGTAAGCTTTGCAGGTTCCGGTGTCGCGATAGACGGTGCCCGTCACCTGGCTGCCGACCTCGAAGTAGGTGTCGGTGTAGTTGGGCTTCGAAAACTGGATCAGCTTGGGGGAACGGTCGCAGGTTTGGTGCGCATAGCCGGGGTGGTACGCCACCTGCACCTCGCACGCAGCGTTGGCAAAGAAGGTTTGGATGTAAGCGAGATCTGCCGGTACACAGGCGTAGCCGTCGCCAGTGTGCAGGCGCGGATTGCAATCAGCTACGCGTTGCAGATCGACGTGGCTGGTGACCTGCCGTGAGCCGTCTTCGGCATGACGCACGTTGGCTGCAAGCCGCTTTTCGCGCGGCTCTTGCCGCGTCGCCGTTGCCGCCACGAAGGTTGATTCGGGCACGGCCGCGCCTAGGGTTTTAGCCAGTTGCGTGGGGCCGATTGTGCCGTCGGGCAGGCACTGGCCGCTCGAGTTGCTGTAGAGGTTGGTGATGGTGACGTCGCCGCCTACGGCGAGATAGCGCGGCCCGACGTGACACGCGAACGGCAGCGGTGGGGCTTGGACCCACGCCGGGACCGGCACGCCCGGCTCGAGAATGGCCACCGGCTTCGTGCATTTGTCGTCGCTGTAGGAAGCGCCGGGGGAACCGTCGCCGTCGTACGGCAGGCAACGTTCGACGCCGCTGGCATCGAACGAGAAAGAGCAGTCGATGTCGAGCTGCGTATCGTGCCAGACCTTGAACAGCTTGGCGTCGCCAGCGACTTGGAGCACCGCGCGCAGTCGCGTACCGCTCGACCAGCCGTCAGTCAGGCTGGTCGAGCCGTCGCCGCCGACAGCTTCGCCCGCGGCGCCCGCGCCCGATGCGGACACCGTTGCGTTGCCGCCGATGTTGGTATCGGGGGCGCCGCCGACGGTTGCGTCCGAGCCCGCGTCCGCCAGCTGCCGCGGCGTTTTCTTGGCGGTGCTCGACGAGCACGAAGCCGCCAGTGCCACCGTCGTCCCGAGCGTCAAACAAACCCACGCTAGCGAACGTGCCATCGCCGGATGGTTCTATGATTTGGTGCGGGTAGCAAAAAGCGCCGCCGATACGCGGAATTTCAGCGCCGCGCGCGACGCCCGTGCAGCGCGTAGCCAGCGAGCAGAAGCCCGAGCGCGAGCCAGCGCTTGTCGCTGCTGCTGCCGCTGGCGCCGAGGTTGCAGCCGCTGCTGTCGTTCGATTCCGCCGCGCCAGTGAGATCAGACGTGCCGCCAGTCCCGCCTGTGCCGCCGGCTGAGGCACCGCTGGTCGTGGTGCTCGGGCTACCAGCAGTTGTCCCGCTGCCGGTGGTGGTCGTACCGCCGGTGGTGGTCGTGCCGCTGCTGCTCGTGCTGCCGCCGGTCGTGCCGGAAGCGCCCGCAGTCGTGCTGCCAGTTCCGCCGCTGCTCGTACCGGCACCGCCGCCCGCACCGCTGCCGCCCACGCCAGTCACACCGTCGGCAGGATCGAACTGCAAGAAGCCGTACTGCAGGTGATCATGCTTCTCGAGGTGGAAGGTCATGACTTGTGGGCCTGCGCTCAAGTCGACCATGGCGAAGTTCGGGTACTTCTTCCACTTGTGATAGTCGTTCGTGCCCGGCATCTCGATCAGGCCCGACTTGTTCACGCCGTCTTTCGGGCGCATTGCATCCGGCGTGCCGTGGCCATCGTTGAACCAGATCGACAAGCCCCACATGTCGCCCGCGGATGCCCACCACGAGCTCACGTTGTATTTGCCGGCGGCTTTCACGTCGACCGTGACCTTCACCCAGTCGACCGCGTGCGCGTAGCCCATGTAGTACCAATTCGGGGTCGCCTCGCTCGGGTACAGCGTGCCGTCGTCGAGCCAATGATCGTCGCTCACGCCGTTCGTCTTGCAGATGTTTGGTAGATCTTTCTCGTCAGGGCGGTAGTCGTTGCCGCTGATCGGCTCGTACTGCGCGCTGTTCGAGCGGCGGTGATCCGCGTGGTAGCTGATGCCCTCGCCGCCCGTGTCCAAGTCGGCGAGCTCAACGCGCCCGGGGATAACCTGCGGCGTCCCTTTGTAGGGCTTGCCTGCGTAGTCGGCCGGGATATCGGCTTGGGCGTGGGCGGCGGCCAAGCACGAGACTGCGGCGAGTGAGACGGGTAAGACCGAGCGAAAAATGCGGTTCATGGTCCTGTCGAGGTCGGGGGTAGACCGCCAAAAAGCGGCGCCCGACGTTGCTCAGTGTCCGGTGCCTGCCAGACTCATGGCCCGTCGAGCTACAGTCGCGCCTAGGGTTAGGTGTTGCGTGCGGGCACGATGAGCTGAGCAGCACCTTGGTGGCAGCAACGTTGGCCTCAACGGCTCGTTCGCGTTCGAGCGCTTGCTGTTTCAGGCGCTCTAGTCTTCGGCTATAGCAAGGCGCTTGGCTTGGACCTCATCTAGCTCGAAGAACAAGCTCTCGGCGGCGGAGCGCGCGTCGCTCAATCGGCTGGCGAGTGTGCGCGGCCAGCGGCAGCCGTACGAACAGCTGAGCCGTCGCATCATCGCCGGCACGCTCGAGCGCTATCTGCCGGCGGATGGTCGTGTCGTCGAAATTGGCATGGGCGACGGACAGCTGCGGCAGCGGCTACCCGAAGCATTGCTGCCGCGTGTGCTGCACACCGAGCCTCAGGCCGCGGCGAGTCGCGCGTTTCGCAAGCAACACCCCGAGGTGACCGTCGTGCAAGCTCCCGCCGAGCGGCTGCCGCTCGGCGCGGCTGAAGCGACCGCGGTGATCGGGCTGTGTGTGATGGACGTCGTGCCGGATGGCGCGGCGGTCGTACGTGAGCTGGCGCGCGTGCTGCGCCCCGGCGGGCGCTTCATCCATTGGCTCGACATGTCGACCGTGCTTTTGCCGATCGTCGCGGCGCTGGCCGAAACCGAGCTGTTGCTGATGCCAAACGTCTTCGGTGATCCAGCGGAGGGCGAGTGGCCCGAGGATTTGTTGCTGGTGCCGCGCCAGCAGCTGGCGCTCGTCGTGGCGATCTTGCACGAGAACGGCCACGGGCTCGCCCGCCCCCTGAGCCAATACTTGGCGCTATTTTCGTCATTACCCTTCCCAGTTACAGCCGCCACCGCCGAGCTGGCTCAGCTGCAAGACGACTCGGCACTGCGCACAGCCTTGAACGCGGCGTTCAAGGCTGCATTCGAGCTGGCGGAGCCGGCTCAGCGGCAGCAGTTGGCCAGTTTTCAAGGGCGCCCGGTGTCGTCGTCGCGCTTCTTCGAGCAGCGTTTGCGCAGCTTGTTCACGGCTGAAACGGGCTTCCACGTTGAGGAATCGGCGCTGGTGCGCGCATGGGAAACGGCGCCGCGCGGCGAGTCGCCGTTCGCTTATGTGGGCTGCTGCGTAGGAGAACAACGCCAACTTCCCTACCTGCCGGAGGCGCTGCTCTGCTCCGACGCTGCCGTTGGCGATGAGTCGCAGGTGTTGCTCGAACTTGGCGTGTTCGTGTTTGTCGCCAGCCGAATTTGACGGTCCACGTCGCCGGAGAAATCGCCGCGCCTCGGATGGCAATGTCCGGCTTCCTCGAAACCCGGAATTCCGCCGTCCGCGCCTATCTCCAACCTCACCAAAGGCGAACCGACGCTCAGGTGGCGGTTTGGTAGAACGGGAAGCAGCGCGCCGGACACAGTTGCTTCCGAGGTCCTGATGATGTCGCCGCGCGCCTGCTCGCTTGGAACTTTGCTCGCCTTGGGGCCCGCTCTTGGCGCCATTTCCCTAGCTGCTTGCACCGTGACGCCCGCGGACGAGCCGGCGGGCACGCCTCCAACCGGAACCGCGGGCAGCTCCGCAGGCACGACCCCGACCGGTGCGGGCGGCACGGTGAGTGGCGGCGCGGCTGGTACGCCGGCCACCACCACCGCCGGCACTGGCGCGGGCGGCGCGGTTCCGATCGGCGGCACTGGCGCGACGGCGGGCGCGGCCGGCGCGAATACGACCGCGGGTGCAGCCGGCTCCAGCGGCACGGCCGGCGCAGGCCCAGGCGGTCGCCCTTCCGGACCGAGCGCTGGCTGCTCCGCGGCAATGCCGCTCGACGAGCCGCAGAAAGCCATCCTGCACGACCTCACCGTGACGGTCGCCGCGAAGTACCAAGCCGCTTACGCCACCCGCAAGTACTACACGAACCTGCCCGTCAACTACGACCACACCAAGCAGTACCCGATGGTCTTCTACGGCCAAGGCTGCGGTCAAACCGGGCCGGAGAGCGGTCCATTCTCGGGCGGGCACTTCGCGACCGACGTCATGTACGTCCAGCTCATCCCGGCGTCGGTGACCGGCGCCACGGTTGTTCCGTCCAACGGCGCGCCCGGCTGCTTCCAAGCCGGCAAGCAAGGCACGGCTGATTCGCCCGACGGCCCGTACTTCGATCAAGTCGTGGCCGAGGTCGAGGCCAAGTACTGTACCGACAAGGGCAAAGTGTTCGTCGCTGGCTGGAGCAGCGGTGCTTGGCTCTCAAACTACTTGGCGTGCGCGCGCGGCAACGTCATCGCCGGCACGGCCGCTGGCTCCGGCGGCCTGCACCACGACCATGGCATTTGTACCGGCGGCGGCGTCAAAGCCATGCTCCTCGATGGCGACGCCGGTTCGATCATGGAGGGCGGCTTCGATATCGGTGCGATGGCGGCGCGCGACGTGCTGGTCACGGCCGCCGGTGCGGGCATGCCGACGGACACCAAGCTCGGCGCCGACAACTGCAAGCTCTACGGCGGTGCTAACGGTTCAGTCGCCTACTGCCCGGTCGGTGGCGGCCACGGTGGCCCGCTCAACTCGATCGCCGAAGCGGCCTGGGCGTTCTGGAACGCTCCGTAACGTTCACCGGGGCTGCCAAAACGCAGCCCTATTCGCAGAAACTTCCGTAGCGCCGCCGGGTACCCACGTTGCCCGCTGCAAGTAGCGCGCTGCTCGTTACATGCCTTGGCGACTAATGCTGCGCGAGTGCCGCGCGAAGATCGAGCGCCAACGCGCAGCTGTCGATGCCGCTAGCGTACAAGGCACGCGCGTTGTCGCTGAGCCAGCCGGGATCGACCGTGTGTCGATAGCGCAAGCGCAGCTCACCGCTGGTCAGATCGGTCAGGACGACCCGGACCGAATGCGGTCGTTCGCCGTCGAGCTCGGTCGGGCCTTTGCTGTCGCTCGTCTCGTCGATCACGAGCAAGAGTTGTCGAGCCTTCGCGGCGCGGACCGCGGCCTTCACCGGCGCCGCTTCGAACAAGCGCTGCAAGAGTGCGATGTTCGCGCTCGTCTCCGCGGCGACGACGCGCTCTCTCCAGGCTGATCCGAGCAGCGGTAACGCGCGCAGCAGCGGATCCACGGGCTCGATGTGGCCCGCCACCTGCATGCTGGCGCCGTTCGCGGAGGCTGCGCTCGCTTTGACGCGGAGTGCCTTCTCGGTACGACTTTCGGGTGGGGCGAGCAGGCAGAGCACGAACGCGTCTTTGCCCGAGCTGGCGGCGACCTCCGCGACGCGACCCGGTCGGGACAGGGCGTCTAGTGAGCCACGCAGGTAGAGTGTGGGTTGCGCCAATGCTTCGGTGAGCTGCGCTGGGTCGCGTAGCTCACTGAGCTGATCCCCGGCATAGGCGAGGCTGGCGTGAAGGGCGATCGCCGCTTCGACGCGTCCGGCAAGCTCTTTGTCGGCGCGGGTGAGCGTGCGGCCCTCACTCTGCATCGAATCGAGCAGGGTGGCGCGCGCCTGCGAAAGCTCGCTCGCGCTCTGGTTGCGGTAGTAAACGAACAAGCTGACGGCGGCGATCACCAGCCCGAACGTGGTCAGTCGCAGCAGCGCGGTGAGCGGTCGCTGCCGGCTGTTGGCGTGAGCTCGCTCGCCGCGCACTGCCGCGAGCACGCGCGCGGCGAGCGCCGGCGACATGCGGCTCGTTACCAGTAGCGTCGGCATGCCTAGCTCACCCCCGAAGCCTCGCCCAGTTGCCGAACTCGCAGGTTTTGTTGAATCAACGCCGACAGCTGTTCGCCGGTCACGCCCAGGCGTTCGGCGGTATGCGCGGCCAGCGACGAGCCGGCGACGCCGCGTGCGAACTGGTACGTGGGCCTGCGCTGCTCGTCGAGCTCGACTTGCAGGAAAGCCAGGTTGGGGATGCTGCTCGACTGTTCCAACCGCTTGGCGAAGGCCAAAAAGTGCGTAGTGATCAACGCTTGCGGTGTCAGTTGGCTCATCATCGTCACCACCAGCTCGAAGATTTGCTCGCCTTCGGACGGATTGGTCCCGGAGCACAGCTCGTCGAGCAAGACCATCGCGCCCGGCGGCAAGCGTTCGAACAAGCTGCGGATGCGCATCAGCTCCATCCCGAGCCGCCCTTCGGCTTGATCAGCCTTGGTTTCTTCGATCAGCGAAGCCACCAGGCCGGACGCCAACGCGACGCGCGCGCTCTCTGCCGGCACGAACATCCCGGCTTGTGCCAACAGCTGCGTGATACCGATCGACTGCAGCAGCCGCGTCTTGCCGCCCGAATTGGGCCCGGTCACCAGCGTGGTCGAAGTGAGCGGCGCGCCGACGATGTCACACGCGACTGGCACGATGCCGCTCATCAGCAACAGCGGGTTGAACAGGCCACGCAGCTGACGTTCTGCCGTCGGCTCGACGAATTCGGGCAGGCACACGCTCAGGCCAGCCGCTCGTGCTTGGTCACGAAAGCCGAGCGCGCCCAAGTAAAACTCGAGATCGCCGAGCAGCTGCACCAAACACACCAACTCGTCTTCGAGCCCCGCGACGACGGCGTCGACGAGCCGAGCCAAGATCTCACTGTCGCTAAAGCGGTAACCGCGAATGAACAGCTCGAGCTTGGCCAACCAGCGCCGCCACACCGGATTGACGAACTGATTATCCTGGTTCTCTTTGACCGCCAAGACTTCGAAGCCGTTGACACTGCCATCCGCGCCGACCGCCACCCGCACATCGACCGTCGCCAGGCGTGCATCGCATTTCAAGAGGTCGCTCAATGCTTGATACGGTTCGCTAGCTTTTACGCTGGCTCCGAATTCACCCAGACGGCGTAGCCCGGACTCGGCGCCGCCGAATGCGTCTGCCATGCGGTCGAGCAACGCCTTGAAGATCTGCAGAATATCCAGCCGCCTTCGGTTCTGGTCCCAGATGCGGATACCGGCCGCGTTCTCCAGCAACCCGCGCAGTCGACACAGGTCGGCGTACAGGGCTTCGAAGGCCGCGCACAGCTTCGGCTGCGTCGTGAGCTCGAACAAGATGTCGCGTCGGAACTGAACCGTCGCGACCTCAATTGGCGGACGCGAAAGCAGCTCGAACAAGTGTCGCGTGTGCAAGACCGGCTGGGTGCCGGCGACCTTGGCGCGCAGGCATTGACTGACGAAGCGCTGAAGAAAGAGCTCGCTCGCGAACTCGCTGGCGCGAAACGACGAAGGCGCGAACGCCGCCGCGTCCAGCGCTTCGGAGAATAGGCCCCCGGATGAGCCGCTCGCGAACGCCAAGGTCACGGCCAATTTCGTGCGTTCGAGGTCGATGCGTCTACTTGCCGTCGCGTGCAAAATATCCGGAATCATTGCCATTTGTCTGATCTTGCTCGCTTCAGGGGTCGCGCTTTGACACCCACCGGGCTCACATGTTCCCGAAGCCGCGAAAGATCGGCGCGCGAATGCTCCTCAGAGCGGCCGTGACGGTCACTTACGCGGGCGTCGCGCCGGAATACGTCGATCTTTGTAACTCAAAGCTCGAACGTCGCGCCGACGTCGAGCGTGCCCCAAAACGCTTTGCGCTCGCCGAGCATGCCGCCCATCACCGTGCCCAAATAGACGGGGTAGGGCAAGAAGCCGCCGGCGGCGCCGAGCTTGAGCTGGGCACCGTACGACGGATGGATGGGATCGTAGAGGGCGACCAAGCTCCAATCGCTGGCGCCGCCGTCTCTGCGGAAGACTTCGCCAATCCCGACCTGTAGCGCGGTCAGCGATTGGGATGCCAAGATCAGTTTGCCGCCGGCTTGCAGGGCGAGCTCGTTGCGCCGATGTTGGCAATGCGAGTTCCAAGCCACGACGGCACTGCCGGCCTGCGCGGCGCCCGCGTCGACCCAGCGCGTACCCCAGCGCACGAAAGCGAAGCCGGTCAGGACATCGACGTGCAGCAAATTTTGCGATGACGTCCCGGCGTACGCAATCGACCCACGCAACCACAGCGGGCTCACCGCGCCGACATCGACGCTAGCGCCAGCACGCCAGCCACCCCCGACGTCGCCACCCAAGCCACCGCCCACGTAGCCGCCCACGATCGGCGTCACGCGCACCAAGTAGCGTTCGGGCAGCTCCGCTTGCATTTCCGCGCGCGCCGCTGGGCTAGGGTTTTTGGCCCAATCCTCACATTCGGTGCGACTTTGCGGATCAGCCGGTGCGCTCTGCGCGGCTGCTGCGTGGCTCCAAGCCAGTGTCAGGCCGCAGGTCATTGGTACCAAGAAACCGAGCTTCGATTTGCGCATTTGCCAAGCAGCCAAACGCAAAGCGGGTGCGCTGCGATATCGCACGATCATGCAATATCGAATCAGCAGCGGCTTCGGTACCAAGTGGCTGCCATGAAAATACTGCAAGCAACGCTGATTTTATTACCATGTGCGACTGGCTGCTTCGGGCACCTGACTCCAGCTCAGGCGACGATGGCCGGTATTGAGGCTCCGGTGCTGCTCGGTCCGGTCGATCGCGTCGGTGGCGGAACGCCGCTGAAGGTCGAGGAGCTTCGAGACTTCGAAGCCACGTCCAGGCACCTCGCGTCGCACAGCGAGAGTGGCGGCTACTCGACAGATATCACGATCGTCGAGTCGGACATGCGCCAAGAAGCCGAATACGCGACGCGCGGTGATTCACGCAAAGAGATTCGGTTGACCGAGGTGAAGCCACAAGCCGTCGGGGTACTCGTGAGCGTGAAAGCGCGCGTCGACGTCGAGGGGCGAGTCGTCCGCGTCAGCGGCGCAAAGGCGGCGCGATGAGCTCGGTCAAAGCCTTAGGCCTCGGTGCGCTGCTCGTGCTCTCGACCGGTTGCGGGGTGAGCTCCTGGGTCACGGCGCCCGAATCGAAGTACCCAATCTCGATGTCGAGCGGTGTGCGCGACGCCCAGGGCGACTTGGTGCCCGAGGGCCGCAAGACGGTCGTTGGCCGGTATGAACAGCACTACAAGGCTTGTTCGATGCTTTGGCGCATCATCTCGTTCACCGGCGACAAGGACATCTCCGAAGACGTCAACACAGCGGTCGCCGATGCTAAAGGCGACGCGGTCACAGACCTGTCGGTCGAGTCGAGCGCGACGGTGTGGACGTTGCTGACCTTGATCGGCATCTTCCCCGACTGCGGCCAGGTTCGCCTGCAGGGAAACATCGTCAAAGTAACTCCCGTCGCTCCAAAACCCGTGCCCGTCGCTCCAAAACCCGTGCCCGTGCCCGTACCCGCTCTCGCCCCCGCTACCGCCCCCGCTACCGCCCCTACGCCCGAGCCGCCAACGGCATCATGACGCTCACGTCCGTGCGGCCATCGGGCAAGGTGGAAATCGCAAACGTTCCACCGAGCTGCGCGGTTCGCTCGCGCATGCCGACGATTCCCCGACTATTCAGCTGTGAGTGGGGATCGTCGGCGCGAGCAAAGCGCGCGCCATCGTTGACCACGCTCAGCGAGAGGGCGAACGCTTCCACGCTGAGCCGCACATCCACGAGCGACGCGGAGGCATGCCGAAGCGCGTTGTTCACCGACTCTTGGAAGATGCGCATCGTGGCCAAACGGACGGCGCCGTCGATGCTGGCGTTGTCCTCGCCGGCGACGAAAAGCTCGATGCGTGAGCCGCTCATCGCGCTGATGCGGCGCGCGGCGCGTTTGAGTGCGCGCCCCAGCTCACCGAAGCTGGTGGTCTCGGGCGCGAGCGAATCCAGCATCCCGCGCAGCTCGCTCAACCCCTCTCGCGAGGCGTCGCGCAGGTCACCGGCGATGCCCCGCAGTTTGTCGGGCTCGTCGGCGTTGCGCTCGACCAAATCCGCCGAAAGCCCAAAAATTGCCAGCGAGGAGCCGACGACGTCGTGCAAATCTTGAGCAATGTGCTGCCGTTCGAGCTCGGCGTTCCGCGCGCGCAATACCTCGAGCGCCGAGCGCTGTTCGTTCCTGACGCGCCGCCAAGCCACCTGGACGCCCGCGCCCAAGTGATACGCAGCAGCCGAGACGACCGCGCACAGCGCCGGGCCGCCGAACGACCAACCGTTGTTCGGTGCCAAGTGCAAGAAGTATGGAATCGTCAGCAGCGGCGCCAGCGTGTGCAAAGCCAGCAGCGACCAGGACGCGTCGATCTCTTGCCAGCCCGCGGTGGTGCACGCGTAGAGCAAGGCGCCCATCCACAGTGGCGTCTTGGGATCACCCGGCAAGGCTACCAACAGCAAGAAGAACGTGACGTTGTACAGTGGCGTAATCGCAAGCTGCGCATTGAAGCCAGCTCGGCGGCGCATGGCCCACGGTTGCAGCAGATAGTCGTTGCCGATCATGCACACGAAGAATCCGCCGAACAGCGCTAATACGACCGGCGGCGCCATTGAGGTGGCGCGCACGAGCGGTGGCAAGCACAAGACCAACGCGACCGTCAGCAAGGTCAGGCCGGTGCGCAGCAGCAACTTCAGCCCAGCGCCGCCCAGCTCGACGCTGCCAGGTGTGTAGCGCGGCCAGAGCCGATACAACGGCTCCTCTGCTTGGCTCAATGTTGAGCCTGTAGCAGGCCCAGCCGGAGCGCCGTCATCACCGCCTCGGTCTTCGAGGCGACGACCAACTTGTCGTAAATTGAGCGGATGTGCGCGCGGACCGTGTTCGCCGAAATGCCGAGCGCGGTCCCGACATCGCCATAGCTCAGTCCGCGCGCCAGGTACTCGACGATTTCGATCTCACGCCGAGTCAGCGAGCGCTCGCCGCCTTTGACGGGCGTCTTCGGCGCAGCTAGCGAACGCAGCTCGGAAAGCACCAGCTGCGCCACCGACGCCGACATCGGAGCGCCGCCCAGCAGCGCCTCGTCGATCGCACGGGGCAAGAGTCGGCCGGCGTCTTCTTTCAGCAGGTACCCCGCCGCACCGGCCCGCAGCGCACCGATGATTTTAGCTTCACTCGAAACGACGCTCAGGACCACGATCGGCAGCGCCGGGCGGAGTCGAACCAGTTCGCGAATCAGCTCGTCCCCTGCCATGTCCGGTAGGCCCAAGTCGACCACGCACACGTCGGGCTTGACGGACGGCAGCAACCGAAGCGCCTCGCGTGCCGAGCTCGCGAAGGTGATGTGCAGGTCCGAGCCGGGCAACAACGCGGCGATGCTCCGCTGATAGCGAGCGTCGTCTTCGATAAACAGCACGGCGGGCAAAGCGCCACACCCTACCTTGCTCGCCAGTGACTAGGTAGCCCAGCGGCGCCGGGGCGGGTGGTTGTGGGCAAAAGCCGCCCCTGATCGCCTGCCGTGCGCTGATTGCGAAGCTAACCCCGACAGGTAGTCCTGCTTGGTTTGAGACCGTAGCAGCCAGAGAGGCGCGGGCGCTCCCAGGCACCGCACGCCGCTCGATCATGATCGAGGGGATGGCAATCTTGCAGGTCCTCTTGTGGGATCGTGGCACTGCTGCACGAAATCCCGTATCTCGGCGCGTTGATCGACCTTCTCAGCTAGCGCAGACGGCTCCGGACCTGGCAGCCCCACCGCATTTCCTGCTACGCCTTCCGCCAACCCTTTGTCGCTCGACCGCCGTTCGCGCCTGTTTGCGTTGTTGCCCCAAGGCGTGCTGGGCCGCGTGGCGCCTCAGGTCGCGATCCACGGCTCCGGGGCGCTCGTTCCCAACGCCGCGCAGGACTTCCTCGAACGCGCGAGTCAAGCTGGGCGGCCGACGTTCGCGTACCTGCCCTGGATCGGCCTGCATGGCGACGCGCTGATTGAGCAGCTGCCGGTTTCCGGAGACTTTGCGATCGAGCCGTTGCGGCTTTTCGAAGGCACCAACGAAGGCAGCGTCCGACACCTGATCGCGCGGCTCGCCAAACAGCGCCCGGCCGAATACCGAAAGCTGGTGCTCGAGCAACTGATGCCGCTAGTTGGCAAGGTCGCCGGCTTCCTGTTCACGTTCGACTGGCATCCAGTCATGCGCGGGCTCGCGGACGCGTGTCGTGAGCTGGGTATCCCGCGCATCCTGATCCCGCACGAATCGGTGTTTGCCGATCGCCAACGCTATTACCGCTACGCGCCCCACAATATCGGCCGCCCGAGCTGCGATCGCGTGCTGTGTTGGGGCGAGCTGCAGCGCGACCTATTCGTGGAACGCGGCTATCCGAGCGAGCGAACGACGCTGGTCGGCGCGCCGAAGCTGGACCGCTATCACGACTATCGGCCTGCGCTGGCGCGCGCCGCATTCTTTGCTCGGTTGGGGCTCGATCCGCACAAGCAGACGTTGCTGTTCGTCGCGCAAGCTCTCGACATGGCGGGCGGCCGTCGCCAATCGCGCCGCGCGCAACAGCTAGCCATCGCCGACGCGCTGGCGTTCGCGCGCGCCAACAACGCCAATTTCCTGCTGCGCTCGCCACCTTCGGCCGATCGCGTGGTCTCGGCATCGAGCTGGCTAAAAGGCCAGCTTGCCGGACGCGACGTCGCTCACGACACCGGCCCGACGTACCTCGCTAGTCCCGAAGACACGCTCTACCACGCAGATCTCGTGATTTCGCTCAACAGCACCATGTTGTTCGAAGCGGCGCTGCTCGGCGTGCCGTCGCTGGCCGCGACCTACTTCGACTTCGATTGCTTGTGGACGCCGACGGACCTTCCACGCGCCGGCAACCGCGACGAGTTGTTCGCCCGCGCGCAGCCCCTGCTCGCGTCGCGAGCCGCGAGCTTCAGCGACGCGGGCTGGAGCTGGGCGAAAAAGCAGCTCTCGGCAGGCGAATTCGACGGCAAGGCCGGCGAGCGCATCACGGCCGAGCTGGCAGCCAACGTAGCAAACGCGCCGTCCAGCTACGATCCGGTTCGCGAGCTCTTGCGCGGCGCCCGCGTGGAGAACGTGGCGATCGCCCACGCCGACGAGCTTGGCCGGAGCCAGCTCTACCTTCGGCAACTGCTCGACGCCCAAGCACTGGTCCCGATTTCCCGAGCTCGGAGCATCCGGCGCCTGGGGCCACTGCTCAGCAGCCTGACGCGTTTCGCGGACTCCAGCCTGCGCGGAGAGCCGAGTGCCGTTCTGTTCGGTGACGGCCCCGCTCGCCAAGCGTCTCACAGCGACTTGTGCCTGCAATGGGGCATCTCGGAAACGCCGCGCAAGCTGCGTTTGCGTGACGCTGCAGCTCGCGCCGGCAAAAGCATCGTCTACGCGGAAGACGGCTTCTTGCGGTCTTCCGGGTTGGGCCTTTCTGGATCGCCTGCGCTGTCGGTGCTGCTCGATGCCGAAGGGCTCTACTACGATGCCCGCCGGCCGAGCGGGCTCGAGCGCGCGCTGGCATCCGAACGCGAGCTCACACCCGTCGAGCATGCGCGGGCGCGCGCGGCGATTGACCGCATCGTTTCCTTGCGTGTCAGCAAGTACAATCACGCGCCGCAGCAGGCGCTGGCGCCGAACCCTAGCTACGCGCGCCGCGTTTTGGTCGTCGACCAACGCCACAGCGACGCGTCGATCGAGTGCGGCCTGGCCGACGGCCAAGCCTTCCGCGACATGTTATCGCGGGCCGTCGCCGACAATCCGGATGCCGAGATCCTCGTCAAGCGCCACCCCGATGCCATCTCCGGCGGGAAGGCCTCGTATTTCCCCGACTTGGCCGGATTTTCCCGCAATGTTACGGCTTTCGACCGCGAGCTCAACCCTTACAATCTGTTCGACGCCGTGGACACCGTTTACGTCGTAACGTCCGGCATGGGCTTCGAGGCGCTCATGGCAGGCAAGCAGGTTCACTGCTTCGGTATGCCTTTTTACGCCGGTTGGGGCTGCACGAGCGACACGCTGCGCTGCGAGCGCCGCAATCGTTCGCGCTCCGTGGAGGACATCTTTCATTTCGCGTACGTGGAGCTCTCGCGCTACTTCGATCCGGAGAGCGGCACGCGCTGTTCGGTCGAGCGCGTGGTGGACTACTTGGCTGGTGTCCGAGACGCCGCCCTCGCCAGCGTTACGGCTGCGTCCGATTCGCGCAAAGGGCGCTTGACGTGAACGCGCTGCAACGGCTGAGGCGTCAGCTCGAGCTCGGGCTGGCGGGTGACTTGAGGCTGGTGCCGCAAGGCGAGCGCTCGGGCGGTACCGGGAAGCAGCTGCTGGTGATCGCCGCGCGTCCGATCCCGACCGTCGACTATTACTTGCGCGAGTTGGTGCGTGAGCACCCCAATGCCCGCATCGTTTACGACGCCGAGGTCGAGCGTTGGTGTGGACCTACGCCGACCGAAGTCGTGGCGCCGGACACGCGCGTGGTCTTGGTGCGCATGCCGAGCAGTCGCTGGGCCAGCGTGATCGCCGCCGCCGGTCCGCGTATCTGCGAGGTGGCGTGGTTGATTGATGACGACGTGGCCGCCGCGCGCGAAGACACTTGGCTGCCGCGCGACTACCGTTTGCGCCTCTTGAGCGAGTACCTGCGGTTTCGCCGCGACTTTGCTGCGCAAATTGACCGAGTGTGGGCATCCACGCCGCGAATTGCGGCACGCTTTCCGGCGCCTCGCGTCGAGCTGCGTCCGCCGCGCAGCGCGGCGTCGGAGCCGGCCTCGCGCTGGGTAACGATTTTCTATCACGGCACCGCCTCGCACCGTCGGGAGTACACCTTCTTGCTCCCAATCTTTGAGCAAGTGCAGGCCAGCTGCCAAAACACCATCATCGAGGTTGTGGGTGATCACGCCCTGTACCGCATCGCGCGCAATATTCCGCGCATGCGCGTGCTGCATCCGCTGCGTTGGCCTGACTACTTGGCGGTGCTGGCCGCTGGCAAATACGATATCGGCCTGGCCCCGCTGCTCGAGACGCCGTTCAACTTGGCGCGTTCCGGCATCAAAGCGCTCGAGATCACGTCGATTGGCGCCCAAGGCGTGCTCAGCGACCGCCCACCCTACAGCGACTACGGTCACTTGCCCGGCCTGCACCTAGTCGGCGACGAACCGAGCGCCTGGCTAGAGCGGATCTTGGCGCTAGTCGCTCGCGCAGGGTGACCGCATCTTTGCGGCTCGCGTGCTAAAAGTCGAAAGCGGTCCGGGACCTTGTCGCGAACGCTGCTCTGGCCTACTGAAATTGCATGCCCCGCGACGCCACGTTTCGAGTTCAGCGGCGAGCTGCGTCGCCTCGCCAAAGATCGCGGCGCCTACGTGGTGTACGTCCAAGCCGATCTCGTCGATGCCCCCGCGATCGCGCTCTACACCAAGCTCGGCACCCGCGAAGACGTTCTGCACTTCGACATCTCTGTCGAAGACTGAGATTTTGAGGGAAGGAAACGGTTCCAGTCGCGTATGGTGCGACCATGGCGAGGTTGACGGCGGTAGCGCCCCTGCTGGTGGGGCTAGGCATTTGCGTGAGCGTGGGGCCGGCGCGGGCTGCGACTTGGGACGCTGGCCAAACGCTGATGACGCCCTCGAGCGGCGACCGCGACTACTTCGGTCGCAGTTTCGCGGTGAGCGCGGGTCGCATTCTGGCCGGCGCAGCCGGCGAAGACGTAGACGGGCTCAAGCATGTCGGCGCCGCGTATGTGTTTTCGGGCCCTAACTACGCCGAGGTCACGCGGCTCGCTCCAGCCACACCGAAGGAGTGGTGGGGTTTCGGAGATGCCGTGGCGCTGGACGGCACCACAGCGATGTTCGGCGAAAGCCCGCTCGACAATACCTCGGTGCACGTCTTCGAGTTGACGGCTGGGATGTGGAACGAAACGCAGGTCATCCACGAGGCCGACTCCACGTTCGGCTTCCATCTCGCGTTGCACGGCGACACCGCCGTGTTCGCGTCGCCCAAATCAGGCGCTGACGTCGGCAAGGTCCACGTCTACCGTAAGACATCGGGCACCTGGCAAGAAACGCAGGAGCTGTCGGCGAGCGACGCTCTGGACTCCGACTTCTTCAGCTTCAGCATGGATTTCGACGGCGAGACGATCGTCGTCGGCGCGCCCGGCAACGCGCTCTATCCAGGCCGACACGGCGTCTACGTGTTCGCCAAGAGCAACGGGCAGTTCGTCGAGCAAGCCCACCTGACCTACGCCACCGATCGCGACTTGTACTTCGGCGGCTCGGTAAGCGTGAGCGGAGACACGTTGGCGGTGGGGGCCACGTTCAAAGACGCTGCCGGGGAGGGACTGATTTACGTGCGCAAGGACGGTCAATGGTCGCTGCAGCAGTCGCTCACCGAAACCGCTGAATCCCGGTTTGGTAGCAACGCGCACGTTCAGGGCGACATTGCCTGGTTCGCCGGCTCGACGGCTATGCAGGGCAATCTCTACGTCTACGAGCGCGCCGCCGGGGTGTGGTCTCAAGCTCAGAAAATCGGACCCCTCGGCGACGAATACGGCAGCTTCCTCAGTGTCGCTTCGGCCGGCACGCTAGCCATCGGCGTGAACACGCTGGCCACCACTGGAACGATTCAACTCTTTACCAACCCGGCTGAAGCTACCAAGGCGAAGGCAGCTCAAAAGAAGCAAACCGAAGACGGCGGTGGCTGTAGCGTCGGCGCAGCCGGCTCCGCCCCCAACGCGCCGTCGGCGTTGTTGGTCGGCTTCCTCGCGTCGCTGCTCTGGCGTTGGCGGAAGCCGAGTTCGGGCACACCTCGCTAGTGCTACGGTCCACCCTAGCGCGTGGCCGGTAGCGGCGGCGGCGCAGCAGGCGCGAATCAGGGCGGTGCCACCACCTGCGAGGTCGGTGAGGCCCAAAATCCTGCCGCGCCCGGCTCGCTCAATCTTTTCGGGCAGATCGCCTACTTCGACTTGGGTGCGGCGCTGCCAGCCGGTCACTACCGCGTGACTTACGTCGACGGCTGCGGGAAGTATTCGAGCGCGCAGGCATGGGCGATCCACGCCTACGCGGATGGCAGCATCGCCTGGTGGTTGGGCTCGACGTCGGGCAACAAGCTCGTGCTCTTGCCAGGCACGTCTGGCATCTTCGAGGGCCAGGGCGGCTACACCGACTTCGAGGCCTGCGTCGCCGCCAACGCGCTGCTCGCGCCGATCGAGTTCGACTTTGCCGGCGGCGTCCTGGGCGTTTGGGTTTCCGACGACAATTACTACGACAACGTCGCGGGCCTGAACGGGCGCAATCCAGTCTGGAAGCTGACCCTACTCAACGGCGCGTGCGACTGAGGTCTCGCAGTCGTTACGCGTTGAGGGCGCTGGCGAACGCGACGGGGTCCGCAAACACGCGGACCTAGCAGCAGTTCTTTGCGTTGCGCCGCTCACGGTACCGCGGGCAGGCCGTTCCAGAAGGCGCCGACAGCCGCCCAGTGCTCGTTGGAACCGCCGGTGTGACCGCCGCCGGGCGTGCACCAAACGACCGGAAATGCGGCGGGACAGCCCGTGTACTGCACGCAATCTTTGTCTGCCGCAAACGGCATCGTGTCGGTGCCGACGCACTTGTTGGTCATCAAGATTTGGTCGCGCGCCAGCGCGGAGCCAGTCGGGCCGGTGATCGGGTTGGTGCCGTCGCCTTGCCCGGTCAACAGAATCGCGGCCATCGGAATACCGCTCGGCATCGGGCGATCTTTGCGTAGCCCGCCGGCGCCAGTGGCGATGCCGCGGATCACTCCGCCGCGCGCCAAGCCGAGCGTGACCGCTTCCCAGGCGCCGCTGCTGTAGCCGCCGACGAACACCTTCTCGAGATTGATGCAGTAATTTGCCTTGAGGTCGGCCATGACCGCGTCGAAGTACGGAACCTCAGCCGTGTTGGCGTAGCCGTCTTCGAAACACGCGCCACCGCTGTACGTGTAGCTCAGGCCGATCTGAATCGCGGGGATGCCGCTCGCCTGCTGGCCGCCACCGCGACCGCTGTCGCCACTGGTGTTGCCACAGCCGCCGCCGCCGAACGTGACCGCGTACGGTTTACTCGAATCGTATCCAGCGGGCAGTTTGATGAAGAAGTTGCGCTTCTCGAAGGTGTAGCCACCGTTATTGCCCGGGCTTGGCGGATGGTCGGCGATGAACTTGGGATCAACGCCGGTCACCGTGACGTCGTGCTTGATGTACGTCCCGGGTTGGTCGGTCAGGGGCGGATCCTTGCCGCAGCCCGCGCTCATGCCGCGCGGCACGTTGTTCGAGCCGCCTGTGCCTGTGCCTGCAGATCCGCTGCTGCCACTGCCCGCCGTACCGCCCGGCGTTGTGCCGCCCGTGCCCGAGCCGGCGACCCCGGACTGACCGCCCGTTGGCGATGCGCCCGCTGTGCCAACGCTGCCGGCGGTGCCGCTCAGGCCGCCCGTGCCGGCCGTGCTTGCCGTGCCGGCGGCTGCCGTGTTCCCCGCCACGCCGCTGTTAACGGCACCGGCACTGCCCGACGCGCCCGGCGAATCGCCGCCCGGTTCGGCCGCCACGGTGCAGCCCAACGCCGGCAGCACGCACAGAATCGAAATCAGCACCTCACGTGACGCTCGCGGGTTCATCGCTAGGTGGATTGCCTCCCCGAGCGCCCGCCGTGAGGATTTCTCTACTTGTTTGCTCTTGGTGCCGCAGAGATCCACCCCCAAAGAACAATCACAGGTGGTCTGCAATTTCCCCAAGCGGCGCCCCGCCCTCCCGCCGGACCTGGCTGGTGGGGCTAGTCTCGTTTGGCACGAGCCGATCTCGATCGGCGCGAGTCGCTCGACAGGCGAGCGCGGCGAAGCCTGGCGCCCCAGTGGCGACGGAAGCAAGAACTTGCGGCTCGTGGTTCCGAACCCCGCGAAGCGCGCTGCACCGCCACCACCCAAACCCCGCGAAACGCCTAAGATCGTTCGCGTTCTTGAGCTCGCGCGATCTTGGCAGGCGCTGCTTGATCGCCGTGAGGTACGCACACACGCTGCGCTAGCGAAGCGCACCGGCCTCTGTGCGGTGTACGTCGGCAACATCCTGGCGTTGCTGCAGCTTCATCCAGCCATTCTCGAACGGATCGAGAAGTTGCAGCCTGGTGGGACCGGCGCGGAGGTGACGGAGCGCTGGCTGCGCCCAATCGCGCGGCTGCGGCATGCCGAGCAGCTCGTGGCGGTGGCTGAGAGGCTCGAGCTGACGGCGGTTGCGGCACCGGAAGGAGGGTGCGGTGGCCGCGTGATACTGGAACGTATCCCTAACAAATTGACCATTGGGCAGAATCGACGGGCGTAGGATCCTGCCAGAGGCGATCGTTCAATCGCAATTGGAGAGGAAAACTTTTCGTGCAGCGATGTCGAGTTGGCGCGCGACTGGGGTACGCAGCCGCTGCAAAGCCCACTTGGTCGCATGGCCTCGTGGCTTGGAGGCGAAGAGCCGGCATCGGCGGCGCTAGCGGAGAGCGCGCTTGATATCGGGCTGGCCTCTGTTGCGCATGGCGCTCCTCGCGAGTGGCCTATTCATTGCTTCGTTTGCCGGAGCTGGTCCCGCCATTCGCACCCACGCCATCCCGCACGTACCCGCCCACGAGCATATAGAACCAAAGCCGTTCAAGCCAACGCCGCCTGAACCCAAGCCTCACGGCAAAAGCGAAGTGACGTTCCCGCTCCCGCACGGCGAACCCGAACCGACACCGCGAGTGCCGCGCGAACATCGAGCTCTCGAACTTGGCCATGGGACGACAAAGGAGGAGCTGGCGACCAAGCTGGGGAGCTCCGACGATGGGAACATCTTGGTGAGCTCGCCTGAACTCTTGCCCATTGCCCGGAAGCTGGTCGCGGGAGGCCCACCGCGCCTGGTTCTCCTGAAGCGTTCGGACGGGCAGGTTGATGCCCAACTACGCAGACTCTCGGAACACATTTCTACGGTCGACACGCTGTTTTCGTTGCCGGGCGACGTTAGCGAGGCAATCCGCGTACATGGTGAGGTCGTCGCTCGCACAGTAGGGCCAGAATTTTGGGTGCGACAACGGACAGCATTTGAGAGCACGTTGTCGCGCGGGAGTGACCTCGGAAGCGCTCGACAATCCGGTGAGAGTTACGCAGCCGCGTTGCTCCGCCAACTTCAGTCGTCATCTGCGCACCTGCTATTGGTGATTGGCGAGGTCCGCGGTGGGGCGCTACGGTTCCCCGATGGTAGCGCCGTTCCGACAGCGGACGTCAATCGTCCCGATGGCAAGCTGGTCGGTGTCGTCGGCTGTACCTCGGCCCGCCATGCCGCACCCGAAGACACGAGCGTGTTCATCGGAACTGGCCGGCAGATTGACTACGACGAAGCCATCGATATCGCCCAAAAATTCGAAAGCGCCGCTCATAAGGGAGGGGGGAGCTTCGTCCCGCGCGACCTCCTGATAGAATTTCAGAATTCGTCGTCGAGCAGCGAGCGCGCGATTGTCGGGGTTGCGCGCTTCCGCGCTGGTGTCACCGAGTCGGCGATGATTCTGGAGCTGGAGCGGGCCTAGTGCGGGGCTACCTCAAGATAGTGCTTCGGTGGCGGGTGCCCATCATCGGCATCGTCATGCTGAGCCTCGTGGCGAAGGCCCCCAGCGCTCTCGTCGTGATCTTGGGTGCATGGGCTGTGCTCGGCGTCATCGCCACGCTGATCGCAACAGAAGGCTCGTGGGTGGCCATCCTCCTCCTGATCGCGGTCGCCTATCCCTTCGCATGGGTGTATGACGAATTTCACGTTGGTGGGCTCACCACTGCAGCGTACTTGACGTTTGGAGCCGTCGATTTCATCGCCACACTGCTGTTGGCCGAGGGGACGCCGCGCAGGGCGTTGCTTGCCCCCTTTGGCTTTGCTTGGTGCGTAGCCGCCGCACTCGTCGCTGCCGCGGTCCCGGTCTGCCAAAAACACAGAGAATTTTGCGTCGATTCGATGTCCGATCGTCCCGTCGGCATCGAGCAGTCGCCACCGTCGCCCTATCCGCGGGTGCGCCACTGGCTGGTCGACTCGTTTGGCATCGGTCACCGTATCGACGCCGATCGCTCGGTGCTTCTGCTTCGCCATGCAGCTCCCGAGAACGGAGGGCCTGCCCTTCCTCATATCAAGGAGGCCCGCGTCGAGCAGTGCGCATGTCGTTGGCTGCTAGCGGAAGTCTACTCGGACGCCGACCCGGATTTTCGCGCGTATGGCTCTCGCTTCGACTCCGAAGGGGTGCTGACCGTTCACCGGTGGTTCGGCGTCATCTCGGGAACTGAGAGGGCGCCGGGCTCTCGCTCGTACACGATGCCGGACGAGCAATGGGCGCGTGTTCGTGGAACGGCTGAGTTGCCATGTGCCATTTGTCTGGAGCACGGTCAGCCCGCAAAGTGTCCTCGGTTGTCCCTCAGCGATGGAACGCAGACAACTGTGGTGCGTGCCTGCAATGGATGGAAGGATTTTGACGATGCCCGATAGCATCTCGTTGGCGGAATGGATCGGTGCCTTGCGCGCCGAGCTCACGGAGGCCGTGACATGGCAGCAGGAGCGAACGAAAAGGGCACAGTCAGATGGGAGCCCCCTAACCGTTCCGCCGCTGGCATTGGGAGAACTGAAGCTCGAGATGGAAGTCCGCACCACGCGCGACGACGGCATCAAGGGCGGCCTCAAGTTTTGGGTGCTGTCGACTGATGCTGAGAGAAAGCGCTCCGAGAGCTCGATCCAGAAGGTGACCCTCGTGCTTCACCCGACGGCGCAGATTCACCTCGGCGATGACAAGGGATTTCTCGATGAGTGATGCTGCGACAATTGCCCGTGCTGTTCTGACAGCGCCGCTGACTTCCTCGACGCCGAGGCGTTCACGTGAGCTTAGCCGCCCGATGCGGCCGCTTCGACCTCGCGCAGAACCGCGAGCAGCCGATCCACCTGCGCCGCGCTGAACAACCCATCCGGTCCCGTCGGCGCCAAATCCGTGAACGGTGACTCGTACAGCAGGTTCGCCGACATCACGCCCTGCTCGGTCAGGTGATTCACGATCAGGTTGACGAACTCGATCTGCGTGGCCGTGAAGATCTTTTCGTCGAGGAAGGTGCTGAAGGCTTTTTTGGCGGCTTCGCGGTCGAAGCCGACTAGCGAGCGGACGAAGAAGCCGAGGCCGTGGCTTTCTGTGCTGGCTTGTTGGAGTGTCGCCGCGTCCGCGACGCCGCTGGTGAGCAGCATGCGTTCGAGCTCGGCCAGGTCGGATGCGGTGAGGGGCGTGTTGGTTCGCAGCTTGTGGATCGTGAGGTGGTCTTGGTGCTGCTTCAGGAACGCGCGCGCTTTGGCGCGGAAGCGCTCGAATTGGTCGGGGGCGGTGAAGCCGGGGAGGTCGATGGTGTCTTCGGCGCCCATCTGATCCTCGAAGTCGGTGTAGATGGGTTTGCGCTTTTGCTTGTCGATCAGCTTGATCAGGGCGCGCAGGTTTTTGCGCACGCTTTCGAGCATGACCAGCGTGACGCCTTCCCACCATTCGTCGGTTTGGACTTGGAGGATCAGCTCAAGTTGCTGTTTGACGGCGGGGATACTGGCTTTTTCTTCGAGGATGCCGGCTAGGCTCTTCACTTGGTCGCGCAAGCGGGCGAAGTCGGCCTCGGGCTTGATGACGCCGATTTGCAGGCGCAGCAGCATCAGGTCGAAGCGTTTGGCTTCTTGGTCCTCGGCTTCGAGTTCGGCCGGGAGCCCCGCGACTTCGGTCGCGAGCTGGCCGCGCGCCGCTTCGTCGAGGCGTTGCCAGGCCGACTTCTGGGCGTATTGCTCGACCAGGCGGCGCTTGGGGCGCACCACGAAGTTGCTGGTGTTCATGGCCGCAACCTCGGCGTGCAGTAGGCCGACTACGTCTTCGCGCAGCGCCTGCGCGGCGCCGTCGCCGACTCGCAGCTGGTTCGCGTCGAGCTCGCCCACGAGTTGGAGGCGCGCTTTGAACAGGCGCTTGCCGAGCGAGTCATGGCCTGCCCCCTCCGTTACCTGCGGGTTCTCTTTGAAAAACTCCAGGTTCTGGCAGTAGTCGAAGATGTAGAAGAATTCCTTGTGTTTGCCGGGGCCAAACAGGTTGGGCGAGAGCCGCGTGCCGCGCCCGAGCATCTGCCAAAACTTGGTTTTGGAGCGCACGAGCTTGAAAAAAACCAAGTTGACGACTTCGGGCACGTCGATGCCGGTGTCGAGCATGTCAACCGAGATGGCAATGTGCGGCTCTTTGTCCGCCTGCGAAAAGCTCTCGATTAGCGACTGCGCGTACGGCAAATCGCAGTGCACGACGCGCGCAAAGTTGCCCTTGTAGTGCGGGTAGTTCAGGTCGAAGCGCTCGGCGATGAACTCGGCGTGCTTTTGGTTCTTGGCGAAGATGATCGATTTTCCCAGTCGGTCGCCGCCCGCGACCTTTTGGCCGCGCGTCATCAGGTGCTCCAGCACCTTGTCGACCGTGTCGGTGTTGAACAGCCACTTGTTCACTGCGGGCGCTTCGACGCGCGCGGGCGTCGCGCCCTCTTCGTCCCACTCGGCTTCGTCCCACTGCTCTTTCTCGTCTTCGCTCAGCTCATCGTAGGTGATGCCTTCGCGCTGAAATTTGAGCGGCACCGAGACAGCGCGTGGTGGCACCAGGAAGCCGTCTTTGATGGCGTCGTCGAGGTCGTACGCATCCGTCGACACGCCCGTGTCGAGGTCGAATAGCTCGTAGGTGTTCGAGTCGACGTTCTCTTTCGGCGTCGCGGTTAGGCCGACCAAGAGCGAGTCGAAATAGGCAAAAATGGCTCGGTACTTCTGATACACCGAGCGGTGCGCCTCATCGATGATGATGAGATCGAAGTGCCCGCTGCCGAAGCGGCGTGTGCCGCTCTGCGCGTCGTCGATCAGACCCATCATTGTGGGGTAGGTCGAAACGTAAACACGCCCATCGGTATCCTTGTCGGTTACAAGGTTGACCGGCGCGGAATCCGGAAGGTGCTTCTTGAAAGCGTTCGCAGCCTGGTTTACCAGCGCGACCCGGTCCGCCAAGAACAAGATGCGCTTGGCCCAGTTGCAGCGCATCAAAAGATCGCAGAGCGCGATCACGGTGCGGGTTTTGCCCGAACCGGTCGCCATCACGACCAGCGCCTTGCGGTCCCGGTCGCGCTCGAAAGCTTCACCGATGCGGCGGATCGCGCGCGTTTGGTAGTAGCGGTCCACCATCGCGTTGTCGATGGTGGCGGCCGCGAGTGACTTCTGGCTGGTGCGCCGCTGCACCACCAGCGCAAGCTCGCTCTTCTTGTAGAAGCCTTGGACCTGCCGTGGCGGGTAGCTCACATCGTCCCACAGCCAATGCTCGTAGCCGTTGGAGTAGAAGATCAGCGGCCGCTGTCCGTACCGCGCCTCGAGGCAGTCGGCGTACAGCTTGGCTTGCTGCTGTCCGATCTCGGCCGACTTCTTGGTGCGCTTGGCCTCCACTAGCCCGAGCGGCTTGCCGTCGTCGCCCCACAGCACGTAGTCGACGAAGCCCTTTTTCTGTTCATTTGGCATGCCCGTGACTTCGAATTCACGGTCACGTGGCTGGTAGAGGGGCCAGCCTGCCTCCTTCAGCAGCAAGTCGATGTAGAGGTCGCGCGTCTCGGCTTCAGAATAGTCGTGGGTATCGGGCTCGGCAGCGCGGGCCTGTTTCAACTCGGCCAGCTCGGCGCGCGCCGCCTTCAGCTCTTCCGTGAGAGCTGCGTTGGCAGCGTCGTTGGCAGCGTGTTTTTCGCTCGCCGCCCGCAACACCCGGAGCTCGGCTTCTTGTTGGCGGAGCTGCTCTACCGTCTGGAGCGGTAGCGGGCTGGTTTTGGGCAGCGCGTCCGGATTGAAGGCCAGCGTCGGGGCCGGGCGTGCTCCGCGCGCATACGTGCGCGCGAACCAGAAGCAGACGTGGAACAGCTCGCGCACGGCGCCAAGCGCCTCGTGCAGCTTGATTGGCCGGCTGTGGACGGCGGCGTTGCCCCAATCTTTGATCAGGCGTGCCTTTTGGAACACGCCATGGCCTGCGGCGGCACGAAAGCTTGGCTCGTGGATCAGCGCGCTGAGGTTGTCGTCGTACGGAGTGCGGAGCGAGGCATCGAACCGGAAGGCCCAATTCACCAGCAGCTCGAGCGCTCGCCGCGCGTGAAAGCACGCGGTCCGCGGATCCGGGTTTGCCGCCCCGGCCGCTTGCGTCGCAGCCTCGTAGATCTCTGGCCACTCAGCCTTCAGGAACTCAAACTGGTCCGTCATCGGCCCCTCCGAACCCTCTGATTCTTAACAGGAAAAGCTGTGGCGCGAGTTTGGCGCAAGTTCTGGCGCGAGTTTGGCGCGAGTTCTGGCGCGAGTTTGGCGCAAGTTCTGGCGCGAGTTGGGTCACTGCCCGCCCTTGAGCCGGTAGACCAGGTTGTTGGTGCCACCTTCGGTCACCACTAGGCCCTTGGACTCCAAGCCGGCCAGGTCGCGCTGCAGGCTGCGCCGCGCGGCGTCGGGGCACAGGGCTTCGAAGCTACGGATGTCGAGCTGACCGCCATGCAGCAGCAGCTCCACCGCTATGGCCTGCCGTTCGTTCAGCCGATGCTGGTTGACCAGCACATCGCGCCGAATCGCCAGCTCGCCGCGCGCCTTCACCTCGGCGAGCTGGGTTGCCAGGCCGTCGACGAAGAACTCGAGCCAGCTGGTGAGGTCCAGGTCGCGTTCGCGCACGCTCTGAATGGCCTGATAGAACTGCGCGCGGTCGCGGTCGTAGTACTCGCTGAGCGTGAACAGGCGCTTGAAGTCGTAGCCGGAGCGGTACAGGCAGAGCGTGGAGAGCAGGCGCGAGCTGCGACCGTTGCCGTCCACGAACGGATGGATCTGCACGAGCTGAAACTGCGTCAAGCCGGCAACCAACACTGGGTGCACCGCCGACTCGGCGCCGAGCCACTCCACCAGCTCGTGCATCAGCGTCGGCACCTCACCGGGCGGTGGTGGCATGTACACGACCGCGCGCGTCCGGGAGTTGCCGACGTAGTTTTGAATCGTGCGGTACTGCCCCGGTTGCCCTTCACCGCCCCGCACGCCCTCCACCAGCTTCCGATGAATGTCGCGAATCAACCCTTCAGTGATGGGCGCGCCGCCGCCCAAGTACTCCAAAACCAGGCCAAAAGCGTCGCGATAGTTCAGTAGTTCGCGTACGTCGTCCGCGTGCGCGGCCTCGGGCGTCTGCCCCGCCCACACCAGCTCGGCCTGCGCCAAAGTCAGCTCGGTGCCTTCAATATGCGTGGTCGCGTGCGCCTCCACCAGCAGCGCTCGCTGACTCATCCGCCGCACCCACTCGTCCGAAAGCGTCGCCGCTTCCAGAAACCCTCGCGCCCGTTCAATGGCCGTCAGCCCCGCCGTGATGCGGTTACTGATCGTGAAGCGCGGCGCGAAACTGGACATGGTCAGAGTTCACCGCGGAAGGCGCGGTGTTGGAGTGACGCGAAGAGCGCGTCGAGTTCGGAGAGGGAGGCGCGCTGGGCGGACTTGAGTTTTTCGACGGCGGCGATGCGGTGGGCGAAGGTTTGTTGGAGCTTCATTGGAGGCGTGGGGATCGGGAGCCCCCCCAAGGTCTCGGTGTTGATGTTGAACTGGCCTGCGGAGGTCTTTGAGCCCGCCCGCAGTAGTTGTCGACCTTGCTGTCCCAAAAGGAACTCGCGCAAGAAGATCGGCGTGACGATGCCCGGCTTCAATCGCGCGCGTATTAAGTAGGACGCAAAAATGAACTGATCACCGTCAAAGCCGGCGCCACGGACCGCAGAGGATTCGAAAACGGCGCAGCGACCCACGAAGTCCGGGTTGCCGTTCGTCCTCACAAAGAGCAGGTCACCGTCGAATAGCCGTAGGCGCCCAAATTCGGCAGCGTCGACGGGGACAGTCTTGATCTCGGAGAGATTCAGTCTTCCTCCCGCAACGTTCGGTATGCGCAGTGCAGGTTTTCCATCGCTGGCCGACTTGTTGGAGGTGCCGTAACGAAATTCCGCCGTGAGTCCGCTTAGCGAAGCCTTCGGCAGCAGCGAACCGTCGCCGAAGAGGTCGAGGAAGATGGATTGGGTGAGGGTGTCGAGTTGGGCGAGGGCGGCGCGGCGCTTGGCCCGCAACGCCTCCGCCCGGTCCAATATGTCCGCGATGCGCCGTTGCACCTGCAGACTCGGAATCGGAATCGGGATCGACTGCGCTCCGCCCTTGGTGAGCTTTCCACGAGTCGTCCCCGTCACGAACGGGCTGACATCGTAGTTTTCAAGCACGCGGCAAAGGTACCCAAGATCTACATGGGGCTTGGGGCGGAGGACATGCGCGTGGTTGTTGACCCAGGTCTTACCCGATATGCGATACGCGACACCCCGCTGCGGATTGTCGAAGTGTCCGCCATCTTCCGCCAACAGAAGCAGAGGCTCGTCAAAAATGTACTCGTCGATCGTGCCCTGCTGGCCGTTGGCTCCGAAATAGGGGAAAGGTCCGCTCTTTCGATTCGACGCTGTGACGGGCCTTCGCTGGCTATCCAGGAATTCCACATTCGCGCCCAGCGGAGCCAAGCGATAGGCGTGTCCGAGCGACTCCCGGGAAATCATCGGAGCAGCCCCGATAGATCCGCCATCTCTCTCTGAATATCCCGCTCCAATTCAGCGAGTTCGGTCAAGATATCCAGCGGGGACCGATGTTCAATGGTCTCGTGTACCGCCTCTTTAAAGAAGTTGATACTTAGCGAGTAGCCCTTAGCCACAATGTCCGCTTTCGTCACGCAGAAGCTTTGCGCGGTGCGGGCGCGCTTCTTTTCCTTGCCGTCGCGGTCTTGCCAGCGCGCCAAGATGTCGGGCAGGTTGTTCTTTTCGTGCTCGTCTTTGCTGAGCTTGGCTGTCGGGGTCGAGCCGAGTTTGGATTCGTCGAGTAGGGCGCTGCGCTTGTCGTCGAGTGACCAGCCGTCAGCC
The DNA here is from genome assembly GCA_038252755.1 of Polyangiales bacterium. Lineage (GTDB taxonomy): Bacteria > Myxococcota_A > Polyangia > Polyangiales > Polyangiaceae > PMG-095. The sequence continues at coordinate 10,643 of JBBSAB010000039.1, read as the reverse complement.
TGGCAGTCGTAGAACCAAACCTGGTCGGTGCCGCCCGAGTTGGTCTTCGTGAACAGCAAAATGGCCGTCGAAACGCCGGCGTAGGGCTTGAAGACGCCGCCCGGTAGCGAAATCACGCCGTCGAGCTTTTGCTCTTCGACCAGCATGCGCCGCAGTTCCTTGTGCGCCTTGCTCGAGCCGAACAGCACACCGTCCGGCACGATCACCGCGGCGCGGCCACCGGGTTTGAGCAAGCGCAGGAAGAGCGCCAAGAAGAGTAGCTCGGTCTTTTTAGTTTTGACGATCTGCTGCAAGTCTTTCGCAACCGTCTCGTGATCGAGCGAGCCGGCGAAGGGCGGATTGGCGAGCAGCAGCGTGTATTTTTCTTCTTCACCCGCGTGGTCCTGCGCGAGCGAGTCGCGGTAGACGATGTCGGGGTTTTCGATGCCGTGCAGCAGCATGTTCATGCTGCCGATGCGCAGCATGGTGTTGTCGAAGTCGAAGCCGTGAAACGCGGCCTCGTGGAAGTGCTTCTTCAGCTTGGCGTCGCGCAAGACCTCGGGGTGGTGCTGGCGCAGGTACTCGCTGGCCGCGACCAGAAAGCCGGCGCTGCCGCAGGCGGGGTCGCAGATCACGTCTTTGGGGCCCGGCGCCATCAGCTCGACCATCAGCCGGATGATGTGGCGTGGCGTGCGAAACTGGCCGTTTTGACCGGCGGTCGCGATCTTGCCGAGCATGTACTCGTACACGTCGCCCTTGGTGTCGCGGTCCTCCATCGGCACCTTGTCGATCAGGTCCACCACCTTTGCCAGTAAGCCCGGCGACGGAATGGTGAAGCGCGCGTCGGCCATGTGCTTGCTGTAGGTGGAGCCGTCACCCCCCAAACTGCGCAAGAACGGAAACGCGTGCTCGCCCACGATCTTGAACAGCTCGCCCGGCGCGCCCTCGCCATTGAACTTGGACCAGCGCAGCTGCTCGTACGGCAAGCCCTTGCCAATGTCGTCCTTCCCCTTCGGGAAGATGCGCTTCTCCATCGGCTGCTTCAGCCGGTTGGCCTTGTTCTCCTCCAACGTGTGCAGCTCATCCAGCCGCTTCAAAAACAGCAGGTACGTGATCTGTTCAATCACCTCGATCGGGTTCGAAATACCCCCCGACCAAAAGGCATCCCAGATCTTATCAACTTGGTTTCGAATCTCGCCGGTCAGCATGTGTCTTCAGGTCTCGAGGCAGTCGTAGGGAAGCGAAACACGGCTGCGAGCAGGCCGGAACAGCCTGCAACGCGGCCGAAGTCGTTTTCAGGGCGGGAGCTTGATGCCTAGCTTGGTCATCCGCTTGCTCAGTACTTGGTGGCTGTTCAGCCCAAGCAGTTTGCGAGCCTGGTCCTTGTTGCTCCGGGTTTGTTGGAGGGCGCGCTGAATGTACTGCCGGCTGACTTCGTCCAGGGCGGCGTCGAGGGTGAAGCCAGGCTCCAGATCGGCCGGGATGCCTGGGCCGGAAGCTAGCGGCGACGCGCCCTGAAACAGCGCCACGCGCGCATCTGCCTCCGAAATGGTGTTCTGGTCTGCCCAGACGGTCGTACGCATCAGGGTGTGCTCGAGCTCGCGCACGTTGCCGGGCCAGCGTTGGCTCATCAGGACCGTTTTGGCCGCGCCAGAGAGTCGCTTGGGTGTGTAGGCCGGCTCGTCCTGCAGCGCAGCGTCGTTTGCCCGTTCGAGCAGCGCGTCGATCAAAGGCCCTAAGTCGCCTGGACGCTCGCGCAACGGTGGCAGGTGCAGCACCGCGACCGCCAGGCGATAGAACAAGTCCTCGCGGAAGCGGCGAGCCTGGACCTCGGCGGCGAGGTTGCGGTTGGTCGCGGCGATCAAGCGCACGTCCACCGGCACCGCACGCGACTCACCCACCGGCACGACCTCTCGCTGCTGCACCACGCGCAGCAGCTTGACCTGTACCTCAAGCGGCAGCTCGCCGACTTCGTCCAGAAATAGCGTGCCACCATGCGCGGAGCGAAAAGCGCCTTTGCGATCTTCGGTAGCGCCGGTGAACGCGCCTTTCTTGTGGCCGAACAGCTCGGACTCGACGAGGCCCGCTGGTAGCGCGCCGCAGTTTACGGCCACGAAAGGGCCGCCGAGGCGAGGGCTTGCCAGGTGGATGGCGCGGGCGAATAGCTCTTTTCCGGTGCCGGTTTCTCCCTCGATCAGCACTGAAACGCTGCGCGCCGCCACCTTGCGGGCACGTGTCACGACGTCGTGCATGGCGCGGCAGCGGTAGACGATATCGCCGAACTTGGCGGCTTCGTAGGGCGCGCCTCCACTGCGCGCTGCGAGTGCCGCGTCAGCTTGCGCCGTGAGCGTCGGCACCATCTCGATAAACTCGGCGACGATGTCGAACGGCACGGCAGCCGTGACGACGCCTTTCTCGCGCGAGGATTGGATGAGCTCGGCGCCATAGCGAGTCTTCCCGAGCAACATCCACATCGTGGACATGGCGGGCGTGCCTGGGCTGAGGTGAAACACGAGCTCCAAGGGTTGCTTCTCGCGAGCGAAGCGCGCAGTCAGCTGTTGCAGGACTGGATCAACGGATTTGTAGATGCCGGTGAAATCGGTCGGGTTCTCGAGCTTGACGTGGCGTACATCGAGCTTGGTCTTGGCGAGAGGTTCCACCCAGTCGCGGTAAGCGTCCGTTTCCGATGCCGGGTAGTTGGAAAGCAGGACTACCTCGTCGAACGCTCGCACCTTGAGCGCTTGCCCGATGGGGCCGACGCCAGCTTTCGCGTCGCCGCGGCTGGCATCGAGATCGGTCCGGCCGATCCAAGAGACGAGGACTTGAGCCAATGCGCGGAACTGTAACAGAAGTTGTAGTTAGGGAATAAAAGTTACTTTTGACAGTGGTTCCAACCAAGAAATGCCGCGCGTTGCCGAATTACGGGTATGGAACGGTCCGTGCTCTAGCGCTGGTCAACATGACCAACCAAAGCATCGAAGCCCAAGTCACCGTCTCCGAAACCGCCGTCAACGTCGCGCTGCGCGACCTGCGTCCCGAAGCCATCACCAGCTTTGGCGCGTTGAACGCCATCCAACAGGGCCACCTCGCCCACGAAGCGTGGCTCATCGGCTACCGCGCCGTGACCAGCGCGCACCGCTTGGCCGAAGAGGCGCGCTTGAGCGACGTCAAGAAGACGCTGATGGAAGACCTCGACGTCCAGCTTCGCGCCCACGCCGAGCGGCAAACGGAGCGCATGCAAGCAGAGCTCAGCCGCTACTTCGACCCCGAGAGCGGACAGCTCGGCGAACGTCTGCGCCAGCTCACCGGCGACGGCGGCACACTGCCAACCCTGCTCGACCGGCACCTTGGCCCCCAAAACAGCATCTTGGTGGAGACCCTGGTGAAGCACGTTGGCGAGCAGAGCCCGCTGTTCAAAAAGCTCAGCCCGACCGACAGCGAAGGCCTGCTCCAGCTTATGAGCGAACGCCTCCAGCAGGCCATGGAGCTGCAAAACAACGCTTTTCAGAAAGCTCTCGATCCGCAGTGCGAAGGCGGTGCCATCGGTCGCTTCTTCGTCGGCTTGCGAGACGAGCTCAAGCGCGCCGAGGGCGATCAGGCCGAGCAGCTCAAGCTCGCGCTCGCCGCGCTCGACACTACCAAGGAAGACTCGCTCTTGAATCAGCTGCGTCGCGACACGCAAATGGCGCGCGAACAGCTCTTGCAAGCTATCAACCCGGCTGCAGAAGGGTCGCCCCTGGCGATCATCCGAACGTCGTTAGAGGAGCGGCTCGAACACCACGCCAAATCCCAACAACAACAGCTCGAAGAGGCCCAAAAGGCCAATCTCGAGCTCCACCGCGGCCTGCGCGAAGCCGTGCAGCGCATCGAGCTTCGGCGGAACGAAGAATTGACCAGCTGCCGCGGTGGCCGCGTGTTCGAAGAAGCCCTGCTCGACTTCGTGCAGCAGACCATCGGCAGCAACGGCTACATCGTCGAAGGCACCGGCTCGAACGTGGGCAACATCCTGAACTGTAAGACTGGCGATGCCGTAGTCCAATACCCGGTAGACCACGTCTTCTGCGACGAACGCGTCGTCCTCGAGGCCAAGCAAGACAAGAGCTACACCGTCAGCGCCGCCTTGCTGGAACTCGAGAAAGCCCGCGCCAACCGCGGCGCCCGCGTCGGCATCTTCGTGATGGCCAAAAGCCACGCGGCGCCCGGCTTCCCCACCTTCAGCCGCTACGGTCAAGACGTCCTCGTCACCTGGGACGCCGAAAACCCCATCACCGACCCTTACCTCCAAGGCGCGCTCATGGTCGGCCTCGCCCTAGCCATCCGCCACCGCACCGCCGCAGCCGAAGGCGATCTCCAAGCCCTGCAAGGCATCGAACAGCGCATCGCCAAAGAGGTCGAGCGCCTCCAAGAAATCCAAGAGGCCGCGGAGAAGATCCGCAAGCAGGTCGACGCCATCGACAAGCTCGCCACCACCGGCGGGCAGAAGCTACAGAAGCTGCTGCGCGACGCCAAGAACACGCTGCTCGCGCTCAAGGTCGAGCTGCGTGAGGAGGAAGACGAGCGGGCGTCGCCGATCGTCCTCTCGATACCGGCCAACGACGCGGCGAGCCGGGACAGTTGCCTTGCGGCGGTTTTAGGTGAGCTCGGCTAGCGCCGAGAAGCCTCTCAGCCGCTCTTTCCGGTGTCGAGGCCATCGCGAACCTTGTGACTTTTGTTAGCGCTGCCGGCGTGCTGCCCTTTCCGATTGAGTGCGCATCACGCGAAGGGCAACATCTGGCGTTTTTTCTTCGGGTCTAGTTCTTCAACCTCGCGTATCGCCCATGCCTACCTCAAGCACCGCTACGTTGGCGCTTGCCCGTCATCAACACGGGCGCCCGCTCTTTACAGCCAAGCTCAGCGACTCTGAGATCGCCGCCGTACGATCGTTGCTAGAGGCGGAGGTGCGAGTCCACGGAATCGAAGCATTGGGCACGGTGGCCCTTTGCCCGTCATTCCTTTTCTACGCCGCGCACTTCCTTGGGCAGCGCGCGGAGCGGCTCGCTTGGATGCCGATTCTTGCTTCTTTGCGCGTGTCGGCCAGTGAGTGCTCCCGCTACCCCGTTTTGTACGATGCGCTAGAGGGTAGCCTGGCCAAGCTCGGTCGTCGCCTCCGTCGTTCCGCGGGCGAACGACGTTTTCTCGGGACGCTGCTTCGCGAGTCTGGTTTGCCCGTCGCCATCGGCGACTTGGGAACGCGTATTCGGGAAAAGCTTTTGGAACTTGGATGGGACGCGATCTCGGACGAAACATCGTGCCAGTTGGTCGCCCATGAGATTGCACAAGAATCGGACGGCTCGTTACGAAGTGTGCTGGACGGCGACGACGGGGTGGCGGCGCTCGCGGGATTTCTAGCGGATGCATACGAAATTCGCTTCGCTTTGGCGGCTCGTGGCGTCGACTTCGCCGTTCTGAAAAGTGCAGATGATGTCCGTGCCGAGCTGTCGCGGCTCGAGATCGAACCGCCTCTCGTACGTAGCGAGCAGCTGCTTGCCGACGTCCTCAACGCATTCCTTTCACCGACTGCGCCGTCCAAGGCTCCGTTTTTACCTTGCCGTTTGGTGGTGAAGCGAGGCGCCTCCGGTGCTGGCGTGTTCGTGCACGTGGACTTGGCCGTCCTCGATCGGTGCGAAGAACTTCGCGACCTTCCGCTCGTTGCCCTCTCAGCGCGTCCTTCGGACGGCGCGGCGTACCTCGCCGAACGCGATCAAACCCATAGCTTTCGCGAGACGCGTACTGGCGCTCAATACGTCCAGTGGCGTCGCAGGCCCGGTGCTGGTCCCACAGGTGTGGATGCACGTGCGCGTGACGCAATGGGTGGCGCTCGCGTGGTGGCCTTGGCTGCGATGGAATGGCCGCATGACGATCTCCTCTGGTTCGACGCAGCAGGGGAGCTTCTCTCCGAAACGCGGGAGTTTGTCAGCGTTGGTGAACAGTTCGTCGTCCTCGTCCAAACTGACGGCGTGCTTACGGGCGAGGGGGAGGTGGTTGTGACTTCCATCGGCTCGGTCGCTGGGCTGCCGGGGTTCGACGTTGACGTTCGTGGACCAGGCGCGCTGGCCGTCCTTGGCGCAAGCGGATCGATCGAGCGCATACCGAGTAACAGCTCTGCAATTAAAGTCGAAGTGTTCCCCGCCACACCGGTCTTGGGCCTCTTGAGTGCCCGAGTACAGGCCCGTCTTCCGGTCCTCGTCCTCCCTGATGGTATTGAAGCTCGCCTCGCGGTTGTCGGCTCTAGCGGGGAGCGATTGCCGCTCGGCCTTGTGCGCGGCCGTGTGCGCCTCGGTGACGATCCCAGGCTGGCAGAGCGTTCTGGGGTTGTGCGGATATTCCTTGAAACGAGGGATGGCAACAAGTGGTCGGCGCGCTGGACGATTCTCCCGAGATCTTTTCGGGCCCGCGCTGAACGTGGCGTTCTGGTCGTGACGCACGAAGCGTCCAGTCGCGTTACCGCACTCAATGCGGAAGTTCAGCGAACTCAATCGGGCACAAATATCAGCGCGCCGCCCGGTGCGGAGCGGCTAGACGTGCGACTTCAACTCCCGACGGGCGAGCTTCTGATGTTGCCCTTTGCCGCCCCACGTCGCGGGGTGCAGCTGCGGCTGAGCGACGGCTCCCGCGTGCCCCTGGCTGGCGCGACGATCACGGAGCGAGCCATCCTCGCGGGGGCGTGTTTGCAGCTGGACGCTGGAGCCGGTGCACGCCTGGAGGTGCGAACCCATAGCGCGGAAATTTTGCTGCACGCTACCCAACGCAACGCCCTTCCGATCTGCGTCGGGCTCGACGCGATCCTCGAAGCCCAAAAGGAAGAGAAAGCGTTCAAGCTGCCGCTTGACGCCGTTGTTCAAGGGGACCGCGAGGATGAGGCGCCTTTTGTCGTCGCGATTCCGCGTCGTTGTGGCCCCATGTATCGGGTCGATGGCGAGAAGCTTACCCTGGAATTCGAGGTCGATCCGGACAACCTGCCTGTCGCTCCTGCCGTGGTAATGTTTGCCAACATCGCGCCGTTCGATGAGCCTGCGCTGCTAGATTGCCAGTTCGAGGTTCGTGGCAATCGTGCGGTTGCGACCATCGAAGGAAGGGGGCTACCGACGACGCGTGGGGCATACAGTGTCGGGCTGGTTGACCGAACCGGAACTGACCTTCGTGCAATCTCCGGCTGTGGTCGGGTGACGCTCCCATTAGGGGTCCCGCTGCCGTCGACGCCGCCACGGCTGTCCCAGCTCGAGGTTGCTTTGTGGGAGGGGAGTCTCACGCGTATCGGTCAGGCGCTGGCCGGGATCGTGGAGCGGCAAGACTTTGTGGCCTGGATAGATCGGTTCGTGTACGCCGCTCGCGCTCGGCATGGGTTCGGGCTGTGGCTCTTCTTGTTTTACGAGGCCGTTATGGGTGAGGCGCCGTGGCTTCTCTTTGCCGCTGCGGCGCGCATGCCCCGACCCGAATGGATCGAGTGGTTCAGCTTGTGGAGCGCGGAGCCGGGCTTCACCTGGCTACGTCTTCGGGAAAGAGACGTTGCATGCCTGTTGCGGGCAATTCCCGATCAAGTCCGGGACGACGACAGAATGGCCCTACTTGTCGCCGCGGAGCGCGTTCGCCCAATGCCTGCTGCCGTCCGGCATCTCCTCCAGGGGGGGCTTTTTCAGTCGCCTTCGAGGGAGCTGCTCGCTAGCGCCCGTGACTCCGAGTTGGCGGTACCGAGCGATACGCGGCTGCCGCGCGATTGGAAGTGCTTCGCCCTCCCATCCCCTGAACGCGCTGGCTTGTGGCGCTGGGTCCGCGGCCTCGACGTTGACGAGGATCAGCACAAGCCCATAGATGAGTTTCTGGATGGTCAGCTGCTGGGCGGCCAGCGGCCTCGTGCGCTCAGGGAAGCCGTCCGTTTCCGTATGCATTGGCGAGGAAACGAGAACCCGTTCTCCATGCACAAGCCGACCTGGACCGCGCCTTCTTGGGCGTTCGATGTTTTAGCGAAGCAAGATGCTGAATGGGACGCTGCCGCCGTGCCGGCAGGTTTGGTGCACGCTCCGATGCGCGACGTAAGACAACTCGATCGGGATGCACTGGAGATGTCCATTCTGCTTACCGTCTGGCGCGACGGAGGTTCCCTCATCCCCCCGAAGCTACTCTTTGAGACGGTCGTCCGTTTTGAGCGTCTCGCCCCGGAGTTGCTCGGCGCGTGGTTGGCTGCGGTGCAGTATGTGGAAAGGAACTGAATGACCCGCTTTCATTTGGATGCGTATGGCGCGCTCGAAGGTGTCCGCTCGGCTTTGGCAGGCTTCTTTGACTCCTCGTTTAGACTCGCCGACCCCAAGCTGGATCGCGCAGTACACAACACGATTGCCCGATTCGGTCTGCTCGCTCCGCCCGTTGTCGAGGCAACGTTCCCATACAAGGAGGCAGCGGAAGCCCCGCGCACGGTGGAAGAGCTGGGCGGTAAAGGCGTCTTCCACTCGGAACTCTGGCGCATCCTCGATGCGGCGCCAGGCGAAGCGCGGTGGCCTCGTTCTCGCCCACTCTACCAGCATCAAGTAGATGCGTTTAAGGCCTATAGCGCCGGACAATCGCTCGTCGTTTCGTCGGGGACCGGCAGCGGAAAAACCGAGTGCTTCATGCTTCCAGCAATCGACGCCGCGTTGCGGGATGGTGGCTTGGCGACGCCCGGGGTTCGCGTGTTGGTGGTGTACCCGCTCAACGCGCTGGTCAACAATCAACTCGAGCGGCTGCGTGCACTCTTGGGGCACCACCCCGAGATTCGCTTTGGCCTCTACACTCGTCGACTTCCCAATACCCGCAAGGAGGCGGAGCGGCGCGCGAATCGCGCGGGTCGCCCGTTGCTCCCCGCCGAGGCCCACTCCCGCGAGGAGCTTCGAACCAGGCCGCCGCACATCCTAATTACGAACTATTCGATGCTCGAATATGCCCTTGTGCGGACCGCCGATGCGCCGATCTTTTCTTCCGGTTTCGCGAAGCCGAAGCTCGTCGTTCTAGATGAGGCGCACGTGTACGCGGGCGCTATGGCCGCCGAAATCACACTGCTACTTCGCCGCGCCTGGTTGCGCTGGGGGCTAGACACTGCGCCACAGGGAATTGTGACCTCTGCAACGATGAAGCAGGGCATTGTGGACGGCGACGCCAAGCTCGTCGCATTTGCGTCGGACCTGCTTTCCAAGCCACCCAAAGGCGTCAGTCTCGTGCTCGGCGAACGCGACGAACCGACGGAAGTCGGCGAGGATGTAAATGTTCCCGTCCCCGCCGTTGAGACGATCGCAGACCTCGTTACGGACTTCCCCACGCTGCGTGACGTGGTGGGGGCTGCGGGCGAGCAGATCGTGCTCGCGGACGACGCAGACTCTCGGTGTGCCGCGCTGGCTGTCGCAGCCGCGGTGAACCCCGCTGCAGCGGCTGACGCCGTGCCCACGGATCCAGCTGCTGTCGTGTTATGGAATGCTTTTCATGCATTGGGGTGGGTTCGCGATCTGCGCCGCAAGCTCAGCTCTGGCGTTATGCGGGTGGACGCGCTCTCGGCTCACCTGTTCCCGGAGGCCGAAGCACAACTTGGGCAACGCGCGGTCCTTCGCCTGTTGGAGCTGCTCGCTGTTACTCGCACCGGCGTTGACCAAGTGCCGTTGCTTCCGGTGCGTCTCCACGGCACGGCGCGCGGGCCCCACGGTATTTTTGGCTGCATTCGACCCAATTGCGGCGACGCCGCCGTACCCGGGCGCGTTGGGCGGCTTTTCGCTGATCCGACCGATCGGTGCCCGTGTGGAGCTTTTGTGGCGGAGGTGCGTGTCTGCGAGGCCTGCGGCCAGGCCTTCCTCACGATGGCGGAAGGCATCGGCGACGATGGATTCCCGGCTCTTCGCTCGCAGGTACGGGGCAACGTCGACCTCTTTGTGGTCGAGCAGGCGACTTGGGATGATGGGTCTCCCCTAACGGGCGGGACGGTCACTCACGTATTCGGTGACGGCCGAGTGGGCGGCGGTGCGGAATCTATTGCGCTTCGGAAGTTCGCTGGAGGTCCGCTGATCGGGCCAACGCGTCGGCTGGTTGACGTTGCGTGTCCAAAATGCAGTGAGGAGCCTCGCGGTGGCCGACCCATCATCCGTAGAATCGAGTCCGGAACGACGGCGGTTCTTCAAGTTCTAATAGACGGCCTCTATCCCTACCTACCTGAACACCGCGACAAGCCGGGCACACTGCGCGGCGCAGGTCGGCGTGCCCTCTTGTTCGCGGACAATCGCCAGGTTGCAGCGTCGCTGGCTGCTCAAGTCGAGGAGTCGCACGACACCATAGCGGCACGTCGAGTAGTCCTACAGTCCCTGCGCGAGACGATGAAATCCACGGCGTTGCCGCCTGCGGTCCAGAGGCTACAGTCGCGTTTTCATGCAGCGCTCGCCGCGGGGGATACCGCAGCGGCGGGGTCACTGACCAAAGAGATGCTAGCGGCGGCGGCGGCGGCCGGAGTACGTGCTGTCGCCTACACGGACCTCCTGCACGCTGTGGCACGGCATGACGCGGTCCAAGAGTTGAGCGCCTATTCCAGACACGTGCCCACAGAGGCGGTCGCCGCGTTTGCTATCGTTCGTGAGTTGGCACGGCGTCCATCGCGGTTGGGCAATTTGGAAGCCAAT
>JBBSAB010000038.1:0-68394 GCA_038252755.1 Polyangiales bacterium | reverse complement strand
TCGGTCGTCTCCTTTCAGCAGACTGCTCTTGGTGGCCGCAAAAGCTCGGCGGCGGTGGTCGTGATGAGCGCGAAGAAGCAGTCGCTCATCAACGTTTTCCACGGCGTGGCGCGGCGCTCGTCGGAGCGCTGCGTGACGCTGCGGCGGCTGAGCCGAGTGCTCAGGGTTTCGACTTCGGCGAGACTCTTGCTGCCGACCAGCATGCCTCCGACGACCGCTCGGAGCAGCGAGCCGAGTCGCCAGCGCTTGCGAGCGGCACGTTCCAGAGCGAGAGCGCCAAGCCACTGGTGCGCTGCCGGGCCGATCTCCGCGAGGGCGTACTCAGCTTTCGGCGCGAACGCGGCTGCCCTGACGCTACGTGGCTCGGCGTGTGGCGCGCCCGCGAGCGACTGCCCGCCGTGCGCGAGTGTCATTCCCGGACCACTCAATCCCCACCCGACCCCTGGCCGGCCGAGCCCCCCGCGCGCTAGGGCTACAGGCCGAAACACGTTGGCCTTCGCGACACAGGTCACCTGAATCAAAGACGGGCGGGATTGCAGCGCTTGGTGTCCTGACCCAGGCCGAGGAGGAGCTGAGGGTCGCAGCCAACAAGCTGATGACGACGCAAGTTACACGACGGCCACGTCGCCTGAGCGGACTCATGTCAATCGACCCCGAATCGGGCGGACCTTCTGTCGTGTCGCATGGACGGTGCCCCGGAGCCTTAGAACAAAGCCATGACGGCGGCAGAAACACCCGCCGCCACGTAGCTAAACGTGCCGGTTTCCGTGCTGGCTTGCTCATTGCTGCCCGCACCGATCTGTAGGTAGGGGCCGAACGAAAAGCCGGCGTGCGCGACGGGTGCGAACATGAACTGCGGGTCGATCAGCACGAAATTTTCGCTCGAAGTGTCGGTGCTCGAGATGAGGCTGGCATCCGGGTAGCTCGTGGAAGAGCCTTGGTGGTAGATCCCCCCTCGCAACCAAAACGCGAACTTGGGACTACTGCCAAGAATGGCGCCGCCGCGAACGCCAATCAGGTAGTCGACGTGCGTGGGGCCGTCATTGCTGGAGCCGTCGCCACCGAAGGCTTTGGAGCTGCTCGACCGCGAACGCACGCCCAACACGCCGCCGATGGTGCCGACGTTGGCGTAGTCGAAGCCGAGGCTCGGCATGGCGTTGTCCCCGGTCATCAGCAGGTTGACGTCTTGTCCGCTTGATGTCGAGACCTCGGTCCCGTTGACCTTGTAGCTGCTAGCCCACCCGCCGATGTTTGTGATGCGCTCGGCACTGAGGATGAAGCGCGCGTCGCGCACATGCCACGGCTCCGGCTCTGGATCCGGATCCGGCTCCGGCTCCGGTTGGCCCACCATGGCCGCCGCGGCTGAGGGAGGCTGCGTCGCAGGGGGCGGGGGCGCTGCAGACGGGGGCGCTGCGGGTGGGGGTGGCAGCGCGGCAACAGGAGCCGCGCCCGGCGGCGGCGCGGGCGTGGGCGTTGGGGCAGGCGTCTGCGCCAATGCCAAGCACTGGCCGCTGACGCAGGCGAAGCCCTCGCGGCACGGCGGAAAGCACTCGGCAGCGGCTTGAGCCCTGGCCGACTGCACCCACGAGCTGCAAGCCAGCAAGCTCATAATCGTCAATCGCCTGGCCGGGATCCGGAAGCCCCTAATCTTAGTTTGCGAAGCACTCATCGGTTGTCCACCTGCGAGAATGCCAATAGTCGGCCCCTTCTTCCAGTGCAACTAGTCGATTGTTCGCAACTTGCAGCAAACGGTAGCTAGCCAATGCTCATAGTCAATTGTTTTGGGGGTGAGTTCAGAGCGCGCTGCGCTACTTCTTTTTCAAGATGCGCTTCACCAAGGCCAGGCGCGCCTTTTCGTCTGGGTCGAGCTGCTTTTCGCGCGCGCATGCTGCGACGTAGTACTCGAGCAAGGAACGATTTAACGGACCAACCCAACGTTCCGCACGCTGCAGAGCCGCCAAGATCGGCGCCGAAAAGAGCCGCTTGGTGACCAGGTGCAGCTCGACCACGTAGTCGAGCCAGCGTGGATCGGCGGTCCAGTGCGCTAGATCGAGCGCGTATTCGGAAGCGAGCGTGGACAGCGCTTCAGGCACCACCAAGCCGGAGCCGGCGCCACGCAAGATGCCGCGCAGGTGCGGGCCGAGGATCCGCGGCGCTTGTTCGGCCTTGTGCTCGTTGGCCAGCTGCCTCGCCAATGTGCCGAGCATGTGCAGCGCGTCCGCCCGCGCCGTGATCGGAATGGCAACCGGCTTGCCGCCGGAATGCGACGTCTCCACGATCGGCGCGGTGCGCATTTCCTCGAGATCGAACGACGGCGGAGGTGCCGGGTCAGTGCCGATCTCGGAGAATGAGATCTCCTGGGTGCCGATCAGCACGCAGTCGCCGATGTTGAGGGCAGCGACCTGCATGATGCGGTCGCCGTTCACGTAGACGCCGTTGGTGCTGTGTAGGTCTTCGAGCGTGACGCCTTCACTCGTAAGCAGCAAGCGGGCGTGCATGCGCGAAACCAACACATCTTCGAGCATCAGGTCGCACTCGGTCAGCCTGCCAATCAGCAAAGAGCCGCTACGGAGCTCTTGCGAAACGTTTCCGCTGCTCACCAGAACCGGGCCCAACAGCGGGCGAGCTATGGCTGCTGGTGGCTGTGAGGCGGCCCGGCGTGCAGGCGGCGTGAAGGCCAACGGTGTATTGCGCGGTGTGGAATTACTCATCGAGCTCGGAGGCGGTACTACCAACGTAACGCAACAAGCCGCTCAGGGGTTCACTGATCGATGCAGGGATCACCTCCCATGGCGTGAGGGCAATGTTCGTCCGGGGCGTTTTGCTCCAGTGCCGCGGCGACGTGGTAGGTGCGACAGAAGACAGTGTTGCCAACGAAGCTGGTCGGCTCAGCGCTAGCTGACGACGAATATTGAACCGGGGCTTGGCTCGATGCGGGAAGTGCGCCGCAAGCGGACAAGCAAGCTTGTGACGACGCGTAGTAGCTGAGCTCGAGGTTGCCGCGGGTGGACTCCGCGGTGCACGCCTCTTGCATGAGCGAGCAATACGACACGCAGTTCGAGCCGCACTTGCCGGCGCCGAGCGGCCCGGCACTCTTGCAGTAGACGAACGGCTCACTGTCGGCAAACTCGGCTTGGCGTAGGCGACACGAGACCGTGTTGGTGTCTTCGTCGCCTGCTTGACCAGGTGGTAGGCGCTTGCAGACCTGAACGCACTGATCGAACGTGCGATACTGTTCGTACTTGCCCTTGCAGTTTCGCGTCACCTGGTCGCAGTAGCGCTCGCACAAATCGAGCTCGCCTGAGCCGGCCTCGGTACCGCCGCTCGACTGGGAGCCGACGCTGGTTTTCCCGCTGGAATTGCCGTCGCCTCCCGTATGCATGTGGATGCCGCTGTCTTGTCCACCGCTCGCGTTGTCGCTTTGCCCGCCCTGCGATTGTGTCAGCGGCCCGATGACGCCGCTGGTCGTGCCCGCCGCCCCCGCGCTTGGAGTGGGCGACAGCGATCGATCGAGCTGCGCGTCCTCGATGCTCAAGATCTGCGAGCACGCTGACGCGACGAGCAGCGTGCCCGCCAGCGACAATTGCCAGGCGGTCCGCAACGGGTTCACCACACACCTCGCGCTTGCAGCTGCCAGTCGGAGGCGTCAGCTGATCGGTTCGGGGCGTTGTCCGTAAGCGGGGATGGTGCGGTCATCACCAGCGTTATCCCCCCCGCGACCAACACCGCGCCGCTGACGCTGGCGATCGTCGAAAGCCGTGCAGCAGCAGTCGCGTTCTTGCGCAGGCTGGTGCCATGCTCGGTGCATGCATTGGGCGCGTCGGCGCGGCACTCAGCCTTGGAGCTCTGGTTCAGCGCGTACGCCCGATAGCCAAAGAAGCCGCCAGCGGCTAACGCCACGAGCCCAGCGCCGCCAGTTAGCAGCCCGAGCACGCGGCGCGATGAGCCGTTGTTGCTTTCGTTGCCTGGGCTCGCGGTCCGTTCCGCAGACGCAGAGACTGGCGCTGCGGTGAGTGCCGGCAGCTCGATCACCTGGGTGCCGGGACCCGGCGCGACCTTGATTTGCAGCGACCACGCCTGTCTGCCGGGCGCGTTCGCCTCGAGCCGCATACTGCCGGGGTCGACGGGTAGAGCGACGTTCCACGACGCTTTCGGAACGGATGCTCCGGCCAGGGACAAAGTCAGCCCAGACAGCTGGCGCGAAGGTCGCACGCGCACCTCGAGCCGCGCGAGCTTGGGCTCGAGCGCCGCCGCTCGCTCAGCGGCGATGTGCTCGCGATCCAACTGGTTTTCGCGACGCGAACGATCGGCCACTTCGCGAAACAGCGCCCACGCGCTCGCGCTACGTCCGGCACGGTCGTAGCAGTCGGCTAGGTGAAGCTGAGTGCCCAAGCCGGGATCGAGCTCCTGGCTAGCGGCGAATTTTTCGCACGCCTCAGCGATGCGTCCCACGTCGACCAGCTGGCTCGCTTGCTCGAACAAGGCCTCGGCAGCAGCCTGCTGGCCAGAGGCGTTCTGCGCGGAGGCCGATGACGCCGCGAACAGCAACGCGCAGGTTACGGCGCCGGATCCGACGAGTTGTGCGGCTCTCATGGCGCCGCTGCGGTGAAGCCGGCGACGGCAATACCGTTCATGTCGCCGGACTTGAGATCAGTGGCCGCACGGTAGAGCGGTATGCCCTTGTAAGCGGTCTGTAGCCCACCAGCGCCGTTTCGCACGAACACGCTGAAGTCCAGCGTGTCGAGCGAAGTCACCACCACGAGGTTCTTCACTCGGAACCCCTCGAAGGTCTTGAGGCAAGCCTTGTCACAGTTGCTGACGGGATCCGCATCGCCGGTGCCCGCTTGATCGGCCGCGGAGACGTAGAGCGTGTGCCCAGCGGCGTCAGCCAGGTACTTGAGCGTGCCCGCCTTCATGAGCGTGACGTTCGGCGCGTTGACCTTGGCCACGTGCCACGTCTTGCCCTTGCCCTGGCCTGTCAGCTGTCCGAGGGTAAGGTCCGACTTGTAGTAGTAGAGCGGCCAGCCCATGTAGGTGGTTTGATACACTCCGTCAGCGCGCGGAATGGTGCCGAAGCCGGCGTCGGTGAGGCCAGCGGACAACACGCGCGCCCCCGCGTCGAACGCGGGCCACGACACCAAACAGTCAGCCGTGCAAAGCGACTGCGGAGGAGTGTGGCAATCGCCCGGGAGATCACCTCCGTTGGTGTAAAGCGCGCGCCCCGTACCATCAGCTAGGTAGTTTCCGACGAAGGCGCTCACTTGCACCGAGATGTTCGTCGCGGCGGCGGCCCCGCCCATGCCAGCGGTGCCACCACCAGCTGTTCCACCACCACCGGGGTCGCCAGTGCCGCCGGTGCCGCCCGTGGCCGGCTGCGGATTGACGTGAAACGTGCAGGCTTCTGCGATGTGCACGCCTTCGTCGTTGGTGTCGCCGGCCATACCGAGCGCTCCGGCGCTCGCTTCGGGCTTTTCTCCGCCGTTAGGCTCGCCGCCGTTTGGCGCCATCGCGCTGCCGCCGATCGACGCACCACCGACGCCGTCGCCTTGGCCTGCTACGGCTCCGGTGCCAGCCTTCGGCTCTTCGCCTTGGCTGCCGCTACTGGCGCCGTTGCTGACGTCGCCGGCGCGATTGTCGGAACCTTGTCCGGCTGTCGCGCTGCCACCCGTGTTCGAAGCCAGCCCAGGCTGATCATCGATGCAACCCGCGAGCAAGGCTGCGGCGATCAGGGCCAAGGCTCTTGCAGAACCGAGCGACGGGGGACGGGCTGATGTGAGAAATTTCATGACTGCTCCTTGAGAAACCAAAGCGTGAAGCTCAATGCCGACCGCCGAACGCACCCCGGTCCCAGGCATTGCTGGAAGCGGTGGGCGGCGCGGCTGGGAGTGATGCGACCGGAGGCGGCGACGCAACGACCGGCGCAGGCGCGCTGGACGGAATCGCCGGTGCCTTCGTCGGCGTCGGCGCCAGGCGCGCAGCGTGCATCGTTTTGCGCTCGCGCTTTTCGACTGGCTCGGGTGTTGGCAAAGCGGCAACGGTCGCAACGGTCGCAACGGCGACTGACGGCAAGCTGCTCGGCGCCGCCATGACTGGCGGCGGCAAGCTCGCCCCCAACGGCGCGCGGCTCGCAGCAGCGGAGCCTGCGGGCGTTGGGGCGCGGCCCAGCAGCAGCGCGGTGCCGCCCATTGCCACGCTGAGCGCTAGGCCCACCGCCGCCAGTCGACCTGCGCGCGGCGAGGACGGTTGCAAGCTCGCCGGCGCCTTCGACGGTACCGGGCTGGCATCGGCGCCGGTGTTGACCGAAAAGCTGCCGCTCTCGTTGCGATCGATCGAGATCGCGCGCAGCGTGCCGACGCTCGACGCCGAAGACTCGGCGCGCTGCCGGTCGGCCTGGTCCTGTGCGAGGCGAATAGCGACGCGTCGCTCAACGGCGCGATCTCCGAACAGCTGCTGCAAGTAGTCGCGCACCTGCACGTTGAAGCTCGATTCGAGCGCACCGGGCATCGCCTCTTCGAGCGCCGCGAGCATCTCGTTGGCGTTGGCGAAGCGCTTGTCGAGCGACTTGGCGAGCGCCTTCATCACCACGGCCTCGAGCGCGTCTGGGTAGTCGGGCAAGAGCGCGCTGGGCGGCGTCGGCGCGCGTTCGTTGCAGATGTTTTGCAGCGTCTCGCCAGGGTGAGCACCGCGAAACGGGTGCTTGCCGGTCGTGATCGCGTAGAGAATGATGCCCAAGGCGAACAAATCCGTGCGGCAATCCACCACTTGGCCGCGCACCTGCTCCGGCGCCATGAAGGCAAATTTGCCCTTCACCTCGCCGGCTTGCGTGAGGCCAGAGTTGCGTGCCGTCGCCTTGGCGATGCCGAAATCGACCAGCTTGGCCGTGCCGGAAAAGCTGATCAGCAGGTTCTGTGGAGATACATCGCGGTGCACCAAGCCGAGCAACGCGCCGTGGTCGTCGCGCAGCTCGTGCGCGGCGTAAAGCCCTTCGCACGCTTGTCCGACCAGGTTGACGGCGATCGGCAGCGGTAGGCCTCCGTTCGCCACCGCCTTCGCCATCACCTGATTGAGCGGTTCGCCGTCCACCCATTCCATGACTAGGTAGAGCGTGCCGTCATGCTCACCAAGTTCTAGCGTCTGCACCACGTTCGGGTGGTGAATCTGCGAGGCGAGCTGCGCTTCCTCGAGGAACATCTGCTCCATCCGCGTGTTGTCGATCACGTCCGGCAGAACGGTTTTGATCGCGACCACCTTCTGAAACCCGCGTGTGCCGCGCAACCTCGCGGCCCACACCTGCGCCATGCCGCCTTTGGCGATCGGCATCAGCAACTCGTAGCGTCCGAGCGCGGAGCCCGCGCGAAGGTCATGGTTTTCTGGTGGGTGGGTCATGACTGCTCAGCCGTGGCTCTTCCAGCCATTCAACGGGTGATCAGGGCCTTTCGAAGGGTGTGGTCGGTCGTTCAAGAAGTCTTCGAGGATCTGCTGGCGGGCCGGCAGAAACACGTTGGTCAGCGCGTCGGAGATGCGGAAGCGGGTCTCGCCGCCGACTAGCTCGGTCTCGCGTTCGGTGACGTGGGTGAAACCGAGCGACGCCGGCCAAGTGAGCCCGCCGCCCAGCGCGACGCTGTTGCTCAGGCGGTGGCACCCGGCGCACGACAGCGCCTGGGCGCGCAGCACCACCTGGTCCGGGGTCAAGGCGCTACCGAGCGTGAGCAGCTGCGATTGAATCCCACTGCGCAGCGTGCTCGGCGAAGTACCGAAGTGGTCCGGATACTTCATCTCGAGCGCGGTGGTGCCAGACGCTTGGCTTTGGCCGGTGTTGAAGGCGTCAGGAGTCGCGATCTCGAACTGCGGAATGCTGGCTGCAGCCAAGCCCGCCACCTGAGAGGGAAAGAACTCCTGGAACGCTGGCGCGCTAGGCAAGGCAGAGCCCGGCGCAAAAAGCGGACCGAAGGCATTGTTCTTGTCGGTTACTGGCGTGAAGGTGAGCGCGCTACACACGGCGCCTACGCACGAGCGCAGCAGCTTGAATTCGCGTAGCGACCAGCCCGTAGTGGTGTTCGAGAACTGGTTTGTGCGAATTTGGCCTGCGCCGAGCGCGTTGGCTCCAAAGTTGCCGACCGCGATCACCGGACCGACGGCGCCCTGTCCATCGAAGTAGAAGTCTTCGAGGGCGTCGGCGCGTGCGCTGACCGAATTCACCGAGCTCAGGTCCGCCCAGGTGTCGACGATTTTTTGGCAGCCTTTGAGGCCTTGCTGTGGGTGCGGGTTCGGCAGTGCCGCCTCGAAAATCAGCAAGTTGCGGTCGCTGGTCGAAGCGATGCCGGACTGCTTGGCGTAGACGATGCGGTACTCGCCGCAATGCGCGCCATTTTCGGGGGCTTGATCGAAACGATTGAACAAGCCGATCGGGATGTACGCGCAGCTGCTGCTCGCGGCGAACGGGTTGCACGCTGCCTGTGCGCCTTCGGCGGTGGCGCGACACAAGTAGGAATAGCCGTTGAGCACGCTGGCTCCGGAGCCAGCGGCGTTATCGTCGCAGTGCGGGCCCGCGTAGCTGCCCGGCGCGGGGTTTTGGGTGTCCCACCACTGCTGAAACAGCTGCAGCGCGGTGAGCCCCGAGACTCCGCTCTGGGCCGCGAGCTGGCTCAACACTCTCTCCAACGAAAAACGCGACAGAATCGTCTGCTCGGTGACCGCTAGTGAACGACGCGCGTCGACGGTGATGGTCTTAACCGGCTCGCGCTCGGTTCCGGTGAAGGGTTCGCTCTCCACCTGCACCGCACACCCCAACAGTAGCGAGGCGCCGCACCATACACTCGCGTAGCTAGCGACAGTTCTACTTGGTTTCACAAGTGTCCTTTCGTCGAGTTCCAACCCCGCACGCGACCAACTCGGCCGCGTCGCGTTGCGCAGTGCCTCCCCACCTATTTAGGAATGACACACGATGCGAAGTTGGTAAACGGCAATCAGTGCTGCCACTAAAGATCAAAAACACGATTTTGTAGCCAAATTCAAGGGTGTTTGGCCCCCGGAGCAGCTTAACGGATCCAACTCGATCGTGTTGTAACTGTGTGTTTGCTTACGAAACTGCGCAGGCAACCGTTCCGAGTTGCGAGTGAGAAGGAAGATGTGCGACTCATCGATGCCGGTGCATTCGTCGGGAGTATTGTCCGTTGCAGGGCGCAGAGCGCTGCGGTGCTTCACGCTCTTGCTCGTATGCCTCGCCCAGGCATGCGCGAGCGCGACCACCGATGTCTCGGCACCGGGTGAGGCAGAAAGCTCCGCTGGCGCGAGCGACCGTTCCGCGGGCAACGGGCACGACGTCGGCTCTCGAACCACTTGGTGCGATGTCGCGCCCGTGCTCGCAGCGAAGTGCCAACGTTGCCACGGCGCTCCTCCTGAACACGGCGCACCATTCTCGCTCGTCACCTACGAAGACACGCAGCGCGTTTCCAAGACCGGTCAGACACGCTTCGCCGCGATCGAAAAAGCCGTCTCAGCCGACTACATGCCGCCCAGCTTCATCACGCTCGACCCAGCCGTCGAACGCTTGAACGACGCCGAAAAACACATCGTCTTGGATTGGTGCCGCGCTGGCGCTCCCGGCCCAGCCGACGCGTGCGAAGCACGCTAGCGCCGGGCTGCAAAGACGAGCACGTCCTGACGCTCGCTCCTTTGCCACGAGCTGACGAGTGACAGCTTGTCCGATTGCGTGAGCGTTGCCACCTGGTCCCGGGAACAGTCTGCGAGGCGACCCCTACCCGAAACATAGGCATTTGTGAGGGGTTGGCTGGCGCGTCGCCACTGGCTATTGATCGCAAA
Source organism: Polyangiales bacterium (assembly GCA_038252755.1). GTDB lineage: Bacteria > Myxococcota_A > Polyangia > Polyangiales > Polyangiaceae > PMG-095. Next base: position 58,572 of record JBBSAB010000038.1, on the reverse strand, counting down.
CCTAGGAGCGCGTGCTGATGCGACGCCTCGACACTCGCTGCTCCGGCTCGACGCGCTCGATATTCCCGGTCACGACGTTTCGATAGCGGACTTGGTGCAGTAGGCGACCCGTACCGCTGCGCCCTTCCGGAGCCAAGAATCGCTCCTGGCGCATCAAACCAGTCGACCTATCGACCCCAACATCCCTCCATTGACCCAGGCCTTCAGGCAGCGGTTCGTAACGGCCGAAGAGGAACTCGAGCGGCGTCGTGCCCTGAGCCGCGAAGTAGATCGTGAACACGAACACCCAGAACAGCAGACAAGCGGCCACGACGGCGATGACCAAGTGCTTCCGTTACTCTGTCGCCCCAGGGCGAGCAAACCCCGCCCCACAAACCGGAAACGGCGCCCTAACTCTCGCCAGGACGCCGTCTTTTCACTTTGTGGGCCAGCCCGGACTTGAACCGGGAGCCAACGGATTAAGAGTCCGCTGCTCTACCAATTGAGCTACTGGCCCGGAGTTTTCCGGTCCTTCGGGGGTACCGAAGGGAGCGGGTATCTCCCACGAAAGGCCGGGGCGGTCAACGGGGTTTCGAAGCTTCCGTGACGCTGCGCGGGCGCCGGGTTTTTCGGGGTTTTGAGCGGTGGGCCGGGGGCGGCGGGGTGGCGGCTGCGGCCGAGCGGCGGCTGGCACCCGGCGTTTCTTCAGCGCCCGAGCGTGCACTCCCCGACGCCTTCGGGGTCGCGTAGGAAACGTACGCAGGTGCCTTCGGCTTCGCTGCAGGATGGCTCACCGCACTCTTCGAACCGGCACAGCTTGATGCAGTGCTCGCCGACGCAGGTTGCGCCTTGCCTGCACACCGTGGGCGGCGCGCATTCTTCACCGAGCTCGGCGATCGAGCGCGGCGCGCACGCGACCGCGCCGGTCGGATCGACGATCTTGCACTCGCGGCTCGGCTCGTCCGCGCAGCTCTTGGCGTCCAACGGATCACACGTGTTAATCGGGAAGCACAGCCCAGCCTCTGCCGAGATCACCGCGCCGCCGGCGCGTACGTCGAGGCCGCGAATGCAGCTCTCGCCCGCGTTGCAACCGGTCCAATCGGCGCCACAGCACAACTTGCGGCACGTGCCGGCCGCGCAGTACGCACCGCGCACGCAGTCGCCCTGCGCGGTGCAGGCCTCGCCCGCCTCGACGGTGCCGGCTGTCTCGCAGCCTGGATGCACGTCGGGTTCAGTCGCGTTGAATTGTGGCCTGCACGCCTGGTCGTCGGGGCAGCCGACCTGCGTTTGGTAGTTGCAGTCACCAGCCCCGCACGCGGCCGCGCCATCGGGCGGGTCGTCGATCGGGTGCAACGAGTCCAGGATCAGCTTCGGGCAACCCTCCGCGGTGGCGTCGCTGGTCGTGCCGGTTGAACCGCAGCCTCCGGCCAGCCCGGGTACCAGGCAGAACGCCAACAACCACACCGGCCTCGGAGTGCGCATTTCCCACCTTTGGGATGCCCCACGTGCTGGCGCCGTTCAAGCAATTTACGCTGGCCGGGCTAGTCATTGACTTGGTGATCGGGCCGCTCGTGTGGCTTTGACTACACCCGCCCACTTCCGTTTCTGGGAAACGCGCTCAATAGTCCCCACCAGATGAGCTTGAAGGTTGGTGAGCAGGCCCCCGATTTCGAAGTGACCGCGCGCCGCGAAGGGCAAGACGTGGCGCTCTCGCTGCGCGGCATCTTGGCGGAAAAGAACCTGGTTCTGTATTTCTACCCGCGTGACTTCACGGCTGTCTGCACGCGCGAAGCGTGCGGCTTCCGTGACAGCTACGCGGTGCTCAGCTCGGGCGACACTGAAGTTGTCGGGGTTTCGGTCGACGACGCGGCGACTCACGACCGCTTTGCCGTCGAACACCGCCTCACCTTTCCGCTCGTGCCTGATCCTGACCGCGTGCTGGCGCGCCGCTACGGGGCGACGTCGCTGCTGCGCGACGTACTGGGAGTGTCGGGGCGGGTGACGTACGTCATCGCCAAAACCGGCAAAATTGTCGGAGTTTTCGACAGCGCAGTGCGAGCGAGCCAACACGTAGATGGCGCCCGTGACGCGATCCAGCGGTTACGGGCCCAGCGCCCTTAAGCGGGCGTCGGCGCTGGCCGTCCTGCCGTTTGGCGGCGACATGGAACAGCGACCCTTTCGAGCCGACGAAAAGCTCAACGAACTCAACGACCGTGACGACATGTGGGGTCCGCTGTTGTTCCTACGGCCGGCGCGGCATCAGCCGCTCACCGTGACACGTACGCTTTTGCTCGCGTCCTTGCTCGGCGGCTTCTTCGGCATGCTCGGCAACGTCGTGCTCGGGTTGTTGCTGGCAGGCGGTGCGGGCGGCAAACCTTCCGTGTTGCTGATGCCAGCGCTCTTTACCGGCATGTACTTCGTCTGTGGACAGCTGAGCTTAGCGGCGGCCTGGAATCGCCGCGCGCGGTTGCTGTCACGGCGTTTGGATTGGTCGCAGCTGACGGGGCGACCGTTGCCGCCAACCCGCGACGATCAGCAAGCCGCCGAGTAGCCAGCCGGTTGCGCCGTCGAGCCGAGCGTCGACGACACCGCAGCTGCAGCTTGGGTCATTCTTCGTGCTCGGCTTAGTGGTCGCGACGGGACACGGGTGTAGGACGCGCCACGCATCGAGCTGGGAGCGCAGCTGCGGCAGAGGATTTTCGTCGCCGGAGCTCTCGACGTGGAGCGACAGGTAGCCGCCCTCGGCCGCAGCGGGGTCCTCGACCTGCAGAAAAGCCGAGTCCGACGGAATGCCTTGGCCGGTGCAGCGACGGTCACCCTCGCCGCCGCGTGCACCCGCCTCGAGCGCGCTCATCAATCGCTCGGGGAGGTCACAACCGCCAGCTTCGAAGGCGCCGGCCGCTTGCTGCAGAACCTTGGCCGACGTGAGGATGTTGCCCTGCATCGAGTACGCGAAGTGCCCGACCTTGCCTTGGTGATCGCCGGCGTAGGTCATCGTGCCGGGGCCGGTGTAGCCGGCGGCGTTGCCTTGCACGTCGACCACGCCGTACTGCCGAATCGCCGCGTTGCGATCGAAAGAGCTGTCGGTGATCGTCGCGACGATGTCCGCGGGGGCGTCGCCCAAGCCGAGCATCTCGGCCGCGCGATCGCGGGCGTCCAAGCTGTAGTACGCCTGCGCGTGCACCGCGCCGTGCCCGGGCACGCCGCGATAGATCACGTACACGTCGTCGCCCGTCAGGCAAGACGTCCCAGCCCCGCCTACTTCGTGAGTTGCCGTATCCGCACCGACAATCGAGTAGGTCATGCAACCACCTCAGTCGCAGAAGCCGTTCGGGCAAGTGCAAGCGCCGGCTTGGCACTTGGCTTGGCGGTAGACGCAGTCAGCGTCGGTCGCGCACACCAGCGGGCTGCAGTCGGCCGAGACGAAGCTACTGGCGCTGCCTCGGCAGCACGCCGGGCAATTGCGAATCGCGTCGCTCTCGCGATCGATGCTGAGCTCGAAGCACGGCTTCGATTCGGGTGAGCATTGCTTGGTGTCGCCTTCACAGCTGACGGCTTCGCTGACCGGCGGCGTGGTCGGGCTGGTCTTTGCGAGTTTGGCCTGGCACGTGCGACCCGCGCTGTCGCTGAAGTCGTGCTGTTCTTCGGTCGTGGCCCTGCCTGAGCTGCAGCCGAGAACGAAGCACGTCACGCACAGCGCGAGTCTGAGCATCGGAGACCGTGCTACTGACGCCGAGCGCTGCATGACGGCATGATGTCGTGCGTGTTTCGGTTTGACAAGGCGTCTTGAAACCTGCCGCGCTGCGGGTTGTCGCGAGCGTTTCGTGCTGGTCGTTTGGCGTCAAAGTCTTGCTCGAAAGCGCCGTCGGGTTGAAGATCCTGACACGCCTCGATGCAAAAGCTGACGGCTCTTTCCAAGCTCCTGATCACCGGTATTCTGGTTGGCTCTGGCGTGACCGCGTACCGAACCTACGGCGGTATGTTGCAGGCGAGCGCCGAGCCGCCACACGCGGCTCCAAAAGCGGCCACGGCGCTTGGCGCGACCGCTGCGCCCGCCGCGGCGGGTAGCGCGGGCAAATTGATCCCGCTGAAAGACCGCCCGGTGCGTATCGCGCTCTCGCAATGGCCCGGTCACATGGGACTGGTGGTCGGCGCGGGCGGTTTGCGGACGCAACCCGGATCGATCGCGGCCAAGCAGGGGCTCGATCTCGAAATCGTGTTCATCGAGGACGCGCCGAGCAAAAACAAAGCCTTGCAGAACGGCGATGTCGATTTCGTCTGGGAGACGGTCGACGAGCTGCCGATCGCGCTGTCCGGTTATCGCGCGCAGAATATCGAGGCCAAAGCCTTCCTGCAGATCGACTGGTCGCGCGGTGGTGACGCATGCGTAGCCAGCAAAGAGGTGCAGAAGGTCGAGGACATTTACGGGAGAAAATCGGCGGTGTTGATGTTCTCGCCGGATCACACGGTGTTCGAGTTCATGATCACCAACTCACGATTGACGCGCGAGCAGGTGACCGAGGTGCGCAAAGCCACCAAGTTCTCGATGGATGACTTTACCTACGCGCGGCTGCTCTTCGAAAAGAAGGAAGTCGACGTCGCGTGCTTGTGGGAGCCGGACGTCACCCTGGCGCTGGCCAGCCGCGCCGGCGCGCATCGCCTGTTTTCGACCGCCGACGCGACGGAGCTCGTGGCCGACACGCTATTTGCCCGCAAAGACTTCTTGGACCAGCACCAAGACGTGGCGCAGAAGCTGGCGCGCACCTGGTTCGCGGCCGCGTCAGCCGGCAACGCCGATAAGCCGGCCGCCGCCAAGCTGATCTCGACAGTGGCGCCACGTTTCCGCGACGAGCTCGGCTACGACAAGACGCTGGCCGCGCTCGGTTGGGCCAAGTGGACGACGCTCGAAGACAACGTGCGGCTGTTCGGGCTCGATGGCAGCGCGGCCGGCTTCGACCGCATCTACAACCAGGCGGATGGCATCTGGATCAACTACCCCGAGGCCGAAATCAAAGACCGTTTCGCGCCCAGCGTGCTGCGCGACGATCGCGCCGTGAAGGCGATCTGGGAAGCAGCAGGCAAGCCCGTGGCAAAGGCCGAGGTGCCCGAGCAGCTCGACGTGGCGCGCAGCGGCGCCGCGCTCTTCACCAAGTCGGTGTCGATCTCCTTCGACAGCGGTTCCGACCGGCTCTCGGCCGAATCGATCGCGCTGATCAACCAGCAGGTGCTGCCACAGCTGCAAATCGCCGGCGGCATGTACGCGCGCATCGAAGGCAACACCGACAGCATCGGGGAAGTTGCCGCAAACCAGTCGCTGAGCGAGCAGCGCGCGGCGGCAATCGTCTCCTACCTCGTCAGTCGCGGCATTCCGGCCGCGCGATTGGTGGCGCGCGGCAACGGCTCAGTGGCGCCTGTCGCCAGCAACAAGACGCCGGACGGGCGCGCGCAAAACCGCCGCACCGACGTGCTGTTCATTCGCAAGTCCAAGGTTTGAGCCAATGACCGTCGCTACCGCACCCAGCTACATTTCTACGGCATTCTACTCGCAGTACAACCTGATCCTGCTCGCCGGCTCCGCGTTGTTCTCGCTGGCGTCGGCCTCGCCCTTGCCGCTGCTGGCGGGCGGTGCGGCCGAGCTTCTATGGCTGGGGCTTGGGCCGCGCTGGCCGGGGTTTCGTCGCCGCGTAGACCAACAGCTCGATAGCGAGCGGCGCACGCAGATGGACGACGAGGTCATGCTCGGCATGCGCGGGCTCGCTCCGGAGCACACCGCGCGGCTGCTGGCGTTCGGTCAGAATATCTCGTGGGTGTCGATGAAAGCCGACGCCGTCGTCACCCGCGCCTCCGAACGCACGGCGCTCGCCGATTTGGAGCGGCTTCGGCCGACGTTCTTGCACCTGTGTCAGCTCCAGGAGCGTCTGGGGCAGCGCTTGGAGGAGCTCAAGCTCGCGCCGCCCGAGGTCGAGGTCGCGCGATTCTCACAGGCCTACGCGGCCGAGAAAGATCTCGGACTACGCTTCACGCTGCACCAATCGATCAAGCTGGCCCAGCGCAAGATCGAGCAGCAGGCGCGGATGGCCGACGCGCAGCGCCAGATCGAGCTCAAGCTGTCGTTGCTCGAGCAGTCACTAGTCCACCTCAGAAATCAGCAGCAACTCGGCGCTGCGTGGTCTGATTTGTCGCGTGACGTGCAGGGCATCATGAGTCACGGCAGCGGCGTGGCGGCGCTCGAGGTCGAGCTGAGCGAGTTCTAGACCGCGCGCGCGTAGCGAAGTTGTACGAGTCCTGTCGCGTACGCTTTGCTCGTCTCCAGCTGCAGACGCTGTTCTGGCACTTCGGAGCCGAACAGCGAGATGCCTTGGCCGAGCAGCAACGGCACGATCGAAAGCGTGAGATCGTCGATCAGGTTGTCGGCTAGAAATTGCCGAATCACGGCGCCGCCGTCGACGTACAGGCGCTGCGCGCCCGACAGGCCCAGCTGATCGACCAGCGCGCCCGGAGCACCGGCGAAGAATTGCTCACCGTGGACCGACGGTGTCTCACGGTGGGTGAGCACGATGCAGCGCTTGCCCGCGTACGGCCACTCAGGGAACGACAGCGCGGTCTCGTAGGTGTTGCGCCCGATCACCAGCGCGTCGACCGTGGCGAAGAAGTCGGCGAAGCCGTAGTCTTCGTCCGGGCTCTCGACGATCGACAAGAAGTCGAACGTGCCGTCGGCACGCGCGATGTAGCCGTCGAGGCTGGTGGCGATGAAGACCGAACAACGCGGGCGCTGCATGCTGCCGCGAGCTTAGCCAAGATCGGCGCCGAGTTGCTGCAAGAGCTGCGGTAAAACTTGGCCGGCTGGCCTGGACAGGACACCCCTGAGAAACCCGCCCTCAGATCCGTCAGCGCGGAGCCCAATTCGCCACGCCGAAGAACAGTCCATCAGCGATGCCGATGCGATAGGCCAGGAACAAGCCAAACGCGATGCTGACCAGCCCGGTCACGCGCGCCATCAGCTGCTCGGCGTTGTCGAAACGGCGCGCCATCGCCGAGATCGGCAGCGCCATCGCCAGCGTGAGCAGCATCATGCCCGCCACGGTGCCGATCCCGAAGATGGCCAGGTAGAGCAACGCCATGCTCGCGCTCTTGATCGTCGCAAGCACGAGCAACGCGACCGCAGCCGAGCCGGCCAAGCCGTGGACGACGCCGATCACCAGTGGGCGGAGTGGGGCGCGCGGATGGACGTGGGCGACGGAGCTGTCGTCGAACTCTTCAGCGTGCCGGTGCCGGTGGGCGATCTGGTTGATACGCGACAGCGCGCCGCTCAGGTTCATGGCGCCGAGCACGATCAGCATCACCGCGACGGACATCTCCATCGACAGCCCGAGGCGCGGCGGGATGACCCAGCCGAACAGCACGATCGCACCGCCGACGGTCAAGATGGTGGCGCTGTGACCGAAGCCCCACAACGCGCCGACCCACAGCGCCGCGCGGGCAGATCGAGTGCGACTCACAATTGTCGTCACGGCGATCACGTGATCCGAATCGGTCGCGTGGCGCATGCCGAGGAAAAAACCGAGCGCCAGAATTGCGAAGAGAGTCATGGCTCAGGTGCGGAGCGAGGGGGGGTTAGCCTAACCCGTAGCGTTTCAGCTTGTCTAAGAAGGTCACCCGCGAAAGGCTGAGATTTCGTGCGGCTTCGGACTGATTTCCGGCGGCGGCGGACAGCGCATCCGTCAGCAGCGAGCGCTCGAGCCGTTCGACCCGTTCTCGAAACGAGCCGGCCTGGTTGCCGGCCGTCCTCGCGCAGGCGCCGGCGGGCGTCGGGTCATCGAGCGCGGCCTTGCCGAGCGGCCCGCCGTCGCTGAGTGCCACCAGCCGCGTGACGATATTCTCCAGCTCGCGGACGTTGCCGGGATAGTCGCGCGTCGCCAGTGCGCTCTGCAGCTCCGACATCAGCGTGACGCCTTCGATCCCGAAGCGTTCGCCAGCGCTGCGCGCGAAGACTTCGGCCAACAGCGGGATGTCTTCGCGTCGTTGCCGCAACGGCGGCATCGTCAGCTCGACCACCGCCAGCCGGTACAGCAGGTCTTCGCGAAAGCGTCCAGCTTTCGCCTCGGCTGCCAGATCGCGATGGGTGCAAGCAACGACTCGCACGTCGACCTGTGTGATCGCGCCGCCCACCGGTTGGATCTCGCCGAACTGGACGGCACGCAGCAGCTTGGGCTGGAGCTTCTGCGGCAGCTCGCCGATTTCGTCCAGCACCAGTGTGCCGCCGTGGGCTTGCGCGAAGTAGCCGCGGTGCGGCGCCGTAGCGCCGGTGAACGAGCCGCGCGTGTGACCGAACAACTCGCTCTCTGCCAGCTCGGCTGCGATCGCCGCGCAGTTGAAGCGCACCAGCGGCGCGCTGCGACGCTCGCTGCCGGTGTGGAGCAGGGACGCCAGTAGCTCCTTACCGCTGCCGGTTTCGCCGCGCACCAGCACTGGCACGTTGCGATTTGCCAGCTTCAACGCGCGATCCACGACGCGCCGAAAAGCCGGCGCGCGCCCGACGAAGGGCCTGCCCAACAGCGACTGCGCTGCCGCGCGCCGTGCCTCGCGGCGCAGGCTTCCGGTCTCGAGCGCGCGTGCGACGACGGCTTCCAGCTCCTCGAGCTCGAACGGTTTGGGCAGGTAGTCGAACGCACCTTCCTTGATGGCGCGCGCGGCGAGTCGTTCGGAGCCGCGCGCCGTCAGCAAAACTACCGGCAATTCTGGATTCTGGCGGCGAAAATGTGCCATCAAGCCGAGGCCGTCGAGCTCCGGCATCGCGAAATCCGTCAACACCAACTCGACGTCTTCGAGCTTGCCCGAGTCGGCCAAGGTTTTCGCCTCGACGCCGCTGGTCGCCGACAGCACGTCGTGACCGCGCTCTTCGAGCACTTCGCGCAGCAGGAAGAGCACGGCGCTCTCGTCATCGACAATCAGGACGTGCGCCATCTCAGCTCGCCTCCGCGCGTGGCTCGGCGCCACCGAATGGTAGTTCGATGAGCGCACGAACGCCCTGGCCCGGGGCGCTCTCGAAGCGCAGCTCGCCGCCGTGCTGACGGGTGACGCTCTCGGCCAGCATCACCCCGAGGCCAGTGCCGCCTTCGGTGGCCGACGTGAAGGGTTGACCCAGGCGCTCCAAGAGCTCGGCGCTGATGCCCGGACCGTCGTCGGTGATCGTCAGCCGCGCGCGGGCTTGGATGCGGGCGACGTTCAGCTCGACTTTGCCGCCGCGCGGCAACGCCGTGATCGCGTTCAGCGCCAGGTTCAACACCGCGTCGCGCAGTCGCTGACGATCGGCGAAAATTTCCAGTTTTTCTCCGGAAATGCGCACGGTTACGCCCTTGTCGTGGGCGCGCGCTTCGAGCACGCCCGCCACGTCTTCGAGCAGCGCCAACAGCGGCACGGCGCCGAGCTTCAGGTCGCTGAGCGGGCGCGCGAAGCTCAAGTAATCTTGCAGCACGGCCAGTGCGCGGTCGACTTCGGTCACCACGACGGCCAGGCGCTGCTTGTCGCGCTCACTTTCGACGTGCCGCTCGACCAGCTGCACCAAGCCGCGTGCAGCAGCGAGAGGGTTTTTTACTTCGTGCGCTACTTGCGCGCCGAGGTGCTCGACGCTGGCTGCGCGGTGCTCGGCTTCCTGCAGCATGTCGGTGCGCAAGCGGTCGAGCTCGGCGGCGATGCGTGCGTGCGCGTCGACCAGGCCGATCACACCGAGGGCCAAGAGCGCTAGCGACGCCGTCGCGCTGAGCCAGAGCATGCCGCGGAGCGCGGTGGTCGGTAGTTCCGGGAAAGCACCGAGCGGACCCAACAAACCCAGGACCGAGAACATCACCAAGGCTTCGCCCAGCAACAGCCAACTCGGGCGCGCGCGCGCAAACGCTGCGAAGCCGACCACCACCGGTGCGAATAACAGCGGCAAAATCGGGCTCGTGAGCCCACCGCTCAGCAGCGCTCCAGCACCGAGCGCCGCCAGGGTTAGCCCGAGCGAATTCAGCAGCCAGCGCTCGGTCAGCGGGCGCCGACCCAGCCACCAAGCCTCCGCGAAGAAACTGGCGATCGCCGTCGCGAATACCAGCCCGAGCGCGGCCTTCTGCAACGCCGGTACTGGCGAATTCTGCAGCACGAGGGCGTTGCCCAGAGCGCCGAGGCCGGCGATGCGTGGGCGCAGCCGCAAGAAGCGCTGACCCACGCGCAAGCGCTCGCGGCTTTGCAGGACCTCGAAGCTGCTCATCCGAACCACGCTAGTCGACTGCCGCCGCGCCGACAGCTGTCGGTTTTCCGACAGGGCCAGGGTGCGGAACTGAGCGAGAAATTCATGCGGAGTCGGCATCGGGAGACGGCTGCTGCAGCTGGCATGCCGTGTGCTGTGCGTTGGGCATGACTCCTCACGCCTCCACTTTGGTTCGGATTGGTATTCCAGTGCTTGCGCTGTGTGTGGTCGCGCTCGTCGGTATCGGCGTTCTCTGCGTGAGCGGCCCGCGCCGCGCGACTTTCTTCGCCCTGGGCAGTGCGGCTTGGCTGGCGTTCGCGGCCGCGCTCGGGCTGAGCGGCTTTCTGACCGACTTCGACGGCATGCCGCCGCGGCTGTTGCTGCTGCTGGGGCCGACGATAGGACTGCCGCTCATGCTCGGCCGCTCGCGCATCGGCACGGCGCTGGCCGGCGCTCCGGTCGAGCTTCTGATCGGGTTTCAAGCCTTTCGCTTGCCGCTCGAGTTGGTCATGCATCATGCCGCGCGCGAAGGCACGATGCCGGCGCAAATGACGTACACCGGTAGCAACTTCGACATCGTGACTGGCGTGAGCGCGATCGTGGTGGCAGCGCTTGCAGCGCGTGATCTCGCGCCGCGCTGGTTGCTGTTCGCGTGGAATGCCTTGGGGTCGCTGCTCTTGGTAACGATCCTCGTGATCGCGGTGGTGTCGCTGCCAACGTTCGCGGCGTTTGGCAGCGAGCCCACGCGGCTGAACACGTGGGTCGCCTATTTCCCTTTCGTGTGGCTCCCAGCGGGGTTGGTCAGCGCGGCGGTTTTGGGGCACGTGCTGCTATGGCGGCGACTGTGGTCGCGTGGTATGCGCGACCGTGCTCTTCGGCCCCTTTCATAAGTCCAATCGCAGCCATAACTCCCCGCTTAGCGGCTCTGGTCGGGGGCGCGCCAAGTGAAAGCCAAGCTGACGCGCGTGGTAGTGGTCGGAGCATCTTCTGGCATGGGCGAGGCGATGGCGCGGCAGTTGGCCGCGGCCGGTGCCGACGTCGCGATCGTGGCGCGCCGCGAGAGTGAGTTGACGCGGCTGGCCAGTGAACTGCCGGGCAAGCTGCGCCCGTACGTGCACGACGTGAGTAACGTCGACGAGGTGCCGACGCTGTTCGAGCGGATCGAGAGCGAGATGGGCGCGGTTGACGGCTTGATCTACGCGGCTGGCGTGATGCCGAAGCTCGAAGAGAGCGAGTACGCGTTCGAGAAAGACCGCGCGATGGTGACCGTGAACCTGCTCGGCGCGATGGCGTGGATGAATCAAGCTGCGGCGCGCTTCGAAGCCGCGCGGGCTGGGACCATCTTGGGCATCTCCAGCATCGCGGGTGAGCGTGGGCGGCGCGGCAACCCGGCCTACTGCACGACGAAAGCCGCGCTGACGACCTACCTGGAAGCGCTACGCAACCGCTGCTCGCGCTACGGCGTGAACGTCGTCACGATCAAGCCTGGCTTCGTCGATACCGCGATGACCCGCGGCCTGAAGGGGCTGTTCTGGCTGGTTTCCGCGGAAAAAGCCGCCAAATGGTCGTTGGCGCTGGCCCGCAAAGGCAAGAGCGGCGTCGCTTTCGTGCCTTCTCGATGGGCGCTGGTAGCATTCATCGTCCGGAGCCTGCCGTCGTTCATCTTCCGTAGGCTCAATTTCTGATGTCGGATCTCGCGCTGACTCCCTTTCGCTCTCATGCCCCATTGCGGGTGTTCGACGGTTTCGGTCGGTCGGTGCTCGCGGCGTGTCGCTTCACTGAGCCGCACAGTGTCGAGGAGTTGGCGTTTGCGCTGAGGCAGGCCCAGAGCGAAGGCTTGAAGGTGGCGTTCCGTGGCGCCGGGCGCAGCTACGGCGACGCCTCGCTCAACACTGGCGGCTTGGTCATCGACGCGACTGGCCTCAATCGCCTGCTGGATTGGGATCCGACGACCGGGGTGCTCGACGCCGAGGCTGGCCTGACGATTGAAGGTTTGTGGCGGCGCACGATCGAGGACGGCTACTGGCCGGCGGTCGTTCCGGGCACGATGCGACCCACGCTGGGTGGCTGCGTGTCGATGAACATCCACGGTAAGAACAATTTCCGCGTCGGGCCGTTCGGCGACCACGTGTTGGAGTTGGACTTGGTCACCCCGGCGGGGGAGCTGATGACGCTGAGCCGCTCGCAGCATCCCGAGCTTTTTCACGCTGTGATTGGCGGTTTGGGCATGCTCGGCGCGGTGACGCGCGTGAAGCTGAAGCTGAAGAAGATCGACAGTGGCAAGCTGCGCGTCGACTGCATCAGTGGCAAGAACCTCGACGGCATGATGGACGCGTTCGAGCAGCACTTGCCGCACGCCGACTACTTGGTGGGCTGGGTCGACTGCTTCGCGCGCGGCAAAGGGCTCGGTCGCGGTCAGGTGCACTCCGCGCACTACCTCCACGAGGGTGAAGATCCGGACGGCGCCGCTTCGTTTCACGTCGAGCGGCAGGGCTTGCCGGGCACGATCCTCGGCGTGCCGAAGAGCGAGCTGTGGCGCGTGATGCAGCTGTTCTGCAACAAGCCGCTATGGGGGATGATCAACGCGCTCAAGTACCACTCTTCATGGCGCGAGCACGGCACGTCGTACCTGCAGTCGCACGTCGCGTTCGCATTCCTGCTCGACTACGTGCCGAATTGGCGGCTGGCGTACGGCCCGGGCGGCTTCATTCAGTATCAAGTGTTCGTGCCGCACGCGACCGCGCGCGAGGCGCTGAAAGACGTGCTCAACCTGTGTCACCAGGCCAAGATGCCGTCGTTCCTCGGCGTGTTGAAGCGTCACCGGCCGGATCCGTTCCTGCTCACGCACGCGCTCGACGGCTGGTCGTTGGCGATGGATTTTCCGGTCAACGCCCGGAACCGTAACAAGCTGTGGGCGCTGACTGAGCGCCTGACGGATCGGGTGCTGGCCGCGGGCGGCAAGTTCTACTTCGCCAAAGACTCGGTGCTGCGCAAAGGCGACGTCGAGCGCGCCTACGGCCGCGAGCGCATCGACCAGTTTTTGGCGATCAAAGCCCGGCTTGATCCAACGGGCATGCTGACCAGTGATCTGTGGGAGCGGGCGCTCGCGCCGCGCGGTTGAGCATCGCGCCCGGCGCGCGCCGGAGCTTTTGGTAGGGTTGTAGCGATGAAGGTGGTGATCTGCCTACCGAATCCGATTCGCGCGTTCGAGCTGCAGTTCGAGCAGTTCGAGGCACTGCGCGAACGGTATTCGCAGCACGAGTTGGTCGTCGCCAATACGGAGCCGGAGCTGTTGCAGCAGCTGGCCGACGCCGATGCCGCCCTGGTTTGGCGCTTCGAAGCGGCTTGGTACGAGCGTGCACCGGCGTTGCGGTTCGTCGCGACGCCGGCTGCGGGGCGCGAGCACGTGCCGCCGGATCCGCGCGGGCGGGTCCGCGTCATACACGGCAGCTTTCACGGCAAGCTGATGGCCGAGTCGTTGCTGGCGATGATGCTGTTCTTCGCGCGCCGGTTGGATCTGGCTGTCGTCGACCAGCGCGCGCGCCGCTATCAGCGCGACCAATACTCCAGCACGCGGCTACTGGCGGGACAGACGGCGCTGATCGTCGGCTATGGGCCGCTCGGGCGCGAGTGTGCGCGGGTGCTCAAGGCGCTGGGGTTGCGGGTCTTGGGCGTCAAGCGCAACGCCGACGTCGACCCGGCGCCGGCAGATGCCGTGTATCCGGTCGAAAGGCTGCTCGCGGTGCTGCCCGAAGCCGATCACGTTGTTGTAGTTCTTCCGGGCGACACCGGTACTGACCACCTATTTGCAGACGCTGCTTTTGCGGCGGTTCGTTCGAGCGCTGGCTTTTACAGCTTGGGTCGCGGCAACGCGGTCGACGAAGCCGCGTTGCTGCGCGCGTTGCACGAGGGGCGGCTGGCGCACGCCTTTTTGGACGTGTTCGAGCAAGAACCGCTGCCGGCAGACTCTCCGCTCTGGGACGCGCCGAACCTCGTGCTGACGCCGCATGCGTCGGCGATCAACGCGCAATACCTTGAGCTGTGGTTCGAGGAGCTGGCCGTTGAGCTGAATGCGAGTGCTTGAACAGAGCCGCGCGCGGGGCGCCCAGGTGTTCTTACCTGAGCTCGCGGAGCAACCGCCAAGCGTGATCTGAGCGCGCGGGCTCGCTCGCGATGGGTCAGCGGCGGACGCAGCGCGCCCTCTTGCTCAAACCGCCGACGCCGCAAGTCCACCGTGACGCGCGACGCTTGATACGATGGCTCGGCGTAGGGGGAAGAGCGGAGGAGCGGAAGAGCGCTCACTCAATGGACGACGCCAATCGAAACTGCTAGACAAGGAACGTGGAGAATTTGGGAGCGCAAACGGGGCAGTCTACGAGCGTCGCTGTCTGGCGCTTGGGGCTTGGGGTCGGACTGGTGCTCAGCTTGGCGGCATGCGGAAACGCCAGCTCGTCGTCAGCCGGTACTCACACTGGCGGTCAGGCTACGGGTGGAACGGGGGGCGTAGGCACGGCTGCGGGTGGGACGAGTGGCGATGCCACGGGCGGTGGCGGTCTCACGTCGGCCGCGGCGTGCCCGGAAGCTCCCGCGCTGCACCAGCCCGTCGGCACGTTGGTCGAGCTGGCTTTCGCGCCGACGCTAGCCGGCAAGCCGCTTGAGCTCGCACAGCCCAATGCGCTCGCAGAAGGTACCGTCACGCCCAACAACGTTCGCTTTTACGTATCCGAGTTGTCGCTGCTCAAAGACGACGGCTCGTCACTCGCCGTCGACCTGGTCAGCGCCGACGGCAAGGCCGAGGCCTACGGTATTCACCTGGTGAACCTCGAGGAGCCTGCCTCGCTGACCATCCGTACGTTGGCGCCAGCGGGCAATTACACGGCGGTCACGTTCACGTGGGGCATCAACGATGCTTGCAACGCAAGCTCTGGAGGGCGCCCGCCGTTGGCGTTCGATTCGCAGATGATGTGGCCTCACGTCGCCGGCTTTCTCTTCCTGCGTTACGAAGCGCAGTGGCTTGCCAGCCCTAGCGCGCCGGGTGCGCTGGGGCCGCCGTCGATGATTCACATGGGGGGCATGGTCGGCTCAATCGCTGCGCCGAAGGCCCATGTGAGCGGCACACTGACGGTGCCGGCCAGCGGCAAGGTGATGCGCGGCGTGCAGATGGCTTTCGAGCCGATCTTTGCCGGCGCTTCGTCAACCGAAGACGTCTCGGGCCCGTCGCCATTTTCCCAGACGCCAGAAGTCATCGCCGGCGAGCGGCTGCGTCGTGGCGTCCCCAACCTTGCCGTTTTCACGCTCCTACCGTGAGAAACATCGTCGTACCGATCGCGCTGCTGACGGGGCTAGGCTGCGCCGGTCACGACCCGCCTGCCACGAAGGCCGAGGCCCCGCTTACGCAGGCGGTCGCGCCTGCCGGTTTCCCGGCGGGAGCCATCACCGCCAGCGCTCCTGCAGACAACGCGCTCACCGAAGAGCGTGCACGGCTGGGACGCCGCCTCTTCTACGAGCCGGCTCTGTCGCGTACGCGCACAATCAGCTGCGGCAGCTGCCACGAGCAAGAGAATGGCTTCGCCGATCCGGACCCCGTGTCGTCCGGTGTCGACGATCTGCAAGGCACACGCAACGCTCCAAGCCTGTCGAACCTGGCCTGGAGTCAGCATTTTTTTTGGGACGGTCGGGCGACATCACTCGAGGAGCAGGCTGGCAAACCGATCGAGAATCCCGTTGAAATGGACCTGTCGCTCGACGACGCGGTGGCTCGGCTGAGCGAGCAAACCAGCTACGTGCGGGACTTCGAGGTCGCCTATGACGACGCCATCACAGCCGACAATCTGCGCCGGGCGCTGGCCAGCTTCGTGCGCACCCTGGTGAGCGGCCATAGCCCCTACGACGAACATCTCGCGGGCGACGATACGCGGTTCAGCGAGGCGGCGGCGCGCGGTGAAGCATTCTTCTTCGGTGAGAAAGCCGAATGTTTTCACTGCCACACCGAGGGTGCGCTCACCAACGACGGCTTCTTCAACGACGGCTCCTATCTCGACGGTGGCGACGAAGGGCGCAAGCTCATCACCGAGCGCCTAGGCGATCTGGGCAAATTCAAAGTGCCGGGTCTGCGCAATATTTCCGTCACCGCGCCTTACATGCACGATGGCTCCGTGCCAACGCTGCGCGAGGTAGTCGAGCGCTACGCGGCCGGCGGCCTCGGACATCCCAGCACAGACCCACAAATCGGCCGCTTCGTCCTCTCTCCGGTCGAACTCGACGATCTCCTGGCGTTCTTCGAGGCCTTGACGGACCCGCAATTCCTGACCGATCCGCGCTTCAGCGACCCGGCGCGCTGACAGATCGCGCGCTGGCGCCTCGGGAGTCCGTAAGAAGGATTGGCTCCCGGTGGGCGGCTTCCGCATTTTCGCCAGACCGTGGGGCAGACTGCCTCAGATCGCGGCGCGTCAGAGCTCGAGTATCCGGCAAAAGCGTGCGTTAGCACGGCACAATCACTGCAAAGGGCGCTAGGACAAACGCACGTGTCCCCGGGCCTACAAGTCGAAATAGTGCCGCGAGTTTTGCTGGTGGTGGCTGCTACGTGCCTCGCGTTTTCGGCCCTGGCCCAACCTCGAACTGAACCCGCCCAGACGGCTCGTAAGCCAGCCGCGGCGAAACGCGAAACCGCTCCGGCCAAGCGCGAGCCCGTCAAGTCCGAGCAGGCGCGCAACTACGAGAAGCCTCCAGGCACCGAGCCAGAAGACGTGGCGCTGTTCGTGCCACGTCTGGTGTTGGCGGTGCCGCGCTATGCGCTGAAGGCCGTATTTTACCCAGTCCGCCAGACGGTACGCTTCGTCGGCGATCATGCCCTCGTCGAACGGGTCGAGGACGTGCTGTACAACGACGCGCGCACAGCGGCTATCTTGCCGACCTTCAGCGTCGACAGCTTCATGGGCCCGACGCTGGGCGTGAAAGCCTTTCACGAAGATCTCGCGGGCCACCACGAATATGCCAGCGCCGAGGCCAAGTTCGGCGGGCTGTACAAGCTCGCGACGCAGCTTTACTTCCATGCCGACCGCTTCGGCGGCACCCGTCTGTGGCTCGAGAGCGTGGCGCGCTTCGAGAGCGAGCCCGGACTCTTGTTTCAAGGCATCGGCAATGGCACGGCCACGAGTGGCGCGGGGCTCGACCCGCATGTCGGCGCCGTCGCGACGCGTTTTTCCGAACAAAGACTGCTCAGCCTGCAGCGTGTCGGTTACACCTTCGGTCGTCCGGCAGAGCTACTGCAAGTCGGAGCTTCCGGCATTTTCAACGTTCGCGACTTCGGCGCCAAGCAGCGCGGTAGCGAGCCTTCTATCGAGCAGGTGTACGACACGACGGGTCTCGTCGGCTTCGCCGATCGAGCGGCGACGTTCGAGGCCGATCTCAACTTGATCGTCGACCTGCGCGATGTCGCTGGCGCCACGGCCAGCGGCGGCTACTTCGAGGCGTTCGCCGGGCGCGTGCCCGCGCTCGGTGGGAAGTACTCGTTCTGGCACCATGGTGCCGAGCTCACCGGCTACATCGACCTCTATCGCCGCTCACGTGTGCTGGTGCTGCGCGCAGTGGTCGAAGGCGTCGAGGGCGACGATCAGGAAATTCCTTTCGCGGAGTTGCCGCGCTTGGGCGGGTCGCGCCGCTTGCGGGGCTATCGTCTCGATCGCTTTCGGGACGAGAAGGCCGCGGTCGGAACGGTCGAATACCATTACCCCATCCACCAGTACGTTGCAGGCTCGTTGTTCGTGGATGCTGGGCGCGTGGGGCACAGCTATGGCGACTTCTTCGATACGCGCTGGAAAGTGGGGGCGGGCGGCGGACTGATTTTCCGCTCGCGCGACAACCCCCTGTTCACGTTCGACGTTGCCTACGGAGAAGGGGTGCAGTTTTATATCACCACCGATCCGCTGCGGGCCTTCGCCAAAAGGGACACGGAGCTATGAGGTGCCCGATTTGGCAAGTGCGAGTCGGCGCGCTCGGTCTGCTCGCGATGGCAGGGTGCGCCAGCGCCCCGCGCTTTCGCGACGCGCCGCCGATTTGGCGTGTCGACGACGATCAGTCGATCGCCGAACCGAGTGAGCGCAAGTACGATGCGAAGGAATACTTCGCGAACATCTTCGTGATCGAGCGCATCAATCGCTTGCTCGAGCTGCGCGACCAGGAGCCCGCCGGGAACGCCAACTCACTCGACGAGGTGCCGGACTCGACATGGTTTCAGAATCGCTTGGGCGTGCGCTCGGTCCCGCCGGCCGAGGCCGCGCGGGGCCTGGATGCCGGCGGCCCGCCTCGACCGCCGTTCAGTATCGCTGGCGGCAAGGTTGGTGGCGGCAACCCGGGCTTCATCATCAAAGATGCCACGAAGCGTCGTTTTATCGTCAAGTTCGATACTCAGCAGAATCCGGAGCTTCAGACCGCCGCCGGCGTGATCGTCAATCGCATTTTCTGGACGGCTGGCTACAACGTGCCGTCCGATCACGTATTTACGTTCCGAAAGGAGCAGCTCGGCATCGAGCCGAATGCGAAGTATTCCGACGCGCAGAAGCACAAGCGCCCGTTCGACACGCATCAGCTGGAAGCGGTGCTCTTAACCGCATCAAAGCAGGACGACGGCTCGTATCGCGCGATGGCGAGCCAGCTCTTGGAAGGCAAGCCCAAGGGCGGCTTCTCACCGGACGGTACGCGCGACGACGACGCGAATGATCGCGTGCGCCACGAGCACCGCCGCGAGCTCCGGGGGCTGCGGGTGCTCGCGGCTTGGGTTGGTCACACCGACATGAAAGAAGACAACACGCTCGACATGTATGTCGAGGATGGCGGTCGCAAGTACCTGCGGCATTATCTGCTGGATTTCGGCGAGGCACTTGACGGCCACGCTGCCGAGAAGGGTCGTAAGGAAGACGGCTGGGAGAATTTCATCGACTGGGAAATGCAGGCAAAAGCGACGCTGGCCTTCGGGCTCTGGAAGCGACCGTGGGAAGACGCCAAACCCACCCCTTGGCCGTCGGTCGGCTCGTTTAGCGCCAAGCCCTTCGATCCGTTGGCGTGGCGCGAGGCGTACCCGTTTTGGCCGTTCGTCGAGATGGACGCGACGGACGCCTACTGGGGTGCCAAGTTGGTCATGCGCTTCGACCGAGCTATGCTCGAGGCCATCGTGGCGGAGGGCAAGCTCAGCGATCCCGCGGCAGCGCGCTATCTAGTCAACACGCTGCTCGCCCGCCAACGAGCCATCGGACGAGCCTATCTGGAGGCGCTCAGTGCGCTCGATGATTTCGTGATCACCCCCGAGCGTCTATGCATGACCGATCTGGGTGTGCATTACGGCCTCGCCCGCTCGGGCGTCGTTGAATGGCTGGATGGCGATAAGGTGATCGCCGTACAGGCCCCTGACGCCGCTGGCCGCATCTGCATCCGCTCCCCGGTTAGTGACGCGTACCGAGTGCTCCGTTTACGCGTGCGCCGCGGCGCCGCGGCTCGTCCTGCCATGGAGCT
This sequence comes from Polyangiales bacterium, assembly GCA_038252755.1. GTDB lineage: Bacteria > Myxococcota_A > Polyangia > Polyangiales > Polyangiaceae > PMG-095. The sequence goes on along the minus strand of JBBSAB010000038.1, from coordinate 38,861 downwards.
GCACGTGAAGGGCGGGGCCGGGGCGCGCATTCTCGGCATCGTGCGTGTCGCCGGCTGACGCGACGGCCCGCGCGAGCCGCGCTGACGCGCGTTAGCTCGGAAACGCGTAGCCGAGTTGGCCGGGGCGGAGGGATTCGGGTTGGGGGTCGAGGTCGCCGGAGGTGAGGGCGAGTTGGTAGGCGCGGCAGCGGTCGATGAAGACGCTGGCACTTTTAGGCATCGGGACGCGGGCGCGGGTGATGGCGAGCACTAGCTCGCGGGCGCTGGTGAGCAAGCGTTGGCCGCGTTCGAGCAGCAGGCGTTCTGGATCCGAGGTTGCGCGCTCCGGGCCGTAGCTGGAGAGCTTTTCGCCGGCGACGACGAAGTCAGACCAAACTTCGAAGATGTCCGGATCATCGCGCAACGTCTCGCAGTTGATCTTGGCGGCTTTGGCGAAGGTCCAAACTACCGACTCGATGCCCGGAAACAGCGGCTGCGCGCTGAACGTGGTGTAAACGGCTTCAGCGATCTCGTCGATGCCGCGCATCGTCATCGCGATCTTGGTGTAGCGGTTCTCGTAGAACTTCTCGATCGGGTACGCGAACGCCTTGAACGGCTCGCCCCACAGCTCGTCGATGCCCTCGTCGCCGCTGCGGTGCAGGACCGTCTTGCCGAGCTCCAGCGCTTCTTGCAGGTGTTGGCCACATTGGCGCATCAGGGCGTTGTCTGACTGAATGCGAACGGCGGCGGCTTCCAGCTCGACGAGCTTGGTGAAGATGTCGCTAGCGCGGTTGATCAGCGCGCCGGCCAGCATCGCGCCTTTGACGCGCTTCTTCGCCGGGTCGGGCTCGGCTTCATACGCGGCACGAGCTTCGTCTGCGCGCGCGCCAGGGATGTTGATGCCCGGCTCGGTGTGCTGAAAGAGCCGGCGAGTCATCGCCTCGATCAGCTGACGCTTGGCTTGCCAGCGATCGCCCGGCACGGCGTAGGCGCGAACCCAGTAGCCGTCATAGAAGACGCGGCGCTGCCCGTTGATGACCCGCTCAGTGCCTTGGGCGAGCTCGGCTTCCATGTGACGTTCGCGTGGCTTAGCGCGCTCTGCGCCCAACGTCACGCCACACGGACGAAACATGACTACGCCGTCCGCACCGCGACCATCGATTCATCCAACGCGCCCAAGACCGTCTCGATTTCGGACATCGCGTTCGGAAAATGCGGGGCGAAGCGCAAAAGCCCGTCAGGCATGCTGGCGAAGACGCCGCGCGCGCGCAGTTGCAGCACGATGTCGGTGGCGCTGACGCCGTCCGGCGGTTCGAACGACAGGATGCCGGAGCGGCGCTCGGTGCCTTCGGCCCGCCGGCTCCGGAAGCCCCGCGCCGCCACGCCCGGCTCGAGCAGGTCGATGTAGCGGCCGAGGTGCGAAAAAATCGCCGCCGGCGTCAGTGCCAAAAGCGGCTCAAGGCCGGCCTCCATCGCCGCAAAGCCCAGCGTGCTCGACGAACCGCCCTCCAGCATTTGCAGCGTGGGCTTGAGCGGTCGGTCGTAGCGCAGCTGGCCCGGCCCCGCGAAAAGGAAGGTCGTTCCGTCTTCGTGGCTGAGCCAGCCGGCGGTGCGTGGCACCAGGGCCCGCGCGCGTTCTGGCCGCGCGTACATGAAGCCCACGCCTTCCGGCCCAAGCAGCCACTTGTGCGCGCCGGTGACTAGGTAGTCGAGGCCGAGCGCTTCGACGTCGAGCGGCACGGCGCCGCACGCCTGGATCGCATCGACGCAGAGCTCCGCGCCGTAGCGTCGACACAGCTCGGCGATGCGCGGCAGCGGCATTCGCAGCCCGGTCTGAAACTGCACTGCGCTGACCGCCACCAAGCGCGCGCCGCGTTCGAGCAACTTTGCGAGCGGCTTGAGGAATGAGTCTTCGTCTTCGACCGCGTTCGCCATCGGCACGAAGTCGATCTCGAGCCCGAACAGCTCGGCGGCGCGCTGCCACGGGCTCACATTGGCAGGAAATTCGCCTTGGAACAGCACGACCCGCTCGCCCGCGTGCCACGGCATGCACAGCGCAAGATCACTGATGCCGCGCGTGGTGCCGCTGCTCAACGCGATGTCGGTCGGCTTGGCGCCAATCAGTCGCCCCAGTTTTTCGCGCAGGCGTTCGCGTTGCTCGAGCCAGTCGAAGAAAGCGACGTTGCCGCGCTCGGCATAGCTGTCGAGCACTTGGTTCACCGCGGCTTTGACCAGACTCGAGACCGGGCCGGTGGCGGCGTAAGCCAGGTAGGCTTTGGCCTTCAAGTCTGGATAGAGGCTGCGATCGCCGAGCGCAAAATCGTGTGCTGTCACTTCTCCGAAGCTACTACGACGCGCTCAACTCTGAGCAGCTCACCCACCGACCAAGCTTGAAACGGACAACCGCGTGGCGAATAAGGGGTTTCCGCGTCGGCGATTTCACTCACGTGGCCAATCCCGGCGCGCTCCAGGTGGCGCCGCAACGGCTGCACAAAACGCTGGAGCGCTTCGGCTTTTGCTTCTGGAGTACTTCCGCGCGCCTTCACCCACGCCTCGACGAATGGACCGAGCAACCAAGGCCACACGGTGCCTTGATGGTACGCGCCGTCCCGCTCGAGCACACCGCCCGCGTAGTGCGAGTGGTAATCAGGGTGATGGCGCTCGAGCGAGCGCAGCCCCAGCGGGGTGTAGAGCTCGCGTTCGACTGCATCGACGACCGCGCGCGCGTGCTCGGGTGATAGCAACGTCGCGGGCAAGCCGCCGGCTGCGAAAATCTGATTCGGTCGACAGGCGGTGTCGACCGTGCCTGGCGCGTGCTCGACGTCGACCACGTCGAACAGCATGTTGCGCTCCGGATTCCAGAACCGACGTGTGAACGCAGCCTGGGCGCGTTGCAGCAGTTCCGTGAACCTCGGGTCGATGCGCGCTGCGCAGCCCAGCGCATTGATCCAAAGTGCCTGAATTTCAACGGGTTTGCCGCGGCGGGGCGTGACGACCCAATCGCCGACTTTGGCGTCCATCCACGTCAGCTGCACACCGGGAGCGCCGGCCGCGAGCAAGCAATCTTGGTCGGCTGCGATGCCATAGCGCGTGCCGCGCGCGTAGCCGTTCACGATCGCGAGCATCGCTTGTTCGAGTTTCTGTCGATCGGCGGCGTTCAACGTGCCGCTCGCGAGCAGCTCCTGGGCGGTGACCACGAACCACAGCGCGGCATCGACCGAGTTGTATTCGGGCGGCTCGTCGGCGCTGTCGGAGAAGCGGTTTGGCAGCATGCCCTCCGAAACGGCGCCGGCCCACTCGCACAAGATCGAGCGCGCTGTGTCGAAATCACCGCGCGCCAGGCACAGGCCGCGCAGCGCGATGAACGTGTCACGCCCCCAATCGCCGAACCACGGGTAGCCAGCGATGATGGTTTTGCCCTCACCGCGCCGCACGATATAGGCCGACGCGGCGCGCTCCAGCACGTCGGGTGTTTGGCTACGGCGTTCCAGCTCGCCGCGCCGCAAGAGCTGCACGAACGCTGCCGCACCCTCGATCGGTACCGCCAATGCGCCGCTGACTTCACCTTGCAAGAGCCACCACAGCTCGCGCTTGTCGTATTCGAGGCCTAGCTCCAGCACGCCGGGCGCAGCCAAGTCCTCGGTCGCCTCCAGCCCGCGCGCGGCTTCTTCGCTGTAATGAAAGCGCCGGTACCAATCCGGCGCCGCCTCGAAACGGGCGTTGCTCAAGCTTTGCACGGCGGGCACGCCCGGGTACGGCGTGAAGCGCAACAGCTCACCCTGGCGCCGTGGCTCGAAGCAGAAGGCTGGGTTTTCGTGGTGGAGCGAGTGAAAATCACGCCCACTCATCAGCGGGCGCACGCTCAGCTTCACCGCGGTTTCGTACGGCTCGGCGAGCCGAAAGCGCAGCGCGACGGCTGGCCTGCCGTGCGGCACGAACAGCTCGACCTCGACCACGGGTCCGAGCGTTGTGCGCAGTCGCCAGGTGGGCCACGGCTCGCAGCTGAAGCGTTCGACGACGGCGTCGCACGGACACACATAGCCACCGGCGTAGGCTTGCGGCCAAAGCTCCGCGCGACCGTGCGGCGTTTCGACCCACGCTACGAAGCCCTGCACGAGCAGCCGGCGATCTTGCGGCGGTTTGAGCGCGCACAGCAAGAGGCCGTGGTAGCGCCGCGAACGCAGTCCCGAGCGTGTGCCGCTGGCAAAGCCGCCCAAGCCATCGGCTTCGAGCCACTCGTCCGCGCCGAGATCCAGGTCTTGGCCGTCCATTCAGGGCAGAGCCTAGCCTATGACGCGGAGGCCAGCCGATTTGCACGTCGCTGGCTGATCGGCGACGCTGGTTGGGGCGCAGCTGCAGCAATCGTCGTGCACCGTGCAGTCATCATCGGTCTGGCACTCGGCGCCTTCGGCGCTCGGACTACCGGCGCTGCCGCTGCCCGCGCTCGGACCACCGGCGCTCGCCGAGCCTCCTTCGCCAGCCGTAGCGGCACCACCGCTGACGGTGCCGGCTGTCGAGCTCGGGGGGGGGCGCGGCTGTCGAGGCGCTAGCCGGGATTGCCGCGAATTTTGGGGCCGCGCTTTGACACTGAACGACGCTTGAAGCTACAGGCGCTGTCGTGAGTCTGCTCGTCGCTGCATTGTTGGGCTTGGTCGAAGGTTTGACGGAGTTTCTGCCGGTGTCGTCTACCGGTCACCTGATTCTCGTCAGTCAGTGGCTTGGTTCGGTCGACGAGGGCGCAAAGTCGTTCGACATCGTGATCCAGCTCGGCGCCATCTTGGCCGTCGTCATGCACTACCGGCAGCTGTTCCGTGATCGCCTGCGCGGCTTGTTCGCGCGCGATGCCGCCTCAGTGCGGCTGTTCGGCGCGCTGGCGGTCGCGTTCATGCCGGCCGCGCTCGTCGGGCTGGTGCTGGGCAAGACGATCAAGCGTCTATTGTTCGGACCATTGCCGGTGGCCGCGGCGCTGCTCGTCGGCGGTATCGTCATGATCGTTGTCGAGCGGATGCGCAAGGCGCGGCACGTCGAAGGCGAATCGGGCACCGAGCACGTCACGCTGAAGCGCGCGCTGCTGATCGGCGTTGGTCAGTGCTTCGCGCTGTGGCCGGGCATGTCACGCTCGATGAGCACGATCGTCGCCGGCCAGCTGTCGGGGCTCTCCACCGCCACCGCCGCGGAGTTTTCGTTCTTGCTTTCAGTGCCTACATTAGGCGCCGCGACGCTCTATGAAGTGTACAAAGCCCGTCACGAACTAGCGCAGGGTGTCGGGGCGCCGCAGCTGGTCGTCGGGCTCGTGGTGTCGTTCGTGGTCGCCTGGCTGGTGATCGCCGCGTTTCTTCGCTACCTCAGCCGCCGCGGGCTCGAGCCGTTCGGCTACTACCGCATCGCCCTGGCGGTGGTGGTCTTGGCTTTGTCGCTGTAGGGCAGCCACCGAATCGAGAACCAGGCAGCGGCCCGTCTTCCTGTTGTTTCCTCTCGCTCCGCATGCGCTGTTGTTTCGCGGTGGGGAGTTGCGTAGCATCGACGGTTTCAATTGAAGGAGAGTCACACATGTCGCTGAGGAAAGAGGGTTTTCTCGCTGTGGTTGCCGTGGCTCGCGCTGACGGCTTGCTGAGAGCCGACGAGTCCCGCGGCCTGTTGGGCGCGGCCAAAGAGGTCGGCCTCACCGATGACGAAATGGTGGAGGTAAAGGCGGCGCTCGATGCCGGGCTTGAGCTCGAGTCGCTCGACTTGAGCGTGCTAAGCGGCTCGGAGCGCGCGTTGACGTACGCGTTCGCGATGTGGCTGGCCAAAGTCGACGGCATCGTGAACGCCGAGGAGCTCGCTACCTTGCGCAAGCTCGGCGCGCAGCTCGATCTGCCGGAGCCGAAGCTCAAGAGCGCGGCGTCGGCTGCGTTCGACATCACCTGCTTGCCGGGCGGCAATCGGCCGGAGAAGTTCGAGTTCTCGAAGCTCGAAGCACGCCTGCGCGACAAACTACCGGCGTTGATGGCGCAGAAGTGACGCTGGCGCCCTACGGCGCCTTCACCAGCTCGACATCGTCGACCCACAGGTCGAAGTCTTCGTCGTTGAACTGCGCGCCGGGCGTGAACGACAGCCCAATCGTGTCCGTGAACGGGCCAGGGACTTTCTGGCCCCAATCCGGCTGCTTGAACTCGGACAGCTTGAGCTCGACGAGTGTCCAGTCGCTGGGCGCCGTGAACAGCGCGACCGGGAACCCGTAGTCGTGGACCGAGCTGCGCTGAATGGCGAGGCCGTAGCGCTTGCCGTCGCCTTTGGCCCAAAAGCGAATCGTTGCGACCGGCTCGAAATCACTAACTGGAAACGAAGCGATCACGGCTGCGAATGGCCAAGGTGCGCGGCTTTTGCCGTAGTGACCCCAGCTGTGCCAGGCGCGCTTGCCGTTCTTGCCGCCAGCGGACCAAACGGGCGGATCCGGATTGAACACGGTACCGAGTCCGTTCTTGTCGAAGCTTGCTGACCAGCCGCCCCCAAGCGCGTGCGTGAGCTCGCCTTCGAAGTCGGCGAAGAGCAGGCTCGGGCCGGCGAACGGCACGGCCTTCCCGCGCGCCGCTGGCGTTGCTGCGAGCGCGGTCTGGACCGAGCCGCGCTCCACTTCGAGCGCGCCTAGCACCCGGTCGGCGTCGGCAATTTGCCGATCGAGGCCGGCGGCGTCGCTGTTCGCTACAGGGAAGCTGGCCGGCACGCCGGCGGCGCCAATCTTGGCGTTGACGGCCGCACTGGCGTGCTCGAGCTCGCCGCGTTCTTTTGCGATCTCGGTTTGCTGCCGCTCGATCTCGCGGGTGCGATCGGCGTAGGTTTGAGCGAGAAATGCCGTGGTCGGCGGCGTCACCGGCAAGCTGTACGTTTTGGCCAGCGCTTGCTGCAGCAGCGGCTGGCCGCGCACCAGATCGCCGCCGATGTACCAGAGCATCACGCCGCCCACGCCGAGCTGCGACGCGAACGCGCACTTCTCGGCGATCGCGCGCGGGTCATCGTAGCTGAGCGTGTGGCCGCCAGCCTTGCGCTCGAGGTACGGCACCTTCGCGCCGTCATCCCACTTGGCGCTGTACTCGGGGCTTTGGCGCAATCGGTCGATTTGCGTGTACGTGATCTCTTCGCCCTTGTAGCGAGCGCGATCTGGGAACGGTTGGCCCATGCGATCGGTCGAGAACTGAATGCCGTAGAACGCGAGGCCGATCGTGAGTTTTTGCGGCGGAACGCCGTATTTTTCGATGATGTCTGTGACATTCTTCGCGACCGAGAGCGGGCTGCCGTCGGCGAAGTCGCTCGGCGTGAACAAGTTGGCGTTGTGCGCCGAATGCCCGGTCCAGCTCCCGGCAAACACGTACGTCATCAGGTTGATGTAGTCGACGTTCGCCGCGATCTCGCGCCAGGAAATGTGGCGCGCGTTCCAGTCACCGGTGCCGAGCGCGGTCGTCAGCACCCATTTCGGAAAGCGTAGCCGGAGCGCCTTCATGAACTCCGTGTACGTCGCCTGGTCCGGATCGGTCTGCGCCGACGGCTCCCAGTCGATATCCACGCCATCGTATTTGTGCTGCGTGATCAGCGCGTCGAGCTCGTGGAAGAAGCGTTCGCGGGCCGCGGCGTCACGGGCCATGCTCAGCCAGTTGCTGGCTTCCGGAGCCCCGCCGCCGATCGACGCCAGCAGCTTCACCCCGTGCTGGTGCGCGCGTTGCTCGAGGTCGTCGTTCCAGAAGCCGCCGCTGTCGGTGATGTGCCCGTCCGGGTGTGGATTCAGGAACGAGCGCGCGATGTGCGTCAATGATGCGTAGTCATAGGCAGCGGGCGGGTAGCTGCCGTCTGTCCAAGCCGCCGAATAGCCGAGCACGACTGCCGGTCGCGTCGCGGTCGGCAGACTTGTCGGGGCTTTCGGTCGATCGGGCAGTAGACACGCGCTCACGGCGACCAACAGCACGGCCGACGCGAGCGCGGCGAACACGAGGCGGAGCGAGCGTCCGGGCGGCATGATCGTGAAATAACGTGTTTCTGCTGGCTGCGCCTGGTCAAAGCAGCGCAATCGGCTGGCTGCTTTTTGCGGTGTGGGATAGATCTCGCGCCGTGCTCTACCTGTCGATCCTGTTTTTGCACTTCCTTGGTCTGGCGCTGGGCCTCGGCACCAGCTTTGCGATGCTCACTCTGGGCGCGGCTGCTCGCGACCTCGCGCCCGAGGAACGCACGAAGTTCATGCTGCGCGTCGGTGCGCTGCGGAAAAACGGCAGCTACGGGCTCGCGCTCTTGATCTTGACGGGCCTGGCGATGTTCATGCTGCGCGGACCGGCGGCTGTGTTTGCCTGGGGAGGCGGCGCTTTCCATCTGAAGCTGACGCTGGTCGTGATTCTGTGCGGCTTCTTTGGCTACATGCAGAGCCTGACCAAGAAGATCCGCGAAGCGGGTGGCGGCCCGCTGATGGCCAAGCTGCCGAAGATCAGCCTGATCATGCTCGGGCTCAGCGTCGCGATCGTGGCGGCGGCGGTGGCGGCCTTCAAGTGAGGCGCGGCGGCTGGCTCGGCGCTGCGGCGCCGCTCGGCGGCGCGGCAGCCAAACTCACTCGGCGGCGGGTAGGAAGATTTCGAAGGTGGTGCCGCGGCCTTCCGCGCTGTCGACAGCGATCGCGCCGTTGTGAGCCTTGACGATGCCGTGCACGACCGCTAGCCCCAAGCCGGAGCCTTCGCCGCCTGATTTGGTGGTGAAGAACGGCTCGAAGATCCGGCTCAGCGTTTCGGCGCTCATGCCTTCGCCGGTGTCTTGCACCCTGAGGCAAATGTAGCGTTTCGAGTCGACTAGATCGGGCGCGCGCAGCGCAAGCTCCGGCGTCGCGATCAGGTTGGACAGTCGAACCGTCAGTACGCCGGTTCGCTTCATGGCGTGCGCGGCGTTCACACACAGGTTCATCACGACCTGGTGCAGCTGGACGGGCGCGCCTTCCACCGGCGGCAGCTTGGCTTCGATGTCGGCGCGAACCTCGATCGAGGTCGGCAGCGTGGAGCGCAGGAAGCGCAGCGCTTCGTCGACGATTGGCTGCAATTGCGTCTTGCCGCGCTCTTCGCCCTTCTGACGGCTGAACGTCAAGATCTGCGCGACCAAGTCACGCGCGCGATACGCGGCGGCGCGCAGGCCTGCCATGTGCGCGCGAACTTGCTCTGGATCATCGGCGTCGAGCTCGGTGAGGTCGGTGTACGAGAAGATCGCGACCAGGATGTTGTTGAAATCGTGGGCGATGCCGCCGGCTAGTCGCCCCAAGGCTTCCAGCTTTTGCACGCGGTTGATCCGCTCTTCGAGCCGAAGCTGCGCGCTGATGTCGCGGATCGCCGTGACCCTGACCGGTCGGTCCGACCACTCGGCCATGCGCGCTTGCGCTTCGACCTCGATCCGCGTGCCGTCTTTCTTCATCGCCAGGTGGCGGTAGGGCGTCTCGCGCCCGGAGCGTATGGCGATAGCGACGGCTTCGCGCGCTTCCGGCGCCACCATCAGCGAAACCTCTTTGCCGATTAGCTCGCTGCGTTCGTAGCCGAGCAACCGCGCCAGCTGATCATTGGCATCGACTACCAAGCCGCGCTCGGTGATGCCGATGCCTTCGAACGCGGCGGCGGTCAGCGCACGAAAGCGCTCCTCACTGAGACGTAGCGCGTCTTCGCGTGCGCGCCGCGCCGAGATATCGCGCCAGATACCTTGGAAGCGCCCGTCGGGCAGCAGCTTGGCGCTCACTTCGCACGGGAAGACCGAGCCGTCTTTGCGCCGGATTTGCCACTCGTGCAGCACCCATTCGCCAGCACCGACGCGCGCGCGCATCTCGACTAGCGTTTCGTGCTCGGCGTCGACGACAATGTCGCTGACCTTCTTGCCGATCACTTCTTCGCGCGTCATGCCCAGCATGCGTGCGCCGGCCTCATTTACGTCAAGGTATCTCCCGTCCTGGTCCGAGATGAGGATGCCGTCGGCCGCGTCCTCGATCATCTGCCGGTAGCGCTCGCCGGACGACGGTGGCTCGTTGCCATCGTCACGAGCAGGCTCGACGGCGAGCGCCGGCTCAGACTGCTCGGTCAAAAGCGCGACCAATTGCTCGCGCGACAGATGCTCGTAGGCAGACCCCATCAGGACAGACATTCGAGTCTATCTGACTTTCTGGCCGATGCAGTTTGCCGGCGATTGCGCCTCCCAAGGGCCGCTGCCTCAGACTGAGTCAGGTCTTCGACAGGGCTTCCGGCGCCGGGGCCGGATCGCGCGGAAGGCCCCGGAATGTTGCCAATTGTGTCGGGAAAGGCGCCGCGCTGCTCGTCGGACAGGTCGGGACTAGGATTCAACCGTGCCTGAAACGAAACCGACCGGAACACAGATTCTGGCCCTGACCACCAAGCGCCGCCGGCGCGCGCTGATTCAGAAAATCGTCATCACGCTGCTGGTGGTCGGCGGAGCCGGCGGGTTCTTCTGGCAACGCGCCGTGCAGAGCAAAACCGCGGGTCCGAAGTACATCACGGCGCAAGCCAAGCTTGGTCAGCTGCGCGAGACGGTGATGGCGACCGGCAAGTTCAAGGGCTTGGACTCCGTCGACGTTGGCGCGCAGATCTCGGGGCGCGTGGCGCGCGTGCTCGTCGACTTCAATGATCAGGTCAAGGCGGGCCAGACGTTGGCCGAGATCGACCCGGCGCAGCTGCTGTCACGCGTCGAGCAATCACGCGCCCAGGTGAGCGCGGCGGATTCATCGGTGCGGCTGGCGAAGGCAACGCTCGCGCAGTCGAAGGCGGCGTTGGCGCGCGCCAAGGACATGGCGGAAAAAGGGCTGATCTCCAGCAAAGACTTGGAGGCGGCCCAGGCTGATGCCGAGCGCGCCGAAGCCAGCGTGGGGTCGTCGCAGTCACAGGCCATCTTGTCGCGCGCATCGCTGAAGGACGCCGAGACATCGCTTTCTTGGACGACGATCAAGGCGCCGATCGACGGGGTGGTGCTGGCGCGATTGATCGAGCCGGGCCAAACCGTCGCCGCTTCGCTGCAGTCGCCGGTGCTGTTCACGGTGGCGCGCGACTTGACCCAGCTCACGCTGTACGTCGACATCGACGAAGCCGACATCGGCAAGCTGCGCGAAGGGCAGGAAGCGTCGTTCACGGTCGGCGCGTGGCCGTCGCGTAAGTTCGCTTCGAGGGTGATCTCTGTGCACAATCTACCGACTGCTGGTCAAAGCGTCGTCACCTACCAAGCGGTGCTTTCGGTCGACAACAAGGAGCTCTTGCTGCGGCCGGGCATGACCGCGACCGCGAGCATCGTCACGTCCGATCGCGCCGACGTGCTGACCGTGCCCGATGCGGCGCTGCGCTACGCGCCGCCGGCGGCGGCGAAGGACAAGCCGAGTTCGTCGCCGTTCATGCCGATGACCCCGCCGCGCGGGACAGGTCAGCGGCGCCAGGCCGCCGCGCCCGGTGCCAAGCCGGATGGTGCGAGCGCAGCGCGCAGCACGCTGTACCTGCTCGAAAACGGCGCGGCCAAGCGCGTGATGGTTCAGACGGGTGGCAGTGACGGACAGAACACCGAAATCATCTCCGACTCGATCAAGCCCGGCACGGTTGTGATCACCGATCAGGAGCAGACGAAGGCCAAGTGAACTTCGGAGCCGCATGTCCCAAGTCAGAGCTCTGATCGAGCTGTCGCAAGTTCACAAGCACTACGGTGAAGGCGAGTCCGAGGTGCGCGCGCTCGACGGCATCGATTTGCGAATCGAGCGCGGTGAGTTCGTGGCGATCATGGGCTCGAGCGGGTCGGGCAAGTCGACATGCATGAACATTTTGGGCTGTTTGGATCGCCCGACGGCTGGCGACTACCACCTGGCCGACGTGCTGGTGACAGAGCTACCGGGTGACGGCTTGACGCTGTTGCGGCGCCACTATATCGGCTTCGTTTTTCAGGGTTTTAACCTGCTGGCGCGTACCAGCGCGCTCGAGAACGTAGAGTTGCCGCTGGTCTATCGGCGCGTGCCGCGCGCTGAGCGTGAGGAGCGAGCGCTGCGGGCGCTGGCGCTGGTCGGGCTCGAAGATCGCGTCTACCACACGCCGAGCGAGCTCTCCGGCGGTCAGCAACAGCGCGTCGCGATCGCCCGGGCGTTGGTGACGGAGCCGGACATCTTGATGGCGGACGAGCCGACCGGGAACCTCGACTCGGCGCGCACGAAAGAGGTGATGGAGTTGCTGCAGCGGCTGAACCGCGAGCAATCGATCACGATCGTGATCGTCACTCACGAACCGGACGTAGCGGCGTTCGCGCAACGCAACCTAGTTTTTCGCGACGGCCGGATTGTGTCCGACTCGAGCGTCAGAGGGACCGGAGCGTGATCTGGGCGACGATTTTGATGGCGTTGCGCGAGATTCGCCGCAACACCATGCGTTCGATCCTGACGATGCTGGGTGTCGTGATCGGCGTCGGCGCGGTGATCGTGCTGGTGTCGGTCGGGCGTGGCGCTACCGCGAAAGTCACCGAGGACATCGGCAAGTTGGGCAAGAACTTGCTGACGATCAGCGCGGGCACGTTTTCGCGCGGTGGTGGCGGGGCTGGCATCAGCGCGCCGCCGTTGCGCATCGACGATGCCAACGCGATTCGCCGCGATATCTTGGGCGTCGATGCGGTGGCTGCCGCTGCTGCGAGCTCGGCGCAGGTCGTGTACGGCAACTCGAATCAGCGCACGTCTGTCGCCGGCTCCGACAACTCGTTCTTCGAGGTGCGCGGCTACGTGGTCGACAAGGGGCGGCTTTTCAGCCGGGCCGAGACCCAGAGCGGCGCCGCGACTTGTGTGATTGGCGCCACGATCCGCGCCAACCTGTATCAACAGCGCGATCCGATCGGCACCACGCTGCGCGTTGGCGCGATCCCGTGTCAGGTGGTGGGGCTGTTGGTCGCAAAAGGTCAGGCGGGCATGGGCCAAGACCAGGACGATCTGGTGGTGATGCCGATGCGCGCGGTGCAGCGGCGCATCACCGGCAACGACAACATTCAGAGCATTTTCGTGGCTGCGCGCGAGGGTGAAGGCACCGGCGTGGTTGCCGAGCGGCTGCGCGGCTTGCTGCGTCAACGCCGCCACCGCGCCGAGGGGTTGGACGACGACTTCACGATCCGCGACATGGCTGAAATCGCCGAGACCGTGACCGGCGCCTCAAAGGCGTTGACCGCGCTGCTCGGCGCGATCGCCGCGGTCAGCCTGGTCGTCGGCGGGATCGGGATCATGAACATCATGCTGGTCTCGGTCACCGAGCGTACGCGTGAGATTGGCATTCGTTTGGCGATCGGCGCGTTCGGTAGCGAGGTCATGCTGCAGTTTCTGCTCGAAGCGATCGTGCTGAGCACGCTGGGCGGTATCATCGGCATCGTGCTTGGCCTGGTCGGCTCTTATTTCGCGGCCAACGCGCTGGCGTTGCCGTTCGTGCTGGCGCCTGACATCGTGGCGTTGGCGTTCGTGTTCTCTGCCCTGGTTGGCGTCGTGTTCGGGTACTTGCCCGCGCGCAAGGCGGCCAACCTCGATCCGATCGAGGCGCTCCGTCATGAATAGTCGATTTTTCCGTGGCTCGGGTGCGCTCGCGGCGCTGTTGACGACCTCGCTCGGCTTGGCTCAGGAGCCGCGCGTCATCACCGAGGGTGACGCGGTGACGGCTGCGGTGATGAGCAATCCGACGCTGCACGTTGCGCTGCTGCGTGCGCAGCAGAGTCGTTACAATTTGAGCGCCGAGCAGGCGCTCTACACTCCGGTGTTCGACGCCAACGCCGGCTACACGCATTCGCGCACGCCTTCATTGGTGGGCGCAACCGTCGACGCGATCGGCATGCAGTTGACCCCGGCTGGCACGCGGATCAGCGGCAGCGACGTGGTGGACATCGGCGCTGGCATCACCAAACCGCTCGCCTACGGGACCTTGCTGTCGGCGTCGATCGCAGGGCAGCGTTCGTCGCGCGCTTCGCTCGACCAGCAAGCGTTGTTCGGTGCCAGCGGTCCCGGATACTCCTTGATCGGGCGCTTGGCAGCGTCGCAGCCGCTGTTGCGCGGTGCCGGCAGCGATCTCGGTTTGGCGTCGGTGCGCCAAGCCAAGCTGAGCTTGAGCGCGAATCAGTTGGCGGCTCAAGCTGCGGCTAGCCAGCTGTTGTCGCAGGTGATCTCGGCTTACTGGGAGCTCTGGTACTCGGCGGAAGCGGTGCACATCAATCAGGCTTCGCGTGATTTAGCGCGTGTGCAACAGACGCAGGCAAACCAACAAGTGCAGAGCGGCGCGTTGGCTCCGGCGTCGGCGCTGCCGTACGCGACGCAAGTCGCGCAGCTCGAGGAGACGGTGCTCGCGGCGCAGACCGACGTCAGACAACGCGAGCTCTCGCTGTCCCAGCTGTTGGGACGGCGGAGCGGCATCGGTGAGAACTTGAGTGTCGCTGCTGGTCCTGAAGCGCCTTCCGCCGATGAACCGGTCGAGGCCAGCGCCGTGAAGGAAGCTTTGGACAACTCCTACGCCAGGAAGCAGCTGCGGGCCCAGCTTGCGATCGTCAAAGATCAGCTGCGGCTTGCCGGAGATCCGCTGCGGCCGCGGCTCGACCTCGACGTGTACGTGCAGGCGCAGGGGCTGGGCAATCGTAGCGTGCCGCCAGCGTTCGAGCAGTTCGGCCAAATGGACGCGGTCAGTGCGCACGTCGGGTTGACGTTCGAGATGCCGCTCACCGACTCGCGGCGCACGTCGCAGATGAAGTCCGCGCAGTTTGCGGCGCACGTCGCCGAAAAGCAGATCGAGGTGGACGAAATCTCGGTCCGCACCAATGTCGCCTCGGCGATTGCGCAGCGTCGCGCGGCGCGCCAGAAGCTGGAGTTAGCGTCGCAAACCGAGCAGGTCGCCAAAGCTCAGGCCGAAGCGGAACGGGCGCGATTTCTGGCCGGTTCATCGATCGCGATCACGGTGCAGCAAGCCGAGGATTCGTACCGCCAGGCGCAACTCCGCGTGCAGCGCGCGCGCGTGGATTTGGTGCTGGCCGACCTGTCGTTGACGGAGCTTCGCGGTCAACTGTTGGCGCGTTACGCCGATGCCGTGAAGCGCCTGCCGGCGGAGCAGCGCGTGACGTTGACTAGCGGCGCCGGCGGTAACTTCTAGAGCGGAACCGTCAGCGCTGCGCTGCGTTTGGACGCTGTGAGTCGAGCGTCTCGCGGATCGCCGACGCCAGTTGCTCGATCGAGAAGGGCTTGGCGAGCACGCGCGAGGTGGAGACGTTGCCGGAGCGCTCGCGCAGTGACTCCTCGTGGTAGCCGCTGGCGAACAGCACGCGCAGCCGCGGATGCGTCGGAGCGAGTCGCTCGGCCAAATCAGGGCCGCTCAAGCCTGGCAGCACGACGTCCGAAAGCAGCAGCTGCGCGCCCTCCAGCTGATCGCGCGCCGCCAAAGCTTCTTCGGCGCTGGCGAACGCGACGACGGTGTAGCCAAGCTTACGCAAGCTGCGCTGCGCAAAGCGGCTGAGCTCGCGCTGGTCCTCGACCAAGACGATCTTCTCGGTGCCGCCGGGGACATCGGCCAAAATGCCGAGCGGCTTGGCTGGCAACGAGTCGCGCGCCTCGGCTTCGGGGAAGTCGAGCGTGAAGGTCGTGCCGCGGCCCAGCTCGCTGTCGACGTTCACGGTGCCGCCGTTCTGGCGCACGACGGCGAACACCAGCGAAAGGCCCAAACCTGTGCCTTTGCCGACTGGTTTGGTGGTGAAAAATGGCTCGAATACCCGGGCCCGCACCTCCTCGGTCATGCCGACGCCGGTGTCCGAGACGGTGACGCGAACCAGCTGGCCCGGATGGCGAGCGATCTGAATCGACAGCGTTCCACCGCGTGGCATGGCGTCGCGCGCGTTCACCGCCAGGTTGACGATCACCTGCTCGAACTGCATCGGGTCGAGCTTCACGGGGATTGCGGCCGGTGGCAGCTCCAGCGCCACGCGCACATCTTCGCCGAGCAAGCGCCGTAACAGCCGTGTCGCGTCGGTCAACGCTTGCCGCAGGTCGACGACCATCACCTCGGTCCCGTGCTTGCGACCGAAGACCAGCAGTTGTTGGACCAAGGCCTTCGCGCTCTCGCTGGCGTGCTGGACTTCGTCGAGGTTCTGTTTGACTGGCGAGTCGTCGGGCAAGTCCATCCGCGCCAGCTCGATATTTCCGAGGATCGCCGTGAGCAGGTTGTTGAAGTCGTGGGCGACGCCGCCGGCCAATCTGCCGAGCGACTCCATCTTCTGCGCCTGCGCCAGTTGGCGTTCGGTGTTCTTGTGCTGTTCGGCCTCGCGCTGGAGATCGGCGTGGGCGCGCTCCAGCTCGGCTGTCCGCTCGCGAACGCGGCGTTCGAGCTCTTCTTTTTGGTATTTGAGGTTGGTGGCGGCGCGACGGTTCAAGGTCACGTCGTGGAAGGTGAGGACCCGTCCTAGTTTGCGGCCAGCGTCGTCGGTCACGTCGGTGCCGCGCGCCTCGACTAGCAGTTCGCGCGACAGCTCGATCTCGACCGGCTCCCAGGGACCGGCGCCGATCGCCGCTGCGGCCCACGGCACGGCTTCGTTGAGCGAGCGACCGACCAGCTCACCCTCGGGGACGATGAAGGCCTTCATCGCCGCGTTGACCTCGACGATCCGACCCTCTTCGTCGATCACCAGCACCGCCTCGGGCGCCGCGGCGATCACGGCATCGTGGGCGATCGGTAACAGATCGAAGAGCCGCGCCTTGAGCAGCGGTCGACTGACAATCAAGGCGCTGAGCGCGAATGCGTACGGCATGACGTCGCGCTGGCCGAGCAATGTGACGCCGCCGAAGAACAACGCTGTCGCCACCAGCGGCATGGACATACCGAGCAGCACTGGCAACACTTGGGCCCGATACGGGCCGCGCTGGTGCAGCGTATGCGCAGCCAAGATTCCGAGCGTCAGCAGCATGATGCCGAGCGCGTAGACGTAGCTGAACCAGTCGAGTGGCGTGAAGCCGTAGGCCAGCGTGCCGAACGGTTCGGTCGGCTCGATGTGCGCGTCGGCGTAGAGCACGTGGTGCAACGGCGACGTGTAGATGAACGCGGTGTGTACGGCGGGGATCGCCCACAGCGCGGCCAGCCGTGACGGCGTGCGGAGCGACCGTTTGCCGGTGTATTCGAACGCGAAACGCAGGCCTTCGAGACCAACCAGGTAGGTCGGCAGCACCTGAAACGCATCCCAAAACGCTTTGCCGCCGAGCGAGGTCGAGACAAGTTCGGCGAAGTACCCGCCGCCCCACAGCACTTCTCCCACCATCACCCACGAGTAGTGACGTGCAGCAGCGCTGCCGGCGCGCCGTCGCCACACCAGCGCGAGCACAATCGCGCACGCCAACACGGACAGCGCAATTGGTGTCGCAGAGGCAATTTGTCGCCCAGTCATCGACGAAACGCAGCATAACTCGATCAGCATACCCGCGGCGACTGCGGTAACGATGTAATCCGAGGTGCGAGCGCTACGGCCCTTATCGAGGTCTGCTCGTGGCCGCTTTGCAACGACGAGCCGAAGGCAGTTGATCCGCAAACCGAGCGGCGTTGTTTCGGCCGCCCGCTCGTGACACCATTGTCTGTTGTTTCGATGACTACTCCGTCACCGCGTAGGTTCCCCAGGCTCGTCGAGACGGTTGGCGATGATTCGTCGGTCGAGGACGGCTCGGCCGTGGTCGCCGTATCCGAGCCAAGTCCTTACCTGGCTGGTGAGGTCGTGGGCGACCGCTACCGGCTGGTGCGCGAGATCGGTCGCGGCGGGATGGGCGTGGTTTGGGTAGCGCATTCGCTGGTGTTGGGCGTCGACGTTGCGCTCAAGCTGATTCGGGCGAGCGCTGCGAGCTCGGCCTTGTCGTCGCGGATGGCGCGCGAGGCCCACGCCGCAGCCCGCCTCGGTCACCCTGCCTTGGTGCGCGTTTTCGACTTCGGTTGGACGCGGCACGGCGACCCGTATTTGGTGATGGAGCTGGTGCAGGGCGAGACGCTCGCAGCCCAGGTCAAGCGCGAGGTCCGCATCCCGGCGATCCGCGCCGTTCAGACGCTGCTGCCGATCGTCGATGGCCTGCGCGTGGCCCACGACAAGGGCATCGTGCACCGCGACATCAAGCCGGACAACGTGTTCCTGGCGGCAGATGCGCTCGGTCGCAAGCAACCCAAGCTGCTCGATTTCGGCATCGCCAAGGTCGACAAGCAGATCGACGGACGTCTGACGCAGGTCGGTGCGGTGCTAGGTAGCCCCGACTACATGTCGCCCGAGCAAGCGCTGGGCCTCGACGATATCGACGAGCGCACTGACATCTGGTCGATGTGCGTGGTGCTGTACGAAGTGATCACCGGCACCGTCCCGTTTCAGAAGCCGAACTACAACGCGTTGATGCACGCGATCATCAACGAGGACCCGACGCCTTCGGTCGACTGCGGCGCCGGCGACAAGTCGTTGTGGGAGGTGATCGAGCGGGGCCTGAAGAAGCAACGCGAAGATCGCTTTCAGACCGTCACCGATTTGGGCGAAGCGCTAGCGCTCTGGCTGTACGAGCACGGCATCAAGGAAGATCTGTCGGGCAACTCGATCCGCGCAGTTTGGCTCGATGCCGCGATCTCAGCGGCGACGCGCGACATGCGCTCGGCGCGCCCGGGCAGCAACCACGACTCCGGCGCGATGGCGCGCCACAGTGCTTCCAAGACGCCAACGATTCCCGCGCCGCAATCGTCAAGCGCCGAGACCGTCCTGACGTTCGCGTCGCGCAGCGCGCTCGGCAAGAACCGCGTGCTGTACCTCGGCCTGCCTGCGTTTGCGCTGCTGTTCGGCTTGGTTGGGGCATGGCTCGTGACCTCGCTCGGGCGGCCGGTCCCGCCACTAGCTGCGGCAGCAGCGCCGGCTGCGCCGAAAGTCGAACGCCCGGTGCCTGTTGCGGTCACTTCGCCGGCGCCGGCTGCCAGCGAACCGAGCGAGGTTGCCCCCTCCGTTTCGGTCGCGAAATCGGCGCCTGCCGCCGCTACGAAGACGAAGGCGCGCGTCCCGTTGGCCCGCAAGAAGGGGCATGACTTTGGGTTCTAGGTGCGCTGTCCGGACGGCGCTGTCGGCGTTGGCCCTCGGACTGTGCTTGTGTTCGCAAATCGCGCGGGCAGACGAGCCTGATGCGGGCACGCGCATGGCCGCACGCGAGCTAGCGGTGGCCGGCGCTGAAGCCTTCGACAAGCGAGACTTCGCGACCGCCCTCGATCGCTTTCAGCGCGCCGAATCGCTGTACAAGGTGCCGTCGATTGCCGTGATGGTGGCGCGCTGTCTGGCCAGCACCGGGCACGTGGTCGAGGCCGTCGACAAATACGAAGAGACGCTGCGGATGCCGCTCGACTCCGCCGCACCCGAGGCTTTCCAGCGCGCTGTGGCCGACGCGACTGCTGAGGTCGAGCCAGCGCGAGCGCGCGTGGCGCGGGTCGAGATGCGCCTACCCGCCGATGCACCCGCCGGCAGTGCCGTTACGCTCGACGACCGGCCGGTGCCGCCCGCGCTGTTGGGCGTAGCGACCCCGGTCAACCCCGGTGTCCATCGCATCGCTGCGCACGCTCCCGGGCGCGTGCCCTACCGCTACGAGGTTGCGTTGGCGGAGGGTGGTCGTCAGGCCGTCGAGATCTCACTGCCGCCGGTCGTGGCTGAAACCGCGCGCGATACGGCTCCTGCGCCGGCTCCGAAGGCGCACCAGACTTCGCCGTTGACGATCGCGCTGCTGGCCGGTGGCGGCATCGCGATCGCGGCTGGCACCGTGACCGGCATTGCCGCGCTCAATCACAAATCGAGCCTGGACAAAGCCTGCAAGCCCGGTTGCCCGACGACGATGTCGTCGGACCTCGACTCGTTTCGCTTGGACCGCACGCTGTCCTACGTCGGGTTCGGTGTCGGTCTCGCTGCCGCGGGCGCTGGCGTCTACTTCCTCTTTCACGAGGGGTCGTCCGGTAGTGAAGTGGGCGCGCTCGTGCTGCCGGGCGGTGCCGGTTTGAGAGGGAGCTTCTGATGCGTTCGCGCGCGCAGTTGCTGGGCGGTGGCGTGCTCGTGCTGCTCGGCGTGAGCGGCTGCCCGGTCACCGACGATTATTTCATCGACCCGGGCCACGCCGTGGGTGGGGGCGCGGGGGGTGGTGAGACGGGTGGCGGAGCGCAGACGAGCAACACGGCTGGCACGGCCGCGGTGCAAGGCGGAACGGCGGGCGACGTTGCGGTTACGACGGGCGGCGTAACGGAAATGCCGACGGCAGGAGCTCCCGCCGCCGGACAGCCCGCGGATGCCGGTGCCGGTGGCATGCCGACGGTACCCTGCATGCCGACCACCGAGCGCTGCAATGGCCACGACGACAATTGCAACGACGTGGTGGACGAGCTGGCCTGCAATAGCGCAATGAATGGTACCACCGGCTGTTCTGGCTTCGTGCTGCCTAGCAGCCCGAATCATGGCTACATGCTGTGTACCACCGGCCGCAAAGATTGGAGCCATGCTCGCGACGCGTGCGAGGCACAGGGCATGCGGCTTGCCTGGCTGGAGACCAGCGACGAAAACACGGAGGTGTCTAAGAAGATCGCCGCATTGTCGACCGACGCCGACGTGTTGTTTGGCGCTACCGATGCGGCCAACGAGAGCTATTGGTTTTGGTACCGAGGCGCCCAGTTCTGGCAAGGTGGCGGGAACGGCAAGCCCTCCAACGGCGCGTTCAGCGCGTGGGGCAGCGATAATCCCAACGGCTCCGATGGCGAAGATTGCGGGGTGCTGCATCCGATGGCGGCCAACTGGAGCGACCGCCCGTGTAGCGTGACCTACGCGTATCTTTGCGAAGAGCCGAACTAGCGCCCAAGCCCGATCTGCGTGCGTTCGTCGTGGAACACGTTCTGGCGCATGATCTGATGGATCGTCGACACCAAGACGTCGATCTCATACGGTTTTTGTAGGAAAGCCCGCGCACCGCGCTCGCGCACGACGACCTCGCGTTGCGGATCGGCATGGCCGGACGCGAACATGATGCGCGCGTTCGGGTAGCGTCGTTGCAACTCCACTTGAGTGGTTTCGCCGCTCATCCCCGGCATGTCCAGGTCCAAAATCACCAGATCGTGCTCGGCGGCGGCGTACAGCGTGAGCGCCTCGGCGCCGCCGGCCGCTTCGGTGACCTGAAAGCCATGCTGGCGCAGTAAGCGGCCGAAACTCCGCCGCAACAGCTGCTCGTCGTCGACCAGCAGGATGCTGATTGGACGGTCGCTGCGCTGCGGCACGGTGAGCGGCGCTCGCTCACCGGTTGTGGCGAAGCTCTGCACGTCGACGGCCGGGAAATACAGGCGGAAGGTGCTGCCCTTACCGCGCAGGGTTTCGAGCTTGATGCGGCCGCCGTGGAGCTTGACCAGGTCGCGCACCGTGGACAGGCCGATACCGAAACCGGCGCCTTCGCGCTTGGTGGTGAAGAACGGCTCGAAGACGCGCTCGAGGGTCTCCGGGTCGATACCGGTTCCGGTGTCGCTGACCTCGAGCACAGCGCAAAGGCGATCTGCCGCGAGACCTATATCGGCGGGTGGCGTGACGAGCCCGACCGCGACTCGTAGCTGCCCGCCCTGCGGCATCGCGTCGCGGGCGTTGAGGCAGAGGTTGAGCAGCACTTGCTGCAGCTCGGAGTGATTGCCGTGGACCACGACCTCCGGCTCAACGGCCGTCTCGACACGGATAGTGTGGTCGATGGTGTGGCGGAGGATCCGCGCGATTTCGACGACCAAATTGCCCAAATCTACCGGTTCGCGCACCGAGCGCTTGCCGCGGACGATGCGCAGAATGCCGCGCGTGAGCTCCGCGCCTTGGCTGGTGGCCAGGCTCAGGTCGCGCAGGCACTCGCGGACTCGCGAATCACCGAGCTCGGTCGTGGTCGACAGTTGCTGCAGGAAAGCCGTACCGGCGTGCAGTGCCGCCAGAACGTTGTTCAGGTCGTGGGCGATACCGGCGCCGAGCCGCCCCACCGTCTCGAGCCGTTGCCGCTGCACGACCTGCTCTTCGACCAAGTCGAAGCTGGCCAGCGTGAGCACGACGCGCGGTCCGACTCGAATCTTGTCGCCCAGATTGGCCAGCGCGTGCTCGACCCGGGCGCCGTTCAGGAACGTGCCGTTCTTGCTGCCCAGATCCTCGACCTCGAACGTGCCGGCGTCGCTGCGCCGGATCCGGGCGTGCAGGCGCGAGACCCCCGGGTCGTCGACCATCACGGTGGCTTCTGGGGAGCGACCGACGGTGGCGACGCCGTCGATCTTGAACTCCTGCCCGATCGCCGGACCTTCGACGACCGTCAGCCGAACCGAGGTCGGCGCGATACGCGATTGGTCAAGGGTTCGCTTGGCGAATTCGCTCATCGTGAGGTGCTCGAGTGCCAAACTGAGTTACGGCCAAACTCGTGCAACCTAACCATGACACAGAAGTCAGACCTCGCAGCTCACGCGGCGTGCTTCGACTGGCATTTTCTTCGCATGCGTGAAACTGGCACGGCGACTGCAACGTAATCCTCTAGGTAGATGGTCACGTTTGCTCGAGTGCTGTTGTGGACGGTGGTGCTGGTAGCTCCCGGCGGGTTCTTGCTCGTCCCGCTGCTGGCGGCGTCGCTGCGCTCGCGCAACGGCTCTGTTACCTCGCCCTCGCCTTCGCCCACGGCCAGCCTGCACGACCGTCTGCGCGATTGGGCTGCCAATGCGCGTCGGTCGTTAACCGGGCTCCAGCACTACTGGACGAAGTCGTAGTACTCGACGCCCAGGTCTTGGAAAGAGGCGCCGTACTGCTTGCCGACACGCGTGATCGCGAACTCGTCGCGCGGCGTGTAGGTGAGTGAAGGTACTGCTGTGCCGTCGTGGAGCGCCTCGTATTGCTCGCGCGACAAGGTAACGCCGCCCTCCAAGCTGCGTGCGAAGCCGATGCGAGCCGCGGCTGCCTCGAAGCCGCGCTGCACGAACAGCGGAAGTGCTTCGGCGGCGTCGCCGCTGCCATAGCCCACAGCCACCATCGGCGCGTCGGTCAGATCGAGCTTTTGGCGCCCGGCCTCTTCGAAGCCGGCGGCGATCCAAGCCGGCAGGGCCGCGCTGTACAGGTTGCCCAAGTCCTTGGCTAGCTCGGAACCGAGCCCCATCTTCTCGTCGAGCAGGCGTCGGAAGCCCTTCTGCTTGCGCAGGAGACTGGCCGCGGCGGTCGTGGCCGCGTACGGATCGGCCACGGCGTCGTCCTTCAGCAGCTCGCCGTACAAGTCGGGCGTCGAGGCCGTCTCGGTCAGGACGGCCTCGAAAGAAGCGCCGGCCTCGGCGCAGAGCGCGCGCAGCTCGTCGTGGTGGTGGTCACCGCGCGCCAGGCCGCGCACGTACAGGAACGACATCGCCTGCACCGGCATCAGGTGATACGGCCGGTGAAAGAACAGCCCGCGCACGCTCTCGTAGTAGCTGCCGGCCGAAACCTCGAGCCGGCTCAGCATGCGTTCGACGGCATGCACGGTCTCGTCCAAGTAGGAAAACGTGGAGTACTTGCCGCTGAACACAGGAAAGTCGCTCAGACGTTGGGTATTCGGCGCGTAGCCTTCGGTGAAGTGACGCGCGAACGGCTTGCGAAAGTCGGGCCCGCGGTAGTCCGAAGCACTACCAGCGTGGGCGAGGTCGACGCCGAACAGTTTGGGTGAACGCTCGACCAGCATCGCCACCGCACCCGCGCCTTGCGTCTGCTCGCCGGTGCTGCCGCGCTCGTACTCCGCCACGTCGGCGCTGACGACGATCGCCAAACGATCTGCACCGTCGCACGAGACGTAGCGGAGCGCGCTCTTCAGCGCGTAAATGCCGCCCAAGCACGCATGCTTGAACTCCGGCACCTCCAGGTACCGAGAAAGCCGTGGCAGGCCGAGCGACTCGAGCGCGCGATCGACCATGCCGCGCACGATCACCGCACCGGCCGCGTTGTCGGTGCTCGACTCCGTGCCCAGACCCAAGAAGCCGACGCGTGTGGGGTCGATGGCGTTCTGGCGGATCAGCCGCAGGACCGCGTTGGCGGCCATGGTGTAGACGTTCTCGTGACGGCCGCAGACGCGGAAGCTGTGGCCGACGACGGCAGAGATCTTTTCCCAGCTGTTCTCGGTCCAGCTGCACCAATCCTTCAGCTCGACGCGAAAGGGGGGGACGTAGACACTCATGGCGCTGACGCCGGGTAGGTCGCGGGAGCTCATCGGGCCACGTTCCTATCATTCGTCTGGCGAGGCGCAAACAGCGGGGAACTAGGGCTGCCGATCCGCAGCCCAACTCGCAGAAACTTCTGTATCGGCGCCAGGTGTCGGTGGTCGAGATCGTGAAGGTGAACGCAAACGTGAACGCCGGCTTCGCCGGGCGATTTCGTGACCGTGAACCGGCTGCGCCGGATTTCGTGAACGCCGGCTTCGCCGGGCGATTTCGTGACCGTGGACCGGCTGCGCCGGATTTCGTGACCGTGGACCGGCTGCGCCGGATTTCGTGGGCGTGAACCGGCTGCGCCGGATTTCGTGAAGGTGCTCGTGATCGATGACGGTCACGAGATCCGAGCGCAGCGAGGTCCACGAGATCCGAGCGCAGCGAGGTTCACGGTCACGATTACCTCTCCTCTCGGGCTGCGTTGATTCTGCCAGCGTGCTCGCCGCCGTCCAGGCCGCTGCGCGCCGGCTACGCCGGTGCTCGCGAGGACGCTCGCAGCCTGGACAGCGGCTCCGCGCGCTGCCGTGTCGCTGGTTACGCCCGCAATCGCGCGGGCCCGAGAGGAACGCCAAATGGCACTACACGTCGCCGAACTGAGCTTGGAACTGATTGAAACGCTTCGCCCGCTCATCCCGCGCATCAAAGCCAAAGACAAACCACTCGCCGATCAAATCATGCGCTCCGCAAGCTCAATCGCTCTCAACGTCGGCGAAGCGGAACTAAGCGATCCCGGCAACCGCCGCGCGCGGTTCTTTACGGCGGCTGGCAGCGCCGGCGAAACCTACAGCGCCGTGAGGGTCGCGATCGCCTGGCGGTATTTCGCGGCAAGGGAAGGGGAGCCAGCGCTGACACTGCTGAATCGCATCAAGGCCATTCTTTGGAAGCTGACTCGCGATGCCTGGCGCCCCGGCGAACGTCGCCACCCCGGCGGAACCCATTTCTATGACGACTCCGGCATCACCGCCGTTACCCCCTACGGGGCTTTCGCCAGCAAGCCCAGGATCCAATTCGCCCCCGCTGAACGTCCCTCCCTCCCTCGCTCGACGTGGGTCGGCCAGCGTTTGCAGCGCTACCCGCAACGCTCGAAGTACTGCCGCTTCCACCCGATGCGGGGTTCGCGTGCGCCCCGTTGCGCTCGGTCGATCCACAATGAGGTAGGAGGAGCGAAAGGGCCAGAACGGCCGTCGCGTGGGAGCCACGCGGCCTGCATTTCATACCGATTGGCCAGGCCATGCTTGCCATGGCAAATCGTAACGGAATCTGTGCGTGCTGTGAACTCGACGTGACACTGTGACCGCGATCAGCGCACCTGTAAGGTGATAACGCGGCCCCGGCTGCTCGGTTGTTCACGTTGACTCAAGGCTTGGGATTGGCGGTTGGCCGCGCGGGGTTCAAAAATCACGCGCTTCGCGTGGGCGAACAAGTCGGCCAGTTCTTTGGTCTTCGGCCTTCCACGATGTGTCCGATTGCTGCCGTCGCATGCAAACCGCGAGGACTCGCGATAAACGATCGATTCCCGACCTGTGGGTGCCAGAGCACCAATCTAAACTGAAGAAATCGAAGACAACCCTCGCCGTGTTTACGGTGTTTCGGCGGAGATGATCGTGGTCGTGGTGTGGCGAGCTGCGGGCGCGAGGTGGACGCGGTGTGAGCCGGCGTTGGCGGCTTCGACGCAGAGCATCGCGGGCCAGGCGTCGTCGGGGAAGTCGGACATGCGCCGCGCCTTGTCGATCCACGGATTCCAGACCACCGTTGTGCTCGAGTTCATCTTGTCGATCAGCAAGCGGCGTTGGTGCGCTGGGTCGAGCACGGTCACGCGCTCGCTGCTGACGTAGACGCGATCGGTCTCGCCGCTGAAGCGCAGTGGTGCTGAGCTCCCGATGCAGGCGCGCTCGCCGCTCACCTTGTCGTCGTAGCTGGCCCCGGCCAGACCGAGCAGCTCGACATTGCGCACGTCGCTGACGCTCAAGTACGTGTGCAACGCCAGCTCGTAGTCGAAGGCTTCGGGGCCGGTGTTCTCGACCTCGAACGCCAGGCTCAGCTCGCGCCCGACCGAGATCCGCACGCGGGCCGTGAGCGCGTGCGGAAACAACGGCAGTGTTTGTGGGCTGCTGGCCAGGGAAAGCTCGGCCACGACGTTGTCGCCGCGCTGCTCGGAGCCCTCGAAGCGAAACGGTGTCGTGCGCGCGAAGCCGTGCGCGGGCAGCTGGCTGTCGGTCGGGTGGGCACCGAACCAGGGGAAGCAGATCGGCACGCCACCACGCAGGGCTTTGCCGGCAGCGTAGACTGCCTTGTCGCTCATCCAGAGCAGCTCGCCGTGCTCTGACGTTCGGAACGAGGCGAGGTGGGCCCCGTGCAGATAGACCAGCGCTTCGCTGCCCGAAGCGCGCAAGCGCAGCGCTTTCAGACCGTGAGCTTCGATTTGTTCGGTGTGGCGAGCATCGCCGGTCGGGTTCTGCATCTGGAGGTTCCAGCGGGGTGGTGGATTTGCCGAGAGCCGGGTTATTCTGCACCTGTCCAGGGATGCAGGTCGTCGATTTTTTCAATCTGGAGCGAAGTCTCCAAGACCGATTCGTCGAAGCTGCCAGTGGCTCGGTGCCGCCCACGCCGATGGCCTTTACGCGCGCCCGCCCGCGCACGGGCGTGCTCGGTTGGTGGGCGGTCTGCGTGTTGGCCACCGTCAGCGCGGTGGGCGTGCTCGGCGTCGGGTTTGGCTCGCTCGAGAGCCCGCTGGCGATCTTGGGGACGGCGTGGGCGGTCACGCTGGCGCTGCTGTTGTCGCTGGCGGTGTTCGCGGCGCTGCGCGCGCTAGCGCTCGACCACGACCGCGACAGCTTGCCGTACCGCGCCGGCGCGTACGTGTTCCCGATCGGTGTGGTCGACGCGCAGACCGAGGTCGTGCGGGTCTACCGGTTCCCCGAGCTCTCCGATGTGGCGCGGAGCGAGAAGCGCGTGACGCTGATTTTCGAGGGCGGCGTGCGCTTCGATTTCGAGACGGCTGATCCGGCGCTGGCCGAGCAGCTCATGCAGCTGGTCGAACAGAACCGGTCGCGCGTTTCGGGTCCGTCCGGGCCGCCGAGCAGCCGCGAGCTGGCGGCGCTCGATCCGCTAGCGGATACCGGCTTCAAGAGCCCGTTCACGCCGACCGAGCCGCGGCGCAAGAGCTCACCACGTTGGTTGCGCTTTGGTTGGCTCGAGGCGCTGGTCGCCGGTGCGCTGCTCGGGCCGCTGGCTTGGAAGGGGCGCAACCTGGTGAGCGAAGAGCGGCTGTACATGTCCGCTCGAAATGTCGGCACCACCGCGGCTTTTCGGGCCTATTTGGCGCACGGCGGCACGCGCGGCGACGTGACGCAGATCTTGCTGCCGCACGCCGAGCTTCAGGAAGCGATCGCAAAAAACTCAGTCGCGGCGCTCGAAGAGTTCATGGCGCGCGGCAAGCATGACCAGATCGAGATCGAAGTGCAGGCTGCGCTCAAGAAGGCGCTGCTGACCGGACTCGCCGACGTCGCCGCCAAAAATTCGCTGACTGCGCTGCAAGCCTTCGAACGCGACGAGCCGCACCATCAGCTGATCCAGAACGAGATCGAGGCGAAGAAGGCCGAGCTGTATCGGAAGGCGGCGAGCGCGTTCAAGGCCGTGGCCCAGCCGACCTCACCGGGGTTGGTGGGGGTCTTCGGGCGGCTGTTGTTCTATTCGCAGAAGCACGGGCCCGAGGTCGAGATTGCGTTTCGACGCCGCGCGGCCGATTCGTCGAAGGACGCCGAAGCGCAGCTGATGAAGAGCGCGTACTTCATGGGCCAAGACACGCTGCCGTCGCGCTTCTTCCGCCCGGAAGATTGGGAGAAGCGTGAGGCTGACACGGGCCACGAGCTCGAGGCGCGGCTGAATCGCGAATTCTCGCCTGATCTCCTGCACTTCACGCTAGTGCCTGCGCTCGAGGACGACGGCACCGACACGCCGAAGGTCACCAGGCCGACGCTCGTGATCACGCATCGCGACGAGCTTTCGGGCGCGTTCATGAGCAAGAAGCCGCGCGGCGCTTTCATGGGTCTCGGCCTCACTGTGCGCTCGGTGTTGATCATTCCCGGTGACGATCAACCGCCGTTGGCCTTCAAGTTCTCCGCCTGGCTCCCGCCCGATTTGAAGAAGTGGGAAGAGCCGGGGACGACGCCCAAAGACGTCTACGACGCTTTGGCCCGCGACGGCTTGAGCCGGTACTCGAAAAAGCAACTCGCGTTTCTGTTCAAGACGCCCTGAGGAGTTGGCAGTTAGCAGCTCCGACAAATGGTTCGGACGTTGATCGAAACTCCAAACTCCAAACTCCAAACTCCTAACTCTCTTCGTCCTTGGCGCAGCGGAAGCCGGCGACGAGCATTTTCCAGGTTTCGGGGTGGTGGACGCGATTGGAGGCGCGCAGTCCGGCGGCGTCGTAGTTGAAGGCACCGCCGCGCAGTACGCGCTCGCACACGACCGGGATCGGGTTATGGCCGGTGAAGCCTTGCTGCTTGGTCTTACGCAGCAGATTTTGGGTTTCCAGGATTTCGCTGCACGCGCCGGGGATGCCTTGGGCGGCGCCGGGCCTGCGGTACGCGAACGGATCGTAAAGATCCGCCGTCCACTCCCAAACGTTGCCGGTCAAATCCAGGTGTCCGTACGGCCCCGCGCCGCTCGGGTGCGAACCGACCGCCGACGTGGTGGCGCCCTTCGCCCCGGGTTTTCGGCCATAACAGGCCAGCTCCGGCGTCGGTTTGGGGTTGCCCCAGGCGAACGTGCGGTTGTCGTCGCCGCGCGCGGCGCGTTCCCACTCCGCCTCGCGCGGCAGCCGCTTGCCGCGAAACTCGCAGTAGCGGCTGGCGTCGATGAACGAGACGCCGACCACCGGCTGGTCGTCGCCGCGAAACCCGGCTTCTGGCCCCGCGCCGAAGCGCCGCGCGACGTCGTCGCGAAACGGCGCGCACGTACCAGCCTGCACGCACTCCAAGTAACGCAGGTTCGTCACCTCCGTGCGATCGAGCCAAAAGCCCTTCACGCTCACGGCGTGCGCCGGTTGCTCGTCGGATTCACCCACGCCATCGGCGCCCATCGTGAACGTGCCGCCCGGCACCTTCAGCATCTCGGCCGGCGTCGGCTCGGTCGCGCCAGGCGAAGCAACGAGCAGCGGAGTGAGCGCGAGCACGAACCGCAACGAGCGACGCCGAGCAGGCTTCATCGGACGACCAGGCTCATTTTGCGGCTGGAGGCGGAGCGTGCTCCAAGAGCACCGAGAAGCCGACGCGGCGATCGGCCGGAGCCGCGTCGGCGGGTCGCGAGCCGTTGCCGAACACCTTGGCGGTGGCGCCAATCGTCAGTAGCCGCGTGAGCGAAACCCCGTGTGCGCCCAGCAAATCACGCACGGCTTTGGCGCGCTGTTCGGCCAGCCCGGGCGCTTCACCGCTGGCGATTTGCCCAACGATGCCCAAACACTCGATGCCAGGTTTCTCGCGGAGCACGGTCGCGACCTCAGCCGCTAGGGCGTCGGCGGTCGGCGGCAATTCGGACGAATTCGAAGCGAATGCGATGCGCTGGGCGACGAACGTCCGCGTCTTCTGTCCGCCTTGCAGCTTGTCTTGCGCGCTGGTGGCTTCGATCTGCGCGCAACCCGTGATCGGCGCCGGACCGTTGGCTTTGACGGTCGTCGGATCGAACGGCGCCAGCGAAACCGCGATCTTGCCCGATGCGCACGCGCCGTTCTGGCCCTCTTCGGTCCGACACGCGACGCGCGGGTGAGCCTCGAGGTAGTCGTACAACGGAAGCTCGAATTCGCCCCTGGCGTCGCTGCGTACGGCGATCGCGCCAGGCGTGACGGTTGGGTGGTTCGGATCGGCGATCGGCCGGTAGACGGCTTCCATCACTACGTACGGGATCGGAAACTCACGGTCCTCGACCTTGGTCACGCTGACGAGCTCGCACTCGCCCTGCCAGCTTTGGGTCGAGCAGCGCGACACGCCTTCACCCCCGCCGCTGGCGCAGTTGATGATCCCTGTGACACACACCGCGTAGAGCCATGCCTTGCGCATGAGCCCGGAGCTTACCAGGTTACCGGCGGCGCGCGGTTAGTTGCTGGGCATCTCGATCGTCGTCGGCGTGTCATCGTCCGAGTGGTCGGAGATGGCGCGTTCGTGCTCGCCGCCCGACTGAGAGGCTACTGGCGCGTTCTGGCCCAGCTCGAACTCGGTGAAGGGCGCCGTGCGGATCTGGCCCGGATTGCCGACTTTGCACAGCCCTTTGCCAGCGAGCGGACGGCCGTACGGCAGTTTCTTCGAGGCTGGCGCGACGAACACCTGCCCCGGACCCACCGGTCGCGGGATGACGGCGCCGGTCGTCAGCGGTCGCCCGCCGCGTGCCGCCTCGACCAGGACGACAACGTCGTTGCCCGAAATTCGATAGCCCCAGTACGACGCGCCGAGGCTCTTTT
Source organism: Polyangiales bacterium (assembly GCA_038252755.1). GTDB lineage: Bacteria > Myxococcota_A > Polyangia > Polyangiales > Polyangiaceae > PMG-095. The sequence goes on along the minus strand of JBBSAB010000038.1, from coordinate 8,222 downwards.
TTGGCTCGCCCTTGCAGGCTTGGCCCTCGGACGACAGGGCGATGCTCAGTTGCGTGCTCTCGTCGATGTCGGGCGGTACGGAGCTCCACGCCATACCGCTGCTGTGTGACCCGCCGACCGCTACCGACAGGCACTCGCAGCTGGCGGTCGCCTTGCCCGAGCGCAGCTGCAGATCATGACGGGCGCCGAGCAAAACGCGCGAAGCTGACGGATTGACGGCGGCGTTGCCGATGGCCGGAGCCACGCCCGGCGACGGGGCGACGGACGAGCGTGTCATCTCGCCCTTGCCTTCGGCCTCACCGGAGGCGCTCAGGTCGGCGTCGCCTTCAGCGCTGACCGCCTTACCGCTGACGTTGGCGTCGGCGTTGACGGAGGCTTGGCAGCCGAGGGTCAGGCCGAAAACCAGCGCTCCTGCGAGGCTGGGGCGAGCTGGTGCTTTCACGGCCGAAATCGTGGCACCAATCCGGCAGGTCGGGCAAGTGTGCGGCGGGCTCACTCACCAGGGTGCGCTGGCCAGCACCCCGCCAGGCTGGAGGATCGGGTCTGCCGAGCGAGCGTCGAACTCTTCAGAAACGGTGCCCCAGCCGGGTTGGTAGGCCCACAAAAGCGCGCCGGAAAAGCCCAAGTCTTTCCACTGCGTCATGCGCTCACGGGCCCGCTGCGCGCGTCTAGCCAAGGCCGCGTCGCCGGCGCCGTCGAGCAGAAACGCTCCCTCGCCGACGATCGCCGGCTTGTCGAGGTCACCCAGCGTGCGCAAGAGCGTCGCGTCGAGCGGCTTGAGCGTGTCACTGAACGAGTAGTCGTCGATGTCGATCAAGTCGACGGCCGGCAATTCTTGGAGGGCGCGGAACGTGATGCCTGCGCCGTCATTCGCGCGGTCCCAATCGAGGTCCAGCGACAGCAGCTGACTCGGCGCGAGCCCGTGCAACAGCTGACCCATGTCGGTCACGAAGCTGGTGAGCGTGCTCGGGTCGGCGTGGCCCAAGCCCTGCATCAGCACATAGCCCAGCACCGTCGGCTCGTTGCGGTAACGGCGCGCAACCGATGCTGCGAAGTCTCGGTACGATAGCGCGTAGGCGCCGTCGGGGTTCTGGTAGCCGCCGCTGTACCAGGCGTTGTCGCGAGTCGTACCTTGCGAGCAGCTGCCCTTAGCGTGCTCAAGCACGAACTGGAGCCGGATGCCCGCGCGACGCGCGTCGCGCACCGAGGCGTCGAACAAGGTGAAATCGTCGCCGCTCGGGCCCGCGCTGCCCTGGAAGGCGAAGAAGCGCACGACTTTGGTGCGTGCCGGCACCAGATCGTCGTAGGCGCGCTGCGTCCAAGCTGCGCGGTTTTCCGGCTTGCTGCTGGTGCACTGATCGAGCTGCTGCAGCGCCCAGCTGGCGACACCGGCGAAACGGAACGGATCGCCGTTGAGGAAGAAGCTGTGTTCGACACGGCGTACGAACGGATCACCGCCGCGACACATGCCGGGCTGGCAACTCGGATCCGTGCTCTGGCAACCCTCGGCGTTGGGTTGGAAGGAGCAGCCGAGCGGGGCGTTGGTGCGGCACTGGCTCTCGCCGACGAAGCTCACGCAAGGGTCGTCCTTTTCAGCCTTCACCAACAGGTCGAGGTCCTGGCGGCCGCAACCTACGCTGAGCAGCGCGAGTACGCCGAGCGCGAGCTGGAGCTTCACAGCTCGACCTCCAAGCCGGTCGAGCACTGCAGCCACGGCCGACCCCAGATCTTCACGTCCTGACCATCGGCGCGCAGCGACAGCTCGCTGAAGGCGAAGCCCAGCGACGGCTTGAGCGCCCACCATAGCTGCTTGTGCAGCCGAATTTTCGAGTCGATGCCCAGCGTTCCGGCCGGCGTCCACGCAAAATGCGATTGGCCGCTGTGCGTCGCGTCGACCGCGAAACCGGACGCGGACAGCCCGAGCAAGGTGAGCTGCGCTTCGATGCCGAGCGCGACCTGACTGCGGTCGCTGCGCGGCAAAAGCAGGAATTTCGGGCCCACGCCGAGCCAGCGCGCGGTCGCTTCGATACGCCCGGCCTCGAAGGCGCGCCCACCCGCCTGCAGCTGACCGCCGAGCGTCGCACCCAGCTCGAGCCGTTCGAATATCCGCACAGCCACGGTGGCCTGCAGCAACGGCGTTGCCGATAAGCCTGGAGCCACCAGCACGCCGCTCTCAACGCCAAGGCGTAGGCGTCGCTCGGGTCTTCGGATCGTCTCGGGCGCGACCGCCATGCGCGTCACGACCGGGGTCGCTGGCAAGTCACCGCGCGTCGGGTGCGGCGCTTCAAGCTCCATCAAGCTCGCGCGCAAGAGCTCCGAGGCGCGTAGCGCGACCAGCTCGCGGGTGGTGGGATCCGTGAGCGAACGCCCAAGCAGCTCGCGGCGGAGCGTCTTGCCGGTCACGCGATCGAGCACCGTGATTTCGACGCTACCCTCGGCGGTGGGCCCGATGCCGATCGCCGCGAAAGCGCCGGCACGCCGGGCTTCGACGGCCAATTCGTCCGGCCGTGGCGCGTGCGTCTGCGACTGTACCGAAAAGCCGAGCGCTTCGAGCTCGGCGGCCACGCGCGTCGCCAGCGCCACCGCTCGCTCGTCGACGACGAGCAAGATCGTGCCCGAAGCGGACGACGCCGCCCGTGCCGGCCAGGCGACGAGCAAGAGGAGCAAGGACAAGAGCCAAAACAGCCGGGCGTCCCCGCTCATGGGTGAGCGAGTGCGCTGCGAGCCAGTGCTGCGTGTGGCCCGGTCGGATACCGCTTCAGGTAACTCTCGGCGGCCTCGCCCGCTCGAACAACGTCGCCCGTCTGGCGCAATAGCTCGATCAGTCGGCCCGCGGCTTCGCGCGCCAGCGGACCGCTCGGTTGCTCGGTGAGGTAACGCTTGAACCAACCGATAGCATCGCTCGCACGCCCAGCGTCGGACGCCAAGCGCCCCAACGAAAAGGCCGAGATGCCAGCCTCCGAGCTGTTCGGGAAGCGCCGGCGCGCTGCCAGGTACGCGTAGCTCGCCCGCGCCGCGCTTCCGGCCAAGCGCGCCGTCGAACCGAGCGTCAACAGATCGCGCGCGCCCAGGCTCTCGCATGAAGCCGCAAAGCCTTGCTGCTCGATCGCCGCCAGGGCTTCCTTGTAGTGACCTGCCGTCGACAACTCGCGAAAGTCGGCTTTGCGATCGGCCGGCTTGCGCGGGCGGATCAGCTCGTCTTCGTCGCGCGCAGCGTCGGTGGCGACGACGTTTTCCGGGCTCGGCTCGGCCGACCGCGCGGCGGCGGGCAGCTCAGCCGTCAGCGCGCTTTGCAAGCCGACAGCCGTGCTAGCCGACAGCTCCAGCACCGAGCCGGCGGTCAGCTCGTGCTTCGGCCGGCCGTCGCCCGTTACCTCGACTTTTCCTTCCATGACGCTCACCGCCAGCTTTTCGGTCTGCGGATCCCAATTCACCCGGAAGCGCGTGCCGGTGACGTGTACGACGAACGGTCCGGCGGCGACCTGCCACCGCGAAGCGTCGCGGTGCACCACGTGCGCGTCGATGTGGCCGCGCTCGAGCGTGAGGTGCGCGCCGTCCGCGGTCGTCTGCATCACGCGCGTGGTGGTGTGCGGTCCGGCGACGACGCTCGAGCCGTCGGAGAAGCGCAGGCTCTGTTCGGTGTCGCGCGCCGTGACCCATTCGTCGACGTGACCGGTGCGCTCTTCGATCCAAAACCGCAGCGGCTCCTGCCGTGCCGTTGGCCCGACCCATGAAAACAGCGCCGCGGCACACGTCACCAGCGCCGCAGCCGCCAAGCCGTACTGCCAGCGCCGTGCGCGTGGCGCGCCCGACTCGACCTTTGCCAGTAGCTGGCGTCGCGTCCGTACATCCGTCGCTCGATCGACATCCTCGTGCCGCTCTAGGTCTTCGCGCAGGCGCGCGCCCAGCGCTTGGAAGCTGTGGCTCTTCATGTTTCTCCCTCGGCGGCCCAGCCGCTCAGCGCGTCGTCCCTGAGAGCTTCGGCGTGGAAGCGGCGTTCGGCGCGGCCCAGTCGCCGCTTCAACGTGGACAGCGACATCTCACAGACCTCGGCCATCTCCGAAAGATCCAACCCCGACACGTAGCGCAACGAGAAGACCAAGCGATCTTCGGTCTCCATGCTCTTCATGATGCGGAAGGTCGCTTGCACGGCGTCGGAGGCGTTCTCTTCGAGCATCTCCGCGGGCTGGGCTTCGATTTCGTCACCTTCGGGCCACAGTCTGAGCCACCAGCGCCGCGAGCTGCTGCGCAGGTGCTTGCGTGCGGTGCGCACCGTGACTTGAAACAGCCAGCTGCGCAGCGCGCCGGCTTCGCGCAGCGAGCGCACCGAGGTGAGCACGTTGATGAACACGTCTTGCACCAGGTCTGCCAAATCCAAACGCGGACCGAGCGTGTGCAGGAGAATGCGCCGCACGTCGCCGACGTAGCGGTCGTAGAACGCGGACATCGCCAGCGGGTTGCCGGCCCGCACGCCGGCCAACAGCGCTCCCTCGTCGCCCAGGAACGTGACGCCCCGCGCATCCTCGAGCCGACGGCTCTCGGCGGGCTCGGAGGCAGGCCTGGGCGGCATAGGCAGATAAGTTCCCAGACCCGCCCGGATCGGTCCACTACGGAGCCTTTCGGCAGGGAAAAGGCCCTTGTCGGATCCAGATTTTCTTCACAAAGAGATCGCGAGACGGGAGGTTTTGGGGATTCGAGACGAGCGATGGCCTTCGAAATCGTCAACGAATCCGCGTCGCAACGTGAGGCTCGAAACCCAAAATTCAGGTCTGCGTCTGACCTCCTGATCTCCCGATCTGCTTGTGAAAAATCTCGAGCCGCGCCTAGCCTTTGCGAGTGGACTTGGAGGCGCTCAAAGCACGGCTTTCCGAGACGTCTGCGCTTCGGCCAGTTGGGCGGGTCGTGGGCGTTACTGGGCTCTTGCTCCGCGTGCAGCTGCCCGGTGCGCGGATCTCCGACGTGCTGTTGATCCGTCGGCGCGGCGAGCCGTTGCTGGCGGAGGTGGTCGGCTTCGCGCAGGGTGAGGCGTTGGCGGTGCCGCTTGGCGAGCCGACAGGCGTCGGACCCGACGACGTCGTGGAGGCGACCGGACAGGGTCTGCAAGTGAGCGCCGGTGCGGCGCTGCTCGGGCGCGTGCTCGACGGTTTGGGGCGACCGATCGACGGTCGACCGGCACCGACTGGGCTCACGCCGGTGCCGGTCGATCGCGCGCCGCCTGCCGCGCTTTCGCGCCGACCGGTCAGCGCATCGCTCGAAACTGGCGTGCGCGCGATCGACGGATTGATCACGCTCGGCGTGGGGCAGCGTGTCGGCTTGTTCGCTGGCTCCGGCGTCGGTAAGAGCACGTTGCTCGGAGCGATCGCGCGTGGCGCCAGTGCCGACGTCGTCGTGGTCGCGCTGGTCGGCGAGCGCGGGCGCGAGGTCGGCGAATTTTTGCAGCAGTCGTTGGGCGAAGCGGGGCGCCGCCGTTCGGTGGTCGTGGTCGCGACTAGTGACGCGCCGCCGGTCGAACGCTTGCGCGCCGCGCAGGTCGCCACGGCCGTGGCCGAGCATTTTCGCGATCTGGGCAAGAGCGTGCTGTTGTTGGTCGACTCGATCACGCGTTTCGCTCGCGCGCAGCGTGAAATCGGGCTGGCCGCGGGTGAGCCGCCAGCGCGTCGTGGCTACCCGCCGAGCGTCTTCACACAGCTGCCGCGCCTGCTCGAGCGCAGCGGTCAGGGTGAAAAGGGCTCAATCACCGCAATTTACACGGTGCTGGTCGAAGGCTCGGACATGGATGAGCCGATCGCCGACGAAGTGCGCGGCATCCTCGACGGCCACATCGTGCTCGATCGGCGGCTCGCCGCGCGCGGTCATTACCCGGCGATCGACGTGCTGTCGTCATTGTCGCGCGTGATGCCGAACGTCACGGCCAAACCGCAACAAGCCGCCGCGCAACGCGCCCGCGCCCTGTTGGCCGCCTTCGAAGAAAAACGCGATCTCATCACGCTCGGCGCCTACAGCAAAGGCAGCGACGCTCGCCTCGACCAAGCCATCGCCGCCGCCCCCGAGCTCGAACGCTTTCTGCGCCAAGACGCCAGCGCCGTCGATCCGTTCGCGCAGACGTTGCTCTCGCTCAAGGCCATCGCCGACCGCTACCCCGAACGACGCTGATCCGGCTCGAGATTTTTTCACAGGGAGATCGGGAGATCCGTGCGTCGCCGCGCGGCCCGAAACCCCAAAATGCTCGCCTCCCAACCTCCCCGACTCCCTGTAAAATCTCGAGTCTTTGCGGGGTGAGGCCCAGTTTCGTAGGTAGCGGCGGCGCCCAGCTGGGCGCCTGAACTCTGACCTTTAGCCACATCTTTGCCGCAACGAGCAGGGGAACAACAGGAAGGCGGGAAGACGGGAAGGGCGAGACCTCAGATTTGGGGTGGGTGGTACGGGCAAGCTCGCCCCATTGGGCAGCGATGGGGTCTCAAGCGCTTGCTCGAACAATCGGAATCTTCCCGCCTTCCCGCCTTCCTGTTCGCTCGCTGCTCGAGCCACGAAATGTGATGAATGGTCACACGCAGGCAAGGCCTACCCTACACAAGACGTCCTAAGGACCGTCGGGCACGGGCACGGCTGTCGATACCGCACAAGTTTAGTGACCCTTTCGGGCCTCGAGGCCGGCGACGTAGCCGACCTCGTAGGTGAGGAGGGTTTGCATCCCGCGGTAGAGGACGAGCCAGCCTGGTTCTCCGTTGCGTTTTTGATGTCCGCCTAGGCCCGCCACCGCCCAGAGGGCGTCGTGGGCTGTGGCTTTGGCGGGCATCGGGCGCGAGCCTAAGCGGCGCAGGATGTCGATCTGTTGCCTCGTGAGCACATCGGTTGCCGGCGCGTCGGGTTGGTTGCGGGCTCGACTGCGTAGCCAAAGTAGCTCGCAGGCGATCGGCAGGCTGATCGCGAGAATTATGAGCAAAGCGTGTAGCGTTTCGAACTCACGGCTCTCGTAAGCACAGCCGGTCTTCAGCGCTTTGTTGAACTCCTCGATGGTCCAGCGCGCTCGGTAGTTGTCGACGACCGTGGCGACCTGTTTTGCCGAGTCAACGGGTAGGGTTGTGAAGAGCAACCACTCGACGGCTTGTTGCCCCGCCGGCGGCTGCTGCTCGATCACGTGGACGACGTTGAGCGTCAGGGTTTCCGGGATCGGCTCCTGAAGATAGCGCGGTCGCTTGATAACGACCGCGGTCGCCGAGAAGCTTAACGTGGCTAGGCGCGCATTCCGGACCGGATGGCCCTTGTTGGCGCGAGGCGCGTCGCTGCTCTTCTTGCGCTCGGACAACGCCACTTCTCGCTCGAAGACACCGCGCAAGCTCTTGACGCGCTCCTTGAGCGGCAGCCATTGCTCCCCAAGATCATCAGGATCTCCGACCTTGCGGTCGCCCTTGACGCGAACCACGAACGAGTTCCCTTTGGCCCTCATTGACGCGAGGAAAGCATAGCTATCACCCTCACGATCGGCGACATGGCAGACGCTGCGACACGGAGCGAGCAGCTTGGCACTGGCTTCGACCCCTCGCTCCCAGCGAGCGGATTCTCGGTCTTTCCACTGAGCGGTCTCGCTGCCTGAAGCCTTGTTCTTGCGGCCGCGCTTTGAACGCTGCTCTCTGGAGATAGTTTCAACGTAAGCCACGCCCAACGGGCGCCTCCAGGTATCAGCGTCGAGCACGATAGCGCAGTGCAGGAAGAAGCCCGCTTTGCCTGTCGGTAGGTAGCCGACTTCATCCGGATCGCCCTGCTCGAACCCGCAGGTCGTGGTGTCATGAATGACGAGCACGGCCCCGGCCACCTTCGCGCGTTGTGCCGCCGAAACGGCCAACGAGTCAAAGAGCTGCTGGGGCTCGATCGCTTGGTTGTTAGCGAGTCGGTACGCGCCTTCCAGCTCTGCGTCGGTCTGCATAGCTTCCGGCAAGCTCGCAGTAGGCCTTTTCGCCAGCTTGCTGACGGTCTGCTCAAGCCGTTTCTGGCGGCGAGGGTCACCGAGATTCGCACTCGCAAACGCCTTGGTCACGCGCTCAATCGAACCCTTCGGCAGCTTCATCACCAGGGGTAGATCAAACCCTACAGCTTTCTGCAAGAGGGACGCGGGCCGCCGCCGCTCACGCCGATGCGACCCGGTCCCGCTAACCGATCGATTTCACTGCAGAACTTGTGCGGGATCGACAGCCGTGCCCGTGCCCGAAAATGCTCGCGGTTTC
>JBBSAB010000037.1:0-70400 GCA_038252755.1 Polyangiales bacterium | reverse complement strand
TACTTGGGCGGCTTGCGCGACCGCGGCGCCGAAGGACGAGGTGATTTGCTGGGGGTATCCAGGCTGGACGAACTACGCACCAGTGGTGCCGACACTGTCGGTGGCGGGCAACAGCTACAGTCAAAACGTGGGCTGCCTGGTACGCAAGGACACGCGGACGCTGCAGTGCTGGAGGGACAATCTTCCTCTTGCGGCAACCGACGTGCCGCCCGCCGGCAGGTACAAGTCCGTGGCGTCGACGGGGTCGTCGTTCTGTGCGATCAAAGAAGACGGCATGCTGTCGTGCTGGGGTCCTGGCACGACGAACTACACGCCGATCCCGAGCGGGACGTTCACGCAAATCTCAGGCAGCGGAGACAACTACTGCGCGCTAGCGACCGACCAACATGCCGTTTGTTGGGGGGTCAACAGTGCGGGAGAAGTGACAACCACACCGCTAGGCGAGCTCTTCGTGAGCGTCAGCGCCGGTGACCGCCAATCTTGCGGCATGCGCGCGAACGGTACGGTGAAATGTTGGGGCGACGGCGAACCCGAAGACCGCATCGACACGAGTTACAATCAAGGCCAATCGACGCCGCCAACGACGCCGGCCGACTACTTCAGCTCGGTCTCGACCGGCAACGTGCACACCTGCGGCCTGCGACGCAGCGGGGGTATCGCGTGCTGGGGCAAGGCGAGTTCGTTCGCCCTTCCTGCAAATAGTTGCGGCGACAGCATCCTGGAAGCCTGGGAGGCGTGCGACCCGAAACTCACGCCGGTGTGCAGCGCGGACTGCACGAGTACGCAGGCGTGCGGCAACGGCATCAAGGAAGGTAGTGAGGTTTGCGACGACAACAACAACCTAGCCGGCGACTTCTGCAACGCTGCGTGCACCGTGAGCACTCGGTGCGACGCGCCGACGGGTCAAACGCTCGCGACGCTGTGCGACGACGCCAACGAGTGCACCGCCCCTGCGTGCGATCCGCAAACGGGATGTGCTGGCACTGCCCTACCAGATGGTACGGCCTGCAGCGCTGGGGCGGGTACCTGCCGGTCGGGCGGCTGCGTCGTGCCACAGATTGCCGCTGTGGATTACACCACCTGCGCACTCACACCAGCGGGCAAGATCAGTTGTTGGGGCTTCAATCCGAGAATCGGGAGCGCACGAGTGAGCGTCGCTACTCCGCCGAGCGGCGTTTTTACGAAGATCTGGCTAGGTGGCGACTACGCAGGCTGTGCGACCCGAGCTCCGGACGACCAGGTGGTTTGCTGGGGCGGGGCGAGTTGGGTTGGGCAGTCGCCGCTGCTGTCGACCAGATCGCTCAGTGGCGGCGTCGACCACGGCTGCGTGGTACGAAAAGACACGAAAGCCGTTCAGTGTTGGGGCAGCAATAGCAGCGGCCAGTTGAACGTGGTGCCCGGCGCGTACGTGAGCGTGGCCGCGACCCGCAACGCCGCCTGCGCCGCGAAGGTGGACGGCGGCATCGAGTGTTGGGGTAGCGCGGGTGAGTTCACCGGGAAGCCTGGCACCACTTCGGCGGCGGGTGTGTTCACGAAGCTCTCGGCTGGCAGTAGTCATTACTGCGGTCTCAAGGACACTGGGCAGGTCGTGTGCTGGGGTCCCACTCTGACCTCAGGCACCCAACTGAACCCGTTCGCGTCCGAACGCTTCATTGACATTGCTTCCTCGCCCACCGCTAACGCGGCGACGCTGCCCGACCACCGACTGCGCATGTGGGGCGATTTCCTCAGCGCAAACACCTACTCGGGAATCGGCTCACCGCCGCTGAGTGCCGCCGATATTTGGAGCAACGTAGCCATCGGTTCGAGTCACGCCTGCGGCCTGCGTGTAGGCGGCGGCGTGGTCTGCTGGGGAGCGACGACCGAGCGAGGCGATGTGCCCGGAGCGGGTCAGTGCAACGACGGTATCGTACAGCCGCTCGAAGCTTGCGACCCTCCCGGCGCGACCTGCAACGACACCTGCACGAGTACGCGGCGTTGTGGCAACGGTATCGTCGACGTCGATCAGGGCGAGGTTTGCGACGACGGCAACGGCGCGCATCGGGACACCTGTGACGACTCTTGCCAGCACACGTGGGCGTCGCTTCCATTCGCAGCGCCGCTCGTTCACATCAACTTCGATGAGAGTGCGCGCTACAACTCCACCTACGCGAACCTTGGCACCGGGCTGATGTCCACAGCCACGATTCACGGAGGGGGGGTGGTTCCGGCCCAGCCGAGCCAGATCAACAGCAGTTCGGCGCTCTTCTCCGGCAGCACCGACGACTTCATCTCGCTGGCAAGCACGCTCGATAAGCCGACTTCGCTCACGGTCTCGGTATGGGTAAATCAGATCGCACCGGCTGGGGCGGGGTCGACCATCGCGTACCATCGCGCGGATCCCGGAGCGATCTTGGGCTGGTCCTTCGAGCCCGCCGCTACAGATGGCGGAGGCGTCACGTTCCGGGCCGGCAACGCTGCCTCGGGAATTTCAAGCTCCGTCACGGCTTCTGGTTTCCCATTCGGCGTCTGGACACACCTGGTGGCCACCTACGACCAAACGAGCAGTCTCCTCGATCTCTACATCGACGGTCAGCTAGCAGCGTCGACGGTGGCTTCGGGCTTCTCGGGTATCGGACACCTCGCGAGCAACATGCGCCTCGGTGCAGGCCTCGCCGGTTCGCTCGACGAGTTCTCCGTATGGGGCAGCGCGCTCGACCCTGGCCAGGTAGCGCAGCTCTACGACTTCGGTCGTCAAGGCAAGGCCGTGCGATCCCAGTACCCGACGAACACCTTCGTGTCGCCCTGCGCTCGCGCGCTTTCGCAGAACCCCAACGCGGTCAACGGCATCTACAATCTGCCGATCGGGTCCGATTCCGAAGCCTCAATCCCGCTGTTCTGCGACATGACCGGCGGCGGCTGGACGATGGTGATGAAGAAGTCCGCCGCGATCGGGATTGGCGCCGAGCAATTGTGGAATGGAGGCCCCGTCAACGAGCTCGATCTCGCGCAGCTCACTCGCAACCTGGGTAGTAAGGACTACGTCAATCGGCTGAACAACATGCCGAAGTATTTTGCGGAGGGGCGGGTCGAGGTAGCGACTGGCGGGACCGTCATGAAATCGGTGGTCTTCGACATGATCGAGGCGACCCGCAACGAGTGGTTCACGCCGTCGCGATTGAAGAGCAGCAGCTGGACGTTACCGACGCAAGCCAACTGGGAGCGTTCGGCCGACGGGCGCTACTTCAGTATCGCCGGCATCGCGAGCCGCGACTTCTATCTGGGAGACGTTATCGCGCCCTTCAGCACCGGGGTTTGCAACGACACTGCCTGGTTGGTCTTCACGACCGACGCCTCGTGCAGCGGGCTTGGAGGCGGGTCGCGCATCCGCTACGCCACGGGCCTAACTTCACAAACCATCACCTCCATGGCGTTCGCCGAGACGCTGATGGTTTTCGCAAGGTAACGAACGATGAGACGACTATTTGCCCCCATCCTTCTCCTCGCGCTCAGCCTCTCCGGCTGCGGCAAGAAGGCGAACGTGCTTGCCAGTGTCGACGGCAAAGACGTCACGCAGCCCGAGTTCGACGCCTATTTGAAGACCAAGCACGTTTCGGCGGCGGATGCGACGCGGCGCGATCGCGCGTTTCAGGAGTACCTCGACCGCGCGGCGCTGGCTTCGGTGGTCGAGAAAGAGAAGCTGCTCGACATGCAGGACGTCGACGCGGAGGTGGACGAGTTCCGCCGCGAGCTGCTGATCAGCCGCTACTTCGATCGCTTCCTCGACGACAAGGTGAACGACGGGGCGATCAAGAACTACTATGACGCGCACCTCGCCACGTACGAGCAGCGCAAGGTACACGTCGCGCACATTTTGGTGCGGGTGAACCAGAAGGCGAGCGCCGAGGAGAAGCAGGCCAAGCGCACGACCGCCGACGGCGTCGCGGCCAAGCTGAACACCGGTGAGTCGTTCGAGGAGCTGGCCAAGACGCTGTCGGATGACCACATTTCGGGCGTCAAAGGCGGCGATTTGGGCTGGATCCGCGAGGGCAGCATCGATCCTGAGCTGTCCAAACGCGCGTTCTCGATGAAGGCCGGCAGCGTCTCGGAGCCGTTCGAATCGCCCTTCGGTTTCCACATCCTGAAGGTCATCGAAGAGCCGAAGACGATTCGTAAGCCTTACGCCTCGGTGGTTTCCGACATTCGCTACCAGCTGCGCGGCGAGGCGAAAGAAGCCGAGCTCAAGCGTCTGCAAGGCTTGGCGCACGTCAGTAAGAAGAGCGCGTACAAGTTCGACCCGAGCGCAGTGCCGTCGGCGAAGCCAGCGCGCTCACCGATTGTACCCACGTTGCCCAATGTCGAGAGTGAGTCGCCGGTGACACCGCTGGCCACAACCGACGCTCCGCCGGCCACGCCCGCCAACGCGCCCGCGCTCACGGTTCCGACCGTACTCAGTGCGGCGCCGCCGGTCGCGCCGCTGGTCAAGCCTGCGCCGAGCGCGGAAAAGCCCGCCGCAAAACCGCCCGCTGCCAAGCCAGTACGCGCCAAACCCGCGCCTGCCGCGGCTGCGCCGGCCGCCCCAGCTGCGCCCGTGCCCGCCCCCGCACCGGCCGCCGAAGCCCCCGCTGCCCCTTGAAAATACCTCTGTGATCTTTCTGCCTTCGTCCCACCCCACCGCCTTCCGACTCGTCGTCGGCACGGCGGCCGTGTGCGCGCTCGCCGCGTGCCAGCGCGAGCAGGAGTTGCGTTTGCCGAAAGACGATCTGGTGCTGGCGAAGGTTGGTGGGAAGCCGATCAGCCAGTACGACGTCGACCAGCTCGCCAATCGCACGCTGGGCAACCTGGGTGGCGATGCGGTGCGGTTGAGCGCGCAGGGCAAGCTGCTCGAGGGGTTGATTCAAAGCCGCGCGATCGCGGCCGTCGCAGAGAAAGAGCTCACGCCGCTGGAAAAGCTCTCGGTCGAGCGCGAAGTGGCCGGCTACCGCGAGCAGTTGTTGGTGCGTGGTTACGTCAACCGGCACGCGCCGCCCGCACCGGTCTCGCAAGAGATGATCGCCGAATATTACCGCAGCCATCCCGAGCGCTTCGGTGGAAAGACTCGACACCTGTGCGAGGTCGTCGGCGCGACGCGCGATCTCACCCCGGACGAGCGCAACAGTGTGATGAAAGCGCTGCACGACGCTGAACGTCAAACCGATTGGAAGGCGTGGGTCGAGACGCTGACCAAGAAGCAATTGCCGGTGTCATTGACGAGCACCGCCGACGACGATCAGTTGCTGGTCGCCAGGTTGGGGGAGCTCATTCGCTCGCTCAAGCCAGGTACACCATCGCAGCTGGTGTTGATTTCCGGGAGACCGTACGTGGCGCGTCTAACTGGCGAAGAGAAGGCGCCGCCGCGCCCGCTAGCCGAGGTTCGAGCGGATATCGAACGCTTGCTGTCGCCGGCGCAGATGAGCTCGGCGCTCGAGAAGGTGGGCCACCAGGCGCGCACGCAGGTCGAGGTCGAAATCCTGAAGAGCCCGGTGCCGGCGCTGGCGCTGCCGATGCCGCGTCCCAGCGCGGCCGCGCGAAGGAGCGCCCCATGAGCGCGCTGCTTTCACGCCTGCGCGGCGGGGTCGTTGCCCTGGCGGTGTCGGTCTTGGCTGCCTGCAGCGGCTCGACGCCTGCCTCGCCCGACTCGTCTGAGCGCATCGGTGAGCTCAAATCGCCGCTTAACAATTCCGAATGGCCGGTGCAGAGCTTCGTGGCGCTGAACAGCATCGCGCTGCGTGACTCCGCAACCCTGACGGGTGATGTCGCGGTCGTGCGCCGTGCAACCGGTGCGGTGCTGGCCCACAACGTCGAGCTGTCGCTGGCGAAAGGCTCGAAAATCGTCGGCAACGTCAAAGCCGACAGCCTGAACCTCGCCACAACCGCGGCAGTCCAGGGCAGCGCAGAGTTCAACGACCGCACAGGTCAGGGCACCGTGAGCGGCACGGTGACGACGCCGCTCGGGTTGCCACTACCGATCACGCTTCCGGCGCAGCCCAGCGTCAGCCCCAATAGCAGCGACGTGACCGTGAACGCGGGCGCCACGCGCGTGTTGGCCCCGGGCGCGTACCGCGACATTACCCTGAGGAACAACGCGGTCTTGAGCTTGAGCGGTGGCGTCTACCAACTGGCGACACTGAACGCGCAGGATAGCTCGCGGGTCGAGTGTACGAACCCGTGCGAAGTGCGGGCCAATGGCGTGGTGACACTGCACCAAAATACCCGAGTCGGCCCGGTCAGCGGGGCTTCGTTCGGTGCTGCGAGTGTTCAGCTGTTGCTGTCGCGGGCGGGCGCGCGCCCCGGCGACTCCACACAGCCGCTCACTATTCAGAGTGGCGCGATCGTGACTGCCTATGTGCTGGCGCTGAACGGTACCGCGCGCATTCAAGGCAACGTCACGTTCTCGGGCAAGCTCGTGGCGCGCGACATCAACGTCGCGGCGGATTCTTCGGGAACCGGCTTCAATCTGCCGGCGCTGACCAGCGAGCCGCAAGATCTGACGGTACGCGCCGGCCAGTCCGCGACGTTCTCAGTCGTCGCTACCGGCCAAGCGCTGTCGTATCAATGGACCCGCGGCGGCAGCGACATCGCCGGGGCCACGCAAGCGACGTTTCAGCTCAACACGACCGCGGCTTCCGACAACGGCGCTTTGTTCGCGGTTCGAGTCAAAAACGCGGCCGGCAGCGTCACGAGCCGCAACGCTAGGCTCACCGTGCAGGTCTGCACGACCAGCGACACGACCTGCAACGGCATCGACGACGACTGCGACGGCTCGATCGACGAAGATTTCGTCGGCACGAGCATCACGTGCGGCGTGGGCGCCTGCGCCGCGACGGGCGCTCGGGTGTGCGACCAAGGTGCGGTCAAAGACGTGTGCCAGCCCGGCACGCCGGCTGCGAGCGACGCGACCTGCAACGGCGTCGACGACGACTGCGACGGCAACAAAGACGAAGACTTTACCGCGAGCGTAACGCATTGCGGCGCAGGCGCTTGCTCTGCCGCCGGCCAAAGCAGCTGCGTGAACGGCAGCCTGCTCGACAGCTGTGCCCCGGGCACGCCGGCTGCCACTGATGCGACGTGCAACGGTGTCGACGACGATTGCAACGGCGAGGTCGACGAAGACTACGTCAGTTTGGCTACCCAGTGCGGTGCCGGCGCTTGCTCGGCGGCCGGCGTGACGGCGTGCGTCGCGGGCCAAGTCCGCGATAGTTGCCTGCCCGGGACTGGCTCGCCCACAGACACGACCTGCAACGGCATCGACGACGACTGCGACGGCCGCATCGACGACGACTACGTAGCGATCGACACGCGCTGTGGAGCCGGTAGCTGCACCTCGGCGGGGCGTACAAGCTGCGCGGCCGGCGGCGTGCTCGACAGCTGCACGCCCGGCACGCCCGCCTCCAGCGACGAAACTTGCGACGGCATCGACGCCAACTGCAACGGCGCGATCGACGAAGGTTACCGCTCCCACACTACGATTTGCGGTGTCGGCGCTTGCCGGCGCAGTGGCACTTCGACCTGCGCGTTCGGCGTCGAAGAGAACGGCTGCATACCGGGACCGTCGGCCGCCAACGACGCGACCTGCGACGGCGTGGACGACGACTGCGACGGCCAGGTCGACGAAGATTTCGTGACGCAAGCGACGAGCTGCGGCGTCGGCGCTTGCACCGCACACGGCACCTCGAGCTGCCAAAACGGCAAAGTTGTCGACAATTGCTCGCCCGGCGCGGCTGCAGTGTCGGACGTCAGCTGCGACGGCGTCGATGACGATTGCGATGGTCAGGTCGACGAGGATTTCCAGACGCGCACGACGAGCTGTGGCGTCGGCGCGTGTCAGCGGAGCGGGGAAGTGACCTGCGCGGCTGGCGTCGAGCAGACCAGCTGCCGCTCGGGCTCACCGGCCAGCTCGGATGCCACTTGCAACGGCGTGGACGACGACTGCGACGGCTCGGTCGACGAAGAGTTCCCGACCACGAGCCTGACCTGCGGCCTCGGCGTTTGCCAGGCCTCCGGCCTTCGCTCCTGCAGCGCCGGGACCGTCCACGACGACTGCACCCCAACCGCCGCCCTCGGTCCGGACACCACCTGCGACGGTCGCGACGACAATTGCGACGGCTCAGTCGACGAAGGCTTCGTCCCCGCAACAACGAACTGCGGCGTAGGGGCCTGCGCGGCGCGCGGCGTCACCAGCTGCGCCGTCGGGCAAGTGCTCGACTCTTGCCGCCCCGGCGCCGCGGCCAGCACGGATGCAACTTGCAACGGCGTCGACGACAACTGCGACGGGCTCGTCGACGAAGGTTACGCCCCCCATGTCATCACGTGCGGAGCCGGCGCCTGCACGGCAACTGGTTTCTCGCGCTGCGAGAGCGGCGTCGAAAATACGTCCTGCACACCGGGGCAGGGCGCCACGAACGACGCGACTTGCAATGGCGTCGATGACGATTGCGACGGGCGCATCGACGAAGACTACGTGGCGCGTCCGACCGCGTGCGGCCGCGGGGTGTGCGCCGGAACCGGCGCGACCAGTTGTGTCGGCGGTGTCGAAGCTGACAGCTGCGTCGCGGCCAACCCGCCCGCCGTCAGCGATTCGAGCTGCAACGGCCTGGATGACGACTGCGACGGCAACGTCGACGAAGACTACGCGGCTCAAATCACGCAATGCGGGCTCGGAGCCTGTCACGCCAGCGGTGCCACCAGCTGCGTTGGCGGAGCCGAATCGAACAGCTGCCGGGCGCTCAACGTCGCTGCGCCCGACGACAACTGCAACGGCATCGACGACGACTGCGACGGCTCGGTCGATCAGGGCTTCGTTCCGCAATCGACGAGTTGCGGGGTCGGCGCTTGCGCCCGCACCGGCCAGATCACTTGCGTCGCCGGAGCCGTCCAGAATAGTTGCCAAGCGGGCTCCGCAGTCGGTCCGGACAATACCTGTGACGGCGTCGACGACGACTGCGACGGCTCGGTCGACGAAGAAGTCGGGTCGACGCCGATTCGTTGTGGCGTCGGGGCGTGCCAGGCGGACGGCGTGCGCGTGTGCACGACCGGCTCGCTGCGCAATCTCTGCGTCCCTGGAAATCCGGCGTCCTCGGATGCGAACTGCAACAACGTCGACGACGATTGCGATGGGCGCGTCGACGAAGACTTCGCCTCGGAACCGACCCAGTGCGGAGCCGGGGCTTGCCAGACGACCGGCGCGACGCATTGCGACCAAGGCGTGGTCAGTGACAGCTGCTCGGCGACGGGCGGCGGCGGCAATGACGCGATCTGCGACGGTATCGACTCGGATTGCGACGGCGCAATCGACGAGGCGTACGCGCCGCACCCCACGACGTGCGGCGTCGGCGCGTGTGCCCGCACCGGCATGAGCAGCTGCGTTGCCGGTCAGGAATCGCCTGGCTGCGTCGCCGGCACGCCGACCAGCGACGCCAACTGCAACGGCATCGACGACGACTGCGACGGTTCGATCGATGAGGACTACCAAGGCCATCCGACGACGTGCGGCGTCGGCGTTTGCGCCGCGACCGGCACCTCGCAGTGCGTGGGCGGCGTCGAGCAGCCCGCCTGCACTGACCTACCCCCGGTGGGTCCGGACACGACCTGCAACGGCGTGGACGACGACTGCAACGGCTCGGTCGACGACGCTTTCGTGGTCACGGGCGTCAATTGCGGGATCGGCGCCTGCGCCACCACGGGCTCGATCACCTGCCAAAACGGGCAGCTGAGCAACGACTGCCGCGCTGGCACCGGAGCGACGTCCGACGCGACCTGCAACGGCATCGACGACGATTGCGACGGCTCGGTCGACGAAGACTACGCGGCCCCCACCACCAACTGCGGCGTCGGCGCCTGCCGTGCCACCGGTGAGTTGCGTTGCGTGGCCGGTGCCACCCAAGACACTTGCCGCGCCGGTACTGCGGCCGCCGAAGACGCGAGTTGCAATGGGGTCGATGACGATTGCGACGGTCGCGTCGACGAGGACTACCAGGCGCGTAGCACCAGTTGCGGGCGCGGCGCCTGCGCGGCCCAGGGCACGACGGCCTGTCAGACCGGGCGCGAGGTCGACAGCTGCGCGGCGACGAGCGGAGCCGCCCAAGACACGGTCTGCAACGGCATCGACGACGACTGCGACGGCTCGATCGACGAAGACTTCGCGACCGTAACCACGACGTGCGGCGCGGGCGCCTGCGCGGCCAGCGGCAGTAAGACGTGCACAGGCGGCAGCGAGCACGATAGCTGTAGTCCGCTGGCGGCGGCGACCAGCGACGCGAATTGCAACGGCGTCGACGACGACTGCGACGGTTCGACCGACGAAGACTACGTCGCCCCCGTAACGAGCTGCGGCGTGGGCGCTTGCGTGGCTGCCGGTCACGACAACTGCGTGGCTGGGCAACTGAGCAACGACTGCCGGGCCGGAACTGGAGCAACGTCGGACGCGACCTGCAACGGCGTGGACGACGATTGCGACGGCTCGATCGACGAAGAATTTGTCGGAAACGCGACGAACTGTGGGGTTGGCGCGTGCGCCCGCACTGGTACCGAGCAGTGCCAAGCGGGGCAAGTCGTTAATACCTGCGCGGCGGCCAATCCAGCCAGCGACGCCAACTGCAACGGCATCGACGATGACTGCGACGGCGCGGTCGACGAAGACTACTTGCCGACTGCGACGACGTGCGGGGCTGGCGCCTGCCAAGCCGCGGGCGAACTGCGCTGTGTCGGCGGACAGCTCAGCAATACTTGCCGCGCGGGCAGCTCGGCGCCCGACGATCACGATTGCAACGGCGTGGACGACGATTGCGACGGCTCGATCGACGAAGACTTCCTCTCGACCCCGACGCAATGCGGAACTGGCGCCTGCCAAGCCAGCGGCTCGACGAGCTGCGTGGGCGGCGTCGTGCAAAACAGCTGCCAAGGCGGAACCAGCGCCGGCAGCGACGCCACCTGCGACGGCATTGACAACGATTGCGACGGCACCGTCGACAACGGCTACCTGCCGCGCGCCACCACGTGCGGCGTGGGCGCTTGCGTCCGGACTGGCACCACGAGCTGCATCACCGGCCGGGAATCCGACACTTGCGTGGTCGGCACGGCGGCGAGCACCGATGCGACCTGCAACGGCGTCGACGACGACTGCGACGGCTCGGTCGACGAAGACTACGTCGCGCCCGCCACGACTTGCGGGGTCGGCGCTTGCGCGGCCACCGGTTCGATTCGCTGCCAGGGCGGTACGACGGTGGTCGACTGCAGCGTCGGGACGCCGACCAGCGATGCGACCTGCAACGGCGTCGACGACGACTGCGACGGCTCGGTCGACGAAGACTACGTAGCGACGCCGACCAGCTGTGGCGTGGGTGCTTGCGCCGCGACCGGCAGCACGCGTTGCGAAGCGGGTCGCGTGAGCTCGACCTGCGTCGCCGGCAACCCCGCCACGCTCGACGCCAGCTGCGACGGCATCGACAACGACTGCGACGGCTCGGTCGACGAAGACTATTTGCCCGAGAGCGTGAGCTGCGGGGTCGGCGCGTGCGTGCGCAGCGGGCAGACGCGCTGTCAAAACGGCAGCGTGGAGCCAGTCTGCACGGTTGGCACGGCCGCGACCACCGACGCCGACTGCAACGGCCTCGACGATGACTGCGACGGCTCGATCGACGAAGACTACGTCGGCCACGCAACGACTTGCGGCCAGGGCAACTGCAGCGCCACCGGTACGAGCGCCTGCCAGGCAGGTCGCGAGGTCGACAGCTGTCGCGCCGGCGCTGGAGCCGCGAGCGACACGGTTTGCAACGGCATCGACGACGACTGCGACGGCAGCAAGGACGAAGACTACGTTCCCGTCAGCGTGCAGTGCGGCGTCGGCGTCTGCGCGGCGACCGGTACGACAGCGTGCCAAAACGGCGCCGTCGTGCCTGCCTGCACGCCCGGAACGCCAGTCTCCGACGATTCGAACTGCAACGGCGTCGACGACGATTGCGACGGCTCAATTGACGAAGCTTACGTGCCGTTGCCAGTTTCGTGCGGCATTGGGGCCTGCCGCGCGACCGGCGTGACGAGTTGCCAGTCCGGCGTCGAAGCACCGCAGTGCGCGCAAGGCAGGCCCGCCACCGCTGACGCCACCTGCGACGGCATCGACGACGACTGCGACGGCTCGGTCGACGAAGATTACGCCCAAACGCCGACGAGTTGCGGCCTCGGTGCCTGCTCCGCGACGGGTCACACGGCGTGCGCTGCCGGCCAGGTTTCGAACACCTGCGCCGCCGGCCAAGCCGCCACCAGCGACGCCACCTGTAACGGCATCGACGACGATTGCGATGGCTCGGTCGACGAAGACTACGCCTCGCGCACGACGAACTGCGGTGTCGGCGCGTGCGCGGCGACCGGGGCGACCAGCTGCACGGCCGGCAGCGAAACCAACAGCTGCGCCCCGCGCACCGCCGCGACCAGCGATGCAACGTGCAACGGCGTTGACGACGACTGCGACGGCTCGGTCGACGAAGACTACGTCGGCACAGCCACCAGCTGCGGTGTCGGCGCCTGCGCAGCGACGGGGACGACCAGCTGCAGCGCAGGCCAGGTGAGTGACTCGTGCCGCGCCCGCACTCCGGCAACCGGTGACGCCAGCTGCGACGGCATCGACGACGACTGCGACGGCTCGGTCGACGAAGACTACGTGCCGCAGCAGACGGTCTGCGGCGTCGGCGCGTGCCGCACCACCGGCTCGGTCGCGTGTCAAAGTGGCCGCCCCGCCGACACTTGCACGCCGTTGCCCAAGAGCGGCGACGACAGCGACTGCGATGGGGTCGACGACAACTGCAACGGCCAGGCCGACGAAAACTTCGCCACGCGTTGCGCGGGTACGGCAGTTGAAACTTGCTCGACCGGTGCGCTGCAAACCCAAGAGTGCCTGGATACCAACGTCTGTAACGGCAGCGAGTCGTGCAGCGCGGGTCGCTGCGTGGCAGGCACTCCCGTCAGCACCAGCGACGGCAACCCGTGCACCGCCGACAGCTGCGACGCCGGCGGTGTGGCGCACATGCCGCTCGCGCTGGGCGCGGATTGCGGAACCAGCCGCGTGTGCGACGGGCAGGGGACCTGCATCGGCAAGCCCGTGATCACGACCCAACCGAGCTCGGTCACGGTCTCGCCCGGTGGCGATGCGAACTTCGGGGTGAGCGCGACTGGCGCGCTGCTTTCGTATCAGTGGCGTCGTCTCGGTCAGCCAATCCCTGGCGCCACGTCGGCCACCTTCACGCTGCCGAGCGTGCAGCCCGCCGACAACGGTACTGAAATCACCGTCGCGGTCTCGAATCCGGCCGGCAACGTAGTCAGCAGCGCCGTCACGCTCACCGTCTCCGACACGTCGGGCCCGGTCCTGACCATCGACGGCGACGCGCAACGTAACGTGGCCACCGACACCGCCGTCCTGACCGGCACCGCGCTCGACAATGGTCAGCCCGCCGCGTCGGTCGTCGCCACCTCGAGTCGGTTCCCGGGCGAGGTCGCCGGTATCGTCGACATTGGCTCGGGCGCGTTCCGGATCGAAATCCCGGTTTCGCCCGGCGTTAACGCGATCACGCTCACTGCCAAAGACGCGGCTGGCAACGCCACGCAAAAGTCCGTGGTTGCGACGCTCGAGCTCTCGCGGCTGCCGCGCGTCACGCTGACCGAGCCGCTGAATGGCCTCGAGACGCAAGCCGACAAGCTCGACGTGAAAGGCTACGTGCGCTCGAGCCTGGCTCCGGAGCAGATTCGACTGGTGCTCGGCACTGCCATCATTTTCCCGACCGGGACCGGCGGTGAGTACTCATTCAGCTTCAAAGACGTGCGCCTCAATCTGGGGCCGAACCTGCTGAGCGTGCGCGCCGAAACCCCCGACGGCACCGTCACCGCGCAAGCGGCCGTGCTGCGCAGCGAGCCCGGCACGGTCAGCGACGACGCTCCAGTCGTGGCGGTGATCGGCGGCGCCAGCCTGCAGTTCGTCAAAGACCCGACGCTGCCAATCAAGGGCACCGTCACCGCCAAGCGCTGCACCAGCAGCGTCACCGTGAACGGCGCCAGCGCGCCGCTAACCGGCGCGGGCAGCAGCATCTCGTTCGCCTCCACGCTGCAGCTACCCGCCGGCGACGCAGAAGTGCCGGTCGAAATCATCGCCACCGACTGCGACGGGCACGTCGGGAAGCTCATCTACAAGGTGATCCACGACGACGTGGCACCGGTGATCGATGTCGCGCTCGCCCCTTCGCCCGCCGTGCACAACGCCTCGACCACCCCATACCTGATCGTCGGAAAAATCACCGAAAGCCATCTCGCGACGGTCTCCTCCAGCCAGCAAAGCCTGGGCGTCCTGCCCGGCGCGCCCGGTAGCTACGATTTCACCTTCGCCGTCCCGCTTACCCGTGGCCAAGACGACGTCGTCACCGTCGACGCCGTCGATCAAGCCGGCAACAGCGCGACGTATTCGATCACCTTGCACCTCGATGCGACGGTCGATATCGAAATCATCTCGCCGGTCGCCGGCAGCCAGATCCAAACCCTCAAGGATCCGCTCAACGTCGACGTGGTGGCACGCATCGTGGGCCTCCCCACCGACTTCAGCGCGGTCGTGCGGCTCGACAACGGCGGCGTCTACCCGCTGACGCGAGCCGATTCGACGTTCAAAACGACGCTCTCGGTCCGCGGAACCACCGCCAGTCACTCGCTCACGATCTCAGTCCTCAACGGCTCCGGTACATCGGTCGCCAGCCAAGCCGTCCCGTTCAAAGTCACCGACGCCAACTCGATCCCGGTAGTGGCTTCGCTCAAATCGCCGGTCGGTGGCTCCAGCAACGTCGAAGCCAACGAGCCCGTCGTGATCGAGCTCAATCGCCCCGTCTCCGACCCCACGAAAATCAAAATCGAGCTCACCGAAACCGTCCACGGCAAGCGCTACAAGCCGTACGCGCTCGGCTCCTCGATTTCCGAATTCACCAACGTGCAACTCGAAGACGTCAACCGCGACCAAGAAGCAGTACCGGGCGGCATGTCGTTCCTGCCCGGCGACCGCCTGTACGCCTTCTATCCAGCCCGCGATTACGGCTACGGCGGCCAAGTCAGCGTACGCATCCTGAACGACGGCGCCGAGCTCACCCGCAGCCAATTCAACGTCCGCGCGTTGCCCACGCTGATGACCGGCTTCGTCGGCGACCAATTCTTGAATCCGATCCCGGAGCTCGACGTGCGCCTCGACGACATTCAGGTCACGACGCAGACCAACGTCGAAGGGGTTTTCTCGCTCGGTTTCGGCAAGGCACAGGATTCGATTCCGGCTGGCAGGCACAAGCTCGTGATCAACCCCGGATTGAGGAACCCCAGCTACGGCGTGATCGAGCGCTGGATCAATCTGCAGGCAGGGCGGATGCAAGACTTGGGAGTCGTGTCGGTCCCGCTGCTGGATGCCGCCGAGCCGTTCCGGCGCATCGCGGGCGGCCAAGCTAGCGTGCTGTTGCGCGGTGGCGACCTCGAGCTCGACTTGAGCCAGGCCTCGCTGCTCTTTCCAGACGGCACGACCGAGGGCGACGTCCACACCGACCTCTATTTCGGCCCCGCCGTCGGCTATCCAGCGATTTCGGTCGGCATCCCGCTGGTCAGCTACGGGCTTCAGCCGATGGGGATTCAGGTGAGCGGGCCGTTCGCGGCGAACTTCGCGCTCCCGCCCACCGGCGACAGCAACTACGCGGACGCGCTGCCCGACTACGTGCTGCTCGTCGGCCTCGATCCTGAAGCCCTGCAGCTGGTGCCGATCGGCGTCGGCCGCGTCGATCACGCGCAACACCGCGTGCGCAGCGCTCGCGCTCTCGAAGCGCGCCGCTTGGACTTCATCGGTATGGCTCCACTTTCCGGTTCGTCGTTTCAGAGTTTGTTCTCGAAGTTCGCCGACGGCCTGGTCGACCTACCGACGCTCACCATGGCTTTGGAGAAGACACGATGAGCTTCCGTTCACGCTCCGTCGGCCTGCTACTGGGCGCGCTCGGCCTCGCCGCCGCGTTGCTCGGCCCCGGCTCCAGGCCGGCCTTCGCGCTCACCGGTCCTTGCGTCTGGAACGAAGCCAAGAAGGACTGGGACTATCCTCCGCCCGGTTCAGGTCAGAGCTGTGCCAACGACAGTTACAGCAGCGGGACGATGGAGGGCTACGTCGCCAGCCGCGGCGCCATTCTAGAAAACGGCAAACCGATCTGGGCCCAGTACGCGCCCGATCAGTTCACCGTGGTCGGCGGAAAGACCGTATTCGTACCTGGCGTCCCGACCAAGATTGCGGTCGCCGACGGGAAATACGAGGGCGCCCAGGTACTGGCCGGCAACGAAGTTGCGTTTGCGGTCAACCGATATGCCGAGCTGGCCAGCCAATACCCCAGCAAATTCGATTTCTTTCGACGTTCGCAGGTGCCGTCGTCGTTCTACGACAAGAACGACGACCCGGCCCCGGCACTCAGTGCGCTCAACCCGCGCACGCTGTGGGTGATGACGCTGAAGAAGGCATTCATCGAACGTGGACAGAAGCCGCTGCTGGCGGAGTTCCCGCTCGATCCGCGTGAAACCTGGGAACTTGGTCACACCAACTATTTGGTGCAGACGAAAGACGACGGCGGTCTCGGCAGCCAGCTCTCCCAAACCCACTGTGACGGACTACCGGATTCGAACGGAACCTGCGACGAGGGCACGATCTCCTTCCTGTCGGCGTTCTTCTCCGAAAAGCCGGCAGACCAAGGGCGCTGGGGCTTTTGCAAGGACTACAACGGCGGAGACTATTCCACCGGCAGCATCAACAACATTTTGTCTCGCGACGACGTGCGCGCATTCGCGGATTGCGACGCGCACCGCATTGGCAGCGTTTGGGCGCCGCTCGCGGGGGCCTGGGTCGACTCTGCGTCGCGCCGCATGCTGCAAGGCAACGGTATCTCCACCCAGCCCAATGGTGGCTACACCATGAGTTACCTCTATTTGAGTAACTCCTCGTACTGGGACACCATGTTCGTGACGCTGAACTACCAGCCGATCGACCCACGCTCGAAGTTGGGCTCGCGCTGGTTCATCCGCAAGGTCGTGCCCGCCGGCGCCACGATGGAGTTGGACGTCGGCAAAGTCAGCGCGTTCCAAGGTGCCGTGACGGGCAGCATGGGCATATCCTTCGCGACCTCGGCAGCCATCTCCGCGTTCAACCAGGGGCCGGACTCCTTCTCCACCGACACGCACAAGCCGCGCTCCGTGAACTTCCCTGTGGAAGTCGCGTACATGAACGGGTTTATCCGTTATGTCAACGAAGCTCGCGATGCGGTGCCGCTCAACGCGAGCACCACGATCTCCGTCAACGAGGATGACAGCGATGATGGCAGCGGGCGACTCCGAGCGTCTCCGCCCAACTACTCGCAGGCGGCACCGCCCCCGACTCCACGCGAGCGCGTGCTGATCGATGCGAGCACCGGCAAGCAAGTTCCGGGCGGCACGGGCGGTACCAGCACAGGCGGAACCCTGAGCGACGGTGGCACCTCGAGCGGCGGCGTCGGCGGTGCGGGTGGGGGTGGGGGTGGCACGACCTTCGTGCATCGAGTCCAGGTTCCGAGCGGGGGCGCCGGCGGCACGAGCGGAGCTGCTGGAGTCGGCGGAACGAAGACGGATCCGGATGGCACGCCCAGCCCCGTCTACGACGACGGACTGCTGACGGATTTCGGCCGCTCCGATTTCGCCAACACCGACGTTCACGTATTCGGGCCGGCCGGGGACCTGGTGTCGTCACGCATCGGGCTGCGCCAAACCGAAAGCCCGGGCCTGGATTGCCCAACCGTCGATCCCAACGACCCCCACGCCAACCCCATTTGCACGGTCAAGCAAGCGAAGCCCGAGGCGTCGGTACCGATCGCCGACTTCATTCGCAATCGTTACCCTGGCGCGCGTTACAAGGTCGTCGTCGTCAATCGTTCGACCGGCTACATGGGCACCGGTTGGGTGCGCGTCGGCGGTGCCGGTGTCACTAACGGCCTGGCCGCCTACAAAGTCGAAGGCGACGTTTCGGTCTACCCGGAGCGCCCGATCCTGATGCGTCCACCGAACTTGAAGGTGGAAATCACGCGCGTCCCGAATTTCCAACGTACTGGCAACGACACGCCGTGCCAGACATACATCCCCGACGAGCCGTGCGAACAGTACATCGGCTTCGAGGGTGGGGGCCTGAACGATGATCAGCAAATCATCATCAGGACCGAATGGCTCGATTGGGATGGCTCACCGCTGCCGAAGGACCTGCCTGGTTTTACGGCCCGGCTGTCGCGCGTGCGCAGCGCGGGCGTGCTGGGCGCGGCGACGCAACAGGACGATCAGGGACTCTCGAGCGCTGGTGACCTGAGCCACTTCCAGATTCAGCCCAATCGTCACACCCAGGTGCTGCGCGTCGGCGATGCCAGCGCTTTCCACTACTACCTGCATATCAGCGGCGCGAACGGTGGCCGGTGCGGCAAGTCGTCGCCCGAGCAGGCGCCCGCTCACGAGAGCTGGGAATGGTTTACCGGTAACTCACCGGCTTGCGCGAGCTTCGCGAAGGACATCGACGCAGAGTTCGAGGACAAGACCGGAGAGCGTCCCTCGCGCTTCGTGCCGATCAAGGTTCCGGTCTTCGACGCCGCCGCCACCGCCGAGGCACTCGATCTGCAGATCCAGAATGCCCGCACGCTGGCGGGTAGCAACCCGCAATCGCCGATTGTCGTCCCGCGCGTCGACCCGATCTACACGTTCGTCTACCGCCCCGAAGCCCAGTTCTCCGTCTACGACCTGAAGGACTTTGCGTCGCCCCAAGTCATCACCACGTACGATCCCACCACCAAGCAAACCAAGACGTCGCTCAGCTTCGGCTACACGCTGGGAACGAGTGACAGCCTCGACCCGCTGGCCCCGCTCGGCTCCCAGAAGAAGCCAACCTGGTCGCTCGGTTTTGACGAGCTGGTAGCCGCCGTCAATCAGGACAACGCACCCGCCGAGTGGGACGACCTCGAAAGCCTGCTCCACCTTTCGCCCGCCGAGCAAGTCGCGAAATTGAACGGCTTGGTCGCCAACCTGTCGCCCAGCAGCTACCTCGCGCTGCAACTTTACCTGGCGAATGATCGCGGTAATCCGCTCTACCAAGACCTAGACATCCCGTACCTGCTGCAGATGAGCGCCGAGCCGATCGTGCTCACGCGACGGGAGAATCTGGGTGCTTTCGCGACGCAGGCAACGCTGCCACCCGTCCTTGAAAGCTACCGCCCCATTCCGTTCAATTTGCTCCGGAATGCAAACGTCACCGTGAGCGCGGTCAATGCCAGCGGGCCCCCGATCACGCTGGCGCCGGCCCGCCTCCTCCCCGCCGGGCTTCACTATTTCGTGCTCGACGGCAGCAAGCTCACCGCGCTCGCGCTCGATCAAACCTTTACCTTGCACTTCGAAGCGTCGCTTCCTCCCGACGCGGCCGGCAATCCCGTCTCCCAATTCCCCTCGCACACGGTAGACATTTCGGTACGGCGCGACGTCGTTCGCAGCAACCGTGCCCTCGGCGAGGTGGTCGAACACGACGTCAACATTCTCGACGGCTCGCTGCGTCTCTCGCGGCAGGACTTCTCGCTTCCAGGCCTCGGACCCGAGCTCAGCTTCCAACGCCTGTACTCCAATCTCCACGGTGAAACCGAGTTCGTGCGTGGCGCCAACGACGAAAGCGACTTGGGACCTGGCTGGCGCCACACCCTCAACATGGAGCTGAGCGCGGCGGCCGTCGGCCCATTCGGCCCTGCTTCGGTGCCTGACTGGGTGGGCTCACTGACCGACCCGATCGCGGAGCCAGCCGCAGTCGAGTCCAACCTGTACGAGGACGCGAACCAGCTCAGCTCCGTCAGCGTCAACGGCGCAACCTTCATTCGCGTCAACGGCGTGTGGGTCGGGGAGAAAGGCCGGCAGGCGAAGCTCATTCAGACTGAAAACTGCGGCCCGACCGCACCCGTAGATTGTTTTCAGTACGTGGCGCGCGACGGCACTCGCTACTTCTACGACTACCCACGCTCGGTGCCGCCGACACCCGGCACGCCGACGCCGCAAAATCCAGCGCTCGTCGCCCCCGGCGGCCTGGCTGAGGGACTCGGCAACTACCAGACGGCCGCTCCACCGACGGCTTCTGGATCTCTGGGCTCCGTGCTGCCCGTCGTGCCGGTCAACCACGTCGATGACCGCTTCGGCAACAAGATGCAATTCCGCTACCTCGCCGACGACGGTCGCCTGGACCAGGTGGAAGACGCCACGCATCGCGTCTGCAAGTTCGTCTACACGCCCGGCCTGGCTCAAGACTGCGATGACCCCCCGTCGGAAGCGTTCAAACGCCTGCGCTCCGTCACCTGCCTCGAAGGCGCGCAGAACCTCAACTCCTTCGGTGAGGACGTCAGCCTCACCGTTAACTTCTGCTACGACAAGGACGGCAACCTCGCCAAAGTATCCCGCGGCAAAGAGCTCGAGCGCTACCAGTACAAGCGCGAAGCCGATCTTCCGGGCGGCAACTTCAACCTCTGGAAGTTCAGCGACGCCCGCGCTTCGACCCGCACCTTCAAGTACGTCCCCGGCCGCGGCTCAGTCCCGTCGGGCATCGATCCTGCTGTGCACTTCCAAAAGGAAGACATGGTCGAGGCGATCGAATTCCCCGAGACCGTCACCACCGACACCACCAACACCACCAACGTTCCAGTCAAACCTGTCGTCCACTTCAACTACGGCAGCGGCGACTGCTCGACCGACGAGTGCATTCCCGACAACACCCGCACCGTCACCGACCCACGCGGTCGCGGGCTGAAGAAAGTCTACCGCCTCAACCAACGCGGTAACCCGGTCCGCATCGAGGAGCCGAAAGGCAAGTACACGGAGCTGGTTTGGTCTGAAGAAAACGCGAGCGCGGGCTGCGGTGATGGCGCGCCCGTAAACGGCCACGCGCTCATGAAGCGCACCGTCAACCGGGGCGACAAGCTGATCGTTACCCAATTCGGCTACGACGCCGACGGCAACCTCACCTCCGAATGCGGCCCCGGCGGCTACACGCAGACTTGGGACAAGTTTGGCCTACTGGCCAGCCACACCGACTTTCACGGCATCAAGGAGACCTGGGACTACGACGACAACGGGTTCCTGCTCAAGCACGTGGCCGATGCGGAAGGCGACAAGTTTACTACTGAATATACCCCTGACGCCAGCAAGGCTGGCCGCGTCGGGGTAGAGACTGTCCGTGCTCCGTCGGCCGGCGATCGCGTGACGCGTTACAGTTACGACAACCACGGCAACCTCGCAGCGTCCGCGATCGATGGCGTTGCAAGCTCAACGATCACGGTTCAGCACGACGCGCGCGGTCGCGTTGACGTCGCGTACGACCGACGCTTGGCAGTCACGAAGTACCACTACGACACCAACGACCACGTCGAGCTGGTCGAGCTCCCAACAGATGTGACGAAAGCAGGTGTCGATCACCTCGCTACCCAGTTGAAGTATTCGTACGACGTCGCCGGAAACCAGCTGACCGAGACCGATCGCAACGGGCTCCTGTTTACGTACGCTTACACCGCCCAAAATCAGGTCAAAAGCGTTACCCGCGACGCAGACGTCGAAGGCACGGTCACGCGCTTCTTGACGTACGACGAGCTTGGGAACGTCACGACCGAGGAGGACTGGGCCCGCGCCAAGATCATCCACACCTACGACGACCTCGGCTTCCGCGAAATAACGACGAATCGGGCAGGGGACCAGATGATCGCCAAGCACGACCTGCTCGGCAACGTCACCAGCCTCACCGATTTCGGCAATCTCGAGACCATCTACAGTTACGATGACCTCAACCGCGAGCTCGATGCTGCGCCCCAGTGCAGCGACTCCCCCGACTGCGGCGTTCTCGCCGTTCGCGCAACTCGCTACGAAATCAGCCCTAACCTAGCCGGCGCGCGCTACGCCATGAGCGTCAGGGACGGCGGCCGCACCTTCTATACCGGTTTCGACAGCCGCGGCCTCGAAGTGCGCCGCAAAGATCCGATCGGCGGAATCTACCAGTCCAACTACGACGAACTCGGTCAACTGCGCTCGACGATCGACGAAGCCCGATTTCTGAGTAAGTTCGATTACGACGGCCGGGGCTACCTCATCAAAACTACGGCGCTCGGCGTCGACGGCGCCGCCAGGCCTATCGTTTCGACGGTTACGCCCGACCCCAATGGTAATCCCCACGAGATCCGGCGCTGGCGCACGAGCGGCGACGACGCGACGCTAAGCCTGACCACCACTGAATTCGATGCGTGGAACCGCGCGCGCGGTCGCACTTTCAGCGGAGCCGGCGTCAACACTGCGTCCGAGTCGTTCAAGTACGACGGCAACGGCAACCTCGTTGAGCACACCGACACCGGACAACGGACGCGGTTTTGGCATCGCGACAAGCGCGGCCAGGTCCGTACCTACACGAACGCCGAACAAGAAACCCGCGCCTACGAACAATTCGACGCCAACGGTAACGCCCAGCTCGTCCGCGACGCGCGACTAGTCGAGACCACCCTCGAATACGATCCCGAAGAGCGCGTCAAAATGGTGTGGGAAGGCTCGAATCGCGCCGGCGAGGACCGCAAGCTCCTAGTCACCGCGCGAGATGGCCTCGGTAATCCCAAGACCATCAACGACTTCCGCCGCAAAGACCACACTCTCGACTACACGGCTCGTCATCACCTCAAGTCCGAGACCCACCCCGGCAAACCCGCCATTCTGTACGACTACACCGTCACGGGTGCCCTTGACCAAATCACCGACGCTCGTGGTTTCAAACGCAAATTTAGTTACGACGGGCTCGATCGCGTCCAGGACGTCTTCTTCCCCAATGCGCAAACCCGCGAGAGCCACACCGATTATGACGCGGTCGGCAACGTCACGATTCGCCAGAACCGCCGCAATACGACGACGGAAAACGTCCTGGACGACTTGTTGCGCGTTCACCAAGTCAACCGCTTCCGCGGCAGCGGCGCCAAGACGCTGGTCCTAACCAACGACTACGACGACCTGGGCAACGTCATTTCGACGACCGACGCGAACGGCGCCAACGTCCAATTCCGCTACAACAATCTCAACCAACTCGCAAAAACCGTCTACGCGCCCGTCTCGGACGGGGTCGACTCCTCCACGGCCGAAGACCTGCGCAGCGAAGTTCGGGAGTACTACCCCAGCGGCACGCTCAAGACCGTCACGCTGCCGCACGACTCGAGCGAGCAAGCGTTCTCGACTACCTATGAGTACGACAACGAAGATCGCCTGATCGCGAAGCAGGCCGCCGGCGAGCTCACCAGCTTCACCTACGACAAGAACGGCAACCTCAAAACCCTCACCAAACCCGAGGGCCAAGCCGGCGGCAAGTTTGCCAACAAGTTTCGCCAGTTCGACTACGACGCCCTCAATCGCCTGGAGTACGTGACGGACGAGGTCAACCTCAGGACCAAGTACATCTACGACGCCGCGTCGAACCTGAATCACGTTTATGGGCCATACCAGTGTCAGCGCGACGCTGGATCCTCACCCGCGGCACCGGACGCCGTCCAGTGCGCGAGCCACATCAACGCCCCCCACGTCCAGTACGACTACGACCCCAAAATCGACCGCGTCACCGAGCGCCTCCAGTACCAAGAAGGCCCCACTCTCGTCACCACCTTCGACGAGTACGACGCCAACGACAACGTCAAAACACTCACCGACCCCCTGCGCCGCACCTTCCACTACTCGTACGACCACTACGACCGCGTCACACACTCCGACTACCAAGACGACCCGTCGACCCCGTACTACCGCCCCCAAAGCGTCGACATCGACATCAACGACGACACCAACATCACGACGATCACCGAGCACAAGACTGACCCCATCGTCATCGACACCACGGTCGAAGAACGCGATTTGCTCTTCGATCGCCTCGTCCACAGCAACCAACGCGGCGTGATCGTCGACTACGACTACTACGACAACGGCAACCGCAAGAGCGTCGCAGCCCCAAGCGGCAGTACCAGCTACAGCTACGACGCCCGCAACCGCCTCTCGCAAACCGTCGTCAACGGCGCCCCCACCAACTACACCTACCACCAAGACGGTCGCATCGATCACGTCGAACTCGGCAACGTCACCACCACCCAATACGACTATTTCCCGACCCAACGCGTTCAACACATCTCCCACGAATTCAAGAACACGACGCGCCAGTTTGCCTACGACTACGACAAGAACGGCAACGTACTCAGCGCGATCGACAAGACGCTCGACAACGGCACCGGTGACACCCTTTCGACCGACGGCACCAGCTTCGACCAATACGACGCCGCCGATCGTCTGATCTCGTTCAACCAAGGTGGCAAGACCACCACCTACGGCTACGAGCGCTACAACCGGAAAACCGAAAAAGTTTCGGGCGTCGCCGACAAGACCTACCAATACGACGAGCTATCCGAGCGCCTGAAGACGGTCACCGACACGGTCGCCGACACCGTCACGACCTACACCAACGACGACAACGGCAACGTCGTGTCGCGCGAAACCCAGCCCAGCCACGAGCGCCTCGACTTCAAATACGACGTCCTCAACCAGCTCAAGCGCGTCACCCGCGGCCCTCCCGTCCCGCCACTCTCCGTCAGCGGCCTCTACGACTACGACGCCGCCGGCCGCCGCATCCGCCAAGACCAAACCGACCGCGGCCAAGTCGACTCGACCTACGACGGCATCTCAGTCCTCGAAGAAGCCATCCGCAGCCTCCCTGCCGCCGCCGCCGCGGGCATCCACTACCACTACGACGGCTCCAGCCTCCTCTCCCAAACAGCTGCCGGCACCGACGAATACTTCCACCAAGACAACCTCGGCTCCACCGCCAACCGCAGCGACGGCTTCGCAACCCCAACGGGCGACTTCAAGTACGATCCGTTCGGTGGGATCCGGAGCCAACCGGAAGCCAAGAGTGGCGCCGCTTTTACGGGTCAGCAGTTCGACCAGTCGACAGGGCTCTATTACTACGGCGCGCGGTTTTACGATCCGGCGCTTGGCAGATTCCTGAGCGAGGACACGTACGCGGGGAGTGGAGCGCAGCCGCAGAGTCTGCAGAAGTACCTGTATGCGTATTCGAATCCGGGGAGATTTACGGATCCGACGGGGCACGATCCGAAGCCGGCCTATTGCGAAGGACACTGGGATGGCGGTTTGTGCTTCTCGGGTCCAGATCCAAGCGAGGTGCCGCCGTCCAACTGGGATCCCATTGTCCCTGGCCGCGAGGTAACCGAACGAGTTGGAGAGCAAAGAGTAAGTGCGCCAGTCCCGCCGAAGTCGACTCCTGCCCAAAGAAAGGTAGTTGTACCTCTACCGCGCTCGGCTGAAGCGTACGCCGCGGGTCATACTTTCACGAACGAAGACCTGCCGGATCTCGATGGTCATCCGACCTCGCGCGGCACTCGAGCTACTCAAGAGGCAAACAACGGGGTTCATCGTGACATGACGGAGGAGGTCGGGGATCCGTCCTTCTATCGTGGTCGCGTGATGAGCTCGACCGACGTGGCCAAAGACGTCGGCAGACTGCTGCTCAGCGTACCGAAGGGCGCCGTGATGGGCGTGGTCGGCCTCGGCCACATGGCGCTTGAGAACTACAAGCTTCAGGCAAAGTATTGGTACCTAGGGCCCGTGGCGCCACTCGCCGCGACTGCGATCCAGGGCTACGGCATGACGTTGGGCGTCGTCGACGCCTGGAAGAACAAGTCGAAGCTGTGGAACGAGTTCTCATCGAACCCGTTCGCGGTGGGTGAGTTCATTGGCGGGTTCGTCGACGCGGGCGGCGTGTTGGCGGTGGCGTCGAAGTACAAGTACATCGGGGCAGTCGCCGACGTCGCCAGAGAGACGCAAGCGGCGATGCACGGTGTCATCGGCGCCGGCTTGGGAAGAGCGGCCGGGGCTCTGGGGTCGCTTTGGGGCCGAGCGAAGTCGGCCGCTCGTCAGATCGTGACGGCGCCGGCGATGGGCTTCATGGGCGCGGGCGGGGTCGGTGGGGGCGTGCTGCCGAAGGTCGCTGTGGGCGCGGGACTGAGAGCGATTGAAGAGGAGGTCGCAGCTTCTGCGGCTCAGGGTATTCCGCGCTCTTTGCTGGACGATATCGTTGACGAGGCCAATGCCGTAGCCGCCCCAGGTGGCGCGATCAGTGATGCGCAACGCTCCACCCTTCGGCAGAATTTGCCTCAAGTTCAACGGCGTTCTATCGGCGCGAACCAGCAGGTAAGAAAAGAATTCGAGCGACGTCAGGGAGCGCTTGTTGCTGAGTGGGAGCAGGCGACGGGTCAGTCCTGGCCAATCGGTCCGACCGGCCGCGCCGCGACTCCCCACCACATTGTTCCGCTGGAGAGTGGTGGTGCCAACGCATGGTGGAACCTGATGCCGACATTCGGAGCATCGCCCAATCACGCGCTACCCGGCATTCCAGGACCGCACGCTGGCGGTGGGCTCTTGCGCGGAACGATTCAGCAAAGTAGAAGATCACTGCCTCCCGGGACGGTCACTGACCTTCGAAACCCGCAATGACCATTGATGAACTTCAGAGTTCTATTTTATCAATTGCTTGGTTTTCGCGGCTTGGGCAGTTCCAGCCGCGAGTTGGCTATCGGTCTATCAAGAGCCTCGAATCATGGAGTGGTCAACGTGGCGCCGAACCAGGTGATGACGACATTGCGGATGCGATGGACTGGCTGCCAACGACCCGGGAGCAATCGGACCCCTGGAACCCTGATTCCTCAACGCGCCTCCGAGAGTTGCCTCCGGTTTCGCAATCCGTACCACTGCAAATCTATAAGACCGCGCTCGTATCTCTGCGATCTGCGTGCGGCGACAATTTGCTGAAGGTTGGACCACACGATTTCCGTGAGGCCGCAAGGGGGGCGGCCCTGTACGCGTGCCGTGCCGCGGCGATTGAAATTCTCACAGGATGCTCGAGTCGATGGGGAGATCTGATTGCGATCTACGCTCAAGGCCACTGGCCTTGCGGACTTCTGCCGAATGGTGACGTAGTCGTGCTTTAGCTGTTGAACGAAGCCGCTGCGCGGCGGGGGTCTAGGCGGCTGGCTTGCGGTGAGTAGTCGCGTTGTCGCGATCGCACTCCATCGATCTCGCGATTATAGAGGCCATTTCTGGCGTGGAAAGGGTCATGGATCAGACCTCGCGGTGTCCGGAAACTGGATCAAGCCAAAATCAAGCCGCATCGCGATGATAGAAGTTGAGCAACCCACCCAGCCTTTGCCGCTTTCGGACAGCGCCAGCACGCGCCTCGTCGTTGGCGGGCAATTGGCACAGCAAGCGATTGCCGCGTCCGAGCCCTTGGTGGTTACGCTCGAGGTGATAGTGCTCGAGATACTCGGTGACGAGCCGTCGCAGGTGTCGCTCCCCGAGCGGGATGACTCGGCTCAAACACTCGCGCCGGATGGATCCAATAAAGCGCTCGGCGAAAGCGTTGAGGTTCGGGCTCCTGGCGGGCAGCCTGACGGCTGCGACGCCGCACGACGCAAGGAGTCGCTTGAAGTCCCCGCCAAACAGCGGGTCGCGGTCATGAATGAGGTAGCGCGCTTTGCGCAGCAGCCCATCGACCGGATCGAAAAGCTGCCGCATGGAATTGACCACCCAGGCCTGATGCGCGTCACGAGTGATGCCAGCAACCGCGACGTGCCTGGACTCGAGATCGATAGCGAAGAGCACCAAGTACCTGACTATTCCGGCGAGCGTCACGACCTCGACGGAAAAGAAATCGATGGCGACGACCGCGCCGACATGAGCCTTGAGGAAGGTGTCCCAGGACCCACGCCGCGTCGGCTCGGGCGCAGGCTCCAGCCCTGCGTCCTCGAGGATGCGCTGAATCGTGCTTCGAGCAATCTCGTGCCCGAGGTTGTACAACGCTCCGCGAATACGCGTGTAGCCCCAAGTCGGATTGTCCTTAGCCATGTCGGTGATGAGCCGAGCAATCTCAGCTCGAGTGGACCGGCGGCCCAGCCGCCCGCCGCGACTGCCATCGTACTTTCTCGCGACGAGCGTGTGATACCAGCGCAGCAAGG
Organism: Polyangiales bacterium; assembly: GCA_038252755.1. Classification (GTDB taxonomy): domain Bacteria; phylum Myxococcota_A; class Polyangia; order Polyangiales; family Polyangiaceae; genus PMG-095. The sequence goes on along the minus strand of JBBSAB010000037.1, from coordinate 42,288 downwards.
TTTCGGGCGTGACGAGCGAGGCCGCCCCACGCAACGCCGCTCTGCCGAGGGCATGCGCCCGGACAGCGAGCCGCCTGCGCTGCGCGTCCGAGAAGGTGAGCCGTCGCTCACCAAGCATCTCGCGCAACGCGCGATTCTCTTCGCGCAGGTAGTCGAGGACGAGCTGATCGCTGCGGCGCATCCATCCGGCGGTCATGAAGACCAGCATCTGAAACAAGAGCGGCGAGGGCAGTCGTTTCACGCGCGCCGCCGTAGCACGGCAGGGCCAAATTTGTTAAGGTCGCGGCGCCCCGCCACCAGCGCGACGTCGCCGCTCTCGGTCCTTGCCAACTCATCTACGACGACAACGCGCCGAGCGACTTAGCTCGGCGCGTTCAGGACCTAGGGAGCGCGCTCCGCGACAGCGTTGAGCACGAGTTCCCGAGCCTTTTCCGGCTGCTCCAGTACGAGCTGAGCGGACAGCCGCAAGACGCTGAAACCAGCCTTACCGAGCCTGCGGTCGCGCCTCGCGTCCGCCCGTTGCCGAGCCGGCTCAGCGTGATACGGGCCATCGACTTCGACGACCAACCCGACCGCTGGAGCGAAGAAGTCCACGATGCAGCAGCCGAGCAGCGGTACCTGCCTGCGAAAGTGGACGCCAAGCTGCCGAGCGCGCAGCAGGTGCCAGAGCGCGCGTTCCGACGGCGTGCCCGCTTCGCGCATGCCGGCGGCATGGCCGCGAAGCTTGAGAGAATGATACAAGGCTTGAGAGCGAGATGATTTCATGGGACGGCCTCAGCCTGGCTCGCGGCCAGACGACGCCCCCATGGGCGCAGGCGGCGTGCCGCGCGCAGCCTCACATCTCACTTGCACATTTTCTAGCGAGGCCTGCGCGGCACGCCGCGTGCGCCCTCTCGCGAGGCTGGCCGCGAGCCAGGCTGAGGCTCTCCGAAACCTTCTCGCTCGACGCCGTTTCGTGGCTCGAGCGCTGCGCCGCGCGGAGCTCCGCTGATGGACGCGACTGCCGAGCTTGGCCTCGACTAGGGCAAGCATCGTCTGGCACGCGGCCCCCGGTCAGGCGAGCAGCAAGCTACGTCACCCGCCGGCCCGCGAGCGCAGCGAGCTTCTCCGAGCGCTCTGGTAGCGCCAGCAAGCGACTACCTCCCCCTCGTGCGCGCAGCCCGCAGGGCGAGCACACGTTTGGGGGAGGTCGGCGGCCCGCAGGCGCCATCGCCGCACAAAGTATTTATAAGTCCGCAGAGTGAGCGCCGAGGACCGACGGGTGGGGGCAGCCCAGGCTCCCTCCTGGCCCAATCCGCCGGCGGCGTAGACAACTACTTCCACCAAGACAGACTCGGATCCACCGCCAACGTCAGCGACGCCGGCGCCGGCCAAACCGCCGAGCTCAAGTACGATCCGTTCGGCGGAGTGAGATCGCAACCGGCAGGCGGCAGCGGCATCACCTTCACCGGCCAACAGCACGACGCGGCGACCGGGCTCTACTACTACGGAGCACGGTTTTACGATCCGGCGGTAGGTCGGTTCTTGAGCGAGGATACTTGGGCGGGTGCAGCTGCGGGGCCTGAGAGTCTGCAGAAGTTCCTGTACGCGAATTCGAATCCGGGGAGGTTCGTGGACCCGACGGGGCACCAGAACTTGGCGGCAGATCAGCAACGGAACAGCGACACTGGGGCTGCAATAGAGTTCGAAGCACCCAACGGCAGCCGGGCGTTTGTCTGGGACGGTCGCCCACGGATAGTCCCCCCAACTCAGGCCGAGATGAACCAGGGCTGTCGTGGAGAGCAGTGCATCACGATCAATCAGCCCCCGCAGGAGGCCCCCCACGCCAAGCCGGTCTCTCCGGGCAACCTGCCGCCGGGCTACGTCGTCAGGAACGGTGATCTGACTCGCTGGTACGGCGAGCCGCCGCGCCACGCTGGCGGCTCTCAGCGTGCGACGTCCGAGGACAACAGCGCCAAGGAAGTCGCCAAAGTTGCGCCACGTTCGCCGGCGGCTCCGCCGACGCCGGTGAAGCCGGGAGGTTTCTGGAGTGCAGCGTGGGGTGGCATTACGGGAGGCGGAATCGGCCCGACCTCGAACTTTGGCCAAGTACTCGCCCACGGTGACTACGGGTTCTCGTTATTCGGTCACGAATTCAAGCCATCCGCTTACCTGCAAGACGACAACGCTCTGCGCCAAACCCAGAACGGGATCATCGCGGCGACAGCGGGCGCCGAGGTCGCTATAGCGACCGGCGGCCTCGCGGCCATTTGGGGCGAGGGAACGTTGTTGGGGAGCACGTATGGCGCCGCAGTAGTCGGCAACCTGGCCGGTGGCATCGAAGCACGCTCATTGCAGGTGAGCCTGAATGGAGGCGGCGCCGAGGCGCAATTGCAGGCCGCCTTCGACGTCAACGCGATGGGGTGGGACGCAGCGCTTGCGATCGGCGGTACTGCGGCGATGGAGTTCGGACCCGGCATAGTGCGAGGCGTCAGGGGATGGTTCGGCGGCGGGAGGCCGCCTTCGACGGCTCCGCCGATGGTCGCGCCTGCGGCGCCGTTCGAGCCGGTCCCCGGCGCGCCTCGATTGCTTGAGACGTCGAATGCCGCGAATCAAGGGACCAGATTTGGAACAAGGGTTGAGCTGGAGTTCCCGGCTAAGACGGCCGAGGACGCTCAATACATCCGTGAGTTAGTTGAAGGCACCAACCGTGCTCTGGTGAACCGACCAGGCATCGTCGGCAACCAGCTTGATTTCGATCCGAAGTTGAGCAACAGGTTCCTTCGCGAATTCTTCGGGACGAGGACGTTACGCGAGGCAATACAGAAAAAAGTTGCACTGGAGGCTAGCTTGGGTAGGTCGCTGGCAGTGGACGAGATCGTTCCTCGGCAGCTTGGTGGTCCTCAGATTTTCCCAAACCAGCGCTTGATTCCGGGGTCGCTAAACAGCTCACTCGGTTCCGTAGAGCAGCACGCTCTAGCGCCACTGCAGCCCGGGACACGTGTGCTAGGTTTCGGCGTAACGTTTAGGCCCTAGGATGTCAGACGAGGAGCGCAGCAATGAAGTCTGGAACCGGCTACGAGCTTGGTTTCAAAGTCACTATCCCGCTTTTCTTGAAGGCCTAAACCCGGGGCTCGATGCGAACGCAGTGGCCGAGTCGCTTGCGACGACGGGGCGTGCCATGCCGAACTCCCTGGCCGCGCTCTACGGCGTGCAGGATGGCCAACAAGATTTGGATGACGGACTCCTCTTGGGGTGGCGGTTCCTCCCGCTCGCTCAAGTCGTCGACGCGTGGCGCGAGCTTGAACGAGAGAGTGCCGATCGGGCGATCGATTCAGGAGTCTGGAGCGGGAATTGGCTTCCTTTTGCTAGAAGCCTCACCGGTGACTACTATTGTGCTGTGTGCGAGCCCGACAGTGGCGCGGGACAAGTCGTCAGGGTCTGGCACGACTCGATAGAACGCTCTGTAGTTGCCAACTCGGCCATCGACCTTTTCGAGAAGGTGGCAGACGAGCTGGAATCCGGACGCTGGGCATACTCGGAGGCCGACGGCTTCTCTGAGAGTGGCGCGCTGGGATTGCGACCGGAGGGCGGCCGCTAACATGTGGGGCGGCGCTGGAACGGGCCGCCGCCGCTCAACGCGCCGTTAGCCGCCGGCTCTGGCACGCGCCTGGCGGCTCCCGCCCACCCTCTTGCTGGGCGGTGCAGCCGGCGTGGGCCCCCCCCCACGCGGGCCTTGGTGCGAAGCCACCCCGGCGCCGTGCGAAAGCGGCCGAGTCGCGATACCATGAGCCCCATGCACGTTGCTCAAGTAAAGAACGGCCGACTCACGCTGGATGAGCCGACGGATTTGCCGGAGGGCAGCGTCGTGCCGCTCGAGATTGCCGACGACTGGGACGACCTCGACGACGCGGAACGCGCCGAGCTACACGCCTCGCTGCGCGAGAGCATCGAGCAGATGAAAGCGGGCCAGACCATCCCCCTTGAGCAAGCGCTCGCCGAGCTGCGTGCGCACCGGTGAACGTCCGATTTGCACCGCGTGGCCTCGCTGAAGCGAAGCGCCGCAAGACTTGGTGGCTGAAAAATCGACGAGCGGCCCCGGACCTTTCGAGCTTGAGCTTGGGGCGCTGCTCGCCGTGCTTCCGACGACGCCCATCATGGGCACCGCGTACGATGCCGACGTGGGATTTCCGGTCCGGCGCGTGCTCTTGAAGAAGACGGCCACCCACGTCTATTTCGGCATCAACGGCGCCGAGCTGGTGGTGCTGTCGGTCTGGGGTGCGCGGCGACACCGCGGCCCGACGCTGTAGCCTTTTCTCTTTAGTTGCAGAAGGCAGCTAAACTCGAAAACGTGTTGACCTCGCTCCAAGCCCTGCTGCGCCTGGCCTCTCTGAGGAGGCTGGGCGTTTTCGTTTGTGCGCTGGCGGTCCTGCTCACGGCGTCGAACACCGCGTCTGCGCTCGAGCTTGCCGAGGCACAGGCTCTTCACTCGGCGGAGCACGCCCTTCGAAGAGCGGACGATGAGCCCGAGCGCGTTGTCGCTGAAAGTGTTGTGCGCGAGCGCGACCTTGTCCAGCTCGGCGCGGATGAAGTCTGTGGGCGTGTCTGGAGCCAATTTCGGCATCAAAACCGAGTAAGTGACGAGGTTTTTGATGCCCTCGGCCGAAATCAGTCTGGGATAGCGACCGGAGGGCGGCCGCTAGCATCTTGACGTGGTTCGGCTCCAGCGCCCGGGGCGACGTGGTAGTCGCGTCGGACATCATGGCCAACCATTGGGTCTACAACCAGCCGCCCGCGAAGAAGACGAGATCGGATTCGCTGGGGCGGTTCCCGGCCATGCTCAGAGTCGGCGCGCTGGTCCTGGCGGTCGGGTTGGGTAGCTTCGGCTGCAAGAAGGCGCCTAGTGCGAGCCCGGCGCCGAAAGCGAGCGCGTCGTCAGTTGTCGCTGCCGTCAACTCCGCGCCGCATGCGAGGCCGACGGCAAGTCTCGAGCCGCAGGCGCGCCACCGGGCAATCGACGAAGCCCGCGCGCAGTTGGTGGCGTATCGAAAGGCGCTCGGCGAAGGGCGGGGTTTCACCAAGGCGGGCAAGTATGCGCTGGCCAGCAAGGCGTTTTCGGCGGCGCTCGAGGCTCAACCTGGCGACGCTCGCGCTTACGCTGAGCGGGGTTACGCGGCGCTTTTGGCCAAGGACTACAGCGCCGCGCAAAGCGATCTGGATCGAGCGGTTGCGGGCGGGGGGGACCGGCGGTTGCGCGCGCAGACCTTTTTCAATCTTGGTTTGGTGCGTGAAGCGCTCAACCAGGATGCGACTGCGGCGTTCGCGTTATCGAACTTTTTGCACGCGACGAGTGCCGCCCAAAAGAAGCTCGAGGGCAAGAGCACCTGTCCGATCGAGGTCAAGCGCGGCCCAGACGTCCCTCAGGAGACGCGCTACCAGGATTGGCTGGCGTTCTTGGCGGACGCGCGCGACTCCTTTAAGAACATCGATGGCTTGGATCTCAGCACGAACGCCGCCGTGAAGAACGCGATGTGCTTCGCTAACGGTAGCTCGGGAGCTGGTCCCTGGATCGCCTTGGGCCTAGAACAGGTATACCTGGTCCGTCCAGGGGCGACCGGCATTGCCGCAACGTTGGTCGCCAGCTCCGATAAGACATCGTATTGCGAGCCCGATAACGACGCCGTAGTGGTGCAGACATCGAAGGAGGCGCTCGTCGTGCGCGCCCACGAAGCTCTCCTGTCGGAGGCGCGCCTCTGCTCGGACGACGCCCAACCAGAGCACGATTGCACCTCTGAAGAAGAGCAGGATATCGAGCAAAACCCCCACTCCAAGCAGCAATGGGTTCGCGGTTGTCACGTCGAGCACTACACCAAGTACGAGGTGTTCGACCGAGTCAAGGAGACATGGACTCTGCGCCTCACGCTGCTGGATGACCTTCGGCCGGAGCTCAAGGACTTGGAAAAAATCCAGGTGCGGCTCGACGCCCAGCGAATCGTCGTGTCAGGACCCGGCTGCAACGAAGTATTTCCACTGCCGTCTGGTCGTTGAGCAGGTGCGCATTCGACGTTTCCGAGATTTTTAAGCCGTGCCGATCGAGCGACCTCGCGCTTTGACCGCGGGGACAGTTAGTGGCCATCGCAACCGGAGCCGAGGGTCGTGACCGGCGATAGTATCAGGTGATTCTATCGCCGGTCTTTGCTTTCTTGGTCTCGCTTCGAACTGCACCGCCGCGACGCAACTTGATCGTCAATCAAGTGCCGCCGCGACCGCCAACGCCGCCGTCAATCCCGGCGACTCAAGGCCGTACAAGTTGATCAAGCCCGGCACGCCGTGCTCGCGCTCGCCCTGAATCACAAAATCTTGCGCCGGCGCGCCGGCGCCCGCGAGCTTCGGCCTGATGCCGGTGTGCCCCGGCACCAGCGCGCCATCGCCCAGTGCCGGAAAGTACGCACGAATCGCCGCGTAAAACCGCCCCTCGCGCCCCCCTTCAAATCCGTAATCAACGCCGTCAATCCACGACACATCCGGCCCAAATCTGGCCTGACCCGCCAGGTCGAGCGTGACGTGGACGCCCAAGCCACCCGGAACCGGCACCGGATATACCAAGTGTGAAAACGGCGACTTCCCACTCAGCGTGAAGTAGTGGCCCTTCGCGAAATATTGCGCCGGAATGCTGCTGCTCGGTACGCCGCGAATTGAGCGCGCGACGTTTTGCGCCCAAAGCCCGGCGGCGTTCACTACCGTCCGGCACGTCACCGTCGTGGGTTCAGCACCGCCAACCGCGAGCTCGAAGCCTCCCGCATCGAGAACGCGGCCGCCCGTCACCGGGCTGCTCGTCACGATTTGTGCGCCGCCGGCAACGGCGTCGCGCCGCAGCGCGGACATGAACGAGTGACTGTCGATAATTCCGGTCGATGGCGATAGCAAACCGCGCACCGCCGTTACAGCGGGCTCGAGCGCGGCCACGTCTTTCGCTTCGAGCCATTCGAGGTCGTGAACCCCGCACGCCTCCGCATTTTTCCGGATCGCCTCGAGCGCCGGCACCTCGTCGTCGCGCGTTGCGACGATGATTTTGCCGAGTTTCCGGTACTCCACGCCCGCTGCCCCGGCGTACTCATAGAGCAGCGCTTTGCCCTCGACGCAAAGGCGCGCTTTCAGGGAGCCGGGCGGGTAGTAGATGCCGGCGTGGATGACTTCGGAGTTGCGGGAGCTGGTGTGTTGGCCGAGCCGGAACTCCGACTCGAGCAACGTGACCTCGCGACCGCGCAGTGCGAGGGCGCGCGCGATCGCTAGGCCAATGACGCCGCCACCGATGACGACGGCGTCGAGACTGCTCACGGCGCGCCGGTCGAAATCTTCATTTGATACACGGCGTTGGTGTCGACGTACGCCTGCATCGTGGCCGAGTAGTAGTTGTCAACGCGCCCGACCACACCGCCGAAGGATGAGTTGGCAGTGAAGGGCGCGGTGTCAAAGTAGGCGATTGAATTGCCGCCCGAGACCGCGACTGCGAAGAGGTACGATTTACCGGCCTTGAGCGTGTAGCTGATCGGCCCCGAGCTGAGGAACCCGGTACCGCTCACGTTGGAGACCACCTTGTCGATGCGGGCGATGAAGTTGCTGCCCGACTGCTCGAAGATCACCCAGCGCAGCTCGCGCGGGGCAGCCAGCACCAGATTCATCTGCATCTCGGTCACTTTGCGCGCCGAGGTGACCTGAATCACGTCGCCCATCACGTTGCCGCCCTGTTCGGTGGTGGCGTCTTCGGCGACGCCGATCGTGTCGATGCTGGTCGTGGCGCACTTGCCGTCGGCGCCGCACACGGTGCCGGCTCCGGCGCAGTCATCGGTCACTGTGGCGAGTGTTTGTCCGTCGGACGCGCACTTGCCGACCTTGTTGCCGAGGCACGCCGTTTCGCCAGGAGGGCAGGGATACGGCACGCAGCTCGCCCCGCCGCCTTGGACCGAGCAGGTGGTGTCCGACAGGCAGTTCTGCGTCGGGTATTCATCCTGCCCGTTGTTGTCGCAGTAGTAGATGTCGCCGTTCTTGCAGTAATACTGGTAGGGCTCGCAGACTTTGGTCTTGCAAGTGCCGCTGTTCGGGTCGCAGATCTTGTCGCCGCATTCGGTACCCGTCTTCGGCCACGAGCCGTCGGTGTTGCACACTTTGGCGATGTTGCCGTCGCAAATCGGCTGATTGGCGGAGCAGTCATTGCTCGCGCAGTAAGCGTAATTGCCGGAAAGCGCGCAGTGCTGCCACTGCGATTGGCAGGTCTGCGACAGCGAGCTGCCGATGCCGCTGCTGTCACATTGGTAGATGTTGCCATCTTGGCAAGACGACGAGCCGGGGGCGCACGTTTGCTTCTTGCACGCGCCAGCCACGCAGATCTTGTCGTCGGCGGTGCAGTCCATGCCGCCCTGTTGCCACGCGCTGCCGAAGGCGTTGCAGGTGGTGACGCGCGTGCTGTCGCAGCCCATCGCGCCAATCTCGCAAACCTTGGGTCGACACGCGCCCAGGTCCGAGTCGCAGACCTCGCCAGGCTGGCAATCGGCCAACAGCGACACGTCGGTGCCGTTCTTCGCGCACAGGTACACATCATCGTGCTGACAGACCTTCATGCCGCTGATGCACGCCATGTCGCGGCACTGGCCCTGGTAACAGGCTTGCTTGGTGGCGGCGCAGTCGGTGCCGCCGGGGGCGGGGCCAGAGCCGTCGGGAGCGCAGGTGGCGGCGACGTCGCCGTCGCACATCGCTTCGCCGACCGTGCAGGCTTGGTCACTGCAGCTGGCGCTGTCGTTGTCTTCGCGGCAAAACTGGCTCATCGCACACGTCTGGGCGAGCGTGCTGCCACCGCCGGTCTTGTCGCACTTCCAGATCGCGCCGTTCTTGCAGAACTTGGTGTTCGGTACGCAGCTCGTCTCGCTGCAGACGCCGTCGGAGCAGGTCTGCGAGGGCAAACAGGTGACCTCGATCAGCGATTCAGTCCCGTCGTCGCTGCAAACCTTGACGTTGAGACCGTCGCACCGCTTCGCGCCCGGCTCGCAAATGCGCTCCGGTGTGTCGGGGGTGTTGTTCGGTTTGTCCGTGGTCTTCGAACTGCCGCTGCACGCAGCGACCAGCAGCCCAAAACCAAGCACGACGCCCGCGTATCGCCCGATAACCTTACCCATCGCCATTGCTCCCGTTCCGTAGACGCCTACACCACCTTAGTGCCCTCAGGGGAGGTGATCTCGTCAAAAATTCCCTGGCCGCCCGCGTCAACCACCCACGGCAGTAATTACAACAGCACGTCGAGGAGCCGATCGAGCTCGTCCCAGCTCGCGTATTTGACGATGATCTCACCCTTACCGTCTTTTTCCCGTACTTCGACTTTGGTGCCGAGGCGCTTGGTCAAGCGCGCTTCCAAGTCACGCACGTTGGCGGGCTTGTCTTTGCCACCGCCGCTGCCGCGTGTGCCGAGCGTCGGCTTGCCGTCCTTCGACGAGCGGACCAAGGCTTCGGTCTGACGCACAGAAAGCCGCCCCCGCACGACTTTTTCGGCCAGGTCGGACAACTGCTTGTCGTCGGGCGCGCCGAGCAGGGCGCGCGCATGGCCTTCGCTCAGCTCACCGAGGACGACTTTTTCGCGCACTATCGCTGGCAAGCGCAGCAGCCGGAGCGCGTTGGCGATCGTGGAGCGATCTTTGCCAACGCGCTGCGCCAAGGTGTCTTGCGTGTAGCCGTGCTCCTTGACCAGGCGATCCATCGCCTCGGCAAACTCGATCGGATCTAGGTCTTCGCGCTGAATGTTCTCGATCAGCGCCAGCTCGAACGCGTCTTTGGCCGAGACGTCGCGGACGACGACCAGCACTTGCTTCATGTCGGCGCGCTGCGCGGCGCGCCAACGCCGCTCGCCGGCGATCAGCTCGAAATCGTCGGACCCGCTGCGTCGGCGCACGACCAACGGCTCGAGCAGGCCGTGCTCGCGGAGCGACGAAGCGAGCTCGTCGAGCTTGGTCGAATCGAAGTGTTGCCGCGGTTGTCCGCGCTGCGGCACGATCTTGTCTATTGGGCAGGAGAAGACGTTGCCTTCGCCGTAGCTCGGCGCGCCAGGCGCTGGCGCGGCGCGCTCGGGCTGCACCGGCACGCGCGCGGGCATGAGCGCGTCGAGGCCGCGGCCCAGACCGCGCAGCGGCGGCTTGCGAGGCGGTTCGGTCAAGCGGGTGCTCCGAGCAGCTCGTGCGCCAAGCTCAAGTAGCCTTGTGCGCCCTTGCTACCGACATCGTAGAGCAACGCGGGCAAGCCGTGCGAAGGCGCTTCGGACAAGCGCACGTTGCGCGGGATGATCGAATCGAAGACGCGGAAGTGCTTGCGCACCTCGTCGGCGACTTGGTGCGCGAGACGATTTCGCGGATCCCACATCGTGAGCACGATGCCCTCGACCGTTAGGCCCGGATTCAGCGAGTTCTTGATGCGATCGATGGTGGCCATCAAGTACGTGATGCCCTCGAGCGCATAATACTCCGGTTGCAGGGGCACGATCACGCGCTCCGCCGCCACCAAAACATTCAACGTGAGCACACCCAGGGAAGGGGGCGAGTCGATAATCACGAACTCGTAGTCGAGCGCGGTCTGCAGCAGCGTGCGCAGGTGCGTGCCGCGGTCCTCGTCGAATAGCTCGTACTCGACGGCGGTCAGATCTTGCGTCGCCGGCGCGAGAAAGAGCGTCTTCTGCGGGGTCGGCTGCAGCACTTCAGCCAGCGTGGCGTTGCCGATCAGCGCGTCGTAAATCGTCAGCGGGGTGGTGCCGGGGCGCACGCCGACGCCGCTCGAGGCGTTGCCCTGCGGGTCCATGTCGATGAGCAGCACGCGTCGCTCGGCGGCTGCCAGGCTCGACGCGAGGTTCACCGCCGTCGTCGTCTTGCCGACGCCGCCCTTCTGGTTGGCGATGGCGATGATCATGGGCCTGCTCATTCGTGGGCGGACCCTACCATCGCGCGATCGAGAGCGAGACGGAGAGCGAGACAACAGGAAGGCGGGAAGGCGGGAAGTTTTCTTGGTTCGCCGGGCCCCCGGCCCGCAGGCGAAACGACCTGCCTGCGCGCGGGTGTCGCGCGCTCGCGCCCGGGTATCCACCTGAAAATCCTTCCCGCCTTCCCGCCTTCCTGTTGATTCCTCACGTGCTTCGAGCCGCCAGTTATCGAACTGCGCGGTTGGAGTGTGGAAATGTTGGATGACGTAGGTCACTGTCGTACTGTGTACGTAGATGTAGGTGTAAGTAGGTGGACTTGGAACGACGAACCGCGAACAAGCTCTTGAACCTCCGCAGCCACCTGACCCGGGCGCTCCTCGTTGAGCCGCCCGACACGGTCAGTCAGGCCCAGGAGCGGATCCTCGAGCTGCGGTTCTTCGAATCTCCCAGGACGCCCACTCCCGCCCGCGTCGTCGAGCTTTCTGCCTCACGCCTCCGACCCCGCTTCTGAGCCCGCCGACCCAAGGAGACTCTGCAACACCATGGCTTCGCCCAAGAATTACACCAGTTTTGCTGACTTCGAGCGCGACACTTTGCGGCCAGACATGCGCATCGGTTGGTCTTCTTCCGACGAGCTCGAGTCCAGCGGCGCGCAGGAGCTCGACTTCGATCTCGACCCGTTCGAGGCCAAGCTCTGGGCCGCCGAGCAAGACGAGTAATCGTCACCCGACTTAGCGTCCCTCTCCCGGGACACCTTGGACCCCGGCCGGCTGCCTCCGACCGGGGTCTTCTTTTGTCCGCTCGCGAGCGAGAACGAGCGAACAGGAAGGCGGGGAGGCGGGAAGGTTCCTGGGCTCGCCGGGCCTGCGGCCCGCAGGCGAGACGAGATGACTGAACACGCATGACGCGATCTCGCCGCCGGCCCCTCCCGCAATCAAACCTTCCCGCCTTCCCGCCTTCCTGTTGATTCGCTCTCGTGCCGCGATTTTGCCGTCACGATCGTTGACGTTACCTGCACGGCATGTAAGGTCTGCCGCCGCTGTCATGGTCGAGATGCAAGTTAACGTTTCAAGGCTGAGCCCGGTTTTGGTGGAGTTCGACGTCGAGGTAGGCGTCGCTCGAGTCACGACGGAGCTCGAGAAGGCGTACAACCAAGTTGCACGCACCGCGAAGGTTCGCGGGTTCCGCCCCGGCAAAGCGCCGCGCAAAGTGCTGTCGCACCTGTACGGTGCACGCATCGCCGCCGACGTCGCGCAGAAGCTCGTCGACGAGACGTTTCCGCAAGCCGTCACCGACCAGAAGCTGCAGCCCGTCACGTCGCCCGCGGTCGAGTCGCAGGGCGTCGAAGAGAACAAGCCGTTCTCGTACAAGGCGCGCGTCGAAGTGCTGCCGGAGATCGCCTCAGTGAGTTACGAAGGCCTGGTCGCCAAGCGCCCGAAGGTCGAAGTTGCTGACGAAGCGATCGACAAGGAGCTCGACGCGGTGCGCCGCGCGCACTCCACGCTCGAGCCGCCGAAGGCTGCGCGTCCCAGCATCAACGGCGACACGGTCAGCATCGACTTCGTGGTGTCGGTCGACGGCGAGACGATCGACGACGCCGGCGCCAGCGACTTTCAGGTCGAGCTCGGTGCCGGCACGCTGCTGGCGCCCATCGAAGAAGCGGTGCTTGGCAAGAGCACGGGCGACACGGCTTCGGCCGAGGTGCCGATGCCGGCGCAGCACCCGCACCCGAAGCTCAAGGGCAAGACCGCCAAGTTTGCGATCACGGTCAAGGACATCAAAGAGCGCGTGCTCCCGAACGCCGATGACGAGTTCGCCAAGGACGTGGGCGAGTTCGAGACGCTGGCGGCCTTGAAAGAAGACATCAAGAAGAAGCTCGAGGCTCAGTCCAAAGAGCAGAGCGACAACCAGCTCGCCGAGCAGTTGGTGCTGGAGTTGGTCAAGGCCAACCCGGTGCCGGTGCCGCCGTCGCTGGTCGAGCGCCAAATGCGCCTCACCGAGCAGGAAATCCTCACCCGGGCGCGCAGCCAGGGCCAGAAGGTCACCGGCCTGGGCGACGAGCTGCGCGGCAAGCTGGTTGAAGACAGCGAGATCAAGGTCCGCGCTGGCCTCCTGATGGCCGAAATTGCCAAGAAGGAAGGCATCAAGATCGGCAACGAGGAGATCGAAAACGGTCTCAAAGAGCTGGCCGAGCAATCCGGCCAGAACCTTGCCAAGCTTCGCGTCCAGTACAAGGATCAGCAAAAGCGCGAAATGCTGATCGGCATGATCCTCGAAAACAAGGTCCTCGACATTATCGAGGCCAAAGCCAAGATTGAGGACGGTTGAGCTGGCTCGCGGTTGGGCTGGGACCAACCGACCACGAGAACGACGGCCTACCCGTTCAGCCGGGTTGATTTTTGGACGTAGGGCACGAGAGAGTGTGGAGAGGAACCGAGATGAAGCGACCTGAAACTCGTGCACAGGCCATGGACATCCTCGAGCGGGTCAATGACCGCCCCGAGGCGAACATCATCTATCCGCACGTGGTCGAGACGACCCACCGCGGCGAGCGAACCTGGGACATCTTCTCCCGCCTGCTGAAGGACCGCATCGTGTTCCTGGGCAGCGCGGTCGACGACGACGTCGCGAACATCATCATCGCGCAGTTCTTGTTCTTGGAGAGCGAAGATCCCGACAAGGACATTCAGCTCTACATCAACTCGCCGGGCGGCGTAGTTACGGCCGGTCTCGCGATTTACGACACGATGCAGTACGTGCGCTGCAACGTCAGCACGATCTGCGTGGGGCAGGCGGCCAGTATGGGCGCTGTCTTGCTGGGTGCTGGCATGAAGGGTCGACGCTTCGTGCTCCCGCACTCGCGGATCATGATCCACCAGCCGCTCGGCGGCGCGCGTGGTCAGGCGACGGACATCGAGATCCAGGCGCGCGAAATCCGCCACATGAAGGACGTCCTGACCGACATCCTGGCCAAGAGCACCGGCAAGAACCGGGACGAGCTGGCCAAGGACATCGAGCGCGATTTCTACATGGGCGCGCAGCAGGCCAAGGAATACGGCATCATCGACGAGATCTTCGAGCACAAGAAGAAGGTCGAAAAGTCCTGAGCTTTGCGCGTAACACGCGAAGAGTTGAGCCGTATCGCCCCGTAATCGCTTGGTTCTTCGAGGGTGTATCTGTCGGCTCGGGGACTATCGGTGCGGCGTGTCATCTGACCTCTTAGCTTGTGCGCCGATCGTGCCGCTTCTACGTGCAGCGCGGCGCATATCCTTGCGATGGGCGACGATGAGCCCTACAATTTCCCGAATTCTGAAACGATAATCCCAACATCCGTTAGGGCGAGAAGAGCGAAACGTGGAGAGAAGGCGAGACGAATCCAACGGGAACCTGTGTTGCTCCTTCTGTGGGAAATCCCAGAAGGAAGTCAAAAAGCTCATCGCAGGGCCCACCGTCTACATCTGCGATGAGTGCATCGCGCTCTGCAACGACATCATCGCCGAGGAAGTCGAGAAGGACGAGCCCACGGGCGGTTCCGATCCGATGCCGAAGCCGTCGGAGATCAAAGCGATCCTCGATGACTACGTAGTCGGCCAAGACCGCGCCAAGAAGGTGCTCTCGGTCGCCGTCTACAACCACTACAAGCGCATCGATACGAAGGTGCAGTCGGAAGACGTCGAGTTGGGCAAGAGCAACATCTTGCTGCTCGGTCCGACCGGCAGCGGCAAGACGCTGTTGGCGCAGACGCTCGCCAAGATCCTCAAGGTGCCGTTCGCGATCGCGGACGCGACCACGCTTACTGAAGCAGGCTACGTCGGCGAAGACGTCGAGAACATCATCGTTCAGCTGCTGCAGAACGCCGATCACGACGTCGAGCGCGCGCAGCGCGGCATCGTTTACATCGACGAAATCGACAAGATTAGCCGCAAGAGCGACAACCCGTCGATCACGCGCGACGTGTCTGGTGAAGGCGTGCAGCAAGCGCTGCTCAAGATCATCGAAGGCACGGTCGCCAACGTTCCGCCCAAGGGCGGCCGCAAGCACCCGCAGCAAGACTTCTTGCAGGTCGACACCAGCAACATCTTGTTCATCTGCGGCGGTGCCTTCGTGGGGTTGGATCAGATCATCCAGCGCCGCATGGGCCAGTCGCGCATGGGCTTCGGCGCCGACGTAAAGAGCAAGAACGACTTCAAGCTCGGCGACCTGTTGAGTGAGGTGCAGCCGGAGGACTTGCTGAAGTTCGGTTTGATCCCGGAGTTCATCGGCCGCTTGCCGGTGATCGCCACGCTCCACGAGCTCTCCGAAGATGCGCTCGTCGACATCCTGACCAAGCCGAAGAACAGCTTGGTGAAGCAGTTTCAAAAGCTGTTCGAGATGGACGGCGTGAAGCTGAAGTTCACCAAGGGCGCTCTACAGGCGATTGCCAAGGAAGCTCTAACGCGTGAGAGCGGCGCGCGCGGTCTGCGCGCGATCTTGGAAGAGGCCATGCTCGACGTCATGTACGACGTGCCGTCGAAGTCGGGCATCAAAGAGGTGGTCGTCAACGAAGACGCCATCAACAAGGGCGATACGCCGCTGATCGTCTATCACAAGGAAGCGGGGGTCGGCTGAGGCTGCCGGTCGCACGCCAAGAGCTGACTCATGTTCTTTAAAAACGACGGTAACGGGCAGGGGACTAAGAAGGTCGTTCCGGCGTTGCCGCTGCGCGACATCATCGTGTTCCCGCACATGGTTTCGCAGCTGTTCGTCGGTCGCGAACGCAGCATTGCGGCGCTCGACGAAGCGATGGCGCAAACGAAGGAGATCTTCCTTGCCGCCCAGCGCAGCGCCAAGACCAACGACCCGACGCCGGACGACATCTACGCCGTCGGCACGCTCGGGACGATCGTCCAGCTTTTGCGGCTGGCCGACGGCACCGTCAAGGTGCTGGTTGAAGGCCGGCAGCGCGCGCGCGTCCGCCGCTACCTAGATTCCGCCGATTTCTTCCAGGTAGAGCTGGAAGAGATCCAAGAAGCCGTCGTGTCCGACGTCGAGGTGGAGGCGTTGATCCGCAGCGTGCAGAGCACGTTCGAGGTCTACGTCAAGCTCAACAAGAAGGTGCAGCCTGAAGTGTTGATGAGCGTCCAAAGCATCGATGATGCCGGGAAGCTCAGCGATACGATCGCTGCCAATCTGCCGACCATCAAGCTGAGTGATCGACAGGCTTTGCTCGAAATGGAAGACGCCAAGAAGCGTCTCGAGCGCCTGTACGAATTGATGCAAGCCGAGATCGAGATTCTCCAGGTGGAGAAGAAGATCCGCTCCCGCGTCAAGAAGCAGATGGAGAAGACGCAGAAGGAATACTACTTAAACGAGCAAATGCAGGCCATCCAGAAGGAACTGGGTGGTGGCGAGCGCGACGAGTTCAAGAACGAGATCGCGGAAATCGAGGAGAAGCTCAAGACCAAGAAGCTCTCCGAAGAGGCGCTCGGCAAGGTCAAAAAAGAGCTGAAGAAGCTCAAAATGATGCACCCGACAAGCGCGGAAGCGACCGTGGTGCGCAACTACGTCGACTGGATCTTGAGCCTGCCGTGGCAGGACAAGACCGAAGAGCGCTTCGACATCGCCGAAGCCGAGAAGATCCTCGATGAGGATCACTACGGCTTGAAGAAGCCGAAAGAGCGCATCATCGAGTACCTGGCAGTCCAGGCGCTGACCAAGAAGCTCAAGGGGCCAATCTTGTGCTTCGTCGGTCCGCCCGGTGTCGGCAAGACCAGCATTGCGCGCAGCATCGCCCGCGCTACCGGTCGGAAATTCACGCGCCTGTCGCTCGGCGGCGTGCGTGACGAGGCGGAAATTCGCGGCCATCGGCGCACGTATATCGGCGCTTTGCCGGGCAAGATCGTGCAGAGCCTGAAGAAGGTCGGCTCCAACAATCCGCTGTTCTTGCTCGACGAGATCGACAAGATGAGCACGGATTTCCGCGGTGATCCGGCCGCCGCGCTGCTCGAGGTCTTGGACCCGGAGCAGAACAACACCTTCAACGACCACTACCTGGATCTCGACTACGATCTCTCGGACGTGATGTTCATCACAACCGCGAACACCCTGAATGGCATCCCGGTGCCGCTGCAGGACCGCATGGAGATCATCCAGCTTACGAGCTACACCGAGTTCGAGAAGCTGAATATCGCCGAGAAGTACCTGGTGCCGCGCCAGAAGAAAGAGTGCGGCCTCGAAGAGGTAGATCTCACGTTCAGTGAGAACTCGATCCGCACGATCATTCACCACTACACGCGCGAAGCCGGCGTGCGTTCGCTCGAGCGCGAGATCGCATCAGTCTGTCGCAAGGCTGCGCTGCGAGTCGTGCGCGAAGGCAAAGAGCAGAAGATCGAGATCAAGGGCACGGACATTCCGGGCTTCTTGGGCGTGCCGCAGTTCCGACTCGGTAAGAAGGAAGAGGCGGATTCAATCGGCCTCACGCACGGCCTGTCCGTATCCGATCACGGCGGCGACATCCTCGACTGCGAGGTCAGCGTGGTGCCCGGTAAGGGCAAGCTGGTGATTACCGGCCGCCTCGAGAAGGGCATGGAAGAGAGCGCGCAAGCGGCGATGACGTACGTTCGCTCGCGCTCGACCGCGCTCAAGCTCGAGCCCGATTTTTACCAAAAGATCGATCTGCACGTGCACTTTCCCGAGTTCATCCGGAAAGATGGGCCTAGCGCGGGTGTGACGATGGCGACCAGCATCGCCAGCGCGCTCACCCGCATCAGCGTCAAAACCGACGTGGCGATGACCGGGGAGATCACGCTGCGCGGTCGGGTGATGCCGATCGGCGGCTTGAAAGAGAAGCTGCTGGCCGCGCACCGCAACGGCATCAAGACCGTGATCGTGCCGCGCGAGAACCGCAAAGACTTGAAAGAAGTGCCGCGGCGCGTGCTGCGCGGACTGCGCATCGTGCTCGTCGATCACATGGACGACGTGTTGCGCGAAGCCCTCAACTTCACCGACGCCGACTCACTCTTCGGCCGCCGCCGCACGCGCACCGAGTACCGCGCTGGCGAATACTTCGAAGAAAAGATCGAAGGCGACGATACGGCCGTAAACGTGCCGCCCGGTACGCCCGTGCCCGGTCAGCAACCGGGCCTCTCCTAAAACGAAGGTTTCGGCTCCAAGCGGCTCGACGCGCCGGGCCTCGGCAAGATCGAGAGCAGCAGCGCGGCCATCGCCCAGCCGAGTAGGTCGGGGCGCGCCGCGAGCTCGATGGCGCCGTGCAAGCAGAGCGCGAGGTACGGCGCCCAGCGACGGGTAGGCGGCGCGAAGAGCAAGACCGGTAAGCAGAGCTCGGTGACGACGATGCAGCAAGCGATCAGCGCGCGTCGGCCTTCAGTGAGAAGCAGGACGTCGGCGAGTCGCCCCGAGAGCGAGCCGTTCTTGTGAAAGAGCTCGAGCGTGCGCCCGTCCAGCCAATCGCCGCGCAGCTTCACGAAGCCGGCCCAAAGGTAGATCGACGCCAAGAATGCGCGGATCAGCAGCTTGCCGGACGCAGGATTTTTGACAGGCACCGGTCGCAGCGCCAGCACCACGCCAGCGTCGGTGGCGCTCAGCAGCATGACGCCTTGAAACAACAAGTGCAGCGTGGCGTTGAAGCCAAATGGCTCCTGAAACAGCAGAAAATAGCCAGAGAGCCCGGCTAAAACACCTGCCCAAGCCGTCCGATACCCGAGCATGAAGCAGAGCGCAGCGATCGTTCGCACTACGCAAGCTGCCGCAACGACCGCCGCCGGAACGCCAAGGCCGAAGACCGGCGAACCGTGCCAGGCCTGGTTCGGCCAACCCAAGAGCGGGTAGGTGCCAGCGGCGAACGGCACGTGCATCGGCACTAACGCAGGCGTGGTTCGCAGCAAGAACAGCGCGCCCAGCGCGACCCGGCTCCACGCCAACGGACGCGCGCTTTCGCGCTCGCTCAGCGGCATGCTGCGGCCTCCGCGGGCCAGACGATCAGACCCGCGTTGCACATCTCGTCTTCGGTCCGCAGACCCGCGAAAATGTAGCTCGAGGTGCCGTTGTGCCAACGGCAATGCGTTTCGAGCCGGTCGCCAGCTTGCGCGTCGACCGAGATTCGGTAGGTCCGTTGCTCGTGGAAGCTCCACGGGTTCACGTCGATGAGCGGGCGATCCATGCCGTCGCTTCCGCGGAGCCGCACCGAGATCTCTCGACCGGCCAGGTGCATGTGGGGCCATACCGACCAAAGGTGCGCGTCGCTCGCGAGCTCGCACGAGCCATCACTCTGTTCGTCGTGCATGGGGCGGAGCGCCGGAACCGGCGCCGCGTAGCCCAGAAATGCAGCCTGATGGACGGCGTTCGTCGCAGCCGCGCACAGCGTTGCCGAAGTCGCCGTGGCCGCGCCGGCGTGGACTCGTCGCACGTGCGCTTCGACCACGAAGCGCCGCGTTCCGGCCGGGATCGCCAGCGCCGCGTCCGCGGGTAGGTCGAGGTTGTCGCCGCCCGGACTCCAAACGTGGAGCCCGACGGCGCCCGCAGGCATGCCATCACATGCTGCCGGGCCATCCGGAAAGTCCGCCGGCACTGCGTAGAGCGTGGCGTGGTGAAGCAGGGTCGAGCTGGACGAATCGGGAGCGCTCCAAACCACGCCGCCCAGCGCGGGTGCAGCGAGCCTGGCGGCATCGAACCCAAAGCAGACATAGGCTTCGTCGTCGTCGCCCGGATCGGCCGTGAACGAGAGCGTGGTCGGCTGCTCGCAAACAGTCGTCGAGGCTGCGTCCCGATCCCGCTCCGCGCCGGGCGCTCCTCCGCACGCAGACAACGCGACGACGGCAACCGCCGTCGTTGCGTTCGCCCTCAAGGCATGGCGCATTGCCCGGCAGCTCCGCCTACCGAGCTGCAATCGCCAGCGCCAGCGTCGCCGAGCGCGTTCGTTCCGCCACTGCCACCCGTACTGCCGCCACCGGATTGTCCACTCGCGCCGGCTTGCCCGCCGCTTCCGCTAGTGCCCTGCACGGGTGGGACCGACGACGTGGTGGTCGTCGTGCTGAGCGTGCAGCCACCGTTCTGGCAGCCGCCCAGGCACTGCATCTCCGCCTTGTCCCAAGCGCAGGAACCAGCCTGACAGTGAGCGTTGGTGTAGTAGGCGAGCACGGTGGTGCTGCTGCAGGTCGAAGGCGGCAGGTCGCAATCAGCGGTTGCGGTGCAGGTTTTGGGCGACGGCTCAGCGGTCAGACAAGCGCCGTCGGCGCAGCCACTTTTGCAAGCTGTGGTCGCTTTGTCCCACGCGCACGAACCGCTGGCGCAGCGCGCCGTGTAGGTCGCGGCCTTGGAGCCGTCGCAAGTCGATTTCCGGAGGGGGCAATCTAGAGCCGAGCCGCAGGTCGAAGCGCCGGCAGCGGTATCGCTCGAACTCGACCCCGAACACTGCGTGAGCAGCGACAGGGGACACGCCAAGAGCAGCAGCCAAAGCGGAACGTTGCGAACCGGGGCGCCGGCCTTGCGCCGGCTCACAGACACGTGATCTCCGCGGAAGTCGTTCGCACCGGGGCGTCGAGATTCCTGCGGCTGTCCAGCGCGACGCTCGCGCGAACAGCGCCTGGCACCGCGCGGCAGGCAAGCTTGCCAACCCCGTCCAAATTGGCTGCGAAGGCGTTGCTCACCGGCGCTTGCCGAAAGTGCTCCGCTCCCGACAAGTACAAACCGACCTGCTCGCTGGCGAAGGCGGCGAGCGCGCTCGGGTTGACCAAGCTGGTTTGGCTGGCGTTATCGGTCACGACTACGCGCAGCCTATAAGTTTCACTCTTCGAGAACATGGTCCACGCGAGCCAGCCGGAGCCATCGAGCCATGAGTATCCGGGCAGGGCGAGCCCCGCCAAGATAGCCAGCGACTTGTGGACCTTCGTCATGGCGACCTCGGTAGCACGCCGCGTGCCACGCCTTTGGCCGACGATTCCTCGCTGGCTTGGGCCGGGGTCAGGCGCCGGTGGCGCACCCTGGCACCATCTCCCGGGCGCTTGTGTCGCGGCGAGCGCGGCTGCGGTGTGGAGCGGAGCCGTTGTTCACAGGCGGGGTGCGTAATCACTCAAGGCACCATGCATGATCATGCGAACGTGCTGAAGCACGCAGGCTCGCTCGAGCCGCCGAACATGAGCTCCACCGCGTGCTCGAAGCTGAGCATTACGTAGCTCTCGGGTTTTCCGAGCTGGCGCGCGAGCAGGGCTGAAAGGTTCTTAAGCAGGCCCACGGGAGCGCCTGCTGCGCCCAGCGGGGCCGAAGTCTGGATCTAGAGGAGCGGCATGGCGCCGATGCTAAGCCGCGACACGCACCAACGCCTCGAAAAACCTCGGACACGCGGCCGATTCGATTGACCGTAAGTCAGCTCAAGGGCACGCTTAGGTGCTCCGCATGCGTCTTTGGACTTGGGGAATTTCTGCCGCGTCGCTGCTCGCCCTGGGCGCGTTGGGCTGCGAGCAGACCAAGCCGCCACCGCACGCGGCAGCAACGGGCGGCATGGCTGGAACGACCGGCATGACCGAGCCCAAGAGCTGCGTCGGGCCCGCCCCTGGCTCGGCGCCGCTGCACCCGCTGACGCGCTTCCAGTACGACAACATCGTGCGTGACCTGCTCGGTGACACTAGCCACCCCGCCCAAGCCTTCCCGCCCGAAAACGAAGTCGACGGCTACCGCACCAACGCCAGCGCCAACCGCGCCAATCCTTCACTCGTGGAGCATTACCTGACGGCGGCCGAGACCGTCGCTGCGAACGCCGCACAGAAACGTTTGGCGGACGTTGCGCCATGCGGCACGGAGCAAGACGCCGCTGCGTGCGGCCACGTTTTCGTCGCTAGTTTCGGTGCGCGAGCGTTTCGCCGCCCGCTCACGGCTCCCGAGGCCAAGCCGCTGCTGGCGCTGTTCGACGCTGGTAATGTACAGGGCTACGCCAAAGGCGTTGAACTGGTGATTCAGGCGGTCTTGCAATCGCCCCAGTTTCTGTACCGCGTGGATTCGCTGCGCGCTCCAACGGCGGAGAGCGGTGCGATCGCACTTGGCGGCTACGAGCTGGCTGGTCGCCTGGCGTTCACGCTGTGGGGCTCGGTGCCGGACGAGCAGCTGCTCGAGGCCGCCGATGGCGGGCAATTGGCCACGGCCAAGGACGTCGAGCGTGAGGCGCGGCGGCTGCTCGAAGACACGCGCGCTCACGACATCGTGCGGGATTTCAGCGAACAATGGCTGAACCTGTCCCGGCTCGACGGCGCCGTGCGCGAGGGGACGGATCTCGACGTCAGTAGGCTCAACACGTCGCTGCGCGAATCGCTGACGACGTTTCTGGACACCACGTATTTCGGCACCCAAGGCAGCTTCCAGCGATTGTTCAAGGACCCGAACGTCTGGGTCAACGACGCGCTCGCGCCGCTCTACGGCGGTACGCTGCCGGCGCCGGGCCACGGCTTCGAGGCACAGACACTGCCTGATCCGCGCTTCGGCTTGCTCACCCAGCCGGCGCTGCTGGCGCTGTTGTCGCATTCGGACCAAACCGCACCGGTGATTCGCGGGGTGTTCGTGCGCGAACGTTTCCTGTGCCAAGCCGTTCCGCCGCCACCGCCCGACGTCAACGCGGTGCCGCCGAACCCGGATCCCAGCGCCACCACGCGCGAGCGTTTTCGCCAGCACACCGAGCAGGCGGCGTGCGCCAGCTGTCACAAGCTGATCGACGGCGTCGGCTTCGGCTTCGAGCGTTACGATCAGCTGGGTCGTTATCGCGCTACCGAGAACGGCTTCGACGTGGACGAATCGGGCGAGGTGCTGAACACCGGCGAAGTCGGCCTCGACGGCACTTTCATGGGCGCGGGGGAGCTAGCCGAGCGCATCGCGAGCAGCCCGATGGCGCGCGATTGCCTGGCCGCCAACTGGTACACCTACACCTTCGGTCGCCAAGCGCAGCCGGATGACGCCTGCAGCATAGCGCAGCTGAAAGAGCGCTTCGCTAGCTCGGGCGGCGACTTGAAAGAGCTGCTCGTCGCGCTGACGCAAACCGACTCGTTCCTGTATCGCCCAGCCATGACGGGGGCGCCGTGAATCGTCGAATTTCAAGGCGCAACGTGCTGCGCGCGGCTTCGGGCGCGGCGCTGGCGCTGCCGTTCCTACCGTCGATGGCGGCGCGCGCCGAAATCGGCCTGGCGCCCAAGCGCTTCGTTACGATGTACACGCCCAACGGCGTGATCCATGACGGCTGGTGGCCGACCGCCGTCGCCAACGAGAGCGATTTTCAGCTCAGCACGAGTCATGATCCGTTGAAGGCGTACAAAAATCGCCTGCTGATCTTGGGCGGCTTGGAGATGACGGTCGCCGCCGATGGCGCTGGCGGTCCGCATCAACGCGGCATCGGTGCCGTGTTCACCAACACCAAACTCGGTGAAGGCCTGTTCGTCGACGGCTGTGGCCGCACTGCCGGTTGGGCCACCGGCATCAGCATCGATCAAAAGGTCGCTGGCGCGATCGGCGTGGGCAGCCCGATCGCGAGCTTGCAACTGGGCGTGCGCGCGACCGAGAACGACGTTCAAGGACGGATTTCCTACGCGGGCGCCGGCTT
Organism: Polyangiales bacterium; assembly: GCA_038252755.1. Classification (GTDB taxonomy): domain Bacteria; phylum Myxococcota_A; class Polyangia; order Polyangiales; family Polyangiaceae; genus PMG-095. The sequence continues at coordinate 18,784 of JBBSAB010000037.1, read as the reverse complement.
GCCGTTGCCTCCGCTGGCGACGCCGCTCGACGTCTACAAGCGGGTCTTCGATAACTTCTTGCCGCCAGCCACGACCCCCGATCAGGACGTGGCCAAAGCGCTCTTGGCGCAGCGCAAGAGCGTCCTCGACGCGGTCGCCAGCGAGTTCTCGACTCTGCAGACACGGCTCAGCGCGCAAGATCGCCAGACGCTCGACGCCCACCTGACGTTGGTGCGTGACGTGGAGCGACGCCTGTCGATCGGCATCGGTGATTGCATGCTGCCCGAGCAGCCCCCGGTGCTCGATCCGGTGAGCGAGACCGACATGCCCAAGATCGCCGAGCTCGAGCTGGATCTGCTCGCGCTGGCGTTCGCCTGTGATCTGACGCGCGTGGCAAGCTTCGAGATCTCGACTGCGCTCAACCGCATTCGCTACCCGTGGCTCTCCAGCATGGGTGAGGGGCACGCGCTGTCGCACTCTGGCGCGGGTGACCCCGACGCCAAAGCGCAGCTGATCAGTCGCCAGAATTGGCACTCGAGCTTGATCGCGCGCCTATTCGACAAGCTGTCGGCCGTTGCCGAAGGCGAGGGCAGTGTGCTCGACAACACGCTGTTGTTCTGGGGCAACGAGGTGTCGATGGGCACCACTCACAGCCACGACAACATGCCGTTCTTGGTCGCTGGCGGCAGCTGGTACTTCCGCACCGGCCGCTACGTCCAATACGCTGGCAACTCCCACGCCGACCTGCTCGTCTCGCTGCTGAACGCGATGGGCGTCAGCGACACGACCTTCGGCGACGCGAACTTCTGCACTGGACCGCTGCCCGGCCTCGTCTAACGCTCGAGCGGGATCAACAGGAAGACGGGAAGGCGGGAAGCCCAGAAGAAGGATTCTGGGGTTTCGCCCCGCTGAGCCACGGGCGCCGTCGACGCGGTGCCGTGTGAACGCCATTCGGCTGCGCACCCCAAAAAACTTCCCGCCTTCCCGCCTTCCTGTTGTTTCGAGCCGTTACGGGTTGACGGCGGGGGACGGCGCGGTGATTTGGCGGCTCGATGAGCGATGTAAAGACGGCGATCACGCCCCGACGCGAGCAGGATTATCCGGTTTGGTACCAAGAGGTCGTGCGCGAAGCCGACCTGGCCGAGAACTCGGACGTGCGCGGCTGCATGGTGATCAAGCCGTGGGGCTACGGCATCTGGGAAAACATCCAGCGGGCGCTCGACCGCATGTTCAAGGCGACCGGTCACAAGAACGCGTATTTCCCGCTGTTCATCCCGCTCTCGTACTTGGCCAAGGAAGCCGAGCACGTCGAAGGCTTCGCCAAAGAGTGCGCGGTCGTCACTCATCACCGGCTCGAAGCCGCGCCGGGCGGTGGTCTACGTCCAGCAGCTAGTGCTCAGCTGGCCGAGCCGCTCGTGATTCGGCCCACGTCGGAGACGATCATTGGCGCGTCGTTCGCCAAGTGGGTGAAGTCGTACCGCGACCTGCCGATCCTGATCAATCAGTGGTGCAACGTGGTGCGCTGGGAAATGCGTACGCGGCTTTTCTTGCGCACCGCCGAGTTCCTTTGGCAAGAGGGCCACACCGCGCACGAGACCGAGGCCGAAGCGCGCGAAGAGACCGAGAAGATGCTCAAGGTCTACGCCGAGTTCGCGCGCGACTACCTGGCCGTGCCGGTGTTCATGGGCGAGAAGACCGAGGGGGAGCGCTTTCCGGGTGCCGTGCAGACCTTGTGCATCGAAGCCATGATGCAAGACAGAAAGGCGCTACAGGCCGGAACTTCGCACTTTTTGGGCCAAAATTTCGCCAAGAGCAGCGGCATCAAGTTCCTGTCGCGCGACAACAAAGAAGAGCTGGCCTGGACCTCCAGCTGGGGCGTGAGCACGCGTTTGGTCGGCATGCTGATCATGGTGCACGCCGACGACGACGGCATGATCGTGCCGCCGCGCATGGCGCCGACCCAGGTCGTGATTCTGCCGATCATTCCCAAGCCTGAAGTGCGCGAGGCCGTGCTCAAGGGCGCGCGCGAGCTGGCCGAGAAGATCCGCGACCAATTCTTTCACCGCGCATCGATCGAGGTCGAGGTCGACGAGCGTGATCTGCCAGGCGGCGCCAAGAGCTGGGAGTGGATCAAGAAGGGCGCGCCGCTGCGGATCGAGATTGGCCCGCGCGATCTGGAGAAGGGCACCGTGGCGCTGTATCGTCGTGATCAGGGCCCCAAAGAGAAGACGTTCCCGGTCGCGGCCGACGTGCCCGCGAGCCTGCCCGCCCTTTTGCAGGACATTCAAGACGGCCTGTACAAGAAGGCGCTGGCCCTACGCGAGCAGCACACCATGAAGATCGACTCGAAAGAGGCGTTCTACGCGTTCTTCACCCCCAAGAACCCGAACAAGCCGGAGATCCACGGCGGCTTCGCGCTGGCACACTTCAATGGCTCGCGTGAGGTCGAAGAGCTGCTCAAGACCGAGCTCAAGGTCACGGTTCGCTGCATCCCGCGCGAGCTCGACGCCGAGCCGGGCGTTTGCATCTTCACGGGCGAGCCGAGTCGGCAGCGGGTGATCTTCGCGAAAGCCTACTGAGGGGCGCAAAGGTCGCGCTGGTTGTGCCAGTGGCACACCGGCCGCGTCTGACGCTGTGACACAAACGGCGGAATCTATTGCTGAATTGACTGCGCCACGTGCCCGTTCTGGCTGGCACGGGGCCTGCAGTCTGGCGGGGCGAGGAGATTCGCATGACTTCCGCCTTCGCTCTCGGTCGCTCGCACACCGCACTCGCCTTGGTCCTGGCTCTGGGCTCGACGTTGGCTTGCAGCAGCACCAACGCCGGTCACGGCAAGACGCCGGAGCTGACCGAAGGGCAGAGCGATTTCTCGTCGGCGCCACCCAACGGGGCGTCGCAGGGCCCCGGTGAGCTTGCGTCGGATGGTGCTGCTGCCTCGTCGGGCGGCTCGAGTTCGGCCCCGCCGAGCAGCAACGGCAACAAGAGCGCCGGCGCCACCACGCGCACGGTCGAAGAGACCGACCTCTACCGGCTCGACGGCGACAAGCTTTACTACCTGAATCAGTACCGCGGCCTGATGGTGTTCGACGTCAGCGACGTCGACCATCCCAAGTTGGTCGGTCGTTCGCCGATCTACGGCTCGCCGGTCGAAATGATCGTGCGCAACGGCATCGCCAGCGTGGTCGTGGCCGACTGGTACGGGACGATGGACGACGGCACGCCGTTCCACGGTTCGATCGTCCGTGGCATCGACGCGCGCGACCCGACCAACATGAAAATCACCGGCGAAGCGCTGCTCGGCGGCTGGGTCCGCGACACGCGCGTCGTCGGCGACGTGTTGTACGCGGTGACCGAGAAAAATAGCTGGGACTACGAATGGTACGGCGGTTTCGACGGCGTCGCGAGCGTCGGCACCAACCACGGCGCGCAGGTCACGGTTTCGAGCGTGAGCTTTGCTGGCGGCAAGATCAGCGCTGTCGACACTTACGAAGTGCCCGGCTACGGCGGCGTGTTCAACGTGACGCCGAGCTCGATCTTGCTCGCATCCGACGTGGGTACGACTGGCAATGGTCCGTACGGCACCGACGCCCAAAGTGAGCTGCGTTACCTCGATATCAGCGACCCTGCGGGGCAGATCGTGGAGCGCGGCTCGGTGATCGTGCCCGGCTCGCTGCAGAACTGGGGCGCTGATAACGGTCGCTGGAACCTCGACTTTGCCGACGGCAAGCTGGCGCATGTCGTCGGGCAGATCTTTCAATACAACTCGAACAACGGCACGAACCAGAACGTGCTCAGCATTTCGAGCGCGGACTTCACCGACCCGGATCATCCGAAAATGTCTGGCAACCTGCAGCAGCCGATGCCGGGTTGGAGTGCGACCGCGCGCTTTGACGGCAGCCGCCTGTACCTCACGCCCAGCGATTGGGGCTGCTACTACGACGGCAACGTCGTTACGGGTGCGATTCAAACCCCGCTCGATGTGTACGATTTGTCGGATCCGGCGATGCCGAAGAAGCTCGGCTCGTCGACGATTCAAGGCCAAATCTCGCTGATGATCCCGAACGGCGACCGGCTGTTCGCGCTCGGCAACACCTACGACTGCTCGAGCAACTACAAGAGCCCGATCGCCCTGTCGTACTTCGACATGAGCGATCCCACACACCCGAAATCGCTCGGTACGGCGGAGTTCGGCAAGGGCTGGGCCTGGACGCCAGCGGCGGGGACGTTCAAAGCGTTCACCAAGAACGACGCCGACGGCTTGGTCGTGCTGCCGTTCAGCGGTTGGGACCCGGGCGGCTACGCCTACAACAACGGCGTGCAACTGATCGAGTTCACGCCCGAGAGCATCGCGACCAGCGGCACAGCCAAGACCAAAGGCTGGGTAGAACGCGGCATTTTCGTGAAAAACCGCTTGGTTTCGCTCAGTGATCTGGCGCTGTCGGTCGTGGACTACACCGATCATGCCAACCCGAGCGTGGTGACGGAGCTCACGCTCGCGCGCAACGTCGTGAACGCCAAGCCGGTCGGCGACAACATCGTCGAGGTCTCGAGCGACTTCTGGGACAACGACACCGATCACTCCGAGCTGCGCGTCTTGCCGATGGCGCAGGCTGAAGAGAACGTGACCGATCCCGCGATTGCCAGCCTGGCGATCGACGGCGTCAACCCGACCGTTTTCCACGACGGCGACATGAGCTACGTCGTGAGCAGCGTGCGGCACGAGGTCGCTTGTGCGGAGGGGCAGGGCGGCCCGTACCCCGGCAAGGAGCTGCCGGACGACCCGAACGCGGCGGCGTACAAGTGCTACTCGTGGTCGCAGGTGGTGCAGACCGTCGATACGTCGAACGGCGGTGCTAAATTGCGCGGGAAAATCGCGCTACCGGACATCGGCTCGAACTATTACGGCTGGATGTGGGGCTGGGGCGGCTGCGGCATGTACGACTGGTATTACGGCGCGAGCGTGGTGCAAGTGGCCGGAAACAAGCTGGCTTTCCGGCGCTGGATGCCGCAATACGACGCCGCCGGCACCTACGTGGACGCGCTTCAGTCACTGTACGTGGTCGACGCATCGAAGCCGGACGCGCCGACGGTCGCGTCGGTAGTGGTAACGAAGGACAACGACGCCTGGTGGGGCAACCTGCAAGCGGTCGGTGACCAGCTGTACGCCTCGCACTACGAGTGGGAGGACCAGCCGTTTTATGACAACGCCAACAACAGCTACTACCCCGGTGTCGTCCGCTACTACATCGATCACGTCGACCTCAGCAATAGCAAGAAGCCGCGCGTTTCGCAGAAGATCAACGTGCCGGGCATCCTGGTCGGCGGGTCCGCGGATGATCCAAACTTGATCTACACGATGGACTACCACTGGGATGGCAGCCACACGACCAACGATCTCGCCGTGCTCAAGCTTTCGGGTGACCACGCCTACCTGCAGGGCCACGTGTCGATCCCGGGCTACACCGGCAGCGTGTTCGTGCAGGGCAGCACCGCTTACTTCAGCGCTCAAGACTGGGACGAAAATAGCTCGAGCGTGCGGCTTTACCAGGTCGATCTGAGCGACCCGCATCACCCCGCGGTCTTGCCATCCAAGCAGGCCAAAGGCTGGGGCTGGCTGCTCGGTGTCCAGGGTGATCGCGCGTTCGTGACGTCAGGCTGGAGCGGTCAGGGCGTCGACATCTTCAAGCTCGCCGACGGCAAAGCGCCCGCGTTCGACCAGTTCGTGCGCACGCGCGGCTGGTGGACGTCGTCGCTGGCCCGCCAGGACGACACGGTGCTGCTCGCCAGCGGCTACTGGGGCACGCAGGTCGTAACGCTCAAATAGGCGTTTCGAGGGAGGCCACGCGCCGCAAGGTTCGCGGCCTTTCGTTATTGGGCCTAGGGTCGGCCGGCGATGGGCTTGGTTCACGTGCTGCTTGGGTGGCGGGTTACTGCGGATTGGAGCTTCTTGGCAGCCGCGATGGTGTTCGGCTCGCGGGGTGCGGCGCGCTTGGTGGGGGCGCCGCAGGTCCGCTGGTTCGACGAGCGAGCGGTGCCGACGGCGTGGTGGCGTGTGGCTGCCGTGCGCCTTGCGATCGACGGCCGACGCATTGGCCGATCGATTCGGCAATCGTCTCAGGCAAAGAAAAACCCCCGAACTCTTGCGAATTCGGGGGTTGTTTCAGCGGGGCGGACGGGACTCGAATGAGTCGCAGTCTGATGAATCAGGCATATTGACGCTTGGTCAAGAAGCCGGGGAGTCTGAGATTGTCAGCCTCGGCGAGGCTAAGTCCGCGGAAGTCACACCGCGTGCGTTGCTAGATGAGCACCGTGCGCTTGCTCCCGACCCTGTTGAGACGGCGCTAGGTGAGGCCTTGCTCCGCGCCAGCCGTGACGGCGCCTGGGATGCCGTGCAGGCCCTCACGGATGAGCTCAGGGCGCGCCGAGCGGCCCGGGTGGGCGTGGTCGACCTGGAAGCCGAAAGGGCCAAGAGGCGCTAGTATGGCACACAACGAAAGCGGCCCGCGTCGGGTACGAACCGACCGGGCCAAGGGACAGGGTAAGTGTCCGAGAAGAAGCAAAGCACGGAAGATGCTGCTGTCAAAGCGTTGGCCGACTGGGCCGACTGCGTTTGCGCGTCGACCCCGTCGGGAGAGGCGTGGGACCAGATGACCGATCTCGAACGCAGGATCGTGTCGGTCGTACACAACGCCGCAATCACGCTAACGCTCGCGCGGGAAGGGCTATCGGACGAGCGCGATCGCCTCTGGCTAGAGCGCCTCGCAGGCGCGAAAGACGATCGAGACGATCCCGCGAAGTACGTAATTGGCGCTCGAATTATTCAGGAATGCGCGGAACGCAGCACGCCAAGACTTCGCGATTTGGCGCCTGAAGAAGCCGAACACGTCGATTGGGCAAAGCTCTGCGTGGGCATGCTTAGCAGCGAAGTACATCCGGGCTTCGGGGCGCTCTACGAGCGAGTAACGGAAGTCAAAGCACTGCTGGCGCGCTACACGAACACGAAGGATCGCCGCGGCGGAAAGCTCACGGAAGCAGGCATCCTCGTGGAGCTGAACGCGCTGGCCGCGTACCCATTCAAACGTTCTCTCAGTTCGCACAACATCACCGACGCGCTCGGTCGTAAGAAACTCTAGGACCACCGCGCGGCAAATGCGCCGTGATCAACGCATGTGACGCCCTCACCATGAGGGCACCCACATGGCATACCGCAGCGCTGACGGTCATCGCGACTTAGGCATCGACACCGCAACGCTCCGCGAAATCGCGGTGGCAGCCGACGCTGACCCGCGTTCGGTGATTGCAGAGCTGCGCGCGGATCGTGGGGAACGCCCTCACGTCCGCGGAATGCCGGGGCATCGCGTCCGCCGCGTACTGGCGGAGCGCGGGCTCCTATCGATTCCCAAGGCCTCCTAAACCCCTCAAAACGCGAAAACCGCCCATGACGACCAATCGGGGGCGGCTCTCGCAAGGACCGAGACTCATGCAGGGTAACACCCCTCCGAAAAACGTCAAAGCGCTAGAAGCGGCGCTGGCCAGCGCGCGCGCCACCGTCGTCTCGCTAGAGGCCGCTCTGGCCGACCCCATCGATCGCAGCGGCGACATGTTGGGCGAACGCCAGACCATGGCCCAATACAACGTGGCCCGTGACGGACTGCTCCGGGCCGCCGATCGCGGCGAGCTGGAGCTTTGTCGCGGACCGCGCAATGCCATCCTGGTCGAACGCCAAGAGATTGAGCGTTGGCTCAAGTCACGTCCTCATCGCCCACGTCCCAAGTCCTGCGCTGCACCGGCGAACACACTCGAGGAGTGGGACCAGCAGGTAGAGACTGAGTTACGCGCACTCGGAGGCCGCGAGTGAGCAGCGCTACCGAGCTCCGCGACTATCAACGCCGAGCTTACGAACAAGTGAAGGACGCCTACCGTGCGGGCAAACGTTCGATCTGCGTCGTGATGCCGACCGGTAGCGGCAAGACCCGCCTCGGTGCTGAATTTGTCCGCGGTCACGTTGCCAAAGGCGGCAAAGTGCTGTGGCTCGCGCATCGTGTCGAGCTGGTAGCGCAAGCTGCCGAGCGGCTCCTTGCTGAAGGTATCGAGCACGTTGGGGTAATCACCGCCGACGTCGACAACCCGGCGCCAGACGCTGCTGTGCAGGTTGCCAGCATCCAGACGCTGATCGCGCGTGGCGAGCTGCCGGAAGTGTCGCTGGTCGTTTTCGATGAAGCGCATCATTACGTCGCCGCCGAATGGGGCATGGTCGCAAAGCACTACTCGAACGCGACTCGGCTCGGCCTAACGGCAACGCCTGAGCGTTCCGACGGTAAGCCGCTCGGTGACTTGTTCGACGCGCTTGTGGTCGGAGCGTCGCCACGCGAGCTGACCGAGCTTGGCTACTTGGTGCCGTGCGATGTGGTGTCGCCCGCCAAATACTCGCCGCGTAAGATCGCAGGCTGTCCGGTGGAAGCTTACTTGGAGCGCGCCAACGGCAAGCGCGCATTTGTTTTCGCCGCGCTGGTCGAGCATGCGGCAGAGCTAGCCGAAAAGTTTCGCGCTGCTGGTGTGACCGCTGCGTGTATCAGCGGTGAAACGCCCGCAGACGAACGTGCCGCGGCGGTCGAGGCTTTCCGTCGGGGTGAGCTGCTCGTCCTGTGCAACGTCGCCATTTTTACCGAGGGGACAGACGTTCCCGAGGCCGAGGTCTGCATTCTTGCTCGGGGCTGCGGTAGCGCAGGCACGTATCTGCAGATCATTGGCCGGGTGCTGCGCAACGCACCGGGCAAGCTGTCCGCACTCCTCATCGACCTGCCCGGCGTCTGTCGCCGTCATGGTCTGCCCACGGACGATCGCAAGTACTCGCTCGAGGGGAAGCGCGGCATCATGCTGCAGCGCCGCGGCAGTGCTGGAATGCCTGGCCACGGGCTCGGCGGGATGAAACGTCCGGAGCAGATTGCGGCGCCGCTGATCAAGGTCGCTGGTTTCAACGCCGACCAAAAGGCGAAGCTCGACTACCTGCAAGAGCAGTATCGGCAAGCGGACCGGCGCGGCTACAAATCAGGCTGGGCTGTCTTTAGGTTCAAAGAGCGGTTTGGTCACGCGCCGTGGGAGATCCGTCAATGACGCTCGTCACGGTCATGCGCGACAAGTACGCGCTTAGCTGGCCGCGCAACGCGACCGGTGAACGCGCCTATTCGCTGCCGCTGGGCGTTGCCCTCGAACGTTCGCGCAGCTCCGATGCGCACTTTGCCGCGTACCGCTCGCCCAACGGTCGGCGCCTCTGTCGGGAGGCATTGGATCAAGGCGTGGCCGTCGAACTCGGCTGCATCGTGTTCGATCTGGACGGACCCGGGCACGTTGCCGATGACGCCTGGCGCCGTGAGACACGCGAGAAAGCGATGGCGCTCAACGCCGCGCACCCGGGGCTCTACTACTACGAGACCCGCGGCGGTTCGCGCTGTGTGTACCTGCAGGCCGAGCCGACAGTACTGCGAACGCAAGACGACGCTAGGCAGTGGAGCCGTGACTACCACGTAGCCGTCGCCTACCTCGAACGCCGCTTCGGGCTCGAGGCAGACCCGTCGTGTTCGGACTGGACGCGCCTCTTTCGCCTGCCTCGCGCCACCCGTGACGCGCACGGAACGGCCGAGAATCATCCTTTTTTCGGTGATGCGCAGGCTATTGGGGCGCTCGTCATCGAGCCTAGCCAAGCGGACATCGAGCTAGCGGTCGGCAAGTCGCCTAAGCGCTTCAGCGGTCGCTCACTGACCTTCGAGCCCTACACCGGCAGCGGCGACGGCGTGCTCTATCACTTGCTGAACGCTCGCGGCTGGATCCTGAGCGAGTCGCCGAAAGGCTGGATCGTTCGGTGTCCAAACCGCGATGAGCACAGCAACAGGAGCGACACCAGCGCGACGGTGCTCTACCCGCCAGCAAGCGGGAAGGTGATGGGCGCGATCTGCTGCCTTCACGCGCACTGCGAACGCTACACCGGGTGGAGCTGGCTGAGCTTTTTCACGGAAACTGAGATCGAAGCGGCTTGCGCCGCTGCTGGCGTCAAAGACGTCGACGCAATCAAAAAGAAGGCTGCCTAATGGGTGTTTTCACGAACGGTTATCACGCACCTGCGGCCAACGACGCCGAGCGCGAGCCGCCACCGGGCCGCTTTGATGACGACGAGCCGCCGCCATTCGATGACAGCGAGCCCCCGCCACCGAAAGCGGAAGGGCCGGGGACGGCTAAGGCTGGCCCAGTCCGCTGCGCCGAGACCGTCGTCGACGTGTTGGACGAGTGGAGGACAACCGGGCCCCTCGTGCACGAGCCGACGGGCATTGCTGAACTGGACGAGTGGACCGGTGGTGGACCGGTTTACGGTACCCGCTGGTTTTTGCTCGGCGCTCCAGACGCCGGCAAAACAGCCATAGAGCTACAGACGGGTCACGACATGGCCAAGCGCGGCGTCACGGTCGGGCTGTTGGCTGCCGATGAAGAAGCCGGCGACTTAGTTACCCGCCTGGCTCAGCGCGTCGGTTACTCGCGTCACCATTGCGAGGCTCGAGACCCGGTCGTGCTTGACCAGATGCAAGGCGAGCTCGCCGAGCTACCAATCCGCTTTTACGACGGCAGCTGGACGATCGAGAACGCTGCCGCCGACCTTGCCGCCTGGGCCAAGGAGCGCGCCGAGGCCAATCCCGCCAGTCACCCGAACGGTCCGCGTGCGTTCCTGGGCATCGACTCGGTCCAAACAGTCATGTGCGCCGCCGACGTGCACGCTCGCGTGAACGGACGTGAGTTGAGTGAAGTGGCGGCCGTGACGGCTCGGGTTCATGCCGTTCGAACGGTTGCCACCAGATACCGCCTGATCGCCCTGGCAACCTCGGAGATGGGGCGAGGGGCCTACCGGTCCAGTGACCCCGCCCAGCAGACCAGCGCCCTTGCCTCGGGAAAGTGGTCGGGCGCCATCGAGTACAGCGGCCGAGTCGTGCTCGCCGTGCGCTCTGTCAGCGGCGAAAAGGACCTGATCGAGGTCGAAGTGGCTAAAAACAAGCATGGCCCGCGCGACGTCAAAACCTACCTGAGGATCGACCGACGTTCGCAGACGTTGACGGCGGTCAGTTACGAGCCGGCTCCCGCGCCCGATCGTGCCGTCGCCAAGGCGAGCAAGTTCCAAGGCGACTGCCAGATCGTCCTCGCTTGTGTGCCAATGGCGCCGGCCAGCATCGGCCGTGATGACCTCCTCGCAAGGCTCAGCGGCCGCGGAGCCAGTTGCAGCGTCAATACCCTCAAGACGCGGATCGCCAAGCTGATCGAGGACCGCGCCGTCGTCGACCTCAGTGACGGCTCGAAACAGACCCCGCGTCAGTACGCCAGGTTGAGCGTGATCAGTGAGCGTGATCATAACTGATCACGCTGATCACGAGAGTGTTCATGCCCACGCGATCCGAGCGTGGAGCGTGATCACGCTCACGGGGGGTATGGGGGGAGAGAGATCACACGCCGATTCGCCACGACGTCAAAACCCCGGAACTCAAAACCTGCTCGCGTTCGAAAACGGTCACGAGGCCGGAGCGTAGTTAGTGGGACCAGCGCGCCGGAAATGCGCCGTGATCGGCCTACACCGCGAGTGCACCATGAGCCCGTGACCACCGAGCTAAGTGCACAACTGACGTTCGATCGTCGAGACGACGCATCGACCAAGCGCACGGCGCTGCACGAAACGGCTTGTTTTCAGCCGGTGCCAGCAAAATGCGGACGGGTTGGCCACCTGGCAGCAATGCACGCGCCGGGCTTCTTCGGAGCGGTGGCCCAGCGGATCAAAACTTCACCGCGGGCTGGAGAGCTGCGCTGATGCCCGTCCAGTCCAGCCAAGGCCGGCGGCGACCGCTCGTGCCGCGCGTCGACGAGCTGCCCGACGGCGTACCGGCGCCAGCGCGACCGGCGGTGCCACGTGACGGGGCCGGCCGCTTCCAGGCAGGCGCCGGGACGACGGAGCTTGCCCGCGCTGGTGGCATTGCTGCCGGTGAGGCTCGCCAGCTCGCCTCGCTGCTTGGCCTCTGGGAGGCGCCAGAGGGCCACTCCTACACGCCTTACGCTCGCCTAGCCCGCGAGTGGCGCGACCAGCACATCGCGCAGCTGGCGGCCACTGTAGGCGGCGGACGCATCGGTCCTGGCCCGGCGTCGGTCGTCTCGAGCGCAGCCATGCAGATGGCGGCGAGCCGGTACCTGTACGACATCGGCGCGCAGCACGGCGACGCCAAGCTGCTGCTCGACGCTTCGCGCTTGGCGGACGCCAGTCGGGCCAACGTGCTTTCGGCGCATGAGCTCGCAGCCAAGGAGGCTGTGGCTCGCCCGCGCCCCGCTGCAGGCGATTGGGCTTGGATACCTCCCGCTCCGCCGCCGGAGCCCGCCAAATGACCCCGACCTTCCTGGACTTCGCCCGCGGCCTGGGCCACCGCCTCACCCGAGCTCAGTCTGTGCTGTGCGCGGTCTGTTTCGCCGGCGCCGAGCCCTCGAGCTTTACCGGCGCGGACCGTGACATCGCCTTCCGCTTGTTTGGCGCCGCTCAGAGCGTGCCGGCTGACCTCCGCTCGGTCGTGCTCTGGTGCAAGGGCGCGCGCATCGGTGGCACCTGGCTCGCTGCTCTCCGCGTCCTGCACCTGGCCCTGACCGCCGCCCTGGGTTCGCTGGCGCCCGGCGAGAGCGCCTTTGGGTTGCTCGTCGGCCCCGACATGCGGCTGCCCCAGCAGGCCCTACGCTACATCCTGGGCGCGCTCCGTTCGCGGCCCGAGCTCGCGGCTCTCATCGCGAGCGAGACCACCGAGGCCGTGGTGTTGCGCCGCCCCGACGGTCGGACCGTGACCATCGAGATCTTGCCCGCCACTCGAGGCGGCTCGGCACTCCGAGGACGTTCGATCGTCGCGGCCGTGATGACCGAGGCTTCGTTCTTCCGCGACCGTGACTTCGCGGTCAACGACGCCGAGATCTACCGGGCCCTACTCCCGCGCATCCTGCCCGGTGGCCAGCTGATTCTCGAGTCTACGCCCTGGGCGGAGTCCGGACTGGTGTGGGAGCTGCACCGCGACAATCACGGTACGCCCACGACGTGCATTGCCGCTCACTGCCCGACGACGCTCATGCGCGACGATACGCGCACGCTGAGGCTTGTCGAGCGTGAGCGGGCCCGAGACCCCGAGAATGCGCGGCGCGAGTTCGACGCCGAGTTCATCACTGGCGGCTCAGGCTTCTTCTTCGATGCTGCGCTACTCCGGGCCGCCATCGATCCCGCGCTCGAGCAGTGCCTGCAGCCGCCGCCCGGTGCGCAAGCGTTCGTCGGTGGCGATCTGGCGCTCTACCGCGACGCCAGCGCGCTAGCAGTAGTGCACCGTCACCAGCACGAGCAGATCATCTGGTACAGCGTAGCGGAGCTACTCGAGCGCAAGCCGGCCAAGGGCTCGCCCCTCAACCTGGCCAGCGTCGTCTCGGAGTTTGCGAGCGTGGCTCAGCGTCAGCAGGCCGACCACATCATGGCCGATCACCACCTGCTTCCGGTGGCCAATTCACTCATGCCTGAGGGCGTGCAGCTCGTTCCGTGTCCGACAGGCCAGCAGGGCAAGATCGAGGCGTTCGTTTGCGCGCGCGACTTGTTTCGAGCCGGTGCGGTGCGACTGCCAGCGAGCGCGACCGGGCTCGTAGCGCAGATGTGCGCTGTCACCTCGACGCCGACGCCAGGCGGTGGCCTGCAGATCCGTTCGCCCCGCCGCGGCGGCACGCATGGCGACGTAGTGAGCGCGCTGGTGCTCGCTCTGTACTGCGCGAGCGCGCTGTCTCGCGAGTGGGCGTTTACCTCCGAATACAACGAGCGCGCCGCGCGCATGAACGCCCAACCGATACGACAGTTAAGCCCCAACAACTGGGGCGGCGCTGGAAGGAGCAACGATGGCTGGTGAACGATTCGACTTCAGTCCCCACTGCAAGTTCGACCCTGCGACGATGCGATGGAACGACGCGACCGACGAGCAGTCGGATGACGAGTACTGGGCCGCGTTCGCCGAAGTCGTGAAGCGCGGGCGCCTTACGCCGAAGCAGCGAGCCGAGGCACTCGAAGTCGTCGCCATGTGGCGCATGCGCCTCGAGGTGACGGGCTGCAAGAACGTCGCCGAATTCAACTATTTCAGGGCCAAAGCCCTTGCGCAAGAACGCGCCACTACAGCACCAGCACCGGAGAAGACCAAAAATGCAGACCCAAACCTCAACTGAAACCACGAAGCCCGAACCGCCCATCGCGGATCGCATCGAAACGGCTCGCGCGCAGCTCGCTAAGCTCAAACAGGCTGTCGATGACGCCAGCGCGGAGGCGAAGCGCTGGGCCCTGGCGTTCGAGCGCGAGCCGACCGCGCAAGCCGACACCGAAGCGCGCGTGTGCGGCCAGAAGGCCAAGAACGCCGCCACTGCCGCGGCGACCTTCGAGCAAGAAGTGTTGCAGGCGCTCATCGACGAAAAGCGCAACGCGGAGCGCGCCCTGGTGGGCGCCGAGGTGGAGCGTGAACGGGTCGCCGTGCTCGGTCAGTTCGACGATGCCGCTGACGCGGTCGTGGCGGCTGCCCAGATGCTCGATGGCGCGCTCGCCGCTCTAACCGCCTACCACGCGACCTGCGTGCGAGCTGGCGGCGCCCCCGGCGGTGGTCGTGCGTTCTCACTCGAGCGCACTTGTGCCCAGCTGAACGAACGCCTGGCGGCCGCGCGCGGCCGCATCCAGCAAGATCAGCTCACCGAGAATGCTCACATCCATTTCACGCGCGGCGGCGGCCACGACCAACGGATCGTGGTCGAGCTCACGCGCTCAGCAACCAAAGTCCCAGCAAACTTCTGGTGAGTAGGAGAAACATCACATGTCAGCAATTTCACTAATGGCCTCAAGTAACCCCGGCACGGGCCGCATCGGCTCCGTCGTCGACGCCGCGGCCTACGCCGTCGCCCGGCTCGTGCTCGACTGCACGGCTAGCGTCGTTCCGGCGGGCCAATCCACGCTCAACCCTCCAATCTTGGAGGTGCACGTCGAGACTTCGCCCGTTTCGACGGACGGCAACACCTGGCGGCGGATCGCATCGTTCGATCAGGTGCGCTCGGTGAGTCAGCAGACCAAAACCATTTCGAACTTCGATCGCTATCTTCGCGTGGCTTGGGAGTCCCGCGTGATCGTGGCGGCAATCGACGGTGTGCAGCAATCGCCCGCTTTCACGTGGGCCCTGACCGGAGACGCAGTCTGATGATCACCTATTCCCAACTCAGTTTCGCGGCTCGCGCACAGCTTAGCCACGAAGATCCGAAGCGCTTTCAACAGCTCAAACAGGAGCACGCGGCGCGCGTCGCGAGCATCGAGACTCAGCTCCGTTCGGCCAAATCCTGGGATGACCGCCGCCGAACTCGAGCCGAACTTGAGGCGCTCGGACAGCCCGGCACCGCCACGCTCGCCCAGGTACGTGCGGAGATGCCCGCGTCGTCACCAGCTAAGTCGGTGGAGGAACAAGCCGACGCTGCCCAGGAGGCCGCTTACCGGGCAAATCCGCACCTGCGGCCGAAAGCTGGCGCCCGGTACGAGGACATGTCGTTCCCAAAGCGCGCGGCGCTTGCCCGAGAAGCACCGCGGACGTTCGCAGCGCTGAAGCGCGACCACCAACAGCGCCTCGATGCGCTTGAAACCCAGCTTGCGCGCGCTTCGACGCTCGCGGAGCGTCAGCAGCTACGCAACCAAATCGTGGCGATGACCTCGCCCGGCAGCAATCCAATGAGCGCTGCATGAAAAACTTCTGGTCGAACGCGGGTTCTCACAGCCCGCAGCAGGGAAAGCGTTTTGGGCTGTGCCCACGCAGCGCGCCCCTGCTCGCCGCGCGGTCCTTCGAGTCCTTCGAGCCGCGCGGCGCGACCAGGCGCCAAGCGAACGGCGGGGAGAGTCGAGCCGGGTTCGGTTTCCTTACCGGATCCTCTCTCCGTCGCGCGCCCTATTTCCGAAAGGTTCTGAACGATGACTATCAACTGGCAAACAACGATCGCTCAGCTCGACGCTGACCCCGACGTCACCACCTCTGCGGGGCAATCGATGACGACCTGCACGCCAAGCAGCGCTATTCAGCAGCTAGCGCGTTCGACGACGCGACAACGACGTTTGAGTGCAGCGAATGCTTCACGAACTTTCGGCACCGCCGGCGAGTCGTCGCTACAGCTGACCTCGAAAAGCGAAAGACCAAGGTCGACATTGATACCTGCGGCAGGTGGTTCACCTTCCTGGTGCTCGCACGAGGCACCCGCCTCCACGACTGTGCGGGCGAATTCCCATGCGGCATTGATGTCATCTGCCAGAAAAATGATCTTCATAGTCACGAGATTAACGGACGGTGAGCGCCCAAGCGAGGCTGCTCCGAAAGGAAATTAAATGCCCCAATCGCAAGAAGCATGGCCTGGCTGGATCGGCGGAGACAAGTTCTCTGGCACGGGCGACGTCAACGGCAACGGCAGGCTCGATGCCGGCGAGACGGCCCGGCAAACTCTCGGTAACGCGTGGGATCACGTCATCCTTGGTGGCGTGCACCTCCCTGGTGTTTCCACAATTGTGGACTTCGGAACGGGCACTGAAATCGACGTCCAAAAGAATAAGTCAAAGGACGGCGCCAAGGCCAAAGACTGCGGAAAATTTCTCAGTCGGTTCTCCATTAAGGTCGAGATAACCTCAGCCGAGTGGCCAGCGTGGCTGGTTGCGTACGCGGGGCTTGAGCAGATCAAAACGAGGCAGACACAAGAGGCCAAAGACAAAGGGAGGGAGCCGAGACCTGCCTTTTCGATCGGTCACCCCCTGCCCAATTCGCACAACGTCACGACTGTTTTTATCGAGCGTTTCGACTTCGATCCGCCAAGCGCGCGAACCGGCATGGTCATCACGATCAAGCTTGTCGAATTCTTTGCCGAGCAGGCGGAGCTCAAAGCTGTGGGTCGCGGCAAACCAAAGGTTAGGCATTCTCCGCCCGACTACATGGGCAAGCCGCAGGTGCTCGCCGACAAGCTGAGTGCTCGCCAGGGCAACCCGGCCAGTCAGGAGTCCGTGATGGAGCGAGTGTTCGGCGCGCCGCCTCCGCCGGAGCCCTTGCCGGGCGAGATTGGCTGGCATGGTTTCAAGAGCAACCAGGCCCCAGGCGCGCCACCCAAAGCTACGGGCCTCGGGTTTAACCCGCTTCGGCGAGGGCCTTGATATGCCTGACGACGACGACGCGATCGCCGAAGGCCGACGTCGCCTGCGCGGGTCTGGGCTGACCGACGAACAGATCAGCGCTTGGATTGAGCGTGTCCGCCGGTGGGGTGGCCGCATCGAACTGACGACGGTTGGGCTGACCGCGTTCTACGACCGCCCGGGGTCGACGTGAAGCTCGAGATGCACACCATCGAGCTCGACCCCGACGACCTCACCGGGCTACGGCGCGCCACCATGGCTCGCTTCTGCGCCGGGCTGTCGGCAGACGACTGGGTGCAGCTCGAGATGCTCTCTGCGAGGCTCAGGAACGGGTTGCTGGTGTTGGCGGTCAGGGAGCTGCTGAAGAGACGGACGATGGGGCGGAAGGCGTGAGGCTACAGACCTTGCGTCATCACGATGTTGCGAAACGAAGGGCTCGCATCGAGGAATGCAGGCTCGAAGAGCCAAACGTTTGTACTCGGCCCGAACGCGCTGCGAGGTCCGGGCACTTCCAGTTGAGCATACATTCCAGCCAGCTCTCCGCTCTCGAACTTGCAGAGCGACTTAACCAGGGAGGCGTAGCGCCACGCCCGCGACGGCGTGGCCGAGGCGCCAATCGAACCGCCGGAAAGTATGGGCCCCCCGAAGTGCGCGTGGATGCGAAACGCCTTGGGATTTCGTTTCGGGTAGGCGATCGTCCAAGTCGTAAAGTTGTCAGGGTGGTGTTGGCGCTCGCACGTCCCAAACTGCGAGGACTGCGCGTCGTAACACTCCTCCTTCCTGCCGTACGCCGTCGGGGTGGCTCGTGCCTGACCCGCCCATGCGAAGAAAGCGCGTGGGCCAGTCGGGGACGCATCCTCGGGTGCGGCGACGGGTACCGCAGGCGCGGCGACGGTCGCGCTTGGTGCAGGTGGTGGAACGCTCTTGTCTTTGCAGGCCGCCATCAGCAGCGCGACGAGCACGACCCATCTCAGCATGATCACCCACCTTTACTCGGAAGATGGAATGAAAACACGTGTTTAGCTGACGACTGGAAAAAGTACCTTGCGCGGTCCGTATCACGCATGATACCACGTGTAATACATGGCTCCGGAACAGCGCAACGAGGCACTGAGTCTGCGCCTCTCGAAAGACGAGATGCAGATGCTCAAGGGTTTGGCGACGGCAACCGGGCTTTCACAGTCCGACGTGCTCCGTCAGGCGCTTCGAGCCTTCTGGGCCGAGAAGCAGACGAAGGGACCGAAGCCGAAGTCACGTTAGCCCACATAGCGGGGCCCGCGCTGCTCTAACAGCTCGGACCCCAATCACCACAGTGAGGATTATTCACCATGGCAACGACCGAGAACGTATCACAACCCGAAGATCGCGAAGAAACCCACGCTGAGCGCTGCATGCGCTTGGATCTCGAGCGCTCCGCGCTGCGCTCGAGCCCAGCAGGTGACTCACTGCGCGTCCGGCTGCTAGCCATGCTCTCGGGCAACCAGCACGCTGACCTCGAAAACCGCGACGGCGTCAGCCACGAGGCGGCGTTGTTCCGGTACGCGGCCGCGACTACCAAGGCGGTGGCCATGGCGCTGCAGGGGACCGACTTGAAG
>JBBSAB010000036.1:0-71696 GCA_038252755.1 Polyangiales bacterium | reverse complement strand
CATTGAGGGCGGCGTTCTCGTTGCTCGGAGCCGGCAGCGCGTGAATGAGCCGGCCTCCGATGCCTTGGTGATAGCGCTCGGCGTCGTAGTGGGCGACGAACTCCTTGAGCAGGTGCCGCAGGTGCGCCTGCCCAAAGACCAAGAAGTGATCGGTGCACTCGGTTCGGGCCGTCTTAACGAAGCGTTCGGCGTGCGGGTTACAGTTTGGACTGTGGGCGGGAATGGGCACGCCTGTGACGCCGCCAGATTCGAGCAGGGTCGTCCACGCCTTCGTGAACAACGGGTCCCGGTCGTGAATTAGATGCGTCGCATTGCGCAAGAAACCGTCCATCGGATCGACCAGATTTCTGGCGATTTGTGTCATCCAAGCGCCGTCGGGATCGACTCGCATCCCGGCGATGTGCACGGCGCGGGACTTGAGCTCGCTGACGAAGAAAACCATGACGCGGACAGTGCCGAGCATGCCGAGCGTCTCGACGCTGAAAAAATCGCAGGCATACAGCGTCTCCCAGTGGCTCTTGAGAAACTGCTTCCAAGTCCGCTTTCGACTGCGCTCGGGTGCGGGCTCGATGCCCGCCTCCGCCAGGATGCTGGCCGCCGTGCTGCGCCCGATCTCGATCTTCAATCCACGCAGCGCATCTCGGATCTTCGTGTAGCCCCAACCGGGGTTTTCGGTGGCCAACTTCAGTACGAGATCACGGATGTCCTTCGGCTTGCGCGGTCTGCCTGGTCCTTTGCGCACCTTCGAGCTGTCATACTTATCGGCGGCGAGCTGCCGGAACCATTTGAGAATCGTGTCGGGACGGACGAGCTGGCAGCAGGCCTCACGCTCCTCGGACGTGAGCGCCTTGCCCTTGATGGCAAGCCGTCGCCGCTGGTCCGCGGTGAACTCGATGCGTTTCTTGCCGCTGGCGAGCGCGAGCGCTTCCTTGAGGACGCGCACCTCCTCTTGCAGGTACTCGTTGCAGGTACTCGACCCGACGCGCCATCCGCTCGTTGAGCGCGTACGCGACCATCGCGATGATGAACTGTACCGGCACCGGAAGCATCGAGGCGCGTGAACAATGCCAGCCGAACCCGACAAGAACCAGTCTGGCCGACCCCCGCAAATCGTGGGACAATTGCGGCGTTTCGCTTTCCGGACACTACGCCGTCGCCAGCCGCGTGGCGAGCGCTCGGAAGGTCAGCCCATCCTCGCCCTCGGCGTCGAGTAGCTCGATCGCCACGTCGACGATGCGCTCGCGTGAGAGCGCATCGTCACGTCGCGAAGGCCCGCGCTTCGCCTTCGCCTTCTCGCCGCTGCATGGCGAGTCCGGCAACGGGCTTCAGTCGTTCGGTCGCTGACAACCGAGCGCCTTGGTCATGCCAGCAGCTAGCCGGTCTTCAGCGCCTTGTAAGGACGGATCGCACGCAACTCCTTGCCGCTCTCCAGCTCTGCCTTCCGGAGGTCGAAGTTGGATTGCAGGTTCAGCCAGAACTGTGCGGACGTGCCTTCGAAGAATCGCTCCAACCTGAGCGCCGTCTCCGGCGTCAAGATGCGCGTGCCGTTCAGAATGCCAGTGACTCGGTTGGCTGGCACATGAAGAGCGGCAGCAAGCGCGTTCGCCGACATGCTGAGCTCATCGAGCTGCTCGCGCAGAATCTCACCAGGGGCAATGGGACGCATCTTGTTTCGGGTCATGGTCGTCCTCCTTCAGTGGTAGTCCACGATTTCGACGTCGTAGGCGTCGCCTTCGTGCCAGCGGAAACACAGTCGCCATTGATCATTGATCCGAATCGAGTGCTGCCCCTTGCGGTCGCCCTTGAGCAATTCGAGTCGATTTCCAGGCAGGCCCCGCAAATCATCGAGCGAGCCTGCCGCCTCGAGAATCGCGAGCTTGCGCTCGGCCTGAGCCCTGAACGCTCGAAAACCAGCCACCGCTGACCCCGACCACAAGGCCGACGTCTTCTTGTCTGCGAACGACCGAATCAATGTGCCAGAAGAGTGCCACCATTTACGTATTACGTCAAGCGTACAACCTAGGGCCGTTCAACCGAGCGCATACATCAGCGGGGCGTGAATCGCAGTGCGGATGACGCGAATGCCGACACCATCAGCCACGCGATCAAAACCGCTGCCGAACTTGGCGTCGTTGTCACGAATGATAAATCTCGGGAATTCGGTACAGAAGGCGGTTGCGTTGCGCAACTGCTGAGCCGTCCATTCTTGCGTGGGCGCGCGGGTCGCCGCGATGTGCACCACGCGCTTGGTGTTTACGTCGACGATGACGAAGGCAAAGATCGGGCGGAACCGGATGTCGTAGGTCTGGAGGAAATCGCAGGCCCCAACCGAGTGGTTGCGCAAGAAGGTTCGCCATCCCTGTCCGTCACTGCGCGTAGGTGGGCGCGCTTGCCGCATGTACTTCTGCACGGAACGCTTGGCCACGCGGATCGTCTCGCTGGCCTTCGCGATGCACTCCAATCGCGGCGTGTACGCCCTGCTGCTCGGTTCCGGTATCTCCCGTGCAAGCGGCTCCTCTCGGGTGCTGCGGACATGCCGCGCACGAAAGCTCATCGGTCGCGATCGGGAGTGCGTCTGGCTCAAGTTGGCACATCACGAGGCCAAAACTCATCGACAAAATAGCGCTTTCTCACTGGCGCAGTCCTTGCCAATGGGTGCTGTCATGAGGATTGCTGCCGTCACCTTCGCTCTCTTGCTCGGGGCTTGTTCGGGGGCCGCTGACGGGGCGTCTGAGGACGACGCCACTTTCTCCAACGTGCCGGCAGACGGGCCCGACGAGTGCGTGTCTAACGCGCCGTACGAGGTATGCACGACCGCGAGTGGGGCGGCCGGGGCCCGCACGTGTGACGTGGGCGAGCAGGGCTACGTGTGGAGTGCTTGTCACAAGACCACCTGTCGGCCGTGGCAGATCATGGCGTGCCCACAGGGCGCCCAGCTCAGCAGCAGCTCGACGAGCTGCCGCCTCACGGACGGCGAATGGCGTTACAACTCGATGGGGTGGGGATTGAGCCGAACAGCGTTAGCGGCCGGCGGCCAGCGCTGCCTTTCCCGACCGCCCGAAACTGGCCGGGCGCGTTCATGGATCTGGTTGCCGTCAGGTTGCCGCGACTCTGCACCGAACAGCGGAATGGGGCGGGACAGGGCGGAAGCGATCGGGATTCTCTTTCGTTCGCGATTCCAAGGAGATGTCGGTCAAAGTCGCGTCTCGCAAAGGGCTTCTCCTCGGAGCACTAACGGGTTCAATTCCCGGCGCCTCCACCCTAAATTGCGGAATTTATTGAGTTAATATCGTCAAAAATCGGGCTGAGCGCCCGGTGCCTCGGTTGCGTGCTCGCTCAGCGCACGCGTCGTCACGTCGGGCAGTGTGCTTCGAAACGGCGCTATGCTGTGCGTGATGGGTGTGACCCCTCGCGATCGCACGGCCAGCAAGTCGCGAGAAGTGACGCCGTTTCCACCGCTCGCGAAGCTTCCGAGGGCGCCGCGGCCTCCGGCCGATCCGAGACAGTCGAGCGGCACACACACTATCGGCGCCATCGCCCGCATCGCTGGGAGCGAGATGCACGTCAGCGGCCCGAACTTGTCGACGGGGTTCTACGCTTCCGCGGTTGACATTGGACGACTGCAAGCCGCGCTTGAACACGGGCTCGCTCGCTTCGACGAGACTCAGATCGAAACGCGCTGGGACGAGATCTTCGGCTGGATTGGTCGGGTGGCGCGGACATGGGTGCAACGCTGCAAGCGGATGCGCATCGAACGTCGCCAGATGGGTATCAGGATCGAGCTCGAGACGCAGGACGACCTCGGGTACTACGAGTATGGCTTCGACGTATTTCCGGGGCGCGGAACCCAGTCAAAATGAGTGACAAGCTCGACGCGCACGGCCGACCCGCCCACCATCTCGAGGTTCCATGACGAGGAAGGCATACTCCACCTCAACCAAGGCGTCGGGCGACCGGCTGGTTCCGTGGCTCGCCGCGGAAGGACCGTTGGCGTACACGCCCGAGTTACCACCCGCGCGTGACAGCCTGTTCCAGTACGGATGGGTATTGCCACAGGTGTGCAGGCCTGGTCTTCGGCGGCATGCCTATTTCGGCGCGATGCGACGGGAGGCCGCCCACGACGTGTTCGCGTTCTGGCAGGACGCTCGCCGTGGCGCAGTCGATCGCTGCGCCCATCACGACGGCATGCTCGCCGGGAGCCGCATCGAGGCTCCGATCGCCGTGTATCGACATAGCGGGCGAGGTGGTGACATGGCTTACGTCTTCATTCAGCACGGCAGCTATCAGTGCGTTCCGATAGACGAGCAGCCGGAGCTTGAGGCGGGCTACGTGCATCTGCACCGTGGCATCGGCAACGCTGAGGTTTTTCGCTTCTGGCGCTCTTTTCGGACCAGAACGGAGCCGCGGCACGAGACTGCGTGGGAGACTTACGCGCAGCTGCAATTCGATCTCCTCTCGCGCTCCGACGTTTCCTTCAACTCGATCCACGACCGCACGAAGCGAGTGGAGACGGGGCACATTCGCGATGACAGCTGGATGACGGACGAGCTCGCAAAGGAGCGAGGTCTGGACATCGAGCACGACCCGTGGACGCGTGCGCTCTGGGAAGCAACTCACCAGAGCTTTGCACTGAGGCGCTGGGTAAGCGAGAACAAGTTCGGTCCGCATCGAGTCGTCTGCCGTACCCCGCTCACCAACATCCGCATCACCACCTTCTTCGCGGGCGAGCACGAGGTGCGGGTCCTCGATCCGTCTCGCGTAGCGCTGCTCGCCGCAATCGGTTGTGAAGTAGACGAGGGCTGACCGTACCGGGGGATGCGCGAAAAGGCGTAGCGTCCGAAGCCGTGTGCCACGCCGTCTCACGCCGTCGAAGCTGCCGTTCGCAAACGACGCCCGGCTTCCATTTTTCTTGAAACGCGACTGCGGTTCATTGACCGACAAGATCGGCCTTGTTGTCGGACCGAGCCTCGGTGCAAAGTGCCCTCCCAGTGGCTCGTAAGAAAACCGCTGTAACGCGATCCGCACCCGACTACGACGCCGTGCTCGCGGACGTCGTAGTGCTCGTCGAAGCAGCGAGACACGCTTCGGCCCGGGCGGTGAACGCACTGCTTACTGCTACCTATTGGGGCGTCGGCCGCCGGATCGTTGAGCAAGAGCAGCACGGGTCCAAGCGTGCTGGGTACGGGGAAGAACTCATTGTCAGGCTATCGGGCGACCTCCAATCGCGCTTTGGCCGAGGGTTCGGGCGAGCCAACCTGTTCCAGATGCGCGCCTTCTTTTTGGCCTACCGCGAGATTCTCCAGATCACGTCTGGAGAATTGGTGCCGGCTCTGGGTTCGGCGAAAGTCCAGACGACGTCTGGACTTTTCGCGACGCAAGACGGCATGGCCGCCGTCGCGGCTCGCTTCCCGCTCCCTTGGTCACACTACGTTCGACTCCTGGCCGTGCGCAATCCCGAGGCGCGGCGTTTCTACGAAGCCGAAACGCTCCGCGGCGGCTGGACCATCCGCCAACTGGACCGCCAAATCGGTACCCAATTCTACGAACGCACAGCGCTGTCTCGGAACAAGGCCGCAATGCTCCGGCGTGGCGAAGCGCAGCAACCTGGCGACGCGCTGACGCCCGAAGAGGAGATCAAGGATCCCTACGTTCTCGAGTTCCTCGACTTAAAGGACGAGTATTCCGAGTCCGACCTTGAAGCAGCGTTGATCGCCAAGATCGAGTCGTTCCTGCTCGAGCTCGGCGGCGACTTCACCTTCGTGGGTCGGCAACGTCGGCTGCGCGTCGGCGACACCTGGTACAGGGTCGACCTGATGTTCTTTCACCGCCGCCTTGAGCTGGATGAAAGAACCTGCCAAGTAAGAGCTGTGACGAGCCGCCTCGTGTCCGTGACGTGCCTTTCCCTGGCTGCACTCGGCTGTGGCGGCACGCTCGACGCGGGCTCGGATTTGCCACACGGCCCCCTACCGGTCGACGAGCGCAGCGCGATCGTAGTGTCGAACGACGGCGCGCGCGACAACTGGCACGGGGAGTACGCGCTGCTCCTGGCCGCCAGCCGGCGCGTAACGCTGGCGGGCATCGCCGTCAACAGCGTCATCTACTACCCCGACCTCGAGCTCAACGTGTCCAATTTTCGGAGCATGATTCAAGCTGCCCGCGACAGTGGCATGCGCTACCTGCCCGACGCGACCGCAAGCGTCGCACCGGCTTTGATGAAACCCACCAGCGGCGTGATCGAGGACACGGTGCCGAATCATTCGGAGGGAGCACGGTTGATCCTGGAAGCCGCCAATCGCCTGGGTAGCGCCGTACATCCTCTGGTCATCGCCGTGGGTGGTCCCCTCACGGATGCGGCCGACGCCTACCTGATGGACCCCTCCCTGCCAGAACACGCCGTGGTGGTGGCCTCGATGGGCAACGTCGTCGACGGTGTGGTGAAATCGGGCGGTCCCAACGGCGACGTCGACCCTTGGGCCACCACGATCGTGGTGAATCGCATGCGCGTCGTGCAGGTCAACGGCTATTACGATCAGCTGCTCGACTTCCCCGAAACACGGGTCGCGGAGCTACCACAGAACCCGTTTGGCACTTGGATTCGGGAGAAACGCGGCGAAATTCTGGACAACATCGTTGCCTGCGACCAAGTCAGCCTGCTGGCCGCCGCACTGCCCTGGTTTGCGGGTGACGTGACGCGCATGCGCGCCCAGCCGGGTGACGACATCCCGACCTTGCAACCCGACCCGTCAGGAGAAATCTGGCACGTCGGCTCGAGCCAGAGCGACCGCGCGCGCGACGAGCTTTGGCGCCTGCTGCAGGACCCCCTGACTTATCAATAGTCGCGGCGCGTCCGAGCCGAGGCATTCCACGATCATCTCTCGTGTCAGGGATCTCCCTGAGTCGTGGCGACGAAATGCGACGCCGAGCGACAGAACGCGCACCCTGTTCACGGCACCCTCACCCACAAACTCAATGAACGATGGCCGTGCTGGCTACTTCTCCGTCCGTCGCAGAATCGCTCAGGTTTTCGACGGGCACAAGCTTGTGCTTGAGCGGCACCAACGGCACGGTCCGGCGCCGTGATGGCTTCCGGTCAGCGTCTCGTGCTCGGGCTTCGGCGCGCGTTCCAGCGCGCTCTCGCTGTCGTGCGCGAAGTCACCCGACCAGCTGCGCCAGCGGTAGGCCTCGTGTCTGATGCCCTGCGATCTCGACCTGCCCTGCTCGCCGAAAACGTGCTCCTGCGCCAACAGCTCCTGGTCGTCCATCGCCAAGTCAAACGGCCGGGGCTCACGCAACTGGACCGGCTCGTGATCGTCGGCGCCAGCGCGCTGACCGGCAGCTGGCGCGACTCGCTGCTGCTGGTGCAACCGGCAACCGTACTGCGCTGGCACCGGCAGGCGTTTCAGATCATCTGGCGCTGGAAGAGCCGAAGGTCGAAACAGCCTCGTGTCGCACCGGAGACCATCGAGCTCATCCGCCGCATGGCTAGAGAAAACGCCTTGTGGGGTGCCGAGCGCATCCGCGGTGAGCTGCTCAAGCTTGGCATCCGCGTCGCGAAGCGCACGATCCAGCGATACCTCAAATCCACGGACCGGCCTCGGCCGAGCGGGCAGCATTGGCGTGCATTCCTCAAGAACCACTCGACGAACATCTGGGCCTGTGACTTTCTGCAGACTTACGACGTCTGGTTCCGGCCGATCTTCGCGTTCTTCATCGTCAACGTCGGCACCCGGGAGGTCGTACACGTGGCCGTGACGCGAGCGCCGACGAGCGCGTGGACGGCGCAGCAGCTCCGAAACGCAACCCCCTCTGGCGTCGGCCCTCGCTTCATCATTCGCGACCGAGACAGCAAATTCGGGGCGGACTTCGATCGCGCTGCAGCAGCTGTTCGCGCTCGGGTGATCAAGACGGCGGTGCGCGCGCCCGATATGAACGCCACATGCGAACGCTTTCTCGGCAGCGTGCGGCGCGATTGCTTGGATCACGTGATCGTCTTGAGCGAGCGCCACTTTCGAGCAGTGCTCGCCGAGTACATTGGCTACTTCAATCGCTTGCGTCCACATCAGGCGTTGCACCAGGCGACCCCGGTGAAGGGCGCGATCTCGCAGGATCACGGCGACGTGGTCTCACGCCCTGTGCTCGGCGGTCTGCATCACGACTACCAGAGAGCCGCGTGAATGCATCTCGACGAGCAAAGACGTCAAAGGCGAGGCAGATATCGCGATGCGCATGGCGCGCCCCGTTGAAGCCGACCTGGTCGCGCGTCGCGCGGTCGAGGTGGGCTGGTGCGTCTACAGCTCCATCACTTACGCGGGAACCCGCGGCACGCCGGCGTCCTTCGCCGACCTCGCGGCGCATCGACTCGTGCTCTACGACGAAGCCATGCATGGGGTCGAGCCGCTGCGCTGGATGGAGGCGTATCGGGGCAAGGATTTCATGCGCTTCGACAACCTCGAGATCGTGACGCCAAGTCACGATCCGCCGCGTACGCGCTCCCGGCATAGAGCGCGAGGTTCATGCGCGTGAGCTTCTTAGCGACGAGGGTCGACGCCGGTAGGCGTCCGAGCGTCAGGCGTATCGCGAGATCGACGCCCTCGCTCGACAGATCGACGACGCGCAGCGTGTGCTCAATTTCGATACGGACGCGCGGGTGTCGCGCGAGAAAGCTGGATAGCAGCGGTGCAATCAGATGCGTGCCCACGTCGGCAGGTGCGGTCACGCGCAGCAGCCCGTAGACTTCGCTCGCCTCGCGGCCAAGCGCGGTGGTCACGTCACGCAAAGCCGCGACGTGAGGCGCCGCCAGGTTGGCAAGCACCCGTCCAGGCTCCGTGAGCGCTTGGCCGCGCGTCTGGCGCCGCACGAGCGCCACGCCAAGGTCCCCTTCAATACGGGCGATCGCCCGACCAACCGTGGACTTTGGCAATCCCAAGCGCCTGGCTGCCGCGCTGAGCGAGCCCGATTCCGCCACTGCGACGAGCACAGCGAGCTCGTCGAAGCGCGTGCGCTGAAGCTGGTCCACCAGAATGGGCGTACGTTGCATCAGCCGGTGGCTGTAACCGCCTCATGAGCCAGCTTGCGAACCGTCGGGTCGGTGTCGCTTCGGGCCAGCGCTTCGAGCGCCAACCGGACAGCTGCGCTGCGTTGCCACCACTCGCCGGCGCTCTGAATCAGCACCAGCTTGTTCTGCATCTCGGTCTCAGAGGCCAAGGCAGTGGCCAGCGCCGCTGCCAGCACATCAGTGAACAAGCGTTCGCGGGCGGCTTTGGCCGCGGCCGCTCGCATCAACGGGCTGCCATGAAGCAGCGCATCCGCGATCAACTCGTCGGGGCGAGTTCCGGGCAATCGACGCAGAGCATCGACCGCGGCTTCGCGCACCAACTCGGTTGGATGTGCCAGGTACGGCTCGATGTACTGCAGCGCTTGGTCCACACCGCTGTTGCCCAAGGCTAGCAAGTAGTCGATCCGTTCGGTATCGCTCTGGGCCGCCGCGAGCAGCCCGCCCAGCTCATTGACGATGCCGCCCGCCGCCGCGGGGTCCGTGCCCTTCAAGCGATATGCGTTGCCGCCCAGGCCATACTTGGCTTGAGCGCCCAGCTGGGGATCGTCCTTGAGCGCTCGGAGCTTGTCGACTGTCTCGACGCTCGGCTCTGCTACGCGACTGAGGCCGCGCGCGATCTGCAGCCGATCGCCTTGTGAGAACCCCGACTTTTCCAGTAAGCCGCGCAGGGCCGCCTGTGCTTCCACCGAGCCCGCGTCGCGAAGCGCCGAGATCAGCGTGGTCGTGAGCGGGCCGTGGCTATCGATGTGCTGGAGCAATGTCGCGACCGCCTCCGGATGGAGGCGCACATACGAGACCAGTGCCGAGAATGCCTTGAGATCGCCGTACGCCAAGCCCTTCTCAGGATGCAAGGGTGCCAACAGCTCCTGCAACGTGCGGCCCTTGACGCGAGCCTCATCGAAGTCGTGTTGACGCGCGCGCTCGGTTCCCGCCGTCGAAACGCCCATCGCGTCGGCGACCTGAGCCTCCGCCAGCCAGCCCGCGACCGCAGCTGTCCCGCTCGTATTCGCGATCAGCCCCAGCTCAAGGTGGGTGACCGCTTTGTACTCGGGCAACGGTAGGCTCGTCGAGCGCACCGAATCTTGCTCGTCGGCGGTCAGGCTGGTGAGGCGGCCCTGGGGCGAAAAATGAAACGCGGCGCGGTAGGCCAGCACCTTTTGCACGAGTGACGTATCGACCGGGACGACGTAGTCGCCCTTTTGCTTGGCAGCGTTCTGATCCAAGCGCTGGTAATGCGCCACGTACTCGCCGCCGGCGTCATGCTCGTGCGCGGACCATTGGTCACCCTCGCCGCGCACGAACTGAGCCGTAGCCGCTACCGCACGCCACGTGGTCTGAACCAACCGCGGACTCTGCTTGCCAAAGCGCAGCTCCTCGAGGCTGCCCTCGGACGAGTACCGCAAGTAGAACGGCGCTTTGAATCCCTGCTCGAGCTCGGCCTGAACCGCTACCGGCTCGGCCTTGACCCCGCCGTTCACCGAACAAGTGCCCTCGAACGAAGCGCGTTCGAGGGCTACGGTCGGGGTTTGCTGGATCCGAGTGATCGACCATTGGCCCTTGAGCGAGACCGCGAAGGTTTCACCGCCGTCTTGGCCAACCGTCGAGGCGTAGTCGAGGCTGTACAGGCGCGTCGCGCCGAGTTGCTCGCCTTGGTCGAGGGGCGTGATCGCCATCGAGCCGCGAGCACTGCTGACAGCCTTCGATGTCGCGGTCGGCGCAGCTCGATCCCGCCACAGCGTAAGCCCCGAGGCTCCGGCCGCCGCCACCACCACAACAACACCGGCCCATACGAAGAATTTGCGGTTCGACACCTGGATGCTCCGCTTCGGCTCAGAAAGCCTTGATGCCTTTCGGCGATGTGGCCTCGGTGGCGTCGCTCGTGCCCCAACACTTGATCAATCCGCCAACCGTGATGCCACACATGTGCTCTTTGCCGGCGCTGATCTCGCTGAAAGCGTCGGCGGGCACGTTGAAGGCCGAAGCGTTCGGGCCCCAGCAGGTCACCTTGCCGGTCTGATGCAGCGCGCAGATGTGACTCGAGCCGAGCGCGAGCTGGGTCCAGCCGGCGCTGGTCGGAACTGGCCGGTTGAACTGGTTCCAACACGCGATGCTACCACCGGCCTTCAGCCCGCAAGTCTCGATCGAATCGCCGAAGTACAGCGCGACGAAGTCGGAGCTGGGCGGGGTTGGATCCATGCCGTCCGCGAAGAAACCCCAACACTTGGCCGAGCCGGTCATGTTCGTCAGGCAGCCATGTGAGATTCCGATGCCCACGTGGACGCCCTGCAACCCCGGCGGTTGCATGCTGATTACCTCGTCGGCGGTATCACCCCAACAACTCAGCGCGGCTTTCGCCGACACGGCACAGCTATGCCCCCAACCGGTGTCCACATCCGTGAACGAGCCGCTGGGTGCCGTGCCTTGGTAGCTGGGACCAAAGCAGATTAGCGTGTCATCGGTTGCGATCGCACAGGCGTCGTTGCCACCGCCCGAGACCAGCTTGAAGGTTCCGGCGGGTGGCGCCGGCGGTGGCGAACCCCAACAAGCAATCTGGCCGGTATCGATGATCGCACAGCTGAAGCTATCGCCCGAGGTGAGGCGCCGCTTCGTGACCGGGCCTGGCCATGAACCGGCGCCGCCGCTTCCAGCTGCACCGCCTGGCGTGGAACCGCCAACCGCGGAGTCACCGGAGTCGGAGCCGCTAGCGTTCACGCTCCCGCTTATGCCCCCAGCGCTCCCGCCGTTTGCGCCGGCACCACCTGCGGCGGCGTCTCCACTTTGATTCGCCGGCCCCTGACCGCAGCCGGCCAATACCAAAGCCGCGAACACCAACCCAGGCACAGGCCGCGCGAGTCGATGAAGTCGCTCGGCCATGATGGGGCTACTTAACGCAGGCCGCGCAAGCGTCGCCGACAAAGTTGCCTCCAAAGGCCTTGGTGGCATCCGGCGCGCTCGGCTCGACTCCGTCCAAGCTGGGCAACTCGGTGTAGGCGAAGATGTCCGCGAAGCGACCAAAATCGAACGGCACGTCTCCGCCGATCGACGCGATTGGGAACGTCTCCGAAATGCCCGCCCAGTCGGCGATCTTCTTGCGGAAGGTCTTGCTGTAGAAGAAAAAGTGGACGCGCGCGGCAGCGTTGACTTGGCCCGACAGCGTGCCGAGCTCGGCATCGGCGTGGAACTTCCATTTGCCCGTCCAGTGGTACGCCTCACTCGTGGCCATAGCTGGAATCAGCGTGCCAGCGTAGTCGCTGGCTGCGAGATTCCGACCGTCGTTTTCTGTCGCCCGCTGAACCAACATATCGACTCCCACCGGCAGCCCGATGTGCACTAGGCGAATCTGCGCTTCGAGCCCGATCGAGACGCCCAGGAAGTCGCCACCGATGCCGACCCCCGCGTAAACCGACGCGTCCAGATTCAAGTGCGGGTTGATGTACGCGCCGCCACCGATCTTCGGGTCGCCAACGGGTCGCTCGACGACCGAGAAGCCCGGTGGTCCGCCGTCTTCACCCACCGACAGCTCGTATTCGAGCCCGCCAGCCAGGCCCCAGTCGCCGTACAACGATGCCGCGATTTCGATCGAAATCGGGCCGATCGGAATCAGCTTGGAGGCGCCGAGCAGCTCGAACGGCTCGCCCAAGCTCAACGCGTCGAGATCGACCTTCTTGCGGCCGTGGGTGTTCAGCTTGACCAGCTGCGTGTACGCCTTCGCGCGAGCGAGCCGGAACTCGTTGATGCCGAAGTTATTGTAGTCCTGACGGATGATGTTGATGATCTGACGGCTGTGCGCGGTGATCGACACCGGATCGTTGCAGTCCGGCGGGCTCTGCACCGAGTAGTGCGCCATCACGTACTGGCACATCGATTTGTCGGCGCCGAAAGTCGTGAAGTGTTGCCGCGCCTGACGCGCGGTGACCATCACGTTTTCGAGCGTCTGCGAGGCTTGCTTGAGGGTCTTCGCGGCGAGATCGCATGAGGCCGCCAGCGAGTCGGGCGTGTGAACCGCAGGCGCCGAGGCGACCGTTTCGCCGAACAGCTTGAACGCGGCCTTGGTGTCGATCTGACAATTGGTGAGGAAGGCGTGCGCGTCGAGATCCACACCCGTGATCACTTTGCCGAACACCTTGGCACCGGCAATCAGCGAGCCCTGCGCTTTGACGTCGACCGAGAAGTCGTCGATGCGGTCCGCCTTGACCTTGGCCTTGTGATAAATCAGCGGGTCGACGAAGAGCCCGAACGTGTCGTTGCCGATCTTGAGCTTGGCTGCGGATGCACGGTCGACCGGTGTCGGTGCTTGACCGCCGATTACCGCGCCACTCGATTCTTCGTCCTTGCCGCCGGCTACCGGATCATAGAAGTCGCCCTGCTTGACCGCGCCGGTATCGAAGCCGCGCCCGGCGGTGCAACCGCAGAAGTCGGTAGCGGAAGCCGCCCGGTACGGCTGCACGGCCGCCTGTTTCTCCGGCGGGACAGTCGCGTCGGGCCCGGGCGAGCTGCTGTTGGGCAGCCGCGACGCAACGTAGGCGTGATCAGTCGCGCCTTTGCCTTCTGGGGGCGTGCACTCGTAAATGTAGTCGTTGTCGCAAGGCAGCAGCGTTTCCGCGGCGATGCTGCGGCAATCCAAGCGCGCGGCGCAGCGCAGCTCGGTTGTCTCGCAGCTGGTCGTCGTGCAGTGCTTAGCGCAGGTCATGCCAGCCGCGCAATCTACGTCCGAGTTGCACAGGCCACCGACCGAGTCCGGCAGGAGCGGGCATTCGGCGATAGTGCCGAACGGCTTGCAGGTGACGTCGCCGGTCGGCTTTGCCGTCACCTTCGCTTCGATCTCGCCGAAGGGAATCTCGGCGCCGTCGCCGCCGTCGCGACAGAACCGCACAGCGTCGCAACCAGGGGTCGGCGCGATCTTCGAGACGCCCCGGTAGCGAAAGTCATTGGGCCCGACTTGGGTTCCGCCCTCGAGCTTCAGTGCGCTCTGACAGCCGACGAACGTCGAGTGATAGTTCGGCACACTCGGAAACGTGGTGGTGCTGCCCGGGATGAGCTGATCGATCAAGAACGACGAGGGATGGAACACCACCTTGATCCCCGGCGTGACTTCGATGTTCTTGCCGAAAAACGCGCCTTCGTGCTGCAAGCTCGGTACCCAAGCCAACGTCACGTCAGCGTTGGGCGCGAACAGCGTCCCGCGAAACGACCCCTCGAGCGAAACCCGCGACGTGCCCAAGTAGCCGACGAACCAATCCGGGAAGTTACCGTTGGCCGTGACGATGTCGCCGCGAAACGTGATAGTGCCCCGCACGTAGAGTTCGACGCGACCGCTAATTTCCAACAGCTTGAGGTGCGACTGCGGCTCAAGCGTTAGGTCACGCACGTAGTACTTACCGCTCGACAGGCTGAGCGTGGAGCGCGACTTCACGTTCACGCTGCCGTAGGCGACGCCAGCCGTGAGTGTGCCAGACTGATCCGGCTCGAGGTTCTTCGGCACCTCCGTACCCCCCCGGCCAGCTGATCGAAATCGTCTTGCCGTCTTGATCGGCAAACGAAGCGCCCAGCGTGGTCGCACCGGTGATACTGGCGCCGTTGCCGAGCGTGGGTGAAACGCTCGTGACGACCGTGCCGTCGACGCGGGCGCGATCACGAAGCGTAACCCTGCCCGCGCTGGCGATGTTCGCCGCACGGGCGTCGACGCCGAGATCGGTCCGAACCGTGCCGATGTTGCTGATCGGCGCCGCTACGACGGCGCGGTCACGCAAATCGA
The DNA here is from genome assembly GCA_038252755.1 of Polyangiales bacterium. Lineage (GTDB taxonomy): Bacteria > Myxococcota_A > Polyangia > Polyangiales > Polyangiaceae > PMG-095. Next base: position 56,886 of record JBBSAB010000036.1, on the reverse strand, counting down.
TGACGCCATTGGCCCCGAGCACGACCGAAACCGGCCGCAAACCGGGCGCAGTCGCGATCTTCAACTGAAGCTGCTCAGCGGCGCGCGCGGAAGAAACGGCTGAAAAGTCCAGCCAACCCCGATGATCTGCAGCGACGCCCAGCGCGCTCACCGCGCCGACCAGCGTCACACCCAAGATGCCCCTATGCAAGCGATTCATTGCGAAATCTCCCAATCCTGCCCGTAACCGCGCGGACCATAAACGTGCGCTGTCAGGCAGGTCAACCCAGATATGGAACTGTTTCCATGTGGCAACCCATATAACGCGCGGCAGACGGCTTGCTCCGCTTACACAATCCGACTAAACCGAGTCAAATGCGCTGCTCGCTCGCCCTAGTGGGGATGCTGTGTGGTCTCTCGCAACCGTTTCTGCTCGCTTGCGGTGACGCCGCTAATGACGGTGGGGGCGGCGGCGCCCACGGTGGCTCGGCCGGGGTTTCGGGTTCGACCGCGGGCAGTAGTTCAGGCAGCAGCGCAGCTGGAGCTAACGCTGCAGGGAGCGGCGGCACTGCGCCTGGCGGCTCGGCCGGCATGGCTGGAAGCACGGGTGGAACATCCGCTCCCGAGGGCAACGCGGGAAAGGGCGGCAGTGCGGGCAGTGCGGGCAGTGCGGGCAGTGCGGGCAGTGCGGAAACGCCACAGGTTGTGACCGCGTGCACGGTGATGGGCAGCGGCTTCTCGCTGTGTGGCGAATTCGGGGCATCCAGCAAAGCGGACGCGAAGCAGTTCGATGACGACTGTGTCACCGCGGGCGACACACCTTCAGCTGCTTGCCCTGCCGCCAACGCGATCGGCGTTTGCACGTATCCGCCCGCGAACATCAGCGGCGCGCACCTTCGCGACGTTTACTATGGCAATTGGGATACCGCGGCCACGCAGCAAATCTGCGTGAACATCAACGGCCAATGGGCGAAACCGTAACGCTTCGACAGCGCGCCGCCGGAACATACGGCACGTTGATCGGAACGGCCCCGCCCTGACCCAATTCATAGTCGGCGTTGTTGCCCCAGCTAAACACCTCGCCGGTGGTCTTCAGTGCGACGCTGAAATGGTGACCTGCGCTCGCTTGAGCGACGCCCGTCAAGGGCACTTTCACGGGCGTTGAGCCGCCGAACGGGACGCCGAGCGCGCCGAATGGGCGGTCGCCCCACCCAGAGCGAACCGTCCGCGCCCACGGCGATGGACCGGCTCGTGATCATCGGCGCCAGCCCGCTCACCGATTGCTTGGATCACGTGATCGTCCTGACGCCACCCGCTCCTTCGAACACTCGCCGCGGTCGGATTCGACTTCGGGGCCATGCAGATCTTGAAACCGGTGGCTTGTTGCAGGGGCCGCGCGTAGCGTCGGCGGCGATGGTGCATCGTGAACGCTCGCGGCGCGCCGCGTTCGCTGGCTTGGCTTTGCTGGTTTCAAACTTGGGATGTGACGACGCGCGGCCAAAGGTGCAGGTGGCGGCGCGAACGGCTGCTGCCGCTTCGACGGCGAGCGTTGCGGCAACGGTGAGCACCGCCGCAAAGCTGGACGCTATGCCGACGCCAACCGCGCCTGAAAAACGCTTGCGTCAGCAGCAGATCGGAACCGAGCTCGTGATCGACTCGGAGGGGAAGTGGGCTTCCGACTGTCTTATTCACCGAGCGTGCAAGGTGAAGGCGCGGACGCTCGACCTTTGTCCGCCCGGAAGCAACGCACCACTGTGGCCCACCCTGCCCGGCCAAGCGGAGCACTTCACCGACCCACGCGTGGCCGTCAGGGGACAGCTCGTGATGACGGACCACTGGTTCTCGAGTGCGGTGGCTGCCGCGTGGGCGTTGCGCGTGTGAGGGCGAGGGGCAAGGTCAAGCGCGCCCCCGCCGTGTTCGACGTCGCTGCGGGTCGGCGTGGGGAGACCCCGCTCCGCCGACCAGGCTAGGCTCCGCTTCGTGGCCCGAGCGCTATTTGTGCCGCCTGGGCTCGTGGCCGCGCTCGCTGGCTGCTCGGGTGGCGGGGACGTGAGCCGCGGGCGCGACTGTGGACGACGGGCGATGAGAGTAGCTCAGCAGCGCCATCACGACGCCGAACAGGCCGAAGGCGATCGAGATACCCACGCCGATTAGCCAACGGCGATTATCACGCGCGTCCTGCTCCACTCTCCGCTGCTCGCTGCTGTCGCTCATCCGTTGTTGCTCGCCGCATCACGCCCCCGCGCGTCACGTCGGGCACGCCAACATGACGTCGCAGGGCTTCCTTCAGCGCTTGTTACTTCTTCGCGTCCGCAGCCGACTTCTCGGCCTTGTCAGCGCTCTTGTCCGAAGCGGCAGCGCTGTCTTCGGCCTTGTCCGCCGCCTTTTCAGCGCGGTCGGTATTGTCCTTCGTCGCGTCCTCGGCCTTCTCGGCTCGCTCCTCTGCAACCGCGGCTTGGGGCTCCTCGGCCGGCGGCGTGCTTCCGCCGCAAGCAGCGAGAGCGGACACGAGAGAAAGAACGGCGACGATACTGATTTTGGAAATCATTCTAATGACCTACTTGTTTGAAGTGCGTGCGTTCTATTGAACGACGCTTGGCGTCTTTCGGACGACTCCGCGCCACGTAACCTGGCAGGCGCGCGAACGCTCACTCTAAATCGACTTGGGCCAAAATGTCCGAGCCATTGGTATTCGCCGTCAACTTTGGAGCGGCCAGGAAAATTATTCGCGTCTGCTAGCTAATTCGTTCGGCCGCCGCTAACGCATGGCCAGGATACCCAACGCCGCCCCTGTGCACACTCGACGATCTTGCCTGTGGGGCAAGATGCATCAACACGGCCGATCAAAACGAGACGTATCCCTGCGCGCTCATGCCAGCAGCCACCGCCCAAAAGCCGTCGAACGACTCTGTAGCGAACGAAGCGCTGCTCGTTCAAGCCCTGGGCAAAACGCCCGATCTCCAAGACAACGACGGCTGCGTTCCCATTCGCTCCCAGTTGTGGGGCACTGAAGTCTGGGCAGGGCTCGGCGATCACCTCGACGTGCTCGGTCACTATCGTGACGACACTCCCGAGCAGCTGCCGGAGCTCCGTCATCACGATTGGCTGACCAGTGGCTCACGCTTCAGCGACGCGAGCTTCGACTCGCTGATGGACGCTATCGTCGCCGGTATGATCAAATCCACGCGCGGCGGTGCACAAGCATAACCGATGATAACTGGGGGCCGACGGGACAAACGACCGGCGCCGTTTTTCCGCAACCGCGGCACCCCTTCGACCGAGGGGTGAGCAGCACCAGATGAAGCTGCTCTTCGACCATGGCACCTTGGTGCTTACTGAAGCTCCCGATCTGAGCCGCAAGGCGATCCCTGGACTGCTTTGGGACCCGCGTGTCGAGCTGTACCGAGCGCCCGCCTATCGTTACGCGGAGGTCGTCGAGGCGTTACGCTTACTCCGCTTGCCGCTCACGGATGAGGTCGAACCCTCGGGCGCGGCCGCGGCAGACCAGTGGCGCTCCGTCGAGCTCCGCCCCTATCAACAGGCCGCGATCCTGGCCTGGCAATTGGCAGAGAAACGCGGACTTGTGGTCTTGCCGACCGGCAGCGGAAAGACCCGAGTCGCCGCGGCGGTCATGGCGTTAACCCGGGCCCGGACGTTGTGCTTGGTGCCAACCCGGGCGCTCCTGAATCAATGGCTCACGGAGTTGTCGCGGTTGTATCCGGGAGCGATCGGCTGCCTGGGCGACGGGCGACAGGACATCCAGCGGGTCACGGTCGCGACATTTGAGTCGGCGTTTCGCTGGATGCCGCGCCTCGGTAACCGCTTCGAGCTGTTGGTCGTTGATGAGGCTCATCACTTCGGCTGCGGCGTACGCGACGAAGCGCTCGAGATGTGCGTCGCGAGTCATCGTCTCGGCTTGTCCGCCACCCCACCGAACGGCCCGGCCCTGGCTCGTCTCGAGGAATTGCTCGGCCCAGTGGTCTACCAACTCGGGGTCGGCGACCTGGCGGGTACTTGGCTCGCTGACTTCGATCTGGTCGTCCTCCGCGTTGCCTTGGATCGCGACGAGCGGGCGCGCTACGACGCGGACCATCGGATCTTCTCGGCGCTGAATCGCGATTTTCGCTCTATGCACCCGACGGGGACGTGGCAGGAGCTAGTGGCCGCCGCATCCCAGACGGCGGATGGCCGTGCGGCGCTGCGGGCTTGGCAACGAAACCGGCAACTCGTTGGCTTCACTCGCGCCAAGGCAGCCGCGGTGAAGGCGTTGCTCGCACGCCACCGCGACGCCAAAGTCCTCGTCTTCACCGCTGACAACGCTGCAGCGTACGCCATCGCGCGCGAGCATTTGATCATGCCCATCACCTGCGAAATCGGCCGCCAGGAGAGGGAGCGCGCCCTCACTGGATTTCGCGAAGGCACCTTGCGCGCGCTGGTCAGCGCACGGGTCCTGAACGAAGGGCTCGACGTGCCCGAGGCGGGCGTGGCGATCATCGTGGGCGGCACCCAAGGCGAGCGTGAGCACGTTCAACGGATCGGGCGCCTGCTGCGGCCATCCCCAGGCAAGCGGGCCGTCGTGTATGAGCTGGTGACTTTGGCAACGAGCGAGGGCAGGCGAGCCACCGAAAGGAGGCGGGGCCTTGCTGCCGCACACGCTCGCTCGGCTTAGCACGCAGCTGGGCGGCAACCAGCTCGTGCTCCACTATCTGACCGAGAAAGACCATGCCTGGCTGAGAGCGCTGACCGACGAATACGAACGTGGTGTCGGTTCGAAACGCAGCGCGCTGTTTGCGCGCCTCAAGGAGCCGTTGACCACACCCGCGCCCAAGGCCAAGCAGCGCTGGGCTGTCGAGGTGCTCCAACGCTTGACGGATGCACGAGCGAAGGCAGCTGTCCCACCGCGCGAGGCCCGTTGGGCGACGTTCACCGCGGCGGCGAATTTTGCAGCGCCGCGGGGCGAGGTCCTCAAGAACGCAAGTCTACTGCTTGGCACGGACGCTGAGAGTCTCGAGGCCGCCCTGTTCGCCGATCTGCGCAGCGAAAGCACGACGTGCGCCCTACCCGCGGCGCTATCCCCAGAGAAACTCGCCCTCGACGCAAACCTGCGCCTGGTGAATAGCTGGATGCAGCGAGCGCGCGGCGTACGCATCACCGCCTGGGGAAATACCCGCGCACTCGTGAGACAGGCCCGGCTCCACGGACTAATTTGCAACATCCGACGAGCAGGGCCACCCGACACCGCTTCGGCAGAAGCCGCGATCGCTTGCGGGCTCGACCCCCTAACTGAGAGCCCGACAGAAGGTGTCGAGCTCCAAATTTCTGGCCCCCTGGCCCTGTTTCGCCACACGGTTATCTACGGCCGCGCTCTGAGCGCACTTATCCCGCGCGCGCTCTGGTGTCACAGGTTCGAGCTTCGCGCCGAGTGCGAGACGAGCTCTGCCGCTGCCGTCGCGACATTGACGGTGCGTTCCGGGGATCCCTTGCGCGTAGGTCGCGAGCTCGCGCCCTACGACAGTCAAGTGGAGGCACGCTTCGCCAAAGATTTTCGCAAGGCCGCGCCCGATTGGCATTTAGTCCGCGAACCTCGGCCAGTCGAAAGCCTTGGCTCACTGATATTTCCCGATTTCGAGCTCGTACACCGACGCGACGGAGCCCGGCGTTGGTTGCTCGAAATCGTTGGTTTTTGGACCCCCAAGTACCTGGAAGAAAAGCTGCGCAAGCTGCGGGCCGCACGGCTCGAAAACGTTCTCTTGTGCATCGACCAAGAGCGAGGCTGCAGCGAAGCCGAGCTACCCAAGGACGCCAAGATCATTCGTTATAAACGCCGCATCGACGTCCAGGCCGTGCTGGCGCTCGTCTAGGTGGAGCCCTGACTGAGGACCCAGTCCGAGAGCTTCGTGACGCGCGGGACCGGTCAGTGTGCCCCAGGGTGCTGGGCAGCGCTTGCCCATTCAGAAGCGAGCTCGTAACGGAGCAACGGCTGACGTGTGATGGCGCCGTCAACGTGCAATCCACGTGCGTGGAGCCCCGCGACCACCTGCTCCGAGCGCGCGTACATTCGGCCCGGCAAGCCCGGGTCGATTCGTCGTCTCATTGGATTGATGGCGTGCCTCGGTAGGCTTGCTGCTCAGACAGGGTGGGACAGCAACCGCGTTCCTCCGACATGTGGGGTCAGCCGACCACCATTTTTCTTCTGTGGCTTAGCAACCGGCCAGAAAGCCCCGCTACGATGAGAGTCGTATGCGGAGGCTGGTTTGCGCGCTCACCCTGATCGGGCTCAGCTGCTCTTTTCCGGACTACCGCGTCCGTGAAGTGGACACTCCGGCTCGGGTCGTGGCTGAGCCCGCCCCGCCCTGCCGCGACGGCGTGCGCGGGGGCGACGAGGTAGATATAGACTGCGGCCCCGCCTGCGCGGCGGGCTGCGCCACCGGCAAAGTTTGTTCGGCCGATCGCGAGTGTGCCAGCGGCTTTTGCGCGCAAGGCTTGTGTGCGATTCCTAGCTGCGGCGACGGCGCCAAAAATCGCACCGAAACGGACGTCGATTGTGGCGGCAGTGATGGCTGCACGACTTGCGCGGTCGGCCGTGGCTGCGCCTCGGTGTTCGACTGTGGTGGGGGTGGCTGCGTGGCCGGGCGTTGTCAGGCGCCCAGCTGCAGCGACGGCATTCAGAATCAAGCCGAGTCTGACGTGGATTGTGGTGGCAAGCAGGCCTGCGGACCTTGCCTAAGCAAGCAGCGCTGCGTCGATGCCGCCGATTGCCTGAACGCGCAGTGCGCGCAGGGGCGTTGTCAGAGCCAGGGTTGCGGCGACAGCGTCAAGAATGGCGACGAGACCGACGTGGATTGTGGGGGTAGCTGCGCGAGCTGCTCGGCCGCCGCTACTTGCCAAAAAGGTGACGATTGCGGGAGCGCGGTCTGCGATCTGCAGTCGGCTACGTGCCTGGCTGCGTCGTGCGACGATGGCGTCCGCAACGGCGACGAGCCCGCGACCGACTGCGGCCAGAGTTGCCCAGCGAAGTGCCCGATGACCTCGGCGTGCTTGGTTGACGCCGATTGCACGAGCGGCGCCAGCTGCGCCGAGAAGCGCTGCGTCCCCAAGGCCGCCACGGGAGGCGCCCTGCCGACAACCGGTTGGACGGCGACCGCCGCGGCCACTTTCGGAAAAGACACGTTGCCCGGGAACGTGCTGGACGGGAACGGGGCGACGCATTGGACGAGCGGCCTCGGTCAAGCGCCGGGTCAGTGGTTTCAGGTCGATCTGCAGAAGACCTTGCCTTTCTTCGGCATCGAGCTGAATTGCACGTCCAACGACGACTACGCGCGGAGCGTTCGAGTCCTGCTTTCGGACGATGGCCAAACCTTCAAGGCGGCGACGGGGACGATCGCCGGCATCAGCACACTGCGTATCGGGTTCGCCACGGCCCGCGTTGCGCGATACATCAAGCTCGAGCTCGAGCAAGATACTGGCGCGCTCTGGTGGCGCATCGATGAGCTGCGCGTTTTTCAGTAGCCGGTGATCCAGCCCTTGGAGCGGCAAGCCGGGCCGCGGTGGCTGGCTAGCTTTCACGTATTGTCGATGTCGATGTCCAATTTCCGAGACCCGCGGCACTAACTGTTCATGTCGGAAGCGTCCCTGGCGTCGTTTGGCTTGCTCGTTCGCGGGCTGCGGCGCGCGGTGGTTTCGCGGAGCTTGACGCTCGTCCCACTGACCTGCGCACTGGCTTTTGCCGGAGGCGCGGCGTGCACCGATAGCGCATCGCTCCCGGACGCCACGGGCGCTGGGGGAGACGGCGGTGGGGAAGGCAGTACCAGAGTCGCTACCCCTAGCGGGAGCGGTACGGCCGGTTTACCCCAATCGGCCGGGGTTTCGGGCAGTGGTGGACCGGCTGGCGGCGCAGACTTGGGCGGAGCGACGGGGTTACGCGGCGGAGCCGCCGGCGCCTCTGGCGCTTCCGGTCTTGGAGGTGCTGCAGGGGTGGCCACTCCAGGGTTCGATGAGCTCGCCCTGCTGAAGTCGATGCCTCCTGACATCATCTTGCAGACCAAGCAGGAGGTCCCCGGCGCCGATGGGTACGTCGGCGGCAACAGCGCCGCGAATTTCCGCGCCGACAATCAGCGCTCGGCCATGTTTACGCTCGTCGTCGGCATCGTCAATGGCATCGACGCGTATGTGGATGCTGGTTGGCGCGCGATCGACGTCACCTATCAGCATCAGACCGCGGCCGGAGATTTCGGACAGGAAGGTGCCAATGCCTGCCATTTCTTCGTCGCGTGGTCGAACCATGCGATGAACCTTCTGCGCAAGTCCCCCTACGCGGCTGGCTACAAGGACCGGCTCGACGCGCTACTGCCGAAGATACAGCTTGCCACCGATTACCTGGTGGCCCATCGGGCCGATTTGTCCGGCGACTTCGGCAGCCCCAACCGGACCATGATCGCCGCCAATGCGTTCGCCTTCGGGTATTTGTTACTCCAAGGATTTTCGCCTCGGGCCAAGCTCGACTCCTACTACGATGAAATGACGTGGTGGATGAACAACGAGTTCGTCGACAACGCGTACTCCCACACCAAGTTGAACCGAGAACTTGATGGCGTTTTCCTAGAGGCCGGCGGCTACGATACCGGCTACGACGCCACAGGGCTGTACATGTTGCTGCACATCGTTTGCTACTTTCCCGCCGAGCCCTTCCTGCCGGATGCCGTAGCCCGAGGCGAGCGGGCTGCGAGGTTCTTGGTCAAGCGGGTTCTGCCCGATGGCACGATCGATGGGACGTTCAACACACGCAGCGGTCCGGAGAATGAATCCGGCGACGCCAAGAACACTAACCTGACGGAGTTGCGTCTTGCCCTGATCTACTACGCCATGATGTACGAGAACCAAGAAGCCTTGGCAGATCTCGCGAGCATCAAGAACGCCGTTTCGACGACCACCGTCAATGGCCTACCTCCGGTGATCTTCAGTCCCAGCACCGCTGAGGCTCAGGTGGGGACGCCTTTCACGTACACCATTCTGGCCACCAACTCACCGCCCGCGGCCCTGGACAAAACCAGTCCACCCTCGGTGATCTCAGTCAGCGGCCAGCCGGGCTGGCTTCATCTGGATTCGGCCGCTGGCTTCGCCAGGACCACGGCGTATCGCACCCTGAGCGGAACCCCTACGCAAGCTGGCAGCTACGCTTTCACCGTGGCGTCGAACAACCCCAGCGGGATCGCCCAGGGAACCGGCACAGCCACCATCACGATCACCGTCGCCCCGCCGTAGTCCGGGCCGCGCCGGCGGCTGGTTAGCTTTCATGTATTGTCGATGTCGATGTCCAGTTTCCGAAACCTGCAGCACTAACTGTTCATGTCGGAAGCGTCCCTGGCGTCGTTTGGCTTGCTCCTTCGCGGGCTGCGGCGCGCGGTGGTTTCGCAATCGCGGACTACCCGCCGGGTAGCTGCGCCAGTTGTCGCGCTGGGCATGTACGGCGCGCTGCTGTTGTCCTGCACTTCGGAGGTGGCTCCAGCCTCGGCGGACGGCGCCGGAGCCCCTGCCGAGATGGGCGTCGCGGGCAGCGCCGGCTCCGTTGCGAGCACGGGCGGCAGCAGCGCTGGCACCTCGGCCATGGCTGGCAGCGGAGGAAGCGGGCTCGCGGGAGACGCCGGCACCGGCGGCACCGGCGGCACCGGCGGCACCGGCGGCACCGGCGGGTCTGGCGGGTCCGCTGGTTCAGCGGGCGGGCCCGCCCAGTGTGATCCGGTCGTGAACGCGAGCCCGGCGTCCTCGCGCCACACGGCTCGACCTCTGGGCAGCACCGCGGCCGCCGAGGGTTTCTACGAATACCTTCCGCCCGGCTATGGGGACCACTGCCCCAGACCGCTGCTGATCTTCTTTCCCGGCAGCGGCGAGCTCGGCAACGGCACCGATCAGCTCGACAGGCTCTTGGTGCACGGCCCGCCAAAGTTGATCAGCCACGACGAATGGCCGAACGAGCGGCCCTTCATCGTGCTCTCCGTTCAGCATGCCCAAGGCTGCCGCAGCGCCGAAGACGTGGACGCGTTCCTGACCTTTGCGCTCGCCAAGTACGACATCGATCCCAACCGCGTCTATCTCACGGGTTTGAGCTGCGGCGGGTTTCGCAGCTGGGACTACATCGGCAAGCATCCGGGAGGTCGCGTCGCCGCCATCGTGCCGATCGCCGGCGATGGCCAAGATGCCTGGACTGCCATCGGCTGCGCCCTGGGCCAGCAGGCCATCTGGGCATTCCACGGCGACGCTGATCCCACGGTACCGATCGCCGGCTCGCTGGTCCCGACCACCAACCTGATGGCGTGCCCGATGCCGCCCCGCAAGGAGATCAAGATGACCAGCTATCCAGGCGTGGTGCACGACTCGTGGACCCGCACCTACGACCTGAGCGCCGGCAACGACCCGTACACTTGGCTGCTCGGCATAACGAAGTGAGCTGCTGCCGTCCCGACTACGGCTAGGTGGCTGGTGTCGAATAGAGGGGCCGGCGGAACGGGCTTTTCTGTTGGCTGGTGCGCGCCGAGGGTCAGCGAAATGCGGTAGCGGCTCGCCTCGGCTCCCGAGGCGTCACCGATGCGTGCCCGGAAGCGAGATCGCGGCTGCAGGGGGGCTCGCTGGGCGCGTACGGGGCGATTTTTCACGGTGCAGAGAGCGCGTCGAGGGCAGCAAGCCGCCTGAGATTCACGGCGGCGGCAAGCAAGGCGAAGTCTTGACCGACGCGTAGCGAGCCGCGGACGCGAGCGCGGCCTTGGTACAACGCTCGCGGAGCGGACAATCTGCACAATGTGCCCCGAGGCGTCGCCGTAAACTTCGACGTCGCTCTGGGTGCCAGCGGCTTCCGCCGGGGTGAGCACATCGGGCAGGATTCGCTCAGCGACGCGGCCATCAGCCACGTTGCCAGCAGTCACGTGGGTGTCGCGCGAGAAAGCTGGACAACAGCGGTGAGATCAGATGCATCCCCTCGTCGGCAGCTGCGATCACGCGCAACAGCCCGTAGATTTCGCTCGCCTCGCGGCCAAGCGCGGCGGTCACGTGAGTCGCAGCAAGGCGATTGCTATTCCTTGCTGACGGTGACGTAGCCGGGTGTCGTCATCGCTCGGTATTGAGCGGCGATCCAGCTCGCGGAGCGCAAGGTTTTTTCGATGCGCAGCTCGTCGAGCCCGCCATCCCAGAAGTGCTTGGTGAGGTCTTCTTCAGTGCCCATCACGACCTGTAGTGAGGCTTCAGCCGCGTACTTCGAGTCGTTGAAGGCGCCTTGAGTGAAGGGGCCCACCGGCGCCCCATTCTTGTAGAAGCGCACCTCGTTGGCTGGCAGGTCGATCACGTAGGTTAGCCAAGACCATTCATTCATCGGCACGACGCCCGCATCGCTGCGCACGCGCTTGTACGAACCCTGGTCACCAGGATCGACGTGCGAGATCATGCGGCCCTCGTAGCTGACGTTGTAGTCACTGTACGAGTTGTGATTGCCCATCGAGTGACCGCCGACCGTGAGCACGATGCTGCCGTTGTCCTTCTCGTCGCTGCCGTCGTTCGGACCGCCATCGACGTTGACTGGGCGGAGCCATGCCGAGAACGTGGACCCGATGGCGCCGCTGAGGATCGGGATGGGGGTGTTGGGCGAGATGACGACGTACTGCTTGGCGGGGCGCGACAGACTCATGCCCTGGCCGAGCTTGGCATCGATGAATGTTGCGCCAGTGTTTTGGGCGCCGTAGGCACTCGGTGAGGAATCGTTGATGTTGCCAGCCAGGTGCCAAACGGCCGAATAAGGCTCGGGCCACACCGCGCGGCGGTCTTGTTCCGTCGCCGCGGACGCGGCCGCATTGCCCGAGTAGAGCCAGAGCTCTACCGGTATCGCGCCGAGCTTTGGGAGCATCAGCCAGATCAGCGAGCCGCCGACCGGGTCCCACTTTTCGATTTCGTATTTGAGAACGACACCGTCGGAGGTAACGAACCGTACATCCTCGCCCGCCGCCTTGGCGCTCGCGTAGTCGAAGCTCTGCGCGTCGAGGCGCACCGGCACCTGGAACTGGCTGAGCTCTTCCGTTAGCTGCGCGTCGCTGATCCTGACCTTTCGGCGCTCCTTCCACGCGGGATCGAACCAACCGGCGGGCATAGCCGCAGCACCGCCGATGCCGCCCGCTCCACCGGGCGTGCCCAGCCCGCCGCCGCCGCCACCGCCACCGCCGCCACCGAACGGCGCGCCTCCCGCGTTGGCCACCGTGCCAACCACTCCGCCCGTCGCTCCTGCCCCACCCAAACCCCCGCCAGTCCCGATCAGCGCAGGCTTCGCGTCCGGCGAGCCACAGCCCACAAGCAACACAGCGCAAGAAATCCCAAAACGCAGCATCGCCATGGCGATTAATGGTTGGTTGTGAGGGCCCCCTCCCACGAAATCATCGCACCCGTTCCTTTGGCCTCGTGGGGCCCACCGACCCACGAGACCGCGCGGCAACGCTCGGAAACCGGCGGAAAGGCGAGAACGCCGTGAGGCCGAAACCGTCTCGATCCCGACCTGGCTCAGCGTTGGTTGCTCAGCAGGCGTCGTGGGGAAGACCAGGCGCGAAGCTGGTGAGTTCAGCTAGAGCTTGGAGAAGAAATCCCACAGCGCGAGGTTGGCGAAGCTGGGCCAAACGTGCCCACCATCGAACGCACACCACTGCACTGGGTAGCCATCACGACATCCGCTGTAGGCAACGCAGGGCGCGGGGCTGGTTGGCGTGGGCGGGTCGGCGCTGCACGTGTTGCGGTCGAGCCAGAAGTCACGACCCTCCATGCCGGTCGCGATCGCGATGTTCGTATCTTTGGTGCCGTGGGCAACCCAGGCTGCGACCGTGCCCATGCAATTTTTCATTTCACGCGGCCCTCCCGAAACGGGCCCAATGCCTCGCACGACGTTGCCGCGCTGACAGCCGACCGTGTTCGAAAAGAAACCACCCGAGCTGTGCCCCGCCGCGAAAATGCGCGAGGTGTCGACGCAAACCTTGGACTCTACCCAAGCCACCACACCATCGAAGAACGCCAGGTCATCGGGCGCGTCGCGCATCCAAGTGGTGGCATTGGTCTGCGGTGACACCAGGGCCTCGGGGAACACCAAGACCGCCTTGTCGCCCAGGTCCTTCTTGAAATTGCTACTCTTGTCGTAGTTGCTCGCGGTGCCGGTTGCGCCGTGAAACAGAAAGAGCACGGGCAGTGGCGTTTTCGGATTGTAGGTGGGCGGCACCCGCACGATGAACATGCGGGCTTTGCCGTTGTTCTCGAGCGTCTGCGCGCCATCGGGCGCCGCTCCCGAGACGACACCGCACGCGGTGCTGGGCTTGGCGGCTCCTTCAACGGTGACTTCCCCTCCCGCGCCGCCGCCGGCAACAGCATAGCCGGCGCTGCCTCCGTCGCCGCCGCGACCTGCATCGGTTGTTTCTGGGGGCATGCCACCGCCGCCCATGCTTGACGACCCGGCAACGGAACCTCCCGCACCTACACCGGCGCCGGCTGAAGGACTACCGGAGGTCGGCCCGACTGAGGGCAGCGCCTGAGGCGAAGAGCCGTGGTTACCCTCCGAACAAGCACCCAGCAGCGCGGGCAACGAAAACAACAGCGTTGCTGCCTGTCGCCTGAGTCTTCGCTGAAGCGTTACCGAGGTCATCAGGGAGATGAGTGCCGCTGACCAAGGGTTTCCATGTGGGTCGGTAGGCTGGCGACACCTCGCTACTCATGTGCAGGTGACGAGCAATCCGTGACCGGGCCTACCTACAGTGTAAGCCCCAAACCGAGAGAGGTGCGCGCGCTGACCGCAGCCGGCCGGTGCACCACGCCGACCGATTCCAGCACGAACTCTTCGCGCAAGGTGGGCACCACTAGCTCGGCGCTGGCCTCGAGCCACAGTTTCTCTGACAGGCGCAACGCAGAGCGCAGGCCACCCGTTAGCGAAAACCATGATTTTACGCCCGTTTTAGGCGAACTCACCCCGAAGCCGCTAGCCTGCTCGCGATTGAGCTCGGGCCCGGCGCAAAGCGCGACCCGCACCCACGTGGGCTCCAGACAGCTAAGCAGCGAGAATGCCAGGAGCGAGAAGTCGCCGCCGGTGACACGGTAGCCAGCGACGCTCGGGATTTCTCCGCGGCTGTGAGGGAAATAGCTGCTCTGCAGCGAGAGCTGAAAGTGCCCGCTGCGATAACCGACGGCCAGCAGCCCGCCCAGCGCCGGTTTCGGCAGGCTGCCCAGATCCCCAGAGCCGCGCAGGCTCAGCACCCACGCGCTCGTTGTCGGCGCGGTCACCACGCGGGCGGGCCGCGGCTTGGCAGCCTCGCGGTCGGGCTGCGCAACTGGCGTTGGCGTGGAGTCGCTCGAAAGCTCGGGCTGAATCATCCAGGCCAAGATCAGCACCACGATGTCGCCGAGCGCTCGGCACGACCGCCCCTCGATCAAGCGCGTGCCACGCGCGCCCTGCGATTCGGTCTCGAGCAGGCCTTGGTAGCGCTGGCTTCCAAGGCGTTCGACACGCGCGGTGGCGCGCACCGGGTATGCGAAGCTCGGATGTCGCTCGACCAGGGCCGCGACTTGGCGCACTAGCTCCACCTGCGTGGGGCATTCGTCCACTGACGCCTGCCAGTCGAGCTCCAGCGGCACGGCGGAGGCCGCCGCTGCGCTCGTGCTCCACGACAGTGCAATAAGAAACGCGAAAAACGCGAATATTCCCTGAGCGGAAGAAACGCGCGGCATGGCAGGCCGCTTTTAACAGATCCGTTCGACCGTGCACATGAGTAGCCGATGAGGCGCCTCGCCTGGCGACCCGCAGAGTCGTTCGATTCTCTACCGCGTGGAGCCCAAGCCGTGAACCGCATCCATCGAGTTCCGCAGCCCAGTCGTCTCCTCTCACGCCGTGCGCTGCTGCGTGGCGTTGGCAGCGCCGCGCTCGGGCTACCGCTGCTCGAGTCCATGCACGGTGGAAAGGCCCGCGCCGCCGAGGCACTTTCCCCGCGCCGCCTGCTGGTCTGGACCACGCCGAACGGAACCGTGATCGACAATTGGCGTCCGATCGCCGGGGCGAGCGAGACCGACTTCCGACTGTCGCCGATCCTCTCGCCTTTGGCCGATCATCAACAGGACCTGGTCGTGCTCCAGCAATTGCGTCAGCACGGCGGGCACGGCCACCACTGTATCGCGACGCTGACCGGGCGCGGGCCCATCGATCGCGGCTTTCCGGATCTCGTCGCCACCGGGGTCTCGCTCGATCAGTATGTGGCCAAGCAGATCGGCCAGCAGACACCGATTGGGTCGCTGCAGCTCGGCGTCGAGGTCAAGCAGAACCGTGACAGGGTCGCCTGCGTCTCGTGGAACGAACAGCTGCAGCCCATGCCGGCAGAGAACAATCCGTACCTGATGTTCAGCAAGCTGTTCAGCGCTGGCGGCTCGGCCTCGGCCGAAGAGAGTCGGCAGCTCCTGCTAAAGAAACGCTCGGTGCTCGACAGCGTCCGAGAGCAAGGCGCCGGCCTCAACGCGGTGCTCGGCGCCGCCGATCGAGCCGTAGTTGCCAACTACCTGGATTCGATTCGAGATCTCGAGCAGCGCTTGATCGCGCTCGAAGACGCTCAAGCCGCCTGCCAAGCGCCAAGTCTGCCCTTGGATCCCAGCAAGTCCCAAGACCGACCGATGTGGCTCGAGGATGTCAACGTGCCACAGGTCCTCGACGTGTACCAGCGGCTGATCGTGGCGGCGTTCACCTGCGACATCACGCGGGTCGTGACGCTCAACCTTTCCAGCGATGGGGGCGCCGGGCGTATGAACAGCTGGGTCGACGGCATCGATTCTGGCGTCGATTGGCACGGTCACTCGCACGGCGTAGAAGTCGGCGACCGCGCTTCGCTCACCGCCATCGAGAAGTGGTACTACGGGCAGCTGGCGCGTTTCGTCGACGACTTCAAGGCAGTGCCCGAGGGCGGAGGCACGCTGCTTTCGAACAGCCTAATTTTCGTGAATAACGAATACGGGCCCAACGGACCAGTCGACTACCTGCCGCTGAACTACGCAGGCGAACGCAACAACCTGACGCACTACTCGGTCATGATGCCGTACGTCTTGATCGGTCAGGCCGGCGGCGCACTCAAGACTGGCCGCAACCTGGTCTACGAGTTCGAGAACGAGGACAAAGCTTCCAAAGGCGAAGGGCGGCCCCACACCCAGCTGCTGGTCTCAGTGCTCAACCTATTGGGACTCGAGGACCAAAGCTTCGGTGACCCCGAGGCGCTGCAGGGCCCCCTACCCGGCCTGATCGTCTGAGGCTACGGCCAAGGCGCGGCAAGCTCGCTCGCTGACAGCGCGCGATTGAACAGGCGCAGCGCGTCCACGTCACCTGGGTAGTTGCGGCCGATCAGCGGCGCTAGGTCGGGATTGGCGGCGAACATCATCGACACCGGTGTCTCGGTATCGAGCACGCCGTCTCGATAGCAGCGCAGGGCCGTACCGTCGTAGGTCAACGTCACCCTGAACCAAGTGTCGAGTGGCGCCAACATCTCGGGCGCGCTCAGCGAGGCGAAGTAGCAGCCGGCCCAGTCTTCGCCCAGCACGTTGCCGGGGCCTGTCTTGAGGAAGCCCAAGTACGTCTTGTTCTCGTGCAGATAGATCTGCGCCTCACCAGGCAGCATGTCAGTCTGTGAACGGTAGCTGGTGCTAAAGACCAAGCGGTTTGAGTTGTTGTAATCGTTGAAGCTGGTTTGCTGAACCCAGGCGTCGACCGTGAGCTGGTCGAGAGCGAAGTCCAGGGTTCTGGCCAAGTTCACGTAGTTGGGGTCGCCGCCCTCGACCATGCTCCACGTGGAACGAATCTGCCAAGCCTGACCTGCGCGCCCCAGCCCGTACCCAACCTGGCCTAAAATCTCGGCCTGAAGGGGCGAGCACGACACTTCGTTTTGCAAGTTACCATTCGCGTGCCATTCGGCGATCAGCCCCGCATCGTCCGACCAGTTGCACGGCGCTCCAGCAGCCCCGGCGGCTGCTCCGCCCGCGGCGCTCGCTCCGGCAGCCCCGGCGCCTGCCCCGCCCGCGCCTGCCCCCCGCCCAAAGTCGTGGGCGCCAATCGACGTCTGCCCACCACTGCACGCGAGCAGCAGGTCGAACGTCAAACAGACCACGAGCAAGCTTCGCAAACGCCTCGAGCCGAGCGTAACACGCAAGGGAGCGACGTGACTTAACCCGGATCTTGAGCGTCAGGTTTTCGATGGGCTTACGGCCGTGCGGGCCAGGAGCCCCTGAACGGCGTCGGGGGCTTGGGCGAGCGCGTCGAACGCCGGCTGCTCGGTTATCACTCGATCAAAGTCCGCTCCCTCGTCGAACTCGGCGCACCGGCGAGGGCTCCGGGTGCCAGCCACGGAACGACCGAGTCGTGGCGATGTTCGGAAGCACTTCCGATTGAAGCCCCGAGCGCTCCGAACCGACGACGAAAGAAAGTGTTTTGATAGAATCATGTGATTCTATCGCGTCGCAGATTTTTGCCGCCACGTTTTCGCGCTCATCGATCGCCACGAAAGCCGGGAGTGGCCCGACCGCCGTGCTCGACCCAGCGCTGGGCGGCCGATCCATCCAAGTCGGGATCGGGCACGGCCAATCGCCAGGGGTGTCAAGCAGGCCTAGGTTGGATTCAAAGCGCCGTGCGATGCTCCGCCGGCATGCGTCTACGCACCTCCTACCGCCTTACTGCATTGCTGATTCTTGCCGGTTGCCGGCGAGAGGCTCCTTTGAGCGGGCCCGCGACGGCGACGGCGACGGCGACTCTGTCTTCGCCGGTGTCTGCGCGCTTGTTGCCCTCAGTGTCGCCGGCGGCGAGGGTTGACGAGGGGAACCTTCGCACCGAGGACGAGCGCAACACGACGACGATCTTTCGCGCAGCAGCGCCGTCGACGGTTTTCGTTACGCAGCTTCGTGTGGTGATCGACCAATTCGAGCGACTTGCCGCCGAGGTGCCGGCGGGGTCGGGCACGGGCTTTGCGTGGGACGACCGGGGCACCATTGTCACCAATTTTCACGTCGTCCAGGGCGCACGGGCGCTCACGGTGACCCTCAATTCGCAGAAGACTTTTCCGGCGCGTCTCGTCGGAGTGGAGCCTCGCAAAGACATCGCGGTGATAAGGATCGACGTGCCGCCAGGTACGCTTTCTCCTCTGCCCGTGGTGAGTCCGAAGGAAGCGCTTGAGGTCGGCCAGAAGACGATCAGGTTGGGTGCGCCCTGAGGAAGGCGGTAGCCCGCCTGTCGGCGTCCTTTTCAAGTTTCTGACGCGCGGGGTGCAAGCTCCGCCGAGCTGGCGTTACACACTGGTCAGGTGAGGCAGCTAGTGTTCAGCTTGTTGGCGGTGGTAGCGCTGGGGTTCCTGCCGCAACCAGCCCCGCCTGGGTGCGGCCGCTCGTGGCGCAGGCATTCGACGAAGCCGTCGCCAAGCACGGCGGCCTTCCCGGCGGGTCGTGGTTCGTGCGCAAGCTACGGACTCGTCGCCGTCGCCGAGCTGGCCGAGTCTGGCTACAGGGCCCGACGGCACCGACCCGCGGCTGTTGCAAGGGATGCCCGACGGCGCGCCGCGCCGCGGCGGTTGACGCGAACGTTCAGATTGCAGGCAGTGCGGAGGCGCGCGTAGGCTTCGAGGGCACGCTCACCAGCGCCGCCGTCGCAACTGCCATCCGACGTAGCGCCCGCGCATTCGTCGGCAGCATTGGCGGCCGTCCCTGACCTTTGCCCCATTTTCAGCGAAGGTCCTACGATCGGCACCGGCGTCCAGCGGCAGTTCGGCCCGGCGGCCTTGGTGCGTGGCCCGTCGAGCGGTGTACGACTAGGCTCGTGGTGTGCATCGCCGCGGATGAGAAGTGAATGCAGTCGATCCTCTCCATCAGTCAACTCACCAAGACCTACGCCTCCGGCTTCCACGCGCTAAAATCGATCGATCTGGAGATCTACCGCGGGGAGATCTTCGCGCTGCTGGGGCCAAATGGTGCGGGCAAGACCACCCTGATCAGCATCGTCTGCGGCATCGTCAACCCGACCTCGGGCAAGGTGATGGCGGACGGCCACGACATCGTCCGCGACTACCGGGCGGCACGATCGAAGATCGGTCTAGTGCCGCAGGAGCTGTCGACGGACGCCTTCGAGACCGTGTGGGCAACCGTGAATTTCAGCCGCGGGCTGTTCGGCAAGCCGCCGAACCCTCAACATTTGGAGAAGGTCCTGCGCGACTTGTCGTTATGGGACAAAAAAGACAGCAAAATCATGGCGTTGTCGGGCGGCATGAAGCGTCGCGTGCTGATCGCCAAGGCGCTGTCCCACGAGCCACGAATCCTCTTCCTCGATGAGCCCAGCGCGGGCGTCGACGTGCAGCTGCGCCGCGACATGTGGCAGATGGTTCGCAAGCTTCGCGACACCGGCGTGACGATCATCCTAACCACGCACTACATCGAAGAAGCCGAAGAGATGGCCGACCGCATTGGCGTGATCGACAAGGGCGAGCTGGTTCTGGTCGAGGACAAGGCGGTGTTGATGCGTAAGCTCGGCAAGAAACAGCTCACGCTGGAGCTGCGAACACCGTTGAAGCAAATACCCGACGCACTTGCCGGACTGAAGCTAGAGCTGGGCAACGACGGCAACTCACTCGTCTACAGCTTCGACACGCACACTGAGGAAACCGGCATCGCAACGCTTTTCAAACAGCTCGCGGAGCAGGGGATCGATTTCAAGAACCTGAACTCGACGGAGAGCTCGCTGGAGGACATATTCGTGAGCCTCGTGCAGGGGCGCGCATGAATCTGCACGCGATTCGCGCGATTTATCGCTTCGAGATGGCGCGCACGTTCCGAACGATTACCCAGAGCATTGCCTCGCCCGTGATATCTACCGGACTCTACTTCGTGGTGTTCGGATCGGCCATCGGTTCGCGCATGGGTGTTGTCGATGGCGTCGGGTACGGTGCCTTCATCGTTCCCGGCCTGATCATGATGTCGCTGCTGAACGAGAGCATCTCCAACGCTTCGTTCGGGATCTACATGCCGAAATGGGCCGGCACTATCTACGAGCTGTTGTCTGCGCCGGTGTCGTTCGTCGAAGTACTACTGGGCTACGTCGGTGCGGCCGCAAGCAAATCCGTGATCTTGGGCGTGCTAATCCTGCTCACCGCGCGCGTTTTCGTGCCGTACGAGATCCACCACCTCGGCTGGATGGTCTGCTTCCTGCTGCTGACTGCGGTCACGTTTAGCCTATTCGGGTTCATCATCGGTCTTTGGGCAGACGATTTTCAAAAGCTGCAGGTCATCCCGTTGATGGTGATGACACCGCTCACGTTCTTGGGCGGCGCCTTCTATTCGATCAGTATGTTGCCGCCCGTGTGGCAGACCGTGGCTCGGTTCAATCCGGTCATGTACCTGATCAGCGGTTTCCGCTGGAGCTTCTACGGCGTCGCCGAGGTACCGGTCGCGATCAGCGTCGGCGCCATCTCCGGATTTTTGGTGCTGTGCTTGGTCGTCGTGTGGTGGATCTTTAAGACGGGTTGGAAATTGAAGGTCTAGCCTGAGACCCGGCGGCGTACGATCTCCGAGCCCCCCGATCGCGCGACGCCAGCAGCGCTTCCTAGAGCACGGTTGCAGCGCTCGCTCGCCGTGAGAATACTGAACGGATGTCGATTTCCGCCCACTTCAGCGTGACGACGGCAGGAGCGATCGCCCTGGGCGGAGTCGCGGCGATCGTGCTGGCCACAGTCATCGCACTCAGCGCTTCGGCTCGTCATGCCGGCGGCGGCGCAACCGTCAACTCGTCGCAAGCAGCGTTGGGCAGCCGCGCGACTCCACTCCCCGCAGCGAGCATCGGCGGCGCTCCGGTCGAAACAGATGTCGAGTACCTGCTCGACACGAGCGAGTAGCAGCTGGACTCCGGCATTCCGATGGCTGCGAGCCCGTATCGAGGCGCTCGGGTTTCCTAGGCTCGCTTCTGCGGTCCCGGCGGGAGCCATGGCTTGCCGTTTTCGCAGTCGATGTGGTGAAGGCTGGTGGCTCCGGCCCCAAGCTCGATCGTACCTAGGACGATCGGCAGTTGAAAGCGGCGCGGACCGATGGAACCTGGATTGAGCACGGTCAATCCTCGATCGCGTCCCATGAACGGCACGTGCGAGTGTCCACAGACCACGAGTGATGCCCGCTCGCCGAGCGCGAGGCGCGCCACCTCCGCCCGCAGCTTGGGGCCATACACCGCGATATGAACGAGCAGGATACGCAGCTTCAACGCCGCCTCGGCCATGACGTCGACGAGCAGCAGCTCTGGCACTTCGCTCGCCTGCACGTCGATGTTGCCGCGCACCGCCAGCACTGGCGCTACCTCGGCTAGCCCATCGAGCACCGTCAAGTCCCCGATGTCGCCCGCGTGCAGGATGGCATCCGGCGCAATTTCAAGGAGCCTTTGGCGCGTCGCGGGATGCGGCTTCGAATGCGTGTCCGCCACGACGGCGAAGCGAAACCCGCCATCCGATCGAACAGCCACCGTCACGCGTTTCAGCTGAGTACGAGCCACGACGGCGAGTATGGCATGTCACGCGTCGCTGGCGGCGCATGGCAGGGTGCTAGCGTTCGCGTGGACTTCCGCGGCGCTAGGGCCTGAGCTTGACGTGCTCTTTGCTAGGGAAGGCCAGGTAAGATCCGTAGCCGGTGCCGCTTTTTCGCTCTTCAATTAGCAACCGCTAATGTGTCGAGGTCCCGGGAACCTTCGCCGCGTCCCGGTGTCGTGATGGGTGGTGTTCAGGCGATGCTTTTTGGCCCTTTTGCTGGGGGGATGCGCGGTCGCGCGCTCGGCTACGCCGCCGCTCGCCGCCGAGGCCCAACGAAGCGAGCCGAGCGCCGACGGCGAGTGGGACCGTGAGGTGGCGGCGCAGGCTTCGGAGGCGGATACGGACTCTGCCGACACCGAAGCTGCTGCCGCGTGGCCGGAGTTCCTGCGCGAGCTCTCGCCTTCGCTCTTGCCCTCGTTGCTGGGAACCGTCGTGGCTCGCGCGCCTGGCGAGCGCAGCGTGAAATCCGGGGTGAGCTTCGGACGCGTCCAGCTTGTGACGAAAATCGAGGGCGGGTTTGCCTACACTGAGGTCGAGGAAGAGCTCGCCAACGAGGGAAACGTGGAGCTCGAGGCGATCGTTTCGTTTCGGGCGCCAGCTGGCGGGGTGATCGCGCGCATGGGGCTGTGGGTCGACGATCGGTTGATTGAAGCCGAGGTCGTGGAGCGCCAGCGGGCCGCGCAGGTCTACGAAAGCATTGTCGTCCGCAGTCGTCGCGACCCGGCGCTGCTCGAACAAGATCCGAGTGGCTTCGTGAAGCTGCGGGTATTTCCGGTTCCGGCGTACGGCGTACGGCGGGTTGTCGTGGGCTACGTCCAGCCGCTCGAGCGCCGGGAAAGTCGCTACCACTTCGAGCTAGGGCTCGGGCTTCCCGAGGGTGCTCCCCCAGTCCGTGAGATCTCAGCCGAGGTCGACCTCGTCGGAGTCGGGGCCGACGAGCTCGGGCCCTTCCCCGGCCAGCCTGCGGCAAGAATCGAGTCCGGCGTGAATGGCGCCCGCGTGCGCTGGCAAGGCTCCCGCATCCGTCCGCGCGATTGGCGCGTGAGCTTTACGGCACCCCAGGCCACGCTGACGACGTTCGTGCCCGCGAGGGTCAACGGCGCAGAGCGCTTCGTCGCGCTGCGCCTGGCGCCTGATCTCCCGTCGACCGCTCCGCAGCGCGATGCTTCGGTGTGGCTGATCGATACCAGCTTGGGCCAGCGCGGGACAGCGCTAATCGTCAGCAAGGCTGTCGTGGCAAAGCTGTTGAAACAACTGCCGCCGGGCGAACACTTCGCGGTCTTAGCTTGCGACACGGCCTGCACGAGTTTTCCGCGGCGCGGTGTCGCGCTGGCGACGACCGAATCGCGCGGTGCCGGGCAGCGCTTTATCGCCGGGCTCGAAGCGCGCGGAGCTTCGGACATTGGCTACGGTTTGTTCGAGGCGTTGCAGCGAACGCAGGGTTTCGCGCGCGCTCAGCTCGTCTACTTCGGCGATGCCCAGCCCACGGCTGGCGATCTGGACGCTGACGAAATAGTCCCCCGTTTGTCTGCCCGCGGCGACCTGTTGGACCTCCGATTGGTGGGGGTTGGCGCCGCGCTCGAGGCAAGTTCGCTGAGCGAGCTAACGGCGCGCGTCGCAGCAGCACGCACCATCGTCAGCGGAGAGCCGCGGGACACTGACGCAGACGCGGAGCAACTTCGGCGTTGGCTGGCACAGCCGATTTTGCGCGCCCCGAGCGTCGCGCTGCCGAGCGTGTTCGAGTCAGCGTATCCACAGCAATTGCCGAATCTCGTTCGAGGCGATGAGCTGCTGGTTCTGGCGCGTCTCGGGCGACAAGCATCGGGCCCGCTGCGCGGCCAGTTGAGCGGCGTGTTCGACAATGGCGTCGGTCCCGAACCGCGGCGGTCGGAGCTGGGCCTCGAGCTGCCCCAACGCGACCTCCGGGCGGACAGCGTGCCGCGCCTGTGGGCCCACGCCCGGCTGCGGGACCTCGACGACGACGACGCGCCTGACGCGTACGACGAGAGCGTGGAGCTGTCGAAGCGCTATCAAGTGCTCTCGCGTCACACCTCGTTTCTGGCGCTGGAGAGCGACGCGATGTTCAAAATGTTCGGCATCGCGCAGCGGTTCGGTCGCCCGGACTTCAGACTGCCGCCGCTCTTCGTTCGCCAGCCGCCGAGAGCTGCGCGGCCACCAGCCCCCACGCATCGCGTTCGAGTGCCAACGCTTCGGCTGACCGCGACCACTGCCGTCTCGGGACGTCTACCGCCGGAGCCGATCCGAGACGTCGTGCGCAACAACGACGGCCGTTTCAGAGCTTGCTATCACGAGGGTTTGCTACACAATGCCAAGCTCCAGGGCACGGTGACGACGCGCTTCTTGATCGCGCGCGACGGCACGGTCCCAATCTCGGTCGACGGGGGCAGCACCCTGGCCGATCCCGCGGTCATCGATTGCATCGTGCGCGCGTTCAAGACGCTGATTTTCCCTGCACCCGATAGCCTGGTGACGGTGGTCTACCCGTTCGCGCTCTCACCGAGCACGGACACGGCGAAGGAGCCGCGCACGCTGCCCACGCCTTGGGAATCTCACAGAAGAGTGCCTGAGGCCAGGCTCGCGCCGGCTCCGGTCCCGTCGGAACCGAGTGCGCCAGTGAGCGCGGCTGAGCTCGCAGCCCTGGTCGAGCTGGAGCCAACCAATGTGGAGCGCCAGGTAGCCGCGGCTCAGGCCTACGAAGCCGAGCAGAGCGAACGGCGTGCCTGCGCCCACTTTCGCGCCGCGGCAACGCTCGCTCCGCGCAACCTCGAGGTCCAATATCAAGCGCTCCGTTGCCGCGCGCGCGTCTTGGACGAGCGCGTGAGCGTGCTAGCGGACGTGGTTCGACTCGATCTGCACTCGCCGTCGATCGACGCGCTGGCTACGCGCATTCGCGCGCTCGGCGATATTCCGACGTTCTACGCGGTCGCGCGGTGACGAGCAACAGCGGCTTCCGTCATGGCAGCCGCCCCCATCGCACGGGCGAGCTCCGCAGGGATGGGAAGCCTTTTGAACATGCTCACGTTGTTACCGCCGGTGTTTCCGGTGGGCAGGATACCGATCGTGTTGCCAATCACGCCAAGCCCCAGTCGCGCGAGTTGGCCGCTGGCATCGCTCAGACGGCCGCGTGCCAATGCACACTTGAACATTAGCCAATGCACCTGCAGGTGCGGAGCCATGACGGATTGTCCCAACACGTGGGCGCGTTCGAGCGCCGACATGGCTGCAGCGTGGTCGTCCATTTGCGTGTGAGCGCGGGCCTCCGAGATGGCAGCGAGAAATGCTCGTCGATGTTGGGGCTTCATCGCGCGGTCGCGGTGGTGCAAGCGCCAAAAACCACAACCACCAGGGCCAGCGCGGCGCCGACTAGGTACTCCCTGATGCAACACCACACTGCAACGCGGATGCCAGGGACCTTTTCCACGCAAATCGGGCGTTGGACGCTGGGAAATGACCTGCAACTCAAGCGGGACGGACAAACGGTCGCGGACAACCGTCCGTGGGCTACGGCTCGCGCGCACTCACTCACGCGCTCAGAGCTTCAGCGCTTCAGCGTGCTGGTCGGTGTAGAGCCGCGTTCCGTCACCAATCACGAAGTTCTACAAGGCTGGAACTTTCTTTCGCGGCGGGTTCTGCACACACCGTGGCGGTAAATCCCGCGGGCTTCAGGACGAAAATTCGCAGACCAACGAGCCGAAATTCAACCGGTTGGGATCCATTCGCGAGCGGCAGTCCACTCACAGCAATGCCCGTCGAGCTCCCGCTTCAAAGGCTGTCGGCCGCTGCGCTCCTGCTTCTGATCCCGAGCCTCGGTTGCACCGGGAAGCTCGAGGGACCGGGAGGGAGCAACCCAAACTCACCCCCCATCGGACCAATCGGTGGTGGAGGCCCTGGCCCTGGCCCCGTCGTGGCCGCTAACGTGGATCCGGGGCGGGTCGGCATCCATCGCCTCAACAATACCGAATACAACAACACCGTCAGGGACCTGCTCGCCACTGCGACGAAACCAGCCGAGAAGTTCCTAGCCGAAGAAGGCAACAGCTTCGACAACACGGCCACCGCGCTCGGCATGACCGGGGCGCAGTATGAGAAATACCTCGCCGCAGCCGGCGACCTGATGGTTGAGGGGCTGGGCAGCCCGACCAGCAAAGCGAAATTCCTGACCTGTGTTCCCAGCGCTGCGGCCGATCCGTGCGCGCGGCAGATCATCGAGACGTTCGGCATGCAGATCTACCGTCGTCCGCTCGATGCGGCCGAGGCAGATCGCGCGATGGACGTCTACAACGCCGATCTCGCACGGGCCAAGGACGGCAGTGAGGCCGTCGGGCAAGCGCTGCGCGCCATGCTTGCTTCCGCGAACTTCCTCTACCGCGTCGAGATCGACGCGAACCCGACCTCGACGACGCCGCATCAACTCTCGGGTTACGAGATGGCCTCGCGCCTGTCGTACCTGCATTGGAGCTCGATGCCGGACGCCGCGTTGTTCGACGTGGCCAAGACCGGCAAGCTGGCCGAGCCCGCCGCGCTCGAGGCAGCCGTGGATCGATTGCTGACCGACGGTAAGGCGAGCGCGTTCCCCGAAAGCTTCGCCGGGCAATGGCTCGACTACCGCAAGCTGCTCACGCACAGCGCCGCGCCGACGGTGTTCCCGACCTACGGCACGACGCTGGTCGACGCCATGATTTCAGAGGGCCAAATGTGGTTCCAGGACTTCTTGAGCCAGGACCGGTCGCTCAACGAGTGGTTCACCGCCGACTTCAACTTCGTCAACGACGAGCTGGCGAAGCACTACGGTTTCCCGGCACCCGGCACGGGCACCAAGCTGACGCGCACCACGGTCACGACCGACCAGCGCAGCGGCTTCCTGGGCCTGGCAGCCTTCCTCACGCGCACCTCGGTCCCGAGCCGCACGTCTCCGACGGAGCGCGGCGCCTGGGTGTTGTCCGAGTTGCTGTGCTCAGCCCCGCCACCGCCACCGGCGATGATCGCCGAGCTGGAAAAGAGCGCCGCCCCTGGCGACACCAGCCCACAGGGCGCAGAGAACGTGCGCGACCGACTCGAGCGACACCGTGCCGACCCGGCCTGCAACGGCTGCCATCAGACCTTCGACCCGATCGGCTTGGGCCTGGAGCGCTTCGACGGTCTCGGCCGTTACCGTGAGATGTACGGCAACGGTGATGCCATCGCACCCGAAGGCGTGATGCCAGACGGGACCCCGTTCAAGGGTCCAGGCGAGCTCGGCGCGCTGGTCGGAAAGGACGCGCGCTTCACCGCGTGCACCGCAAGCAAGCTCTACACCTACGCACTGGGACGCGAGATTGAAGCGTACGACGAACCCACGATGCAAACGCTGAAAACCAGATGGGCCGGCCGCGGGCTCACGTTGAAGAACCTATTGAAGGAAGTCGTCGTCAGCGACGCTTTCCGTTTCCGCCGCGGAGAACCAGAATGAGCGTTCGGAACCCGTTTTCACGACGTAACGTATTGCGTGGCCTCGGCGTGGGCCTGGCCCTGCCCTGGCTGGAGTCGCTCGCGCCGAAACAGCTAATGGCGCAGGCAGCGAGCCCAACCAAGCGGTTCTTGCTGTTCTATTTCCCGTGCGGGGTGAACACCAGCTATTGGGACCCCAAGGGTACGGGAGCCGGGACAGCCTGGACGCTCTCGCCTTTGATGGAGCCCCTGGCCACGTACAAGCAGTACCTGCAGGTGCTGACCAACGTCGGCCAAGAAGAGCTCTACAACCTGGGAGTCAATCCCAACCCCAGCCATTCGCTCTATTGCGCCCCGTCCTTCTCCTGCACCGTCGCCGACACCAAGAACGCCGTCCTCGGCGGTCCGACGATGGACCAGATGATCGCCAAGAGCATTGGTGGTGCGAGCCCCTTCAAGTCGCTGCAGCTCGGTTGCGCGACGATGGTGTCCAGCTCCGATGGTCGGCATCCGGCGTTGACGCGCAGCATCTCGTGGGGCGCCACGGATCAGCCACTCTACAAAGAGGTGAATCCCCAAGCGGTGTTCGACAGCTTGGTCACTCAGCTAGCGCCCGGCGGCAGCACCAACCCCGCGAACGTGGCGCTCGCCGCGCGCCGCAAAGATCGCGACCTTTCGGTGCTCGACTACGTGCTCAAGGACGCAACTGCGCTGCAGGGCAAGTTGAGCGTCAGCGATCGTCGGCGGCTCGATCAGTTCCTCACCTCGGTGAGGGAGGTCGAAGGGCGCGTGAAGAATCAGGGTGCCACCATGCCGGGCATCAACAAGACGTACACGCGACCAACGCTAGCGGCTTCTCAAAGCGAGCGGCGTGGCAACGTCGCCACCGATCCGACGGGTTACAATCGCGACGTCCACGCTGAGCTGATGAACGATCTGATCGCGATGGCATTCGAAGCAGATCTGACGCGCGTCATCAGCCACATGCTCGACGACGGGCGCAGCGACTACCACTACGAGTTCCTCAAGAAGCGCGCATTCACGAACGGGAAGTTGGTCGAGCAGGACGCTGCGCTCGACACCGTCCAAACGGGTGGCGAGCTGGGCTACCACGGCCTCTCGCACAACGACCCAGCGGGCTTTGCGACCGTCAACTACTGGTTCATGCAAAAGTTCGGGTCGCTCTTGGGTCGCTTGACCATGCCGACACAAGCGGATGGCAAGACCGTGCTCGACGACACGATCATTCTGTTCATGTCCGGCATGGAGGGCAGCAGCCACCATCTCACCAGGTTGCCGGTGATCCTGGCCAGCGGCGGTAGCGTGCTGAAGAAGGACTACCGCACTACCTTCGCCGCTCAGGCTCGGCTCGCGGATCTGCACCTGACGCTGATGCAGAAGGGCTTCGGCATGGACATCGCGAAGATTGGCTACAGCAAGGGCATTTTGCCCGAGATCTTGGCCTGATCACCCAACTCACAGCCATGACCACCAAACTGACGAGTCGTCTCGGGTTGTTGGTATTGATAACTGGGCTCGCAGCCTGCACCGCCGAAGAGCCTGGCGCCGATGGTACAGCAGGCGCGGGTGGCAGCGCCGCGGGCATGAGCGCGGGCGGCACCACCGTTCTGCCCACGACGGCAGGCACGGCAGGCACCGCAGGCACATTCGGCGGTGCTGGCGCGGGTGGCAGCGCGACGGTTGATGCCGGCGGCGCTGCGGGAAGCGCCGGTATGTCGTCGGGTGGTGGAGGTAGTGGCGGCAGCGGCGGGATGGCGCCAGCGATGCGTAGCGCGGGCTGTAGCATGACGGCCGCGCAAGCGCTGGGCAGCTGGGTCGAACAGCCCAAGCTCACCGTCAACAACAAGCCCCGGCAGTGGTGGGTCTGGCTCCCGACCGGCTACGACCCGATGCGAGCCTACCCGGTGATTTTCACATTTCACGGCTGCGGCGGCGAGGGCAATTACATCCCAATGCAAAAGCAAACCGGCAGCGACGCGATCTTGGTGCGCGGGACCGGCGCGGACAACGGTTGCTGGACGTACGGCCTCGAGGGCGACGACGTCAAATTCTTCGACGCCATGTTGGCTCAGCTCCAGACCCAATCCTGCGTAGATTCTGGGCGCGTTTTCGCGATGGGCTACAGCAGTGGCGGTTGGATGACCAACACGCTCGAGTGCTCGCGCGGCGACAAGCTGCGCGGCACCGGAACGCTTTCCGGCGGCCGGTCCGGCAACGGCATGAACTGCAAGGGCAAGTTCGCGCGCGCCACCGTGCACGATCTGCAGGACCCGACGAATCCGTTCGACGATTGGACCGGGACCGACGGCAAAGTTCACAAGGGGCAAGGCGCGAGTCCAGAGCTCGCCCGGGTGTTGGCCCAGAATCACTGTATGGCTGACGTGCCGCCGGTCATGGAGTCGCCCACGCCGTGCGCTCGCTACCAGGGTTGCGACCCTGGCTACCCAGTCATCGCCTGCCGCACCACGGGCCAAGGCCACAACCGCCAAGACGCCCTCGCCGAGGCAGCGTTCTGGGGCCTGTTCTCGTCGCTGTAACGCTCCTGAGCCGGATTCATACTATTTTCCCGGTGCGCCCTGCTCAGCGCGCGCGCATCTCTCATCATCGAACACGGCCGTCAATGCGCCGAGCCGGCTCGCGCTGCGCCCACTAGCTCGGAGCACACGACAAGCCTGGCGTGTCGCCCCGTCCGGTAGGTGCGTCGCTCAGCCCCAGTGCTTCGAGCTCCAAGCCCATCACGCGCACGAGGCTGCTGCGGTGAAAGCCGAAAAAGCTGGGGCTCGGAGTAGCGGCGGTGAGTTGCCCGGCAACCACCTCGGCTTGCTCACCAATCGCCGCCGCGGAGCTGTAAACCTTGCTGCGGTGCTGGGCGCATTCGCCGAGCGCGAAGACACGCCGGTCCTCGACTGAGCGTAGCTGGTTGTCGACCGCGATGCCGCGTTCGACGCCGAGTCCGCACTGAAATGCCAACCATGTATTCGGGATTAGGCCCGTCGCGACCACGACCAGATCACAAGCGATGTTCGTGTCATCGGTGAGTACCAACCCCGTCACCCGCTCGTCGCCCAAAAGTGCCTTCACGCCCAAGTTCAGGCGCACCTGAATGCCCACGCTTTCGACGCGGCGCTGCAAACGAATCGCGGCCTGTTCGTCGAGCTGCTCCTTCATCAGCCGCGCGCCACGATGGATCAGCTCCACGTGCCGACCGTGGCCGCTCAACCCGCGCGCGGCTTCGAGCCCGAGCAGTCCTCCACCGAGACGTCGTACGTGACCTGCAGCTCTTCGGCGATCTTGCGGTCGGTTTGGGTCTTCATCAGCTCCGCAGGCGGCTCGATGTCACCGATCAGGGTGTCGATGCATTCGACGTCGTAGGCAGCGATTGCGCCACGGATGTGCGCGAACGCCTCGCGTTGCCGGTCGGAGCGCGCCGACAAGAACTCCAGCACCGTGACCTTCTGCGCCGAATTTCGGAAATAGTTACCAACCGTGGGCTGCAACACGTGATCGACCAGGTTTTGCATCGAGCCGACGCGGGAGATCACGCGCGGCGCGTGCTTCATGCCGATGTGAATGATCTGCGACACCTCCAAGCTGAACGAGAAGCCGTCACGCGAACGCACGTGGATCGGCGCCAAGCGCTCGTCGTAGTGGTGAACCTCGGTGCGCGTGGCCCAGTTGAGGACGATGTTGGTGGTGGGCACGAGCTCTACTTTCATGACGCGCGGATTGAGCGGATGCTTGCCCGGCAACAACGGCTCGACCCACACGCCCTTGTGGCCGCGGTCGACCAAGTCACCATGGGTGAAGGTTTCGCCGGAGACGTCGATGTGATCGCGCCCGACGTAGCTGACGACCACGCCGACGTAGCCGATTGGGATCTCGGTCAACGGTACTTCTTCCACGAAGACCAGCCACGGGTTGAGGTTCCACGAGCCGGCCAGCAAGACCTGCTCTTGCAAGCCACGGCAGCCGCCAGCCTCGACGAAGGCCTGGCCGTTCTGGAAGCTTTCATGACCGGTAAACGCTGGACCAGCCAAATCTCCAGGCGGAATGCTAGCGCCGTCGAGCATCGTGACGATGCCGACGCACTCGGTCGGGATCTGTCGCACCCGCAGCCGCGACGGATGAATTACGCAGCGCTCGGCCGTACGAGTCGTCACCACCTCGAATAAGGCGGGGTTGATGCGGTAGGTGCCGGCGGTCACGAACGCGATCTGGCGACCACGCGGCGGGAGGCAGTGTTTTCCTGGATGAAATCGACGATACGCCACCGACGTTGCAGAGCAAGCTGCTGCGCGTGCTCGAGGATCGCGTGGTGGCACGGCTCGGGCAGAACGACTGGCACCACGTCGATTTTCGGATCATCGCGTCGACGAATCGCGATTTGGAGGCGCTAATCGCGCGCGGTGAGTTCGCGCAAGATCTGTACGAGCGACTGGCGATCGTGCACGTCAAGCTGCCCCCGCTGCGTGAACGCAGCGACGACCTTTTGGCGCTCACGACGCACTTCATCCAGCGCTTCTATAAAGAGGAGCCGCCCGCTGCGGGACAGACGCGCGTGCGAATGGTTTCGGAGCGCGCGCTGTTGGCGCTCGGCGAGTACCGATGGCCAGGCAACGTGCGCGAGCTGCGCAACACTGTCTACGAGAGCTTGGTCGGGAAGCTGAGCGGCGAGGAGCTGCTGCTCTCGAACCTACCTCGCCGCATTTTGGAGCGTTCTACGCACCGGCAGCCCGCGCAAGCGCTGGTCGACGAAGCGCGACTTACGGCGCGTTTCGAGGCCCGCAGCATGAATCTGCGCCTCGAGCTCGAGAACCTGGAGCGCGCGGCGCTGGTTGAAGCCCTACGACGCACCGCCGGCAATCCGGCGCGCGCCGCTCAGCTGCTCGGCGAGGTCGGCCGCGGCGCGGCGCAGGATCCGGCCGGCACGGTGCGCGCGATGATGCGCCGGCTCGGGATCACTTCGGGCACGCGGCTTTGACGCCGACGGCGCCTTAGCGCCAGTGCGCGGCGGCCGCGTTGGATGCGGTTCGGGCGGGTTGGAGCGTGGCGGTCCCGGGGAAGCGGTAGTTAATGTCACGGTAACCGCCCGCGGCGCGCACGACTTGCGGCGAGCGCGCGGGCACTACGCCGAAGCGCCAGCCGATGTCGCGGTAACCGCCGCCGCTCTGCGTGGCGTGTGCGGCTGCTTGCTGCTGCTTGACGAGTGCCGGTGGGTTACGCGCGAACGCGATGCTGCTGGAGAAAACACCCAAGGCGACGATAACGACGTGACGAAACGAACGGATGTACATGGGTTGGCTCTTGCTCCGCGACGGAGCGATTGGGGGTCGAACGAAGACTGCAGCTGCGCGCCGTTTTGGAGCGCCGTCGGCAGTCGCTGATTGCGACCGGGTTGCTGTTGGTACGGCGCTCTCAGTGCTCGGTTTCAAGTCATCACGAGAATTGCGGAAATCGGCATCTTTTCCGCCGTCTCACGCATCACCCGGGCCGTCTGGCCTGGCGACAGGCCGAGCACTGCTGGAGTTAAAGCCAAACGGGAGCGGCCCCGAGCGAGGCCGCCAATCGCTTCGAGCGAGCGCGGTCGAAAAGGGCGGCAAGCCGCTGTTCGTGCGGCCGAAAGGCGAAGTGTGGCACCCAACGCAGGCTCGCCTATATTGTCCGTAGCTGCCCGCCATGAGTGCTTACGACGACGCCGTCGCGACCCTGTTCCAAGCGTCACACGCTGACTTCGTCGCCGAACGCAAGCGCCTGGCCGTCGAGCTGAAGGCCACCGGCGACGTCGATGCTTCGACGCGCTTGGCCAAGCTCGGGCGGCCACCGGTGTCAGCGTGGGCGGTGAACCAGCTGTGGTGGCGCGAACGTGAGGCGTTCGAAGCGTTGATCGCGGTTGCGGCGCGGGTGAAGGTCGGCGATCGGGAAGCGAGCAAGGCGCATCGCGACGCGCTTTTGGGGTTGCGCCAGCGAGCGACGCGGCTTTTGCAGGAGGCGGGCAATGCGGCGACTGAGTCGACGCGGCGGCGGTTGACGACGACGTTGTCGGCGGTTGCCGCGAGCGGCGGCTTCGAGCCGGATGCCCCCGGTGCGCTCGGCGCCGATCGGGATCCGCCTGGTTTCGAGGCGCTCGGTTTTGCGACGGCAACGTCGTCGGAACCGCTAGCGGCGGAGAGCGCGGAAAGACCGCGCGAAGACGACCGCGCCCGGCGTGCAGCCGAAGCCGAAAAGCGCCGTGTCGAGGAAGCCGAACGGCAACGTCGGCTCGCGGAGCGCGAACGGCTTTCGGCCATGCTGCGTGAGGCCGAGCAACTGCGCGATGCGCAACACCGTGAGGTCGTGCGGCTGCGCTCCGAGCTCGAAACAGCCGAACAGAGCCTAAAAAAATCTCAGGCCCTGCTCGCAGACCTCGAAGCCGAGCTGGCTAGCCTTTGATCACGCCGCAGCCGACGCGACCGCCAGCGTTACCGGTGGGCTGACCGCCGTCGTCCTTCTTGGCGTGGACGATGATCGAGCGACCCACGAACGAGGCCGGGTCGCTAGCTTTCAGGTTGGCGCCGGGCGCGGTGATGTCCAGCGAGCCTTTGCCGTCCTTGGCGATGGTGATGTTGCCGAGATCACCCAAGTGGCGTTTGTCGGCGCCGGGCAGGCCGTGGTCTTTGCTCTGCGGGTTGAAGTGACCGCCAGCGCTAGCGCCGTCAGCCGCGCTGCAATCGCCCATCTCGTGGACGTGAGCGCCGTGCTCGCCGGCTTCCAAACCTTCGATCGTGAGGACGACGTGCACGCCGCCTTCGGTCTCGGTCAACACGGCCTTGCCGGAGACCTTGGAGCCGCTCTTGGCTTCGATCGCCACTTCGATGCTGCGCGACGCGGCGGCAGGTGCGGCCGGAGCTGGTGCTGCTGCGTCTGCCTGCGCCGCGGCGGGCGGCGGCTCGGCGGGCGCGGGTGCAGCCGACACCGCCACAGGCGCCACGGGCGGCTCTGTTGGCTGACCGGCACAGGCGGCGGCCGCGATCACAAACCCCACGACGATGCTGCTCGTAAATAGCGTCCCTGTCTTCATGGGCCGAGTTCACTACACCAGCTCGCGAGCGACGTCGAACGGGTTGTGCACCGCGTTACTTATGAATCTTTTCATGCAAGGCCAGCATTTGAACGAACTTGGTGATGCGCGCGACGCGCGTCTCGGGCTTCTTGGCCTGACCGATTCGCCACAACATCGCGTAACGATTGGTGGCGTTGAGCGTGGCGAAGAATTTCCGCGCTCGGGCGTTCTTGGCCAACGCCGCGCTGAAATCTTCCGGGACCGTGGCAGTTTTCGCCGGGGCGTAGGCGGCCTCCCAGCGGCCGTCAGCCTTGGCGCGCTCGACTTGAATCAGCCCCGACGGCTGCATGCGGCCTGCTTTGATCAGCGCCAACGCCTTCTGCCGATTGATCTGCGACCAGATGCTCTTCGGCCGGCGCGGTGTGACTTTCTGCAGCCAGAAGCCCCCTTCCGCGGTCTGCTTTTGGCCGTCGATCCAACCCCAAATCAGCGATACCTCGACGACCTCAGCGTAATTGAGCGACTTCGTCTTCGAATCCTTCTTAGCCAGCTTGAGCCAAAGACCCGGTGACGTGTCGTGATTCTTGCTGAGCCAGGTGGAGAAGGCGGCCGGCGTGGCGAAGCTGAGGGTGAGCATGAGCGTGAGCCCGCGAGCGTGGTCCGCCCAGCTGACGGCTGCAACTCTTCACGCGCCCAACCCGTGGGTGAGCTTCGAGCCGGAGTAAACCGAACGGGAGGCTCAGAGCGCGACCGCAACGCCGACGCTGCCCGACAGCCAGACACCGCGCTGCGCGACCAGCGCGCTACCGCCTTTGACGTTGCCGCGCACCGGGACGACCACGTAGCCGACCTCGGCGCCGACGAACGGCGACACGAAACCCCCAACATCGAACGCCAACCGCAGCGGCACGGCCACACCAGCCCATGGCGCCGTGAAACTGAGGCCTTCGTTCGGGAGCGGCGTGGTGGCCGCCAGCGCCAGCCAGCCCGCGCGCACGCCGAGCCCAGCCGAGAGCCGCAGCGGTCCCGCGTCCACCTCGGCGCCCGCGCCGGCAAAGCCAGACAGCGAGGTCCAGCGAACGTCGGCCAACGGCACGTGCTCTTGGCCGCGTTCGAAGCGCGTATCGAGCAGCACCGACCAAGTCCGGGTGAGCCCCCAACGCGTTCCCAAGGAACCGCCCCAAAGCGCAGCCTTCGGCTCGCCATTTACGGCCGCGTTGCCGGCGACGAATAGCTCGATCCGCGGTCGCGTCTGGGTCGTTTGCGCTCGCTCGGCGCGATCGGCGTTTGCGCGTGCCGGCTTGGGCGCTGGTTCGGACCTCACGACGGCTCGGTCGGGCTCGCTCGCGCGCGCGCGTTCGGCCTGTGCAACGAGCTCACTGGCAGCCAACGCTACCAACCGCCCGCGTGCCGCCTTGGCGGTGTCGCGCAGCTCGACGCGAGCCTGAACCGGAAAGCTCGCGCCAGAAGCACGGTAGAGCTCGATCGCCACCGACGTCTGCTCGCAACGCAGCACGAGGCGCGCGTCGGCGTGCGAAAGCTCCAACGTCGCGAGCTCGAGATCGAGGTGCTCGCGCAACGTGCTTTCGGACAAGGTCGGACACTCGCGCAGCTCGAGCCCAACGCCACCTTCGGCGGCGTGGGCACGAACGCTTAGCGAAAGCGCCAGCGCGCCGGCAGCGAGAACCAGCAGCGCGCGGCTCACGGCGCGGTCGCGAGACGTTGCATAGTGGGCAGGTGCTTGCCTTGCGGGTAGCGCGCCACGTACGTTTGGGCAAGCGTTCGCGCCTGCCCGCCCGAGCCGGCTGCCGAGCGCGCTTCGGCTTCGCGGGCTAGCGCATCTTCTGCCAAGCTGCCGCTCGGGCGCAGCCGCCGCGCCAACGCGAACGCCTCCGCCGCCTCGCCAGGTCGCGACAATTGGCTGAGCAAAACGCGCCCCAGCGTGAACGCCGAGAGTGGCGCCCGCGAGTCGCTGGCGTGCTCGGTCGTCACCCGTCGCAAGTAGCCAACGGCTTGCTCCGGATGGTTGGAGAGCCGCGCCGCGTCGGCGGCGAGCAGCAAATCCTCCGCGCTCGAGCCGACCGCAGCCGGGCTCTGCGCCATGACTTGATAGGCAGCCTTGAATTCGCCGCCGCGCGCCAGTTCCAAGAAGCGCGCCCGCGCGCTGGCCCCGCTCACGACGTGAGGCTCTTCCTTCTGAGCCGTGACGACGCTCGGAAAGAAACGCGACTCACCGGCTTCGAGGTAGCCGCGAACGTCACCCTCTTGGACCTCCACCCTGCCCTCGGTCACCGACACGCGCGTGCGCTCCCCGCTGCGTTCGACGCGAAAGTGCGTGCCCACGACCCGGACCCGCACCGGCCCGGCCAGGACCACGAAATCACGTTCGGGGTGCTTGGTAACCTCGAAGTCGGCCGCGCCGGTCGTCAGCACCGACTCGATGTGCCCAGGCGTCGCGACCTGGACCAACAGCTCGCCGCCGTCACTCACGCGGGCGACGGAACCGTCCGCAAACGTCGTTTTCGGGCTCTTGGGCGCCTCTACTGACGCCAACGAGGCCACGGCAGTGTGTGCCGTCGTTCGCTTACCGAGCACGACCAAGAACAGCGCCGCCACGGCGACCAGCACAGCGGCTCCACCGCCGACCCCAACTAGCGCTCGGTGTCGCGCACGACGCGCGTGTATGCGGGCCAGACTGTGTTCGCTGCGCTGAGCGTCCCAATTCGGCTCGACACGCCGCGCTACGACGGCTGCGGTGCTATCCGGCAAGGCTTCGGTCATGCTGTCACCTCTTGCTGAAGTCGCGCTTCGGCGCTGCGCAGCCGCCGCTGCACCGTGGATTTCGAGCAGCCGCAAAGCCGCACCATTTCGTCGAGCGATTCGCCCTCAACGTGTCTGAGCAGCCAAGCAACGCGGTCCACCGCCGGCATGCGATCGAGGCGCGCGTACAGCCGTGCGACTTCCGCGCGCTGTTCGGGGCTGGCCGCGATCTCGACCGGCAAGTCGCGTTCGGCGACGCTGTCGAGGCTGAGCAACGCGAGCAACCGGCGACGACGCAAGCGGCGCGTCGCGCGACGCACGCAAATCCGCGCTAGCCAGCCGCCGACCGCGCCAGCCTCGCGCAGCGACCCGAGGCCGCGATGCGCTTCGAGAAATACGTCTTGCACCAAGTCGTCGACCTCGCTGTCGTTGCCCAAGAGTCGCAGCGCCACGCGTGCCACGTACGGCGAGTACCGCCGAAACACGTCGTCGAAGTTGCGCGGGTCGACGTCGAGCGGCGCCTGCGCAGACCCAGCACCGCCTGGCCCCTCGACTCCCACGAGTCGAAGCGCAGGGCGATTCGGGGCGGCAGCGCGCGGAGCGGACATGCGGTCGGTTTGTTAACTCAGTGGCCAGCGCCCGAGAGAAATGGTCACGGCGCGAAGCGAAAACGCGAAAGGCCTAGGGAAGATCGCTACAGGCGATGCACCGACCTGTGAAGCCCGGATCACTGATCAAAGCGTCGAAGCCCAATACTTTCGCGGCATTACACAGCTCCGGCGCGCTCGATTCATCGCCCAGCTCGACGTGCAGAACGGTCTTTTTGGCGCCCGTGAACGCCGCGTATTCGACGCACCTTGAGCCGTTCACACAGCCGATGGCGAGGCCAAAGTCGAACGTCGGCCAAAGCTCGCTCGTCAGCGCGCTCGGGCCGGTCAGCCCTGCCGACATGCCGGCGGCGTGAATCCGCTCGGCGAGCCAGCGCGCGTAGTCGAGCGTGTCGGTCAGCGTCAAATCGAAGCCGGTGTCGGCAGCATGCGCGGCCAGCGACGACGGCGGAATGCCCTCGCAGCCCAGCGCCGCCAACGCCGTCACACGACGCGCCATCAGCTCACGCACCGTGGCGTCACGCACGTCGAGCCAACGTTCGTTGGCGAAGCTCGTGAGCTGATTGCCGATAGCGCTATCGGGGAAATCCTTCGCGTCTGCCCGGAAAGATTCAACGCTACCTGCGCTCAAATAGCAGAGGTAGTGCCGCCCTCGAGCGCGCAGCTGGGCAAGCTTGCCGGCGTCTTGCTGCTCGGGATCCAGATAGAAAAGCTCGGCCGGTTGCTCGACATCGACCGCGCCGTCGAGCTTGGCAAACCAGCGCACGTCGGACGTGGGCACATAGGGATTTTCAGCCACTGCGGGCGCGCCAGCGGCGGCGTCGTGACGCACCACCAGCGTGCCTTCGGTACCGGTGCAGCCAGCGCTCAGTAGGAGCACGACAGCCACGGAAGCTCTCATGCGAATGACCCTACCACGAAGAAAAAATTGATTGGAGGCTGACCAGGTTTTCGCAAGCGACGCCACTGGGGTCGCATGAGGCTCTTGCACGGCTTGCTCGCGTTCGGCCTGCTCGGCTGCGAAGGGCAGATTCTCGGTTCGAGCGGCGCAGCTGCTAGCGGACCGGGGCTCACCGGTAACGATCCGGGCTCAAGCCCAGGCTCGAGCTCCGGGGTCACGAACACCGGCCCTACCGATGACGAGCTGCGCGCCAAAGATCCCGAGTTGTTCGAGGTGGCACTGAAGTATTTTCCCGAGCAGGTCGCGTCGCCCGGAAAAAAACGCCTGTTCCGGCTGACTCGGCAGCAGCTCGACCTGACGACCCAAAACCTGTTACCGAGGCAGTACTCGGTGACAGCGCTCGCGAGCCTGCCGCGCGACCCGCTGCAGACGAACTACGAGTACGCCGACAACTTGAGCTTCAGCGCCGCCAATTTCACGCCGCTCACCGCGTGGGTCGAGCAAATGACGGCCAAGGTGAAGGCCGATCCGAGCAGCGTCGTCGACTGCGCTGCCGACAAAGACAGCGCCGCATGTCTGCAGACGGCCGCGCAGAATTTCGTGCGCCGCGCATTTCGCGGCGCCGTGACCGACGCTACGCTCGCGCGCTTCAGCGATTTTTTCAGCGCCAGCGTGGCCACGGTCGGGCTCGCCGACGCCACGGCCGACCTCGTCAATGTCACGCTCACTTCGCCGGGCTACGTGTTTCGCGAAGAGGTGCAAACCTCTACCGACCAGCGGTTGCTCCCGGCACAACTACTGCAAAACCTGAGCTACACGCTGGCCGACGCGCCGCCCGAAGCGGTCGGGCTAACTGCCCCAGCTGCGAACGCCAAGGCGCTTCGCGACGGCGACATCACGCAAGCCGTCGAGCAAGTGCTGACCACGCCCGCCGCGCGCGCCAAGCTGCTGCGCTTCTTCACCAGCTGGCTCGAGGTCAAAGAGCCGCAAGATTTCGACCTTTCGGCCAGCGTCTATCGGGAGTTCACGCCCGCCGTCGCCGCGGCCGTCGTCGACGACACGCGGCGCTTCCTGGCCGTGCAACTGGGCACCGCCCTACCGACGCTGCGCGACGTGACCGAAACGAACAACGCGCTGGTCTCGGCGCCGTCGGCGTTTCTCTATGGCCTCAGCGCCGCGCCCAGCGACGGCAAGGTAACGCTCGATCCCGCGCAAAGGCTCGGCATCTTCAGCCAGCCGGCGGTGCTCGCTTCGCACTCGGGCCCGACCACGACGCGGTTGGTGAAGCGTGGCGTCTTCTTCACCCGCAAGGTGATGTGCCTGCCGCTCGGCGCTCCGCCGCCTGGCGTCAACACCAGCATTCCGGCGAACGTCATGGGCACCGAGCGGCAACGCATCGAGAGCGTCACCAACGAACCGCGTTGCCTGGCTTGCCACGCGTTCATCAATCCGTTCGGCTTCATGCAAGAAAACTTCGACGCGATGGGCCAGTACCGCACGATGGATGCCGGGCAGCCGATCGACGCCAGCATCAACGTCGACTTTCTCGACGAAGGGCCGCTGAGCGTGAGTTCGCCGATCGAGGCCCTGCGCAGCTTCACGCGCTCGCTGCGCTTTCAACAGTGCTTCACGCGCCAGTTGTTCCGCTTCTATTCGGGGCGCGACGAAACGGCCGCCGACGACCCGCTCTTGCGGCAGCTGTTCTTCGAATTCGCCCAGAACAGCACGCAGGACATCGTCGGTATGCTGCGCCACCTGGCGGCGGCCCCGGCATTCAACAGCCGCTCGGAGACGCCATGAAACTTCGCAAAGGCCTAACTCGCCGCGACTTGATCAAGAGCTTTGGTCCGCTCGCGTTCGTGCTGATGCCGGTAGTGCGGGCGATGGGCTACGCCCCGGGCGGCGCCTTCAAGGGCGCGCCGCGCTTCGTGATGTTTTTCATCGGTGGCTCGCTCCACTCGCCGTCGGTCAGGCCTACCAGTATCGACGCGCTGAGCACGACCCCGCTCGCGCCGCTCGCACCGCACGCCCAAGACCTGATCGTCTTTCAGGGCATGCGCATCCATGGCGGCTCGCCCAAGAGCGACGGCTACCAAGAGGAGCACGGCGCCGGGCTGATCGGCTGCACGACTGGCAACGACTATCACTACTCGAAGAACGACTCGTACTACGCCTACACCGATCACGAATCGATCGACATCGCGATCGCCAATGCCTACCAGGCACGCCCGGAGCTGGCGGCGCTGCCGTTCGCGAGCCTGCACGTGGGCGGGGGCGCGCACTCCGACGCGGACAACGTGGGCCTTGGACAGCGCTACATTTCCTACAAGAAGCGCCAAGCGGGCGACGCGCAATACGGTAACGCCATCGAACCGGTGCAGAACGCCGGGCAAGTCTACGACCAGCTGATGCAGCGCGTGACGCTGCTCTGCGCCAAAGACTCCAACCAGCCGCGCACCGACAACAGCGCCGTCGTCGCCGCGCTGGCGCGCAAGAAGAGCCTGCTCGACTTCCGCATCGCCGACATCGACGCGGCCAAGACCGCGCTCGGGATGGACTCCGAGCACGCCCACAAGCTGGACGGCCTGCTCGACGGCTGGCGCGAGGTCGAGAAAGCCAACGACGCCGAGCTAGCAGCCGCCAAGAGCGGCGCCAGCGGCGCCAGCATGGCGTGCCCGGCTGGCATGCGCCCGACCGGCAACGGCCAGAACAAGAACAACCTCGACGATCTGTCGGCAGTCCACGACCAGATGATCGACCTGGTCAAACTCGCCTTCGCTTGGGATTTGACGCGTGTCGTCGCTTTCACGCTCTCGGGCGCGTCCAGTGGCCAGCGCTGGCCCAGTCAGGGCGTCAACCAAGCGCACCACACGCTCGAGCACAGCAACGACGTCGCGGGGCAGAACATCATGGGTCGCTACTATTCGGAGAAGTTCGCGAGTCTGCTCAAAGCGCTCGGCACAGTCGACGACGGCGACGGCCACACCGCGCTCTTCAACAGCTCGCTCGTGCTCGGCATGGAATGCTGGAGCGACAGCTCCAGCGGCCACTACCTGAAGGACATTCCTTTCGTCCTGGCCGGCCAGGGCAGCGGCGCCTTTCAGACCGGCCGGATAGTCAACGCCAATGGCCGCAGCAACAACGACCTGCTTGTCTCCGTCCAGCGGGCAGCCGGTATCGACTCCAACGTCTTCGGGCTGGCCAGCCTCTGCCAGGGCCCTATCGTCTAAGCAGCCGCCGTCGGTCGGCTGTTTCTCCGTAAACGTGAACTTTCATCGCCTTCTTGCCGAACGAGCAGGGAAGCAACACGAAGGCGATGCGCAGGCAGGGCCTGCCCATTCAAGACGACTGAGGGGAGCGGTCGGGCACAGGCAAGTTCACGGGGGAGCGTTAGAAGGGTGCGCCGGGCATCCAAACATGCGGCCAGGACGCCCTGACAGGTCTGGTTGGTTGGCGCTGCCCTGACGCCAACAAAGAGACCGATGTGGTGTGGCCGTGCAAGGCCTTCCAGAGTGACACACCTTTCGGGCACCGCACCAGATACACACATAATAACAAATGCTTACAGGCACCATCCGATGACTTAGGACGACACGGGATCGCTTCCGGAAATCTACTTAACGCGGCTGATAGAATCGAAGAGTACCGGACATTACCTCCCCATGTGGAGGATGCCTCGCCGCACTAAGTCCCTTCTGTCACCCATCGGAGTGCTCGCGCTCAGCCTGAGCTCGGTGGCCTGTACCGGGGTGATGGATACCAACAAAGACGGAATGGGCCCGATGGGCTCGACCGGCGGTGGTGGTACCGACACCCCGATCGATTCGAGCGTTGCCACGACTCAGCCGGTCGACCCGGGCGTCGTCGGCGTGCACCGCCTCAATACTTCGGAATACAACGCCACCGTCCAGGACATGCTGGGTACCAAGCTCGCACCGGCCGACGGCGGCTGGCGCGGCGGCGAGCTGGGCGGCTTCGACAACATGGCCTCCGTGCTGGGTGTCGATGCGACCCAGTACAGGCGGTACTTCGACGCCGCAGAGCTGCTGATGAAGGACGTCTTCGCCGACGCGACTCTGCGCGGCAAGATCGTCACCTGCGCGACGACCGACGACGCCTGCGTCAAGAGCATCTTGGGTGCGACCGGCACGCGCATCTTCCGC
This sequence comes from Polyangiales bacterium, assembly GCA_038252755.1. Lineage (GTDB taxonomy): Bacteria > Myxococcota_A > Polyangia > Polyangiales > Polyangiaceae > PMG-095. The sequence continues at coordinate 14,392 of JBBSAB010000036.1, read as the reverse complement.
CGTCCGCTCACCGCCGAGGAGCAGGCGACCTACGCCAAGGTCTACGCGGTCGCCAAGGCTCAGGGCGACGACCACAACGCGTCAGTCAAGCTGATGATCCAGGCGCTGCTCTCGAGCGCGGAGTTCCTGTACCGCATCGAGTTCGACAGCAACCCGGCCTCGACGGCCAAGCACCCGCTCACTGCCTACGAGCTGGCCTCGCGCCTGTCGTACTTCCTCTGGAGCAGCGCGCCGGACGATCAACTGCTGGCCGCCGCCAGCAACAACACCCTCATCAAAGACGACGTGTTGGCCAGTGCGGTCGACTACATGCTGAAGGACCAGAAGTCGAACCGCCTGGTGCTGAACTTCGCGGGCCAGTGGCTCGGCGCTCGGCGCGTGGTGCCGCACCCGACGGCGCCTGAGGTCTATCCGAATTGGAACCCCGCGCTGGCCGACGCAGCCGCGCAGGAAATGTATCTCTACTTCAATGAGTTCCTGCGCTCGACCCGGCCGTGGGCTGACTTCATGACCGCCGACATCAACTACGTGAACGCCGACTCGGCGAAAGCGTACGGCATGATGGCGCCGGCCGGCAGCGGCATGGTGCGCGTCGAAAACGTCGCCGACGGTCGTCGGGGCTTCGCGGGCTTGATGGGATTTTTGGCGATGTCCTCGCCGGATCGTCGCTCGTCGCCCACGAGCCGCGGCAAGTGGTTGCTGATGAACCTGATGTGCACCGCGCCGCCGGATCCACCGCCAGACATTCCGAAGCTCGAGGCCAAGGGTGACACCACCACCGGCAACGTGCGCGACGTGCTCGAAGCGCACCGCGCCAACCCGGCGTGCGCGGCGTGCCATGCGTTGTTCGATCCGTTCGGGCTCGCGCTCGAGCAGTATGACGGCATCGGTAAGTTCCGTGCGACGTACAGCGGTGGCTCGACCATCGATGCGTCGACGGAGCTGACCCCCGCAGCGATCTCCGCCATCGGCTACACGCCGGCTGATTACCCGAACGGTCTCAAGTTCGCCGGTATCGAGACCAAGGACGGCGTGCTCGGCATCGCCGACGCCGTCACCAAGAACCCCAAGTTCGCGACCTGCATCTCGCAAAAGATGCTGTCATACAGCCTCGGTCGCTTGCTGACCGACACCGATACGCCCTACCTCAACGTAGTGAACAAGGCGTGGCTCGCCGACCCGAGCAAGGCCACCGTCGGCAATCTCGTTCAGGGTCTCGTTTCGACTGAAACCTTCCGCTTCCGCCGGGGGGAAGGCGCATGAGGAACCTCCAGATGAACCGTTTCGTTTCTCGTAGGCTAGTGCTGCGTGGCGCAGGCGTCGCGTTGACCCTGCCCTGGCTCGAATCGCTGCTGCCGACCAAGTCGGCGCAGGCCGCGGGCACCGCCCCCAAGCGTTACATTCCGATCTTCCTGCCCTGTGGCGCCATCCACAACGACAAGGACGTTTGGACGCCGACCGCGCAGGGCGTGGGAGCCGCTTGGGCGCTCTCGCCGATCCTGGACGTCTTCGGCCCCGCCCTCAAAGCCAAGATGAACGTGCTCAGCCATTTCGAGAACGGCTCGGCATTCAACAAGGACGGGAGTTCCAGCGTGGAGCCAAGCCACGGCCGTCAGCCGGGCGCCTTCCTCACGTGTGTCGATCCGGGCGTGATCCGCGCCAACCTGAAGGTCGGCGAAGCCAACGCGATCTCGCTCGATCAGGTGATGGCCACGCACCCGGCCTTCAAGGACAAGACCGCCCTCGGGTCACTGCAGATTGGCCTATCGACCGTGTACGCCGTCTGCGATGGGCAACCGTGCTCCAACAGCCGCAGCATCTCGTGGAGCGGCCCGACCACACCGATGTACAAGCTGGTCGACCCGCTCGAAGTGTTCAACAAGCTCGTCGGCGTGATCAAGCCGGCGGCAGGCGCCGGACCGGCGGTACCGGATGCCGAGTCGATGAAGCGCGCTGCGCGCAACAAGAGCATCATCGACGCCGTGCTCGAGAACGCCTCCCGCACGCAGTCCAAGCTCGGCGCGGCCGACAAGCTCCGCCTGCAGGAGTTTTTGCAGTCGGTGCGCGACACCGAGAAGAGCGTGACCGGCGTGTCGCTCGGCATGGGTGGCGTCGCTTGCTCGGCAATCGCTGCGCCGACGATGAAGAAGGTTACGCCCGACGGCATCAAGCAGAACACCGCCGACTACAAGAAGGCGGACCACGCCGACGCGATGAACAACCTGATCGTCATGGCGCTGCAGTGCGACGCGACGCGCATCATCACGCACATGCTCGAGGATGAACGCTCGGAATTCACCTACGATCACGTGACACAGCGTGACTTCAAGGGCGCCGGCATGTCGGTCGAAAGCACCGGAACCTGCCCCGAGTACCACGGAGGCGGTCAGCACGGCTCGCTCAACTCGTTCTCCAGCATCTCGCGCTGGAACGCCAGCAAGGTCGCCGAGCTTGCCACCAAGCTCGACGCGCTGAAGGAGGCGGACGGGACGACGACCCTCGACAACACGGTCATCTTCTTCGCCGGCGCGATGCGCGGCAGCGATCACAGCTGCCACGACTTGCCCGTCGCCTTGATCGGCGGCGGCGCGATTGGCCTGCGCCAAGACCAGCACGTCGACCTGGTCAATCGGCCCTTGCGCGACCTGCACTACACCATGATGAACAAGGTGTTCGACATGGGCGACGTGAAGGACTTCGGTCAGAACCTGACCGGCGCCCCGATCAAGGTCGTCAGCGAAATCGTGATGTAGTCGTCGCCCCCGACGCTACGAACAGCGGCGCGCCTCTTCGGAGTTCGCGCCGCTTTCGTTTGTCCGAGCAGCGAGCAAACAGGGAGTCGGGGAGACGGGGAGTTGGCGAGCAGAGATTTTCTGGGTGGGTGGCGCAGTTGAGCTCAACGCGACAGGCAGCTGGCTGCTTTCAATCGCATGCTCGAACAAACAAACCTCCCCGTCTCCCCGACTCCCTGTTTGCTCGTTCTCGTCAGGGCAGGCCGGGCAGGTTCATCGGGACGAGCCTCACGTCGGTGCCGCCGCCGACCACGAGCAAGGTCTTGCCATCGGTGCCGCCGAACGCCAGGTTCGTGCCGCCGTTGAACTTGGCGATCTCTTGACCGCTCGGGTCGCGGATCGAGCCGCCCGAGAGGTAGACGTTGCCAGCGCAATCGACGCCCAGACCATCGGCGGTGAGCGGAAAATCTCGGTTATTAGTGGCTACGCCGGCGGCGTCGAGATCCCAAAGGCCGCCATTCACGACGTACAGCCGGTCTTCCTGCGGCGAGAGCGCGACGCCGTTCGGCGCGCCCGATTTTTTGAGCAGCGTCAGCACGCCCTGCGGATCGCGCCGAAAGATCGCGCCGCCAACACCAGGTTGCCGGTTGGGCCCCAGCTCGTAGATCGGATTGCTAAAGTAGATGTTACCGCTCGACGACTGAATCAGGTCGTTCGGTGAATCCAGCAGCATCCCCATGTACATGTCGGACAGGACGGTCGGCTGCTTGGTGGTGATGTCGAACTCGGTGATGGATCGCGTCTTGTGCGTAGCGCCGAGCAGGTTGCCCTTGGTAGACACCGCCAAGCCGTTGGTACCGACGTCTTTGATGAAAAACTCGCAGCTGCCACCCGGCGTGTACTTGATGATGTCGCCGGTGATGTTGCCGCCGGCCGCGCCCTGGACGAAGTTCGAGAAGAAGAACGCGCCCTGGCCTGGAACCCAAGTCGGACCCTCGTTGAATTCGTGCTGGTACTGAAAGCCCTGACACACGGTCGTCGCCGTACCGGCCTCAGGCTTGGGGAAAGGCCCGGCAGGGCACACCGGCTTGGTCGCCGCGCCACCTGCGCCGGCCATTCCCGAACTGCCGCCACTCGCTCCGCCAGCACCGCCGGTGCCGTTGGCGCCAGCGCCGCCGCCGCTGCCAGCACCGCCGGTGCTCACGCCCCCAACGCCGACCGTCGTGGGTGTCGAACCGGCTGAGCTGCCAGCGGCGTTCGCGCCGGCCCCGGCGACCGGGACCTGGCCACCCTGCCCGGCTGTTGCGCCACCCGCCGAGTCTTCAGGTCCGCCGCAGGCGAAGGTTCCGAACAGAGCAAGAACGAGCCAGGGCGAAGTTTTCATGAGTTCTTGGGTTCACTGACAAGTCGGCGTGTAGCCGTCAATCCGCAGGCCGTAAAAAGTGACGGTGTTTTCGCCGTCGCCGACGAACACCATCCCCATGCCCTCTTTCAGCGTGTCAGCGAACGAGAGCACCGGCGCGCCGAACAGGCTCTTCCAGCCGGCCTCAGCGAAGGAAAAGACGTGCGTCTCCTGCTTGCCGCCGGTCGACGGAATCGTCGTCGCATATTGATCGCCGCCGCTCCAATGCGACTTGGAGCGTAGCTGCACGTGGAGCTCCGCCGTCGCGCTGTACGTGAGCGTGAAGCGCGCCGCCGTCGAAAGATCTGCCGTCACATCGAACTTGTTGGCGATCAAGACCGGCAGCACGTGCCAGCCGGCGCCGATGAAATGCACTTTGCCGACGTAGTCCGCGCCCTCTTTGATCAGGATCGAACCGCTGGCGGGCACCATCGTGCCTTCGTTGGTTGCAGACCATGAAGTGAGGCGATCGACTGAAGGTTGCGTCGCGCACTCCTGAATCGGCGGCAATCCGCTGGCGCCGCCGCCCGCGCTCCCACCACCCGCGGCAGTACCACCCGTGCTCGCGCCACTTTGACCGCCCTGCGAGGCGCCCGCTGCCGTGCCACCCGTGCTCGCGCCAGCGACGATGGCCTGGCCTCCGCTTCCGGAGTTCGAGCCGCCGCCTGGGGCCATACCCGCGCCGGAGTTGCTGCCGCTACCGCCGGCAGTTGCGAGCGAACCGCCGCCGCCACCGTTTGTGCTGCCGCCACCGGCCGGGGACGCGGCCTCAGGCTCGCCTTGGCAAGCGGTCAAGTACGCCAAACCACCGAGGAACACCGAAAGGGCAGAGGCTTTGATCATGATGGGGCGAGATGACGCAGCAACAATGGGCAGAGCCGCGGCTTCTCTTCAGATCAAGGTACCTTCAAACGTCATCTGACGGCAGGTCGCCTCTGAGCCAGAACATGGCGCTTTCTTATCGGCCAATTGGGGCCGCGACGACGCTTGCTCACATCCGGAGTCGAGGTAGCTACCTCAACTACCCTGCAGGTAGAGAGGCGACCATACTCGCGCTCAAGCTGCAGTTTTCCGTGGTCGCTCCACATTCGTTGCCTAGAATGCAGTCGATGCGGACACTAGCGGGTTTGGGGTCGATGGTGGTTTGGGCGAGCTTGGGGTTGGTCTCGGCATGCAGCGGAACGGTGGACGAGGGCAAGGTCAGCGGGGGCGGTTCCAGCTCAAGCAGCGGCGGCGCCAACAACAGCGGCGGCCTGCATATCGGCGGCGTCAACAACAACGGCGGCGACGCCGGTTTGAACGCGGGCGGCAATGGCAGCTCCGGCAACGGCCTCGGCGGCAGCGAGAGCTGCGCGGCAGCGATGCAGCAAGCCGAGCTGTCGCCCGTCTACTTGGTCTTCTTGCTCGACGAGTCGGGCAGCATGGGCGACGGCAAGAACGGCAAACGCGCAGAGAAGTGGGATCCAGTGACCTCCGCCCTGAACGGCTTCTTCGCCGACCCGGAATCGGCGGGCATCATGGCGTCGCTCAGCTTATTCCCGCTGAACAAGAACACGGGCACCGGTGCCGCCGACTCCAGCAAACCGGCCGACTGCAACGCCAGCGCCTACGCGATGCCCGAAGTGCCACCGCGCGCGTTGCCTGACGACAAGACGTTTGCTGCGGCCATCGCCAAGCTCGATCCACCGAACGAGTACGGCACACCCACGCACCCGGCGCTCTCCGGGACGATCGACTACGCCGAAAGCGTGCTGAAGGAAGATGCGACGCGCAAGGTCGCGATCGTGATGGTGACCGACGGCGAGCCTTACGGATGCGACGGCAACACCATCGCCGCCACCGCGATGGCCGCCAAGACAGTCGCCGATCACATACCGACCTATGTGATCGGCGTCGGCCAAGAGCTCGACTCGCTGAAGGCGATCGCGGTCGGTGGCGGGACCCAGCAGGCGTTCATCGTCGCGGTCGGAGATCCCGCGGCGACACGCAAGTCGCTGCTCGACGCGATCAACCTGATCCGCGGAAAATCGATCGCCTGCGACTTGGCGCTACCTGCGCCGCCAGCCGGCAAGAAGCTCGACCCGAACAAGGTGGACGTGCAATTCACCGGCAAGGGCCAGGCCTCAATGCCGCTAAAATACGGCACCACGTGCAGCGGCGACACGGCTTGGCACTACGACGATCCGCTGAAGCCGACGAAGGTCTTATTGTGTGACACCACCTGCAGCGCCGTCAAAGCCGATCCGGTCGGCAAGCTCGACGTCGTGTTCGGCTGCGTCGATCGCCAGGTCGTGCAGTAACAGGCTAGAAAATGCTGCGCTTCGTGCCCGCGCTTGCCGGGCGCGAAGGCTTCGGCTCCGCCGACTCGCGATCGTTGGCGGGCACGGGCGCAGGTGCTGCTGGCGGGTTGGCGCGAGCCGAAGCACTCCCCAATCCGTCCGCCGCGGTCGATGGCACGCGAGCCGACGTGAGTACGCTCGGCGCCTCTTCGACGGGCTGCGGCTGCTGAGCCGCAACGTTGGTGGTGTGCATGCGCGCGGCGACCGAGGCGAAGCCGAGCAACAACCCCGCAGCGGCTGCCGCGACGATCGTCCAACGCGAACCGCGCGCGCGGCGCGGCGCGACTACGCGCGACCCGGGCTCGCGCAAGCTGGCCACGACGGCCGCGTCACTCGGCGGAGGCAGAGACTCGACGACTGGCGGCACCGAAGCGAGCGGCGGCGCGGAAGCGGGCGGACTGCTCGGAGTCCGAATCGCGCGCAGCGTGATCTTCTCACTCGCGCTCGGCGGTGGCGGCACGCTGGGCGGCGGTGGCGGAGGAAAGCTCGAGCGAGCAAGCGGAATGTCTTCGGACTCCGGTGCGTCGCCGACGCGAACCACAACAGCGTGACGCGGGGGCGTCTTCAATCCGGGGCGAGCCATAAAGCCGCCGCGCGGTGTGAGGGCCTCACCGGACGTGGCCGGCGCCGAATCCAACGGGTCGTCGTCATCGGGCGAATGGCTGCTGCTCATTGGAGGGCTAGCCTTCGCTTTTGCCGTGATTTCGCGCCGCTGGCAAGAAAGGTGGCAGATTTGCCCACACCTGGTCTAGGAATCGTCTACGAGCCGGCCCACAGGCAGGCTAGCGCGGCCAGCGCGGGCAGAGTCTGAACGAACAGAATCCGCCGGCTGACCGTCGCGGCTCCGAAGACGCCCGCCACGGCGACACAGAGCAAGAAGAAGGTCGCCACTGGTCGACGTAGCTCGTCGGCGCCGAGCAGCGCCCATGCCAGCCCGGCGGCCAAAAATCCGTTGTACAGCCCTTGGTTTGCAGCGAGCGTGGCGGTCTGCGCGGCTTGCTCCGGAGTGGTGCCGAAGACCCGACGACCAGTCGGCTTCTGCCAAAGCAGCATCTCGAGCACGACGATGTAGACGTGGATCACCCCGACGAGGGCGATGAGGAGGCTGGCCACCAGCTTCATGCGCCGACGCTACAACGAACCCGTGCCGCGCGCCGCGTGAGCGTGGAGTGTCGCCTCGCCAGAATTTGCCACATGACTGCTTCTGACGGCGGACATGAAGGGAAAGCGAGACGCGCGCGAGCTCTTAACCCCGCGGGATGTAGGCGCAAAACTTACTACTCCCTCCGCACGAGACTGCCGTTCAGGGAGCATTGATGGTCGCTAGTACTGGGTCGAACCGAGGTCTGTCAGGTAGCGCTGTGGTGTTCACGGGCGTGGGCTTGATGCTCTGCGCCGTGCTCGCAGCAGCTTGCTCGAGTGCCGGTGGTGGCACGAATCACGGCACCGGCGCCAACAGCAGCACCGGCGCCACCAGCAACAACCCGGCTGGCGGCATGAGCAACGGCACCGGCGGCGCCAATAACCCCGGCGGCGGACTCGATGCCGGCGGCACGAGCAGCGCTGGCGGCGCGAACACGGGCGCCGCGTGCGTGCCGATGGGCCAAGCGTTTCCCTCACTGCCAGCTTCTTTCACCGGCAAGTGCGGCGGCTGCCACAGCGCGTTCGGCGCTTCTGCCAACCCGGTGGTGCCCAACCTGTTCGACACGAAGAACACGATCGAACAGTTCAAGATGCAGGTGCGCACGGGCAAGAACCTGATGCCGCCGTTCGACGCGGCCGCGATCTCGGACGCCGACATTCAGAAGGCGTACGACTATTTCAAGGCCGGCAAGCCGGGCGCCGTGGTGACTTGCCCCGACATGATGGGCGGCGTCACGGGCAATGATTTGTGCGGTAACGGCGTGTCTTTCGCGCCTTTGTTCGCCGCCGGCGCTGTGGCCGTCGACGCGAAGGGTATGCAGCTCGAGCCGATCGTCAAGAAGGACGCCAGCGGCCACCTGATCTACCGCGGCGCTGGCCGCGTGCGCTTCCGTCATGAGATGGAGCCCGAGTTCGCGACGTACCACGGCCACTATTTCGAGGGCCGCACGTTCGGCTACGTCATCGACGACGCGGTCGCGGCTGGCGGCAGCACGATCACGCTCACGTTCTTGCCGACGAGCAACCAGTACTTCAGCCAACAAGGCGTGAATCAGGAAGGTGGTGCCGATCTCAACCTGCGCTTCTGGAAGCTGTACGGCCATCCTGACGGCAACGCGTTCGCCGGCAACGTCGGTGGCGCGTCGAAGGACGTCTTGCCGTTCGACTGCAAGGATCCGAAAGCGGCCTGCAACACGCAGAAGTACGTCTACACGATCAAGAACAACCAGCGTGAGAACCGCCCGATTCAGATCGGCGATCAGTTCCAGACCGAGTTCGGCATCTTCATGGCGCGCTACAGTGTCGACGGCACCAAGGGCCCGCCCTTCGACGGTGGCCACGTGCGCAACATCATGCCGCTGCCGAACGGCTGCACGCTCAACGGCGCGCCCTACAACAACGCCTGCTACAGCCAGGCCAACTACTACTCGGACTCGTTCCGCTACGTCGTCGGCAAGGGCACGCTCACTCCGTTCAACGAAGACTGCACGATGTCCGTGCCGGCTGACGGCTCAGAGGTCAGCGGCAGCGGTGATTGCAGCCCGACCGGAGCGATCGGCGCAGCGGTGAAAGCCGGCAAGCTGAAGGATCGCATGGGGCCGACCGAAGCTGGGTGGTCCGGCGGTCTCGCCACGCTGCCGTACATGCGCCAGCGCTTCGACATGTACTACTCGCAGATGTCGCCGAACATCTTGGCCGAGAACTCGGAGAACTTCGTGCAGGGCCGTCGCCTGTTCCACCTGAGCTACCTCACCGGCGAGCACAGTGAGGTCGACAACAAGCTGCCAGCTGACGAGATGAAGCCGTACGTCGGCATCGCCGGTCCGCTCTTCAACCAAGAGCGCTGCGAAGGCTGCCACGTTAAGAATAACCGCGGCTTCCCGCCGGCTGCCGGCGCCAAGTTCGAATCGGTCGTGCTCAAGCTCGCCAGCAAGAGCAAAGACGCCCACGGCGGCTCGGTCGGCGACGCCAACTACGGTCTGCAACTTCAGGATCAGTCCACGGCCGGCGCCAAGGCCGAAGGTTCAGGCTCCTTCACCTACGAGACCGTCAACGGCACGTTCGGCGACGGCACGCCGTACACGCTGCGCAAGCCGAGCGTGACGTTCACGGGCTTGTCGGCGGGCATGCCGGAGTCGTACTCCGTGCGGCTGGCGCGTCCGCTCGTCGGTATCGGCCTATTGGAGGCGATTCCGGAAGCGGACATCGTCGCCAAGTCGGATCCGTCCGACTGCAACAAGGACGGCATCTCGGGCGTCGCGAACCTGGTTTGGGATCCGGAAGACAGCAAGATGCACGTCGGCCGCTTCGGCTGGAAGGCGAGCAAAGCCAGCGTCCGTCACCAGGCTGCAGAAGCCGCCATGCTCGACATCGGCGTGACCAGCAGCGTGTTCCCGAAGCTGGACTGCGGCACGAACCAAACCGACTGCAAGGCCGGTGACACTGCCAAGCCGGAGCTGTCGGACACCGACCTGAACCGCTTGGTCACCTACGTGCGCACGCTGGCCGTGCCGCCGCGCCGCGACATCAACGACATGCAGGTGCTCCACGGTCAGGAGCTGTTCGCGACCTCGGGCTGCGTGAATTGCCACGCTCCGAACCAGCACACCGGCACCGACCACCCGTTCCTCGAGCTGCGTGACCAGGTCATTCACCCGTACAGCGATCTCTTGCTGCACGAGATGGGCACGGATCTGGCCGACAACGGCGCCGGCGACTACCTGGCGACGGCTAGCGAGTGGCGCACTCCGCCGCTGTGGGGCATCGGTCTGTGCGACGACGTCGCTGCCGGTTGGCAGAAGGACGGCGACCAGAACAACCCGTCCAAGAACATGGGCACCTGCAGCTACCTGCACGACGGCCGTGCCCAGAAGCTGATCGACGCCGTGCTCTGGCACGGTGGCGAGGCTAAGCCCGCGCGTGACAAGGTGGTCATGATGTCGAGCGCCGACCGCGACGCCTTGGTCGCGTTCCTCAAGTCGCTGTAGGCCGAGGCGGCGTTTTCCCGGCATTTCAACGTCGACAGAACGCCTCCCCTCACCCTTTCGAGCGCTCGCGGTTGGCCATCGCGGGCGCTTGAGGCTAGGTTGCGCGCGCCAGCGCGGCCCATGACCTCCGAAGCACGCTCGACCGCAATCCAGGGCCGATTCGTCATCGACGCCCGCTACGTGGAGCCGAAGCCGAGCGGCATCGGACGCTACGTCGAAGCGCTAATCCAGCGAGTTCCGCAGCTGGCTCCCGAGCAGCCGTTCGAGCTGTGGACACACCCGGCGCGCCCCGCACCGGTCACACTGCCGAACGTCACCTGTCGCGCGGTTGCAGCGCCGTCGGACGGCCTCCGCACCCTGCTGACGCCGAGCTGGCTCGGGCGTCTCGGACCGACCGACGTGATGCACTGCCCGTTCAGCCTGATGGGGCGCGGCATGCGCTGCGCGACGGTGGTGACGATTCACGACCTGATGTGGCTCGAGCAGCCCGAGCTGGTCGAAGGGCGACCGTTGATGCGCCGCGTGCGCTTGCCATACTACCGCCGCGGGATGCGCTGGGCGCTCCGTTTCGCGACGCGGTTGATCGCGGTCTCGGAGGCGACGCGCGCCCGCATGCTGGAGGTCGCGCCGGAATGCGCCGAGCGGATCCGCGTGACCCACAACGCGGCCGACGCACGCTTCACCCCAGCAACCGACGCACGCGCAACGGCGCAAGCAGCGGCTGAGATTCTCGGCACCTCCGTCCCCTACTACCTCGTGGTTGGTAAGAACGAGCCTTACAAGGGGCACGACGTCGCGATCAAAGCCTTCGCCAAGAGCTCGCGCGAGGATGAGCTACTGGTGCTGGTTCAACGCGTGACCGGCGCGCGTGGCCTCTTGAATTTGGGCAAGCGGCTCGGCGTGGCGGACCGATTGCGCTTTCTACCAGCTGTGTCGGGCGAGCAGCTAACGACTTTGTTGCAAGCGGCGCGCGCTCTGCTCCAGCCCTCGCTTCACGAAGGTTTCGGTATCCCGGCGCTCGAGGCGATGGCCTGCGGTTGCCCGGTGCTGGCCAGCGACACGCCAGCGCTGGTCGAGGTCATGGGCGGCGCCGGTTTGCACGCCGCGGTCGGCGACGACGCGGCGCTCGGCGAAGCGCTGACACGGCTACGTGAGCTCGGGATGACGGAGCAATTGCGGCGGCGCGGCCTGGCGCGCGCCCAGGAATTCAGCTGGGAGCGCACGGCCGCAGAGACTCTGGCAATTTATCGCGAAGCGGCCGTCGTCGGTCAGCGGATGGGAGTGGCTTGATCGACGTATTGGTAGACATGACGGCGCTGAACACCGGCTCGCGTGAGCGCGGCATCGGACGCTACGTGCGCAACTTGTGCCTGGCGCTCGCAAACCGTGAGAGCTGGCTCGGCAGCTACCCGAACCTGCTCGGCGCGGGCCTGACAATTTCCGGCTTGGTGCGCCACCTCGGCAAGAGCGACGGCGCTCAGGATCCGAGCCTGTTATTCGCCGGCGACTACAGCATCAAGACCTCGGCGATGCGCTACCAGCGTCACAAGGTCGAGCGGCGCTTGTTCATGGGCGGCTTGCTCAAGCGCATGCAGAGCCGGCTCGTGCATTTACCAGATCCGCCCGGCACACCGTTCGACCGACGGCAGCGTCGCATCGTCACCTGCCACGATCTGATCCCGCTCGTGCTCGCCAAGGACTATTTGTCGCCGCTGCCTGGCTCACGGATCCTGCAGCGCGAGCGCGACAAAGCCCGCTACAAGACCGCCGCGCGCGTGATCGCGATCAGCGAGGCGACGCGGCGCGATTTGATCGAGCAGCTCGGCATTTTGCCCGAGCGCATCGACGTGGTGCATCACGGCGTCGATCATCAGCGGTTCACGCTGCACGCGGCTGCCGACGAGCGCGTGCAGCTGCAAAAAGACCTAGATATCTCTGGTCCTTACCTGCTTTACATCGGCGCTGGCGACGTACGAAAGAACCTGCCGTTGATGGTGCGCGCCTTCGCACGCAGCGGCGTCGCGAGCGACGTGAGCTTGGTGTTCGCGGGCCCGCTGTCGCAACGCGAGAGAGCGCGCTTGAAGCGAGAAGCCAGCGCTGGCGGCGTCGCCGAGCGGGTGCAGCTGCTCGGCTACACCGACGAAAAGTACGTGGCGCCACTGTACCGCAACTGCCTGGCGCATGTGTTCCCGTCTTCTTATGAGGGCTTCGGGCTCACGGTGCTGGAGGCGATGGCCTGCGGCGCCCCGACCTTGACCACGTCGTTCTCTTCGCTGGGCGAGGTCGCGGGCGATGCGGCGCTCAAGCTGAGCGACCTCACTGAAGAGCCGTTCGCGCTCGAGTTGCAACGGTTGGTCTCCGATGCTGAGCTGCGCGCAGATTTGCGTCGGCGCGGACTCTTGCACGCGCAAGGCTTTACTTGGGAGCGCTGCGCGGCCCAGACACTCGGCTGCTACCAGCGCGCGCTGGAGGAAGAAGGCGCATGAAAGAGCTATGGGATCGCGTGGCGGGCACGTTGGGTTCGCTGGAAGCGCGCTACCGCATCCGTTCGCTCGGGCCGTTCGAACCGACGCGCTGGGTGTGGAGTCGCGGGCTTGCATTGTCCTGCGATCACAACGGCGGCACGCTTTTCGTGCGCGGCCAGCGCGGCGCACGCGCGCCGTTGCGCTTCGATCCGCAGGCCTTCGAGCAGGTAAAAGACGGCGATCTGGTGTGGATGCGCCTGCTCGCGCTGCCGCAGTTCTTGAGCGAGGCGCTGCCGCGCATCACCGGAAAGTTCGCGCTATTGACCGGCGACGAAGACTGGTCGATCCCGGGCAGCTTCAAGCGCACGAGCGAGCTGCTCGAGAGTCCCAAGCTGGTGTACTGGTTCAGCCAGAACCTCGACTCGGGCGCGCTCCATCCCAAGCTGCAGGGGCTGCCGATCGGCCTCGACTTTCACACCATCAGCAACGGTGCGCGCTGGGGTCACGAGCAAGCCACGCCGACCGAGCAAGAAGCCGAGCTCGAGGTGTTGCGCGGCCAGATGCCGCCGACCGAAGACCGGATCTTGAAGGCTCACGCCGACTTTCATTTCAACAAGCGCAAAGCTCAGGTCTGGGGCGACGACCGCGACAGCGTGCAGCGCTTGCTCGAGGGCAATCCGAGCGTGGTCTTTCAAGCCCAGAAGCTGAAGCGGATCGAGCTGTGGCGCGAGAAGACGCGCTATGCGTTCGTGGTCAGCCCGCACGGCAACGGCCTCGACTGTCACCGCACCTGGGAGTCGCTCGTGCTCGGCAACATCGTGATCGTGAAGCGCTCGTCGCTCGACCCGCTGTACGCAGGCCTGCCAGTCGTGATCGTCGAAGATTGGCGCGAAATATCCGAAGAAAACCTCAAAAAGTGGCACACCGAGCATGCCGCCACCTTCCGCCGCCCGGAAGTCACGGAACGCCTGACCAATCGCTACTGGATCGATCGCGCGCGGCGCATGCTGGCCGAAAAGCTCTGAGCATTCGAGACAACAGGAAGGCGGCTGAGCATTGGTCTCATCTCGGTTGGCTGCCGAAATGCGGCCCGCTTGCAGAAGCTTGTGTAGCGGTGGTCGGTAGATTTGGGACGCGTGCGTGCAGCGCTCAGCGTTTGCGCGAGCGGATCGCGGGAGCCGCGTGGCGCGTCCGCGATACGGAGACGGCGCTCGTCAAGGTAGTTGTCGCTTTGATGAACGCCGGTTGCGAACCGCGCCCCTTTCAAGGCGAGAGCTCTCGGCACGCGCTTGGCGTGTCGCAAGTGCGACACACATTCCTCAAT
>JBBSAB010000035.1:0-74059 GCA_038252755.1 Polyangiales bacterium | reverse complement strand
CCTGGCTTCTGGCGAGGCTTTCGTGAGGACCGGAGCGGAGCGTACGTGGGTACGTGAGCACCGGACCGGAGCGAAAACGAAGCCAGAAGCCAGGATCAGCGGGCGTGTTCAACAGCTGAAATGAGACCAATGACAAGCCGCTTTCCTGTTGTTCGCTGCTCGACCTTTCGAGCATGCACAATTACTGAAGGGAGAAGTCAGCCGCCGCCATTCACCCGGGCATGAGGCCGCGACTAGGACTCGCGGCGTGCGTCGCGCGCACGCTGGCGCGACAGAGCGCGCAGGAACGCTTTCCGAGCGCGGTGCAGGCGCGAGTACACGGTGCCGACTGGAACGCCAATGTTCTCACCAATCTGATCGCAGGTCAGTCCCTCGAGCTCGAACATGGTGAAGACCACGCGCTGCTCCAGGTTGAGCGTGCTCAAAATGTCTTGCAAGCGATCAGCTGCTTGCCGCTTCTCGACCTCGCGCTCCGGCGTGGGCGTGGGCGCGGCAACGTAGGACACCGACGCTGCGTCGGGCACCAGCTGCTCACGACGGAAGTGTGCGCGACGGCGGTAGCCAGCAGCGACGCGGAAGCAAACCTCGAACAGCCACGTGGTAATCGCACAGTGGCCGGCGTAAGAATCGAGGCGTCGATGCACGACCAGGAACACCTCCTGGTAGACGTCTTCCAGGTGCGGGGAGCGCACGCCCATGCGGTAGAGCGTCTTCCAGATGAACTCGCCGTGGCGCGTGTGCACTTCAGCGACCGTGAGTCGCGGACGGGCCAGGGCCGACGAATCCGAAAAGGTCTCCAGCGTATTGATCAGTTCCGTCATGGGCTTTGCTCGACAACCGTCAGCGCCGCCGAGCAGACAGCCGCCGACGGCTGCTGTTCGGGCCGCCAGCAGTTGCTGTTCGGACGACAGACAAATCACCCCGGGCAAGGGGGTACAACATCCAACGCGAATCAAGACTGTACTCTGGGAAATAGGCCTAGTCAAGCGGTTGACTATAATTCCGATGGAAGCCGGCAACTCCGCGGCTTCACCAATGAAACTGAGATTTCCGAACAATTGACGCCTCGAGTCGCGCGAAAAAAAATCGGGCCTCAATCTCGCCCTCGCGCCGCCAGAAAACGAACCGCAGAGCCGTCTTGAGCAAACCATTCGAAAAGTCGAGTCCACGCGCCGGCGAAGACAAACCGCGGTGGGGTCGGCGTCATGAGGATCGGCGCGAGCTCGCCCCCACGAATGGCTCGGCCGAGCATCCACTCGTGCCTGGCGCTGCTCCGGGCAGCCCGGTTCCGAATGTAGTAAGCATGAAGCCGTTGGAAAAACGGCCGCGCGTCACCATCACGGACCTGGCCCAAATGCTGGGCATGGATAAGTCGAGCGTCTCGTTGGCGCTTCGGGACAGCCCCAAGGTGTCGATCGCCACCCGCGCCCGCGTTCGTAAGGCCGCGGCGGAGCAAAACTACATCCCCAACTGGGCCGCCAAGCGCCTCGCCGGCTCCAGCGGTCACGCCATCGGCCTGGTCATGCCCAGCGCCTTCGGCTGTCTGACAGATCCGCCAGTCGTTCGCACCGCCCAGGCGCTTGCCAGGCTGGCGGCAAATCGACAGCTCACCTTAAATTTGATGGCGCATCAGCAGCTGGCCGAATCCAACGGGGAAAACAGCCTACCTCTGCACGCCGATGGCCTCCTGGTGTGGGGGGACGTGCCCGCCCCCGCCGCGGTGCGCTTCTCCAGCGCCTACGCGCGCCCGTCGATCGTCCTCGACCCTCACCATCCGAGCTACGCCAAGTACAAGGGCAACACGATCGCCATCGACAACCGAGGTGGCGCCGCTGCCCTGGTGACTCACCTGCGCGACCGTGGTGCGACCAGCCTGACCTTCATCCAAGTCGAGGACCAACACCTCAGCCACGTCGAGCGCTGGAAGGGCACCAAAGAGACGTGGGCGAACCTCGCCGAAGAGTCGACGCTCACCAAGCTCACGCTCGAAGAGCTGACCGACAGCAAGCTGCGCGAGCTTGCCGCGCGCGGCAACGCCGCCATCTTCTGCTCGAACGACCACGGTGCGATGCAGGTCTGGCATCGCCTACGCCGCCTCGGCATCTCGCCGCCCGGCGAGATCAAGCTGGTCGGCTTCGACGGCGACGAGTACGGCGAGCTGGTCGGCCTCACCACGGCCGTCTTCGACTCCGAGGCCCTCGCCGAAACCGCCTTCACGCGCCTGATCGCGCTGCTCTCCGGCCAAGCCCAAAGCGTCGCCGAGTCAATCCCGGTTACAGTTCGCGTCGGAACTACGAGCTGAGGGTGAGCTGAGGGCGACGGCCTTGACGGCTTCGGCGAACGAGACCAATCTTCCGGAGCATATGTCGTTTGCCCTGACCCTGGCTGTTCCCGCGGCGCCTCTGGCGTGCGTGGCCGCACCGGCGTCCGTGGCGGCGGCCGTGATTATTACCCCTGCATCCGAGCTGATTATTCGCTCGGGTGCGGTGGCAAACTGACGGAATTCTTCCGCAGTTTTGGTCCCCCGCACCTTTTGGTCCGGGGGATTTTTGCTTTGTGGCCATTCCTCTCGTACTCAGTTCCCTGCACAAACCGACGCGTCCATGGAAAACCCCAGCTCGTCCGAAAGTGACAACCGCCCCGTCGTAGAGATCTACGACACCACCCTGCGCGACGGCTCGCAGCGAGAGGGCATTTCGTACACGCTCGAGGACAAGCTGCGCATCGCCGATCGGCTCGACAGCTTCGGGGTGTCGTACATCGAAGGCGGCTGGCCAGGCTCGAACCCCAAAGACTTGGAGTTCTTCGAGCGTGGTCGCGAGCGCGCCTGGAAGCACGCCAAGCTGTCCGCGTTCGGCATGACCCGGCGCGCCGGCATCAAGGCAGCGGACGATAGGAACCTGCAGGCGCTGATCCTGGCGGGCACGCCGGCCTGCACCGTGGTCGGCAAGACCTCGACCTTGCACGTCACCGAGGTCGTGCGCACCACGCTCGAAGAGAACCTGAAGATGATCGAGGAATCGGTCGCCTTTCTGTGCGCTTCGGGGCGCGAGGTCATCTACGACGCCGAGCACTTCTTCGACGGCTACGCGCTCGACGCCGCCTACGCGCTCGAGACCCTGCAGGCGGCCAAGCGCGGCGGCGCGCGCGTGTTGGTTTTGTGCGAAACCAACGGCGGCGGCCTGCCTTGGAACGTGCAAGCAGCCGTCGCCAAAGTGTTGGCCGAGCTGCAGCATCCGCTCGGCATTCACGCCCACGACGACAGCGGCTGCGGCGTCGCCAACAGCTTGGCGGCCGTACTGGGCGGCGCGCGTCACGTGCAGGGCACGATCAACGGCTTCGGCGAGCGCTGCGGCAACGCCAACCTGTCGGTGATCGTACCGAACCTGGAGCTAAAGCTGGGCTTCCGCGCGCTCGAGCCGGGCAAGCTTTCCGAAGTGACGGAGCTGTCGCGCTTCGTCGCCGACGTCGCCAACGTCACGCACGACGCGCACATGGCGTATGTCGGCCGCAGCGCTTTCGCCCACAAAGGCGGCATTCACGTCGCGGCCATGCGTCGCCACGCCGATTCCTACCAGCACATCTCGCCCGAGGCCGTCGGCAACGTAATGCGCGTCGTGGTCAGCGAGCTGTCCGGGCGCGGCTCGGTGCTGTCGAAAGCCGAAGAGATGGGCGTGCAGATCCGCGAAGGGGCCGACCTCGAGGCGCTGAACGAGATCAAAGCCGCCGAGGCGCGCGGCTTGTCGTACGAAAGCGCCGAGGCGTCGGTGGCGCTGTTGCTGTTGCGGCGGGCCAAAGGCTACACGCAGCTGTTCGAGGTCATCGACTACCAGGCCCAAGTCGGGCAGCGCCAAGGCAGCGAAACCTTCGCCGAAGGTATGGTCAAGGTGCGAGTCGGCTCGCAAGTCTTGCACACCGTCGCCGACGGTAATGGCCCGGTCGGCGCCCTGGACGCGGCGCTCCGCAAAGCCCTTGCGCCGATGTACCCGGCCGTGGAACACATCCACCTCGCGGACTACAAAGTGCGTATTCTCGACGGAACCGAAGGCACCTCAGCCATCACGCGCGTGCTGATCGACAGCCGCGACGAGCACGGCTCGTGGAGCACGGTCGGGGCTTCGCCCAACATCATCGAAGCCTCCATGCAGGCGCTGGTCGACTCCATCGAGTACGGCTTGATCAAACTCGGCGTGACCCACGCCACCGGCCCCGGCAGCGTCCGCCCGAACGCCGACAAACCCGCAACGAGTGAGCAGCCCGCCCGCTCCAACAACTAATCCCTCCCGATCTCCCGATCTCCCTGTAAAAAAATCTCGTAAGACGCCCTGCGCAGGAGCCACGCCTCAACATGAAAGCCAAAATTGTCGTTTTGCCCGGTGATGGTGTCGGGCCGGAAGTCGTCGCCGAAGCGCGCAAGGTGCTCGAGGCCGTTGCCAGCCAGCAAGGTCACGAATTCTCGTTCGAGAATCAGCTGATCGGCGGCATCGCCATCGACGAGACCGGCGACCCGCTACCGGAAGCGACGCTCAAGGCTTGCAAAGGCTCGGACGCGATTCTGCTCGGCGCCGTTGGCGGTCCGAAGTGGGATGACCCGAACGCCAAGACACGCCCCGAAAAGGGCCTACTGGCGATCCGCAAAGGCCTCGGGCTGTACGCCAACTTGCGCCCGGTCAAGAGCTACCCGGAATTGATCGCGTCGTCGCCGCTCAAGCAAGAGCGCATCGCCGGCGTGAACATGCTGCTCGTGCGCGAGCTGACCGGTGGCTTGTATTTCGGCAAGCAGTACCGCGAGAAGACCGAAAATATGGGCATGAAAGCCGTCGATACGCTCGAGTACACCGAGAAAGAGATCGAGCGCGTGTGTCGGCTGGCCTTCAACCTGGCGCGCGGCAGGAGCAAGAAGCTCACATCGATCGACAAGGCCAACGTGCTGGAGTCGTCGCGGCTCTGGCGCCAGGTCGCGGTCGAGCTGGGCAAAGAGTTCAGTGACGTCGCGCTCGAGCATCAGCTCGTCGACAGCTGCGCCATGCGGCTGGTCACGAATCCGGGCAGCTTCGACGTGATGGTGACCGAGAACATGTTCGGCGATATCTTGTCGGACGAAGCCGCTGTGCTGACGGGCTCGCTCGGTATGCTGCCGAGCGCGTCGCTCGGTGAAGGTAAGCTCGGTCTGTACGAGCCGATTCACGGCTCCGCGCCGGACATCGCCGGCAAGGGCATTTGCAACCCACTCGGCACGATCTTGAGCGCCGCGATGCTGCTCCGTCACAGCCTCGGGCTCGAAGCCGAGGCACAGTTGGTTGAGCGCGCAGTCGAAGCCGCGCTGGCCTCCGGTGCACGCACGCGGGATCTTTCCCCGAATGCGGAAAACACGCTATCGACGGCGGCAATGGGCGACGCGGTCGTGGGCAATCTCGGCAAATAGGCAAGGGCAAACGCCCGCCGAGGGCCGTTCGAACCTCTCAAAGCTGGTCACATCCGAAGGCTTGGCACCACTAACCCTAGGACCCGTTGCGAGGGCGGCGGGAGGTAGGAGAAGGTGCCATGCCACAATTTCGGCTGAATCGTCGGGCGGTGCTGAGGGGCGCGGGCAGCGTGGCAATAGCGCTGCCGTGGCTGGAGGTCATGGCGCCGGAACGGCCGGCGCGAGCCGCTGCCGCGCCCGCCAAGCGCTTCGTGGGCGTCTACACCCCCGGCGGGACGGTGCTCGAGAACTGGCGCCCTACCGGCACCGAGAACGCCTTCACGCTAAGCAGCATCCTGAAGCCGCTGACCGCGGTGAAGGAGCAAGTGCTGGTCGTCGATGGCGTCGACATGACCTGCAAGAATGGCGAGCAGAACCAGGCCGGATTGATCGCGCTCTTGACCGGAACCGCCCAACAAACCGTACCAAGCAACACCTTCTCGCATGGTCCATCGGTCGACCAAGTGCTGGCAAAGCGCCTGTCCGACGGACAACGCCTGCCCAGCCTGGAGATGGCCGTGCGCTGGGGCACCGGCAAAGCGCACGGACTCGTGAGCCCGATCGACATCCTGAGCTTCGCCGATACGCCGACGTGGGATGCGGTCCCGCCGCGGCTCGACCCAGTGCAGATATGGAGAGATTTGTTCGGCACGCCGGCCACCAGCACCGCCCAGCAAGACTGGGATAAATCAATCTTGGACGCCGTCGACCGACGCTACGCCAAGCTGGCCAAGCGCTTGGGCGCCGCCGATCGCCAACGGCTAGAAGCCCACCTCACGTCGCTTCGCGACCTAGAAAAGTCGGTGGTAGCACACAAGAAATGCGAGGGCCCAGCGCTGCCAGACACCTCTGACTACGACCCGCGCTCCGGCCTGAACGCGGACGACGCAGGCGCAATCAAAGACGCCCCGACCGACGGCGCCATTCCAAAAGTCGGAAAGTTGATGCTGGACATGCTGGTGATGGCGCTGGCGTGCGACCTCACCTCCGTCGCCACGTTGATGTGGAGCGACACCGAAGGCATGCACACATTCCCGTGGCTGGGGCTGAACGAGAACCTGAGTTGCTACATGAACAACTGCGGCTACCGACCCGAGCCGCTGACGACAATCTTCACGTGGTACCACACGCAGCACGCCTACTTGATCGACCGGCTGGCGCAAACGGCGGCGAGCGACGGCAAGACGCTGCTCGACGACACGGTCGTGTTCTTCGGCTCGCACCTGCAACACCCCGCCACCCACTCCAACACCGATATGCCATTTCTGTTGGCCGGCGGCGGCGGCGGACTGCGGACCAATCGTTGGCTTTCAACGCCGCGCGCTTCGCACAACAACTTCTTGCTCTCGTTGCTCAACCTGTGCGGCGATCCGCGCACGACGTTCGGTACACCCGAATTTTGCACCGGGCCGCTCGGAGGTCTGACGTGATCAGCGTTCGCAGCGCGGTGTGGCTCCTGGCACTCGGCGTTTCGGCCGCTGGCTGCGGCAGGACCAACGGCGCCGTCGACGACGCGACGACCAGGAGTCCGACCGCTGGCAATCGTGGCGACGGCGCCAACCCCGGCGCAGGCGGCGCAGGCGGCGCGGGCTCGACCGACGTGCCGTTGACGTGCCCTGATGCCCATCCCGGGCCATCGCCGCTCACCAGGCTGAACGGGGCGGAATTGAATCGTAGCTTCGCAGCTCGAGTCCCGAAGACAGAGGAGAACCACGCACTGCCGTTGCTTTCCGAGGGCCTCGATGATCCGTCGGGCCAGGTCACGGACGCATTTCTCGAGGACGTGCATCGCCTGGCGCACGACGTCGCGCAAACCTTGACCGATGGGGTCTCGGGCGAGACGGCATTCAAAGGCTGTGACGTCGTCTCGCAGGGCGAAGAGACGTGTCGCGACCAATTCGTGACGTCGTTTCTCGAGCACGCCTACCGCCGAGCAGTCACGGACGAAGACCACACGGAAATGAACGAGGTCTTCGCGACCGGCAAGACGCTGGGCGGGGACTTTGCGAGCGGCATGCGCGCCGTAGTCGAGGTCGCGCTCCAGAACCCCGACTTCATGTATCTGATCGAGCAGGGGATGGGACCCCATCAAGCCGACGCCGTGCCGCTCACCAGCTTCGAAACTGCTGCCCGTTTGGCCTATTTCCTGACCGGCGGGCCTCCGGACGATGAGCTATTCGCCGCAGCGAAGAGCGGACCGCTCCGCCCCGTCGAAATCGAAGCGCAGGCGCGGCGCTTGGTCGGCACAGCGCCCAATCGAGCGCTCGTCAGCAGCTACTACAAGCAACTCTTCCGCTTTGGCTTGCAGGAGCCGCTACCGGACCTGGGCTACACCCAAGACGTGGCGAACTTGGCTGACGAAGAGTCGTCGCGCTTCATCGAAGACGTCATCTTCGACGGTGCTGGCACATTTCGCGCGCTCGTGACCGAGCCTTCGACTTGGGTCAATCAGCCTCTGGCGGCCTTCTATGGCTACCCCAGCGTGACCGGTCCGGCTTTCCAGAAGGTAAAGCTCGATCCAACTCAGCGTGGCGGGCTCTTCACCCAAATCTCTTTCTTGAGGTCGTTCGGTCACGAGACCCGGCCCGTGCAGCGCGGCCTCGCGATTCTCCGGAAGGTGCTGTGCTACGAGCCACCGCCACCGCCGCCCAACGTCGACGCAACTCCACCAATCGATCTTCCGCCGACTGCCACAACGCGACAGAGACTGACGGTCTTCACTCAGTCGGCGCCGTGTCAGGAATGTCACCGCGACATCAACCCGCTCGGTTTCGCCTTCGAGCACTACGATGCCATCGGCAAGTGGCGCGAGACCGACAACGGCAGCCCGATCGATTCGAGTGGCGAGCTGTTCCGAACCGACGCCCGAGGCAGGTTCAGCGGCGCCCCCGACCTGCTGCAGCGCATCGCCGAGAGCGACGACGCGAAGGGCTGCGTCGTCCATCAATGGCTCGGCCAGGCCTACCGGCGCGACGAGACGCCCGAAGATGCCTGCTCGAAGGCCAAGTTGTCGAAGGTCTTCCAAGATAGCGACGGCAAGATCGTCGAGCTGCTGGTCGCGCTGGCAACGAGTGACAATTTCAGGTACCGCCTGAAAAGCGAGCTAGCCCCGTAGGGGGCGTGGTGACGCGTTGGCTGACGGGTTGACGCGCCGTGAGTCGCGCGCGAGCCTGCACACGTGGCAGTGAAGTACGACGTGATCGTGATTGGCGGCGGGCCCAGCGGCTCGACGGTGGCGGCGCGACTGGCGCAACGTGGACGGCGAGTGGTGCTGCTCGAGAAGGAGCGCTTTCCGCGCTTTCACATCGGCGAATCGCTGTTGCCCTGCTCGATGCCGCTGTTCGAAGAGCTAGGCGTGATGCCGGCGCTGGTCGGGCACGGTTTCTTGCCCAAGTACGCGGCCGAGTTCGTGACCGCGGATGGCAGCCTGACGCAGCGCTACGCGTTCGCCGACGGGTTGATCCCGGGCGCGCCATCGGCGTTCGAGGTCGATCGCTCGGAGCTCGATCACGTACTGCTCAAGAACGCCGCCACGCTCGGCGTCGAGGTGCGCGAAGGCGCGACCGTCACGCGCTTCGACATCTCGCGCGAGGCCGCCGAAGTGACGGTGCGCGACGAGGCCGGCGCCGAAACGCGAATTTCGGCGCAAATGCTGATCGACGCCACCGGCCAGACCTCGCTGATGGCCGGCAAGCTCGGCATGCGCGAGATGGACCAAGGACTGAAGAACTTCGCGGTGTTTTCGCACTTCGAAGGCGCCGAGCGTCACGAGGGCAAACGCGAAGGCGACATTTCGGTCGTGCTGGTGTCCGGTGGCTGGTGGTGGGTGATCCCGCTGGCAGGCGGCCGCACCAGTGTCGGTCAGGTCGGACCGGCCAGCATGTTACGCGGCAGGAAGCCCGACGAGGCGTACTTCCACGAACAAATCGCGGCGACGCCGTACCTGGCCAAGCGACTGGCAAACGCGACGCGGGTCGCGCAGGTGCGCACGATTTCGGACTACTCGTACGTGAGCAAGAAGCTCGCCGGTGATCGCTTCGTGCTCGTCGGTGACGCGGGCGCGTTCATCGATCCGGTCTTCTCGACCGGCGTGTACTTGGGCATGGTTGGCGCGTTTCGGGCAGCCGAGGCAGTCGACGCGGCCTTGAACAAGGGGCGCTACTCGCGGCGCGAGTTCGTCGACTACGAAGCGTGGGTCTTGAAGCAGGTCGAGACGTACAAGAAATTCGTCAAAGGCTTCTACAAGCCCGAGTTCGTCGAGCTATTGATGGCGCCGAGCGAATTTTTGGATCTGCGCGCGGCGATCACGTCGTTGCTGGCCGGCTTCGGCGTCGATCGCCCGGAGATCAACGCGCGCGTGCTGGTCTTCTTGGGGCTCGCCAAGTTGAACAAGCGCTTCACGCTCGTACCGCGCCTCAACGGTCGACGCGACGCCGCGGAGCTGTGAGCCAAGCGCCTCGGTCTGCGCGGCGCGTTCTGAGGCTGATTTCACCCGCGAACGGAGCTAAGAGCGAAGCTTCAGCCTTTGCGGGTGGGCCGAGCCGGATCGGTGATCCATTCGCTCCACGAGCCAGCGTACAGGCGCGGCAGCGGCAGGCCGGCGTGGGCGAAGGCCAGGACGTCGTGACAAGCCGTGACGCCACTGCCGCAATACACGACGGCTTGTTCAGGGGCGGTGCCGTCCAGCGCCGTGGCAAAGCGTTCGCGCAGCTCCCCCGCGGGCCGGAAGCGTCCGTCGCGCAGGTTGTCGGCGAACGGCAGATTGTCGGCGCCCGGAATGTGGCCGGCGACAGGATCGATCGGTTCGACGTCGCCGCGATAGCGCTCGGGCGCGCGCGCGTCGAACAACTTTCGCGCGATCGATTGCGGTGCCGCAAGCTCGCTCGCAGTGGTCAGTAAATCGCGACGCGGTTGGGGCGTGAAGTCGCCGAGCGCAAGCTGCGTCACGCCGTCAGTCACCGGACCACCTTCGGCGACCCAAGCCGAAAAGCCGCCGTCGAGCACTGCCACCGCGTCATGCCCGAGCCAACGCAGCATCCACCACAGCCGCGAGGCGAACGCGCCCGCCGCGTCGTCGTAGACGACAACCTGACTAGCGGCGCCGATACCCCACGCGCGTAGCTTCGTGGCAAAGCTCTCGACATCAGGCAATGGATGCCGACCCGTTTTGCCGGCGGTGATGGGGCCCGACAGATCCTCCAAGAGATCCGCGAAGCTGGCGCCCGGCACGTGACTTTTCCGATACGCTTCCCTGCCCGCCGCGACGTCTTGCAGTGAAGCTCGACAATCGACGATCCGAAGCGCGGGCTCCGTCAGCAAGGCGGCCAGCTCGGCGGGGGACACCACGGCAGAAAAGCGGGTCACGCCCGCCAATCGAGCACGGAGTCGCATTTCGCGTCTAGCGCGTTGAAGGGTCGCCGCCGGAGCGGGCACGGACCGGCAGGCGTGGCTAAGAATGAAGAACTCTTCCCTGCTTTGCGCGTTAATTGGCTCGCTGACTTTAGCGAGCGTGGGTTGTGCCAACTGGAGCATCGATGGCAACGGAAAGCACGTCGAGCTCCGCAACACAGGCAGCGGCGATATCGTCGCGCATTGAGTTACGAAAACGGCGCCAAAAGCTTGCGGCTCTTGGCGTCTAGCTCTTCGAGGCGCGGGATCAGGTAGCGCATGCCGTGGGCGTCGGTGATCAGGTGCCGGCCGTCGGCCAAGCGCCGAATGTGGTCCTCCTGCTCGACGATGAACGAGCGGGCGCCGCGATCGGTAAAGACCTGCCAAGCCGACTGCGTCGCGTCCTCGCGCACGGCTTCGATGCGCTCGACGCGCGGCAACAGCTCGCTCGCCGCCAGCGCCTGACCGAGCGCGGCGGCACTCTGCTTCGAAAGCGCTGCGCTCGAGTCGAGACAGCACAGCTCGCGACCGCGCCCGTCGACCAAGCCGATGAAATGCTCAGGATTGGTAAGCGGGAAACAGCGCCGCGCTAACGCCACGACGCGATTGCCGTCGAGGGTCTCCAGCGTCAGCGAGTCGGTCTCGATCGACCAATGCAGCGCCAGCTCGGCCGGGGCCGGTAGGTGAACTGGTGCCGAGACGAGCTCCGCGTCATCCGTCGGGTCGAGCGCATCGAACTCGACCTCGGCGGCTGGCTGCGATTTTTGCTGAACGCGTTGCAAGCGGGCGTACTCGCCACCTGCCACCATTAGCTCGGCGTGCGTTCCGGTCTCGACGACCTTGCCGTCTTTCAGCACCAGCAGCCGATCGGCCTTGGCCAACGTGCTCAGCCGATGCGCAATCGCGATCGTGGTGCGACCGCGGACCACGTTGTCGAGGGCACGTTGGATCTCGCGCTCGGTTTGCACGTCGACCGCGCTGGTCGCTTCGTCGAGCACCAAAACCTGCGGATCGACCAGGATTGCCCGAGCGATCGCCACGCGCTGGCGTTCGCCGCCCGACAACGACTGACCGCGCTCGCCGACGAGGGAATCGTACGCTTCGGGCAGCTTGAGCACGAAGTCGTGAGCCCGTGCGGCGCGCGCGGCGTCGAGCAGCCGCCGTGGTTCGGCCTCCGGCAGGCCGTAGGCGATGTTCTCGCCGATCGTGCCGAAGAACAGAAACGAATCCTGGAGCACAATGCCGATGTGCCGACGGTATTGCTCGACTGACAGCGTCGTGACGTCGATGCCGTCGAGCCGCACGCTGCCGGCGGCGGCGTCGTAAAACCGGCACACCAAGTTCGCGACCGTGCTCTTGCCCGAGCCAGTGTGACCGACGATGCCCAGCATTTGTCCGGGCGGCAGCGTGAAGCTCACGTCGTCGAGCACCAGCCGGCTACCGTAGCGGAACGACACGTGGTCGAAGCGGAGCTCGCCCTTGACGCTACCGAGCGGCACCTCGGCTTTCGGCGTCGCCAGACTAGGCACGCGATCCAAAATCTCGAACAGACGCTGTGAAGCCGCCGACGCGCGCTGCGTCAGCGTCAGCATGCGGCTCATGCTCTCGACGCGCGCGTAGATGCCCCCGATGTAGGCGATGAACGCCGTCAAGGCACCGACGGTGATGCGGTGATGCAGCACCTGGTGCGCTCCAACCGCCCACACCACCAGCAGCCCGACTTGATTGAGCAGCGCGACCAGCGGCCAAAACGACGTCCACAGTCGGTTGGTGCGGTTGTTCACCTCGACGATGCGCTGATTCGCCTGTTCGAAGCGCTTGATCTCGCGCGTCTCTTGCGAGAACGCCTTCACAACCCGAATGCCCGGGATGGTGTCGGCCAAGATGTTGGTCATCTGCGACCAAACGCGCCCGCCGCGCAAGAACCCGTGCGTCAGCGTGCCGCGCACGCGCACCATGAACCAAGCGATCGGCGGGAACGAAAGCAGCGCCGCGGCCGCCAACAGCGGGTCGAGCTTGAGCAGGACGATCGAAGTCCCCACGATCATCAAAACGTCGGTCACGAAATCGGTCAGCGTGTCCGATAGAAACGAACAGATCCGATCCGTCTCGGAGCTGATGCGATTGATCAGATCACCGGTGCGCTTGCCGCCGAAGTAGTGAATGCTCAAACGCGTGAGGTGCGAAAACGCGCGATTGCGCAGGTCCGCGCTGATCACCTCGCTGACCCACGCCAAGACGGCACCGCGCGCCCACGCCAACAGCCACGCCACGATCGCTGCCAGCCCCAAGCCACCCAGGTACAGCACCAACGTGCGCTGCGCGGCTTCGAAACCCGGCGCAGCTTGTGCTTGCCAAGGCACCAGCACCTTGTCGACGAGCGGCATCGTCAGGTACGGCGGGATCAAACCGATCACGGTCGTACCGAGCGTGAGACCGAAGCCTAGCAGCACCACGCCGATGCGCGGACGCGCAAAGGTCAAGAGTCGAAGTAGCGGACCACGCGAACTGGCAACCGCGGGCACGTCGTCGTCCGCGTCGACATCTTCACGAGCGCGCGGTGCGTCCGGCGCGCGGCCCAAGGCTTCGGCCAGCTCCGCCGCCTCGCGAGCGCGAGCCAGCGTGTAACGAAACCGCACGAGCTCGCCGGCCCGGCGCAGAAACAACTCGCACACACCAGCGTGCTCGCGACGTTCGACCTCGATTGCTTGGTCGCGCAGCAGCTCGCCACCCGCGCCACGCTCGTCACGGAACCAAACCCGCTGCGACGTGACGACGACCAAGCTCTGCGCGAAGTGCAGCTCGGCGTTCAAGTCGGGCCGAAAGACCGACAAGATCCTTTCATCGGGACCCAGCTCGGGACCGGCGACAGCGCTTTTTGCGGCGGTAGCAGCGGAGTTTTTCATGGCACCGGCCAGCGCTCCAGGCAGCAGTAGCCGAATTCGCGGCGAAACGTGACTCACTGGCATGGCCCACGTCAACGTCCGGTAACTGGCGCGGCGGCGTTTCTGCGAATAGAGGGAGTCGGCCCCCCGCTTGGGGCAGTACCCATGCAGATCCGCAAAATCTTCGACCTGAATGGCCCGAACATTTGGGCCAACTCTCCGGTGCTCGAGGCTTGGGTCGATCTCGGTCACTTCGAGGACCTACCCACCGACAAGCTCGACGGCTTCACCGAGCGGCTGATGAAGACGCTGCCGTCGCTGATCGAGCATCGCTGCAGCGTTGGCGAGCGCGGAGGCTTCCGACAGCGGCTCGAGAACGGAACCTGGCTCGGCCACGTGCTGGAGCACGTGACGCTCGAGCTACAAAGCCTCAGCCACATCCCCGTCGGCTGGGGACGCGCCCGAGAAACACCTGAGCGTGGCGTCTACAAGGTCGTCGTAAAATGTGAGGACGCTCGCTTCGCAGAGCAATGCATGCGCGCCGCGCGTGAGCTGATCATGGCGACGGTCGACGCCATGCCTTTCGATCTGGAGCAGGAGCTGAATCGGTTGCGTAGGCTGGCCGATCAGCTGTGCCTCGGGCCAAGCACGCGTGCGATCGTGCAGGCTGCGCGCAGCCGTGGCATTCCGAGCATTCGCCTCACCCATGGCAACTTGATTCAGCTTGGCTACGGCAGCGCGCAACGCCGCATCTGGACCGCCGAAACCGATCGCACGTCGGCGGTCGCCGAGAGCATCGCCCAAGACAAGAATCTGACCCGAAGCTTGCTTTTGGCGGCAGGCGTGCCGGTGCCAACGGGGCGCGCAGTAAGCGATCCGGGCGACGCTTGGCTGGCTGCCCAAGAACTGGGCGGCGCGGTCGTGGTCAAGCCAGTCGACGCCAATCACGGACGCGGTGTCTCGATCCATCTCGACGAAGAGTCTGCGATTCGCACCGCCTACGAGCTGGCGGCCCGCGAAGGCAGCGGCGTGCTGGTCGAAAGCTTCATTCCCGGCACCCAGCATCGCGTGTTGGTCGTTGGCGACCAGGCTATCGCGTGCGCTAGCGGCGAGGCCGACGAGCTAATCGGTGACGGAGCCGCGACGATCCAACAGCTATTGGAACGCGCGAATAATGATCCCCGCCGCGGGGAGGCATCCGCGCAGCTGCTCACGCCGCTCGAGCTGAACGCGATCGCCCTCGATCTGTTGCGCCGCCAAAAGTTGACGCCGGAGTCAGTGGCTGAAGCGGGTCAGCATGTGCTGATCCAACACCACGGCGACTTGACCGTCGACGAAACCGATCGCCTGCACCCCGAGGTCGCGGCGATGTGCGTGTTGGCGGCGCAGGCCGTCGGCCTCGACATCGCGGGGCTCGATGTGGTGGCCGGTGATATTGGCGTACCGCTCGCCGAGCAGGGCGGCGCCGTGATCGAAGTCAACGCCAGCCCGGGCCTGCTCGCGCACTTGAAGCCGTTGGTGGGCAAACCACGTCCGGTCGGCGAAGCCATCGTCAGCCAGCTGTTCGCCGCAGGTCAGCAAGGGCGCGTGCCGCTGATCGCCGTCTCGGGCACGAGTGGGCGCACGGAAGCGTCAGCCTTGATCGCGCAATGCCTGGCGACCGAGGGCCACACCGTCGCGCGCGCCGATAACTCGGGGCTCTACTTGGGTACGCGACTGCTGCGGAGCGGTCCCGCCACGGACGCCGAGAGCGGGCGCCACGCGCTGATGAACCCGAGCGCGACGGCCGCGGTGCTGGAGATCAACGAGCTGGCGACGCTCGAGCAGGGCCTGAGCTTCGATCTGTGTGAGGTGGCGGTGGTGACCACGACCGTCGGGGCCGAGGCCGTGGCCCGCCCGGGGGTCGACGACCGCACGGCCATCGACAAGGCGATTCGAGCGCCGCTCGACGTGGTGGTGCCCGAGGGCTTCGCGGTGCTCAACGCCGCCGACCCGGTCGCCTTGGCGATGGCCGAGCACTGCAAAGGCAAGGTGGTGCTGTTCGGCGGCGCCCCGGACGCCTCCCCGGTCCAGCAGCACCTGCAGGGTGGAGGAGCGGCGCTGGTTCGGCTCGGGAGCCAGCTATTTTGGTGGAAAGGGAGGGAGAAATCGCCGCCGATCACGGTATCCCTCCTCACTGAATCAACGGACCCTTCGAGCGTCGAACCCTTGATGGCCGCCGCCGCCGCAGTCTTAGCGCTCGGGGTGTCGCAGGCGGCCCTCCAAGCTTTCCTTAACAGATCCGGATACTAAGCGCCCGAATGCGCGGCCGGACGCCGGATCTGCTATGCGTCCGCCGAGTTTCGCCACGGCTTCCCCCGATGAAAATCGAATCCGTTCGCTCACTTCGCGGCCCCAACCTCTGGTCTAACCAAACGGTTTTGGAGGCCCTCGCCAGCTTCGAAGGAGCTGTCGATCTCGATGAAGCGCGCCGCGTCGCCCAGCGTGCCATTGACCTACAGTTGGCTGTCGGCTCGCAGGTCGCTTTCTGTGATGTGCGCCGCGTCTCGGAGCGCCAGTGCCGGCTGCTCGTCCAGTTCGCCGAGGAAGAGGTCGGCAAGCGTGCGCTCGAGCTGGCCGTCAACCAGCCGCTCGACGTGCCAGTCGCCCAGGTGCGCGAGCTACCTACACTGAAAGCCTTGGCTGAAGAGGTCCGGCTCGGCCCGAGCACCGGCTGCATCGTACGCGCCGCCGAGCGTCGCGGCATTCCCTCGCGGCGCCTCACCGAAGGCAGCTTGGTTCAGTTCGGCTTCGGCTCACGCCGTCGGCGGATTTGGGCCGCCGAGACCGACCGCACGAGCGCGATCGGCGAATCGATCGCTCAGGACAAAGATCTCACCAAGAGCCTGCTGTCGGCGATCGGCGTTCCGGTTCCGGAAGGCCGCGTCTGCAAGACGGCTGAGGAAGCCTGGGCGGCAGCGCAGGCGATTGGACTGCCGGTCGCGCTCAAGCCGCGCAAGGGCAACCAGGGCAAAGGCGTTTCGACGCTGCTCGAAACGCGCGAAGCCGTGATCACCGCGCACGAAATCGCCGTGGCGTACGACGGCGAAACGATCGTCGAACGACACCTGTACGGCTCCGATCACCGCCTGCTGGTGATTGGCGATCGACTGATCGCGGCCGCGCGCCGTGAGCCGCCGTCGGTCGTCGGTAACGGCCAATCGTCGATCACCGAGCTGGTCGCCGAAGAGAACCAGAATCCGTTGCGCGGCGACGACCACTCGACCAGCCTCAGCAAGCTGCGGTTGGACAAGATTGGCCTCGAGCATTTGGCTGAGCAGGGCTTGAACGCCGACAGCGTGCTGGCAGCTGGTCAGAAGATTTCGCTGCGCCGCAACGCCAACCTGAGCACCGGCGGCAGCGCGACCGACGTGACCGACACCGTGCATCCCGACGTCGCGGCGCGCGCGGTCGAAGCGGCCAGGATGGTCGGCCTCGACGTCGCCGGCATCGACATCGTGGCGACCCGCATCGACCAGCCGCTCGAAGTCACGCGGGGCGCGATCGTCGAAGTGAACGCGGCACCGGGCCTGCGCATGCACCTGGAGCCGTCGGCCGGCAAGGGTCGCGCTGTCGGCGAAGCGATCGTCGAGATGATGTTTCAGCCGGGCGACGACGCGCGGATCCCGATCGTGGCCGTCACCGGCACGAACGGCAAGACGACCACCACCCGTTGCATCACGCACATCTTGGCGCGCACCGGCTTGCGCGTCGGCATGACCTGCACGGACGGCATTTACGTCGAGGGTCGGCGCATCGACACCGGCGACTGCAGCGGGCCGAAAAGCGCGCGCGCCGTGCTGTCGCATCCTCGCGTCGACGCGGCGGTGCTCGAGACAGCGCGCGGCGGCATCCTGCGCGAAGGCTTGGGTTTCGATCTGTGCGACGTCGCGATCGTCACCAACGTCGGCGAAGGTGACCACTTGGGCCTGAACGGCATCGACGAGATCCGCGATCTGGCGCGCGTCAAAGCTGTACCGGTGCGGGCAGTGTCGGCGCGCGGCGCCGCGGTGCTCAACGCCGATGATCCGCTGGTCGTCGAGATGGCCAAGCTGTGTCGTGGCACGGTCGTCTACTTCAGCCGCAACGCGGCTTCGCCCGTGCTGGTGGCGCATCGCGCGGCCGGCGGCACCGTCGTGACGGTGATCGACGGGCAGCTCGTGATCGCCCGTGGCCGTCAGGTCACGCCGGTTTCGCGTGTCGACCAACTGCCGCTCACGATGGGTGGGCGCGTCGGCTTCCAGGTCGACAATCTGCTGGCTTCGGTGGCGGCGGCGCATTGGCTGGGCATTCCGGTCGAAGCGATTCGCAGCGGCGTGCGCAGCTTCACTAGCGACATCGCCAGCGCGCCGGGCCGTTTCAATATGCTGACGCACCAGGGCAGCACGATCGTGCTCGACTACGGACACAACTCATCGGCGCTGATCGCGCTGAACGAAGCCTTGGCGAAGTTTCCGCACAAGCGCCGCAAGGTGGTCTACACGGCTGCCGGTGACCGCCGCGACATCGACATCAAGCGCCAAGCCGTGCTGCTGGCTGGCTTCTTCGACGAGATTTATATCTACGAAGACCAGTGCACGCGCGGCCGCGCCGACGGCGAAATCATCCGCCTGATGCGCGAGGGCTTCATCAGCGCGCCGCGCACGCCGCGCGTCTTGCAGGCGCCCGGCGAAATGGCCGCCATCGGCGCCGCGATCGCCCGGCTCGAGCCCGGTGATCTGTTGCTGTGCCAGGTCGACCAAGTCGAAGAAGCGCTGGCCTTCGTCAGCGGTATGCTCAGGCAAGCCGAGAGCACGTCGCGCCCAGTGGCGCAGATGGCCGCGCACTTCGCCGCCGCGCTGATGGTCGTGTTCTCGGGCATGGGCGGCGGGTAAGCGCCGCTTACTACGCGAAAAATTCGCGAATCTCGGTGGCGCGGCTGCGGGCGTCGGCGCGGCCGACTTCGATTAGCTCGTGGGCGAAGCCGCCGTCGAACAGCATGTAGGAGGCCCAGTCGGCTTCGGCTTCGGGTGAGTCGCGCGAGGCGCGCTCGAGCAAGTAGCGCGCGATCGGCTGCAGGTCTTTGAGCTTGAGCGAGCTCTTGATGTATTCAGCCGCCAAGCGCCCGAGGTCTCGCGACGGCGTGAACGTCAGCGTCTTGAGCCGCCGGTACGACATGCCACGGTGGCGTACCCAAACGCGGTGGAAGCGCTCCAGGTCTTCGGGTGAGAGCGTCTCTTCCAGAACTTCCATCATCTGGTTGAGGCGATCGAGCACCTGTAAATCGTAGTGCACTGGATCGAGCAACAGCGCGTTCAAGAGCTTGCCCACCAAGAAGACCGGGCTGAGCTCCTGCATCTCTTCGGTGTCGGCGGCTTCCACGGCCGCGACCTCGCGCACCGAGCGCTGATGGCGCACGGAAATCACGACTAGGCGCTCGGCGCCAGCGCGGATCGCCGGAGCGATCGGCGTGTTGAAGCGTAGGCCTCCGTCGCAGTAGTAGTGGTCGCCGAGCTTGCGCGTCGGAAAGAGCAGCGGAATTGCCGCCGAAGCCAGCACATGGTCGGCGGTGATGCGCTCGAACGCCGTGACGCGCCGTTCGTCGCGCGTGTCGGCGATGTGCACGCCCGGCGCGCCCTCGGTGAACATCGTCGTGCGGCCGGAAACGACATGCAGCGCCGCAACCATCACTGCGCGCACGATGCCGGCGTCGACATTGCGGTGCAGTCGTTCCCAGTCGACGGTGCGACGCACCAGCACCTCGACGGCACGCGTGTCGAGCAAGGATTTGCCGAGCACCTTCGTCTTGGCCCAGCGCCTGAAGGCCTCCGGCAATGGCGCGAGACCGAGCGGGCGAACGCGCGCGTGATCGCCGAGGCGCAAGCTTTGCCAAGTCTCGGCCAAGCGATCGACGCGGTGATCGTGGCTGTCGGCGTTGGCCGCCAAGTAAGCAGCGTTGATCGCGCCCACCGACGTGCCCGCCAGAATGTCGAACAGCGCGGGGCTGCCCGGCGCCGCATCCATTACCTCGGCGATACCGGAGACGATGCCGACCTCGTACGCGCCGCGCATCCCACCCCCGGAAAGCACCAGAGCCGTCGGCGGCCGGGTAGCGCGCATGCCAAAATTATGCCCTGATCTACCGCCTCAAGTCCAAAACCAGGACGGTCCTCCCTCCGAGAGGGTTTTCAAGCCATGCGTCCGCTGCGACAATCCCTTCGATAATGAGCGCCGTGAACGCCCCTGCCGCCCGCCCCCAGGCCCTGGTCACGCTGAAAGCGGCCGGCCGTACTGACATCGGCCGGCGCCGTCAGCACAACGAAGACGTGGTGCTGGTTCGCGAGGATTTGGGGCTGTTCGTGGTCGCGGACGGGGCCGGCGGCCACAACGCGGGTGAGGTGGCGAGCGCCTTGGCGGCGCGCTCGATGGAGAATTACTTCGGGGCCACCATCCGCGCGACGCACGAACTGCCCGAGTTCAATCGCCTGGGCATGCCCAACGGCGCACGGCGATTGTCGGCGGCCGTGCACAAGGCGAACCGCGACGTAGTCGAGATCGCGCGCACCTCACCGAAGCACCGCGGCATGGGCACGACGGTGGTAGCCACCTGCTTTTCGCCGCGCTCGGGGTTGATGCACGTGGCGCACGTCGGCGACAGCCGCTGCTACCGGATGCGCGACGGTGATTTCGAGCTGTTGACCCAAGATCATTCGCTTTTGACGGATGTGCTGGAGCAGCGCCCGGAGCTGGACGACGACATGCTGGCCCGGCTGCCGAAGAACATCGTGACCCGCGCGATCGGCTTGGATGGCCAGCTGCGTGTGTCGATTCGTTCGTTTTCCGTCGTCGAGGGTGATCGCTATTTGTTGTGCTCGGACGGCCTCAGCGGACCGGTGCCTGCTCAAGAGTTGGCCGACGTGCTGGCCAAGTTGGAGCCGCCGGCGCAGATCGCCGAGCAGTTGCTCGAACACGCCAACGCGAAAGGTGGACCCGACAACATCGCTGCCTTGATCATCGATTGTCAGGGCGGGCACAAGACCGCGCTACCCGCCGACAGCGTGCCGCCGCCGCCGCCCGAGGTGCTAGCGATGTTCGAAGAAGGCCAGACGTCGGAGCCGGAGCTGTTGATTTTGGGCATTCAAGATTTGGACGTGGCCGACGCGGTGAGCGCGAGCGACGACTTGCTGAAAGCGATTGAGGATCTACTTGGACACCGCTGAGACCGCGCCGACGATTTCACTCCACAACCCGCCCGTTGCTTACCCCGAGCTGCCGCCCACTGGCGGCAAGGTCGGACCCGACCCGGAAGACTTCTTGGTCGACGAAGTGCCGGCCTACGCCGCCAGCGGCAAGGGTGAGCACCAATACGTCCAAGTGCAGAAGCGGCTGCTGACGACGCCCGAGCTGGTGCGCCGAATCGGCAAGGCGTGCGGCGTCAACGAGCGCGACGTCGGCTACGCGGGCATGAAGGACAAGTACGCGGTCACCACGCAGTGGCTGTCGCTAGCGACGAAAACACCAATCACGCCCGAGCTTCCACTGGGCGAAGGCGTGCAGATCCTGGTCGTCACGCGCCACGACAACAAGCTGCGCACCGGCCACCTGCTCGGCAATCGCTTCACGATCACGCTCAGCGGTGTGACAGACGATGCGCTGGAACGCGCCGAGAAAATCGCCGAGCGGCTGCGCACCACCGGCCTGCCGAATTACTTTGGCGCGCAGCGGTTCGGTCACGCGGGCCGCAACTTGCCAGACGCGCTTTCCTGGTTACGGCGCGGCGGGCGCGGGCGAAATCGTTTCGAGCAGAAGCTGTTCCCCAGCGTCGTGCAATCGGAGCTGTTCAATCGCTACCTGAGCGCGCGACTCGCGCTCGGGTCGGAAAAATTGATCAGCGGCGAGGTCGTGCGGCTCGAGGGCGCAGGGGCGATGTTCCGCGTCGACGATCTCGAGAAGGAGCAACCGCGCTTCGCCGCGCGCGACCTGCACCTGACCGGACCGATGCTCGGACCAAAGATGCGCCCGGCCGACGCCGACGCGCTCGCACTGGAGCAACGCCTGACCGCCGAGCTGGGTCTCGACGAGGCGATGCAGGGCGCGCTAGGGCGAGAGGCGCCGGGCACGCGCCGCGACCTATTCGCGCCGCTCCCCGACCTCCGTATCGAAGCCGTGACCCGAGCGAGCCGTGACAGCGAGCCAGCATTGCGCCTGTCTTTCACTCTTCCAGCCGGCGGCTACGCCACCGAGGTGCTGCGCCAGCTCACGCATGAGCCCTTCTTGAGCGCCTCGGGCCACACCAAGACGCCTGCCGGACAAGAGCCCGGGTCGGACTCGACGAGCGACGAATAGGCCGCCTATACTCGCCGGTTATGAGCGCGACCAACGCGAGCGTAATTTCGGGGTTGTCCAACGCCAAGCTCGAAGCCTTGGTGGAGATGATGTTCTTGGCGGCGTCGGCCGACGGAGACTTCAGCGACGTCGAGCGGCAGCACTTCCTGCAAAGCGTCGAGTCGCTGACCGACGGCCGTTTGGCGAAGCCGGCGCTCGAAGGCCTACTGGAGCGCGCGAAGAACGATCTGGAGGCGAGCGGGCGAGAAGCGCGCTTGGCCGCCGTCAAAGAGCGCCTGCCCGACCCTGGCGCGCGCAAGGTGGCGCTGTCACTCGCGATTCAGGTCACGGCCGCCGACGGGATCATCCGCACCAGCGAGCGCGAGTTGATCCTAGAGACCGCCGAAGCGCTCGAAATCGACCGCGATGAAGCGGCGGATCTGGTGATCAAACTGTCGCCCAAGTAAGGCGGCGCGCGGCGCGTCGGACTTATACAAGCCAGTTTGTTGGCTCTATCAGCGTGGGGTTGCCAAAATTCCGCGCGTGATGCCGGCCCTGCGCAGCTTGCTCGGAATCGTCCTGTTCGCCGCCCTGCTTGGGGGCTGCGCGCGCGAAGCGGGTGAGGCCCAAGCGCCGGCGAACGGCTGGGCCGCAGGTTGGGTGCTTCCAGCCGGCAACTACGAGTTTCCGCCCAAGACACTGCCGCGCAAAGCCGAGGCTCAACCGGCCCACCCCACGCGCGGCAACACTCCGACACCGCCGCCGGTGATGTCGCCGCTGCGTTTCGCTGCCGCGCCAGGCATGCCGACTTATGCCGATGGCCGGCCGCGACCGCTGGCGCCAGAGCTGATCGCAGCTGAATTTCCGAGTGGCGACACCTGCCTCAGCGATCTGCGGGCGGCGGGCGTGGCGTTCAACCCCGTTTCCGACAAGCGCGGCGTCGCGACGCCGATCGCCATCGAAGGGCCGATCGGCGGCGTGCGCTACTGGACGATCGGCGCGGGCCCGATGGTCTCGGATTGTCGGCTGGCGCTCGCGCTGGCCAAGGTGGCGCCCGAGCTGCGCGGCCTGGGCATCAGCGCAATGCGATTCTCGGGGGCATATTCGTACCGGATGGCCAAAGTCGGGCGACTGAGTCTGCACGCCTACGGCCTAGCGCTCGACGTTCACGAGGTGACAGCCGACGGCAGAAGCTACGTCGTCGCACGCGACTTCCAAAAGGGTCTGCCCAACGGTTGTGCCGCCGAGGCCCCACTGCTCAACCGCCTAGCCTGTCGACTAGCCCAACTGCGCCTCTTCCAAGAGCTGCTCACCCCCGACAGCAACGCCGACCACCACGATCACCTGCACATCGCCATCGCCCGCGCCCCCGAATAGCCAACCCGACACCGGCAACCCAACACGGGCGGCCCAACACTCGGCAGTGCGACACTCGGCAGCGCCACACCGGCAGCGCCACACCGGCAGCGCCACACCGGCAGCGCCACACCGGCAGCGCCACACCGCAGTCGCGGTCGCGGTTCACCGGTCGCGGCCGCGGTCGCGGTCACCGGTCACCGGTCGCGGTCACCAGTTGGGGCTAGAGGCGCGAGAGCTCGGAGTGGTCGAGCAAGAGTTGGACTGCGGTCGTTAAGCCTTTGGCGTCTTCCGTGTCGAAGCGGCTTTCGCGCGGGCTGTCGAGATCGAGGACGCCAAGCAGCTGGTCGTTGAGGATCAGTGGCACGACGATTTCGGAGCGCGAGGCGGCGTCGCAAGCGATGTGGCCTGGGAAAGCGTGCACGTCGGGGACAATGATTGTCCGGCGTTCGCGCGCGGCAGTACCGCAGACGCCGCGCCCAAGCGCAATGCGGACGCAGGCCACCTTGCCCTGAAACGGCCCCAACACGAGCTCGCTACCGCGCAAGAAGTAGAAGCCGGCCCAATTCAGGTCGGGCAAGGCTTCGTACAGCACGGCAGCCAAGTTGGCAGCATTGGCGAGACCGTCACGCTCGTCCCTGAAGAGCGCTGCCAGCTGCCCATTCAAGTCGCGGTAAACTTCGGCCTTGGGCAGGCCAGTGGAGCGGTGGACGACGAACATGGTCGGAAGCGGTAGCTTAGCGTGGCAGCGCGAAATGGCGTTGCAAGAGCGCCCGCGTGAACGAGGGACGCAGGTAAAAGCCCCTCGGCAACGCGGCGAACGGCGCCCCTTCAGCGTCGAAGCCAACCCGGCGCGCCCGCGAATGCGCCGCCTTCGGCCGAATCTGCAAGAACCGCCCGATGTGTCCAGTCAGGGCCTCGACGTGGCCACGACCGATGTAACCCGCCAGCTCTTCCCAATCGGCGCGCAGCACCGCTTCGTCTTCCTCGGTCAATCGATAGAGCAATGCTTGCCCGAGCCGGCGCTCGCCGACGGCAATCTGGCGTTCCCCTTCGACCGGCACCCAGAGCACCGTCGAAAGTTTGCGGCGCACCCGCGAGTCGCTCCACTCGACCTGCCCGATTTCGGTTAGCGGAATCGTGCACACGAACGTCGACTCGACCGGTGCGCCCAGGCGATCCACGGGCAGCGTCTTCAACTCGATGCCGAGCTCAGGAAAGTCGGGCAACGCTCGCGACCCGGCGGTCGCCCCCAAGGCGCGCTCCACCAAGCCGCCCACGAAGCCCTTGGCGCGCCGCAAATCAGGCGGCACAGGCGCGTTCAGGCGCGCCGCCAGCTCCGAAAGGCGCAACCCTGCTAGCGCGGCAGCGCGCTCGACCAACTCCGCTTCGTCGCGTGGCGGAGTTGGCGGGGACCCCGACCCTGTCACCGCGGCGCCCGGTAGCGCGCGACGAGCAAGGCGATGTCGTCGTGCTGCTCGCTCATGAACTCGGTCACGGCCGCGCACAGGCCATCGCGAATCGTAGCCGCCGGCTCACGCCCCAAGCGCGACAATTCGTGCGCAAGCCGCTCGACACCGAATTGCTCGCCAGCGCGATTTTGGGCTTCAATCAAGCCGTCGGTGTAAAGCAAAAGCACGTCGCCGTCGCGCAATCGGTAGTGGGTATCCTGAGTCGCTTCATCGATATCCTTGGTCGCGCCCACCCAAGTTCCGAGCGTCGGGACGAATTGCACCTTGGCGCTGTCAGCGCGCAAGACCAGCATATCTTCGTGTGCGCCGGCGAACACCAGCTCGCCGTCCTCGCGGTAGCTGATCAAGCTGAGCGTGGCGTGCTCGTCTTGGCGCAGGCGTTCGCGGACGTTTTCGTAGAGCACGCCGTTGACGACACGCAGCACGTCACGTGGAGCCGCATTCGGGTCACTGCGCACCAACGCCGAGACCATGCTCTGCAGCATCATCATCACCAGGCCTGGTCGGAGGCCGTGGCCGGCCACGTCACCAATGCCGATCCAGCAGCCGTGCGGCGTCGGCAGGACGTCGTAGTAGTCGCCACCCACTTCAGTGGCGGGCAGCATCGTGGCTGCGATTTCCAGGCCCCGCACCAGTAAATCGCGCGGCAAAATCGAGGTTTGGATGCGGGTCGCGATCGAGAGTTCGGATTCGAGCCGTTGCTTTTCGGCTTTCTCGCGCTCGGCGGCTTCGTGCGCGACGCGCCGCAGCAGCTCGGCGCCGTGCAGCGCTGCGCTCACCAGCTCGCGCAAGAGCTCGTACACCACGCGTCGACGCGGGCCGAGCTCGAACAACGCAAAACCGAGCTGCGTGTTCTCGAAGAACAATGGCTCCACAACCATCGCGCGTCGACGCAGGTCGAGCATGCCGGGCGGAGCCAAGAGCGCGGTGTCGAAGACCAAGCCGCCCTCGGGCAAATCGAGCAACCGGCTGCGGTCATAGCCAACGATCAGCCGCGACAGCGGCGACGGGTTGCCCCAGCCGGCATAGAGCGAGAGAAAGCAGCTGCTGATGCCCAACGCAGGCAGCCGATCAGCCAGCGAACGCGGCAAGCTCTCGACGTCGAACGAGGTGATCAACGACTCGCTCGTGTCGGTCAGGATACTGGCCGAACGCTCGGCTTCCGTACGCAGCGCGCGCTGCTCGCGGTCGATCGCGTCGCCGACCAGCACGCGCAGGCGTTGCCAGATGTCTTCCAGACGCATCCAACGCTTGGCGTCGCTGCGCACGGCCGGCAACAGCTTGCGCCGCAGCACTGACAGCGTGAACTGCCAGGCCACGACGTCACCGCCGACCTCGATCGTGCGCGTCAGCACCTGATCCAACCGCTCGATCAGCCGCCGATCGGAGACGTGATCGAGCGCCTCGCCCAGCGCGTCGAGCAGCGGCCCTTCGAAGCCGTGCTCGACGTTGGCGCGCGCGCGCTTGGCGGAGGTCAGAAGCTCGCGGCCAAGCTCGGGGCGCATGCGCTCGAATGCATCGCGAAACGGCTCGTTCAATGTGGTAAGCGAAGGCGGAGCATCGGACGGCGCACCATCCGACAAGCAGCCACACGAACGGCGCCGCACCAGCCGCGAGCCGAGCACCATCCGTTCCTGCGTTGGCTCGCCGTCCAAGATGCTGGTCAGCGTGTCGAGCGCGCGCGCCGCTAGCTCGAAATACGGCTGCCGCACCGTGCTCAGCGTGGGCGTCGCACCGCGCGCCTCCTCGGCGTCATCGAAGCCGATCACCGCCACTTGGTGCGGGACGCTGATGTCGCGCTCACGCAACACCTCGAGCGCGCCCAACGTCGAAAAATCGTTGGCGCCGACGACGGCGTCGAAGTCGAGCTCGCGCTCCAGGAACTCACGCATCGCGCGCTTGCCAGCGTCCTTCGCGAACTCACCCGCGAGCACGAGCGCCGGGTCGTAGGGCAAGCCGAAGTCGCGGAGCGCGTCCTTGTAGGCTTGAAAGCGTGTCTGTGCTTCCTGATTCTCGGCTGGGCCGCGCAGAAACACCAAGCGCCGCCGCCCGTGCGCGTTGATCAGATGCACGATCGCATCACGCATTCCGGCCGCGTTGTCGGCTACGACGACGGGCACGCCTGGCACCAAATGCCCGACAGTAACCGTAGGCAGATCCGAAAAGCGCGTCAGGAACGACTCGATGACCTCGCTCGACGCGCTCAAGCTCAGCACCACGACCGCGTCGAGCGCGCGCGCCGACACCAGCTCGTAGCAGCGATTGCGCGACAGCTCGTGCCCGGCCAGCGAATGCAAGGCGCCGCCAGCGAAGCAATACAGGTCAAGGTCGCGCTGGCGCGCTTCGAGCTCGAACGCGGTCACCAGCATGCTGGCGTACTCGTTGTAGAGCGCGTCGAGCAACACGCCGATGCGCCGACGCGCGCGCGCAGGTGCCGCGGGGCTTGGTCCGTCCTCGGCCGCCATCAGCCGACACAATACACCGAAGGCAGCTTGTTTTTGCGCCCATCTCAACCGGTGAGCACGCAGAAACCGCTACTTGTCCTTGTAGGTGACTGGGCCGACGAAGTCCGACTTACCCACGTCCACGCCGTTGTGGCGCAAGATGGCGTAAACCATGCTCATGTGAAAGTAGACGTTCGGCAGCTGGCGCTCGACCAGGTAGTCGTGGCCGGTCATGGCTTTGCCCTCGGGGAAGAAGGGCAGCGAGATCAGACGGTCTGCCGTGCCTTCGAAATCAGCCGGCTTGAAGGAGTCCAGGTAGGCGACGACCGAGTGCAGACGCTTGCGGAGCTCGTCGAACGTCTGCTCGGTATCGGGGTGCTTGGGCGGGTCCTTGGCAGTAAGGCGAGCAACCGTGAGCTTGGTTTGATCACAGACCGACTGAATTTGGCGCACCAACGCGAACTGGTCGGGGGCCAGCCGGGCGCTGAGCAGAGTATTCGGGTCGAACTTCTTGCCATCGGCGAAGGCAACGGTCTTGTCGAGCCAACGCTCGACGCTTTGGAGGATGCGCTTGAACTGCGGGATGGTAGCTCCGTACAGGTTCATTGATTGCTCCGGGTGCGGCTGCTGGGTCCTAACGCCAGGGTTTCGGGACCGGAAGTGCCCGCCCTGTCACAACCCGGCGCCCGCGCTTCTTCCACGCCGATTTGGCGTGATCCGGCCGCCTGAGCTACGGTCCGCCGGTGCGTTCGCTGGCGCTTTTCTGCTCTCTCCCGCTTGTCTTGAGCTGCGCCCGCGCCGAGCCCTCCGCCCAAGCCAGCCCGGCTGCGCGCGCGTCCGCCGTTCCTGCGCCAGCGTCTGCGCCTGCTTCCGTAAACGTGCCCGCGCCCGCTCTCTCTCCTTCTTCCTCCCCCATCCCCGCTCCTCCCGCCGACGTCACCGGCCCGCGCGTCTACTCCAAAACTCGTTTCGTCTGGATCCGCCCCGAGCCCGACGCCTCGAA
Organism: Polyangiales bacterium; assembly: GCA_038252755.1. Taxonomy (GTDB): domain Bacteria; phylum Myxococcota_A; class Polyangia; order Polyangiales; family Polyangiaceae; genus PMG-095. Next base: position 45,704 of record JBBSAB010000035.1, on the reverse strand, counting down.
GGAGTGGATCGGTTACCTATGGACTGGCGAGTCAGCAAAGCTCGTCACAGGTCGCCCCGTCTACGGCCCTGGCTGCATGACCTGGTACGCGGTCGAACCGGTCGGCTTCGTGTGTGTCGATGGGTTGCGCGCCACCCTGGACGCCACCGACCGCGGCTTCGTGATCGCCCAAAAATACGCGGCAGATCTGAGCTCGGCTTGGCCGCACCAGTACGGCGAAGCAAAAAAGCTCACCCGGCTGTACGCGCTCGAAGGCTCTCCGCTCTCCTTCCCCAACCTGCCGAACAGCGTGCACGATCAGCGCACGGAGTTGCGCAACGGCTCCACGGTCGCGTTCGTCTCGGAGGTCCACGTCGGGGCGCAGGACTACCTGCTTGGCGCTGACCTCAGCTACTTCTCAAAACCGCTCGTCACCCCGTTTCCGCACTACGAGTTCCACGGCCTCGATCTGAGCGGCGACGTGAAGCTGCCGTTGGCGATGTTCCGCGGCACCGATCGCCCCAAGCTCAAACACGAAGGCGACACCTTCACCGAGACCGGCGAAAACTTCGCGCGCCTTTCGCACGTCGCGCTCACCGGGAAAACCGCTGACGTGGGGAAGGATCACTTCCTCGAGACCGCCGACGGCTCCTGGGTGCGCGCCAAAGACGCGGTCGTACCGGTGCCGAGCGCCAAGCCGCCGTGGGGCACCGCTCCACCAAAAGGCCGCGGCACTTGGATCGAAGTCTCGGTCAACGGCGGCTGGTTAATCGCCTACGAAAACACCACGCCCGTCTTCACCACGCTGATCTCGCCCGGGCGCGGCGGCCCCGCCAAAGTCGACGAAGATCCAATCGCCGAAGCCCGCACACCGCTCGGTATCTTCCCAATCTCCGGCAAATTTGCGACCGCGACGATGGAAGCGCCGGGCAACCTCGTCCACACCGCCGTGCCTTGGACCCAAAACTTCTCCGGTCCGCACGCGCTGCACTCCGCCTACTGGCACGACGACTGGGGCAACCCCAAAAGCGGCGGCTGCATCAACCTCTCGCCACTCGACGGCAAGAGAATCTTCGCCTGGACCGAGCCCGCCCTGCCCGAAGGCTGGCACGGCGTCCGCTGGATGCCCTGGCGCGGCCCGTCGACGATCATGATCATTCACAGGTAAGATGCAGGCATGAATCCGGTTGGTGTTACGGGATTGTTGGTGGCGGCGATTCGCGCGGAGGAGACGGCGCGCGCCGAACGGTTGTTCACGGATCCGTACGCTGACGCGCTGGCGGGTGATGAGGGGCGTGGGGTCTTGGCTAAGTACCGCGCGGCGGCGTCGGCGCCCTCGGTGCCGATCATCGAGGTGCGGACGCACTGGTACGATCGGGCGGTCGCGCGGGCGGCCGCATCTGGCATCCGCCAGTTCGTGATCCTGGCGGCGGGCATGGATTCGCGAGCCTTTCGCCTGACCTGGCCAGAAGGCACGCGCTTGTTCGAGGTCGACCAACCCGTGGTGCTCGAGCACAAGCAGCAGGCCTTGCGCGACGCTACGCCAGGCTGCGCGCGGGTCACGATACCGTTCGATCTCGCGCAAGACTGGCCGCCAGCCCTCCAGGCCGCCGGCTTTGTGCGCGGCGAGAAGACGTGTTGGTTCGTCGAAGGGCTACTGCAATATCTGGAGGCCAGCAGCGTGGCCAGCATCCTCAGCCGCCTCGACGCGCTGTCGGTCCCAGGCTCGGTCGCGCTCTACGACGTTGTCGGCGCTTCATTGCTCGCGAGCCCGGTCATGGCGTCTACCCTGCAGATGATGCGCGAGCTCGGCGCCCCATGGATCTTCGGCTCCGACGACCCTGGCTCGCTCCTCCGAGGCTGGCGCGCGAACGTGACGGAACCAGCGATCGTCGGCAACGCGCTCAAGCGCTGGCCGTTCCCGGCCGCACCGCCCGGCGTTCCCGGCGTGCCGCGCGGCTACTTGATCGAAGCCGTCAAAGCCTAGGCCAGCAAGCTGGCCGCGGGGTCAGGTTGCAGCCCGGCCCCAAGCAGGGCGACACTCGCGCTCATGACGTGCTCGTGGTTCCGGTCGTGGTCGTCGTGCGCTCGTTGGATGGCGCTCGCGCTAACGCTGTGCGCCTGTCCGGGCGGCAACGCCGTGAAGAAAGCACCGGCGCCGTGTAAAGAGCTGGCGCAGCAATGCGAATTCGAACCGGGCAAGCTGGGCGCCTGCATGTACCGCGCGAACTGCACCGGACCGAACTGTTTGTACTGCCAGTCCCAACATTGAACGCAACTGCATTGCGACATGGGCCGAGAAGGGGGCCATGGGTAGTCCAGAGTACGAGTCGGCAGCCGCGCGAGCGCTTGCGCCAGCTGCCAGCGGCGGTAGGATTCGCGGTATGACCAGCGCCAAAGTCGCGATCAGCCTGCCTAAAGCGGTCCTCGCTCGGGCGCGCGCGGCCGTGAAGCGCGGCGAAGCGGCCTCGCTCAGCGCCTACGTCAGCAAGGCGATCCAGCAGAAGTCGAACGACGACGACCTCCTGCGGATGTTGGACGAAGCGTTGGCCGAGACTGGCGGCCCGCCAACCCTGGCCGAACGGCGATGGCTCGACAAAATCTTCGAGCACGGCCCGCGCCCGAAACGGAGCCGACGCAAGTGAAAGGCCTCACATTGGACGCCAGCGCGCTGATCGGCTTCGACCGCGGCGCACGTAGAGTGACGCTCATGCTACGCGACGCGCTGACCCGGAAAACGCCGATCGTGATTCCGGCCGGGGCCGTCGGCCAGGCGTGGCGTGATGGTCGGAAACAAGCCCGCCTGGCCAGGCTACTCGTCTCCGAAGCGGTGGAAATCGAACCGTTGGATGCAACGCGTGCGCGAGAAGCTGGGCAGCTCTGCGGGATCAGGCGCACTTCGGACATCGTCGATGCCTCAGTCCTGCTGTGCGCGAAGCGCCGCGGCTACACGCTAGCAACCTCGGACGCGACCGACATGCGACGCCTCGATCCGTCCGTCAAATTGGAAGAGATCTAAGCCGAACCGCTAGCCAAGCGCCTTGGCGCGCAATTCCTTCAGCTCGCGTTCGTAGCCGCCTGAGAGGATTGGGAAGCGGCACCAGGTTTTGGGGTCGAGGTTTTCGTCGTCGAGGTGGAACGACGGGGCGTAGCGCTCGCGCTTCCATTGGTTGCGCGTGAAGAGCCGAAAAAACCGCTCGATCCAGGTTACGAGCTGGGCCTTGTCGTGTTGGGGGAACAGCGGGCTCATTAGCTCGAAGACTTCGAGCGGGCCACGCTTGTCACGAATGGCGGCGCGTTCGATGGCGTCCAGCAGATCGTAGGGCATCAAGTCGCCCTCGTCGGTTTGGTTCTCGGCTGCTGGGCGAAGCTCGGCCGTGGGTTGCTGCACGTTGACGGCCGCAAGCGCCGGGATCGGACCCAGCCCTGCCGGTCCTTCGAGCTCGAGCCACACCAGCCATTTTCGAAGATAGGCTTTGTCGATGCCGGCGATCGGCGAAAGTCCGCCAGCGGTGTCGCCGTCCATCGTCGCATAGCCGACGGCGGCTTCGGAGCGGTTGCTGGTCGACAGCAGGAGCGCGCCGAACAGGTTGGCCAGCAGCCAAACACTGGGCGCACGCGTGCGCGCCTGGATGTTTTGCAGCGCAATGTCGTCGGTTTGCCAATCGAGCTTTCGCTCGAGCGCGCCTTCGATCATCGACACGTAGCCTTGGACCTGTGCGTCGACGTCGAGCTCGAGGTGGCGCGCGCCGAGGCTCTCGGCCACACCACGCGCGGCGCTGCGAGTGACCTGCGAGCTGTTGCGCGTGGCCTGGTACACGGTCGTCAACAGCAGTCGCACGATTTCGAGCGAATTTTGCGCGACGCCGACGCCCGGCACGTAGTCGAGCGCGCGCCGCAAACCGTCGAGCCCCAGATCACGCGCCGCAAATCCGACCAAGCACGCGCACGCCGACGCGATCGCCGACGAGTCTGCGCCGCCCGACAGCGACACCACGAAGCCGCGCGAACGGCTCTTGCGCATGTAGTCGAACAAGCCGAGCGAAAGCGCGCGCGCCAGCTCCTCTTCTTTGACGTGCTGGCCCTGCTCCCAGGCTTCAGCCTCGCGCGTGGCCGCGGCCGGCGCGACCTTCGGAAACTCGAACGGCAGCTCGACACAGCTGCCCGGCTCGTCGGTCACGCTCGGCGAATAGCCAGAGCGCTGCCCGTGGCGGGTGCGTGGCAGCTCGATATCGACGATCGCCGACGTGAGCTCACCCTCGGTAAAACCGAAGCGCCGCGCCTCCGCCACCAGCACGCCGTCGCTCGCGATCAACGCGTCGCCGTCGTAGATCGCGCGCCCGGCCTCGTTGCCGAGCAAGTTGGCGTACAGGTAGGTGACGCCGAACGCGCGTGACCCTTCGAGCACCAATCGCCGCCGCACGAGGTGTTTACCGAAGGCGAAATGGCTGGCCGACGGGTTCAAGATCAAGTCCGCACCCGACAACGAAAGCTCCGCGCCGCGGCGCTCGGCCATCCACGCATCCTCACAAATCTCAAAACCAATACGCACGCCGCCACAGTCGAAGAACACGTCGCCGAGCGGCACCTCTTCCCCGAACAGAGACGTGGTGGTGCGCGCGCCTGCTGGCCACGGCTTGAACCAGCGCGGCTCGTAGTGGATGCCGTCGCCGGCCAGCGAGCGCTTGGCGACCAAGCCAGCGAGCTTGCCGTCGACGGCGAGCGCACACACGTTATAGACGCCCTTCTGATGCGCGAGCGGCAAGCCGAAGCTGACGATCATGCCGCGCGTGTTGAGCACCAGCGACGCCAGCACCTCGAGCGCGGTGGCGCGAACGGCTGGCGATAGGAAAGCGTCCTCACATCCGTAGCCGCTGATGCACAGCTCCGGCAGGCACAACACGCTGACGCCTTCCGTGCGCGCGCGCCCTAAAATCTGGCGAATGCGCCGTTCGTTGCCGTCCCAATCGAGCGGCGTCTGATTGAGCGTCGCGGCCGCGACCTTCACGAGCTGCATGGCGCGGCCGAGTGTAGCGCCCCCTAGGCTTCCGGAGCTATGCTTGGCGACCCATGGCCGAAGAAGTCGTCGTCATCACCAAGACCAATCCCGTGCGGCGACGCGCCATCGAAGGCGCCGTTGGCATGCTGGCCGGTTTGGTGTTGGCGTGCGTCAACGGCCCCTGGCTGGTCAGCCTGCTCTACACGCCGCCCAGCGGCGATACCCTTTCATGCGGTGGTCCCGTGACCAACGCGCTCACGTACTTCGTGAAACTGCAGCTCATCTCCGGCGTGATCGGCGGGGGGTTCATCCTGCTCGTGTCGTTCTTGTTCCGGCGCATGCTCAGTAAGCGGCGCGAGGCGCGCACGGCACCGACATGAGAGCGTGGGCCGTCGCAGCGAGCCTACTCGGGCTCGGCGGCGTGGCGACAGGCGCCGTGCTCCTGTCGGGCGTGAAGATTCGCGCAGGGGCCAACCCGTTCGCCGACGGCCTCGCTCAAGCCGAGGCGGTGACACTCGCGCGGTCGAGCACGCCCGCCACAACGGCTACGCCCGCGGCTGCGGCCGTGTCGGCCAGCGCGGTCGCGCCAGTCGCAGCGGCGGCGCCAGCCGTCATTCCAAGCGCCGTCGCGCCGGTGACGCCCGAAGCCTTGCCACGCGCAGTGAGCTTCCACCAAACCAACACGTACAACGGCGCCGTCGTTTACGTGCCGGATGGCTGTCAGGGCGCGTACGACGTCATCCTGCATTTTCACGGCGCGCATCCGTACGTGCGCGACTTGGTCGAAAAAGCCAACATCAACGCCGTCGTGGCCGTCTTCAACGCCGGCAACGGCGCCGAGAAGTATTCGCAAGCCTTCGGCGCAGGCGGCACGCTTAGCTCGCTGTTGCGCCAAATCCACATGAGCGTCCTGCCACTGTGCCCGGGCGCCACCGAGCACCGCGTCGCGCTGATGGCTTGGAGCGCCGGCTACGCAGCCACCGAAAAGCTGGTCAGCCGCGACGAAGATCGCGAACATGTCGACGCTATCTTGCTCGCCGACGGCCTGCACGCCGGCTTCACGGATCGCTGGAAGCGCACATTTGCCCCCAACGCTTTGCAAGCCTTCCGTGATTTTGGCGCGCTCGCCAAAGATGGAAAAAAGCTGTTCGCCATCACGCACTCCAGCATCATGACCGACGGCTACGGCAGCACGACCGAGTGCTCGCGCCTGCTGCTCCAAGCGCTCGACGTGCCGTGCAAGAGCACGCTAGTCAGCGGAACTTCCGGCGAATTTTCGATCGAAGGCTTCACCGGCGACGACAAAGCCGCACACATCGTGCAGTTCCGCCAAATGGACTCCACTCTTTTATCGAAGCTGCGCGCGCGCTGGACTCGCACCGCGCCGTGATGTGCAGGCGGCTCGCTGACGCTTGCTTGGGCGACCAGACCGAGACGAAGTGGAACAGCTCCTGCGCCAGGCACTCGACGCGACCAACGTGACGTATCAGCTCGACCGCGAGGTGAAGCGCGGGCTCGGCTACTACATCGAAGACGGATTCGAAGCGCGCTGCCCCCAGCTCGGCGCCCAGCAGCAGATCGCCGGCGGTGGTCGCTACGCCGAAGGCATCGGTTGGGCGATCGGCCTCGACCGACTGCTGCTAGCCTTGGCACGCCGGCTGGCGGTCGCGTGCACACCTCCAAGGAAATATTTTTTGTTTTGGTCCTCCAAAACAGAAAATGCGTTCCCTCGCAGGACTCCCGATCTCCCGATCTCCCTGTAAAATCTCGACTCGACACGAGCTACCAGGATGGCAGCAGCGCGAAGCGGTCGCGCAGTTGGCCCGGAGACGCTACGGGAGTTTCTGCAAGAAGGCTGCGGCGCGGCAGCACCAAATGCGATGAATGATGAGAGCCTTGGCGGGCCCATGACGGCAATCGTAACCTACGAGCCCGCGTCGTTCGAAGACTTGGACGACCTGGTCGAGCTGCGTATCGCAGCGATGCGCGAGAGCTTGGAGCGGCTCGGCCGGTTCGACCCGGCGCGGGCGCGCGAGCGATTTGCGAGCAGCTTCGAACCGGAATTCACGCGGCATATCGTCGTCGAAGGTCGGCGCGTCGGCTGTGTGGTCGTCAAGCCGCATACCGAAGGGCTCTTGCTCGACCACCTGTACTTACGGCTGAGCGAACAAGGCCAAGGCATTGGCGGCTGCGTGCTCGGCGACGTGATCGTCGACGCCGAGGCGCGCCAACTAGTGCTCCACGTCAGCGCGCTACGCGACAGCGCCGCCAACGCGTTCTATCTGCGCTACGGCTTTCGGAAAGTCAGCGAAGCCGAGTGGGATGTCTATTACCGGCGCGAGCCGGCTAGCTTCTAGCACCGCTCTTCAGGAAGGGGCGGGCTCCGGACAGGCAGGTGCGCACGGCCTGGCTGAGTCGGGCGGGGTCGACGGGTTTGTGCAGGACTGGCCCGCTGAAGCTCGCCAGGAACGCGGCGATCGCCGGCACCGACGAAGCGCCAGTGGCGACGGCGAAGCGTTGGCGGTAGCTCGGTTCGACCGCGAGCGCGCGCTGATACACCTCGACACCCGAGATATCCGGCAAGAGCATGTCGCACACCACGACGTCCGGCGGCTTTTCCGAGAGCATGCGCCGCAACGCCTGCGCGCCCGACAGCGCAAACTCGATCGAAATGTCTTCGGCCTGCAGACTGCGCCGAAACGCCGAAAGCACGGTCATGTCGTCGTCCACGAGCAAGACCGTCGGCGCATCGACGCGCACGGTACCGCTGGTGCGACGACCGCTCAACGAATCACTGCTCGGCGGCGACGAGGCGACGAACGACACCGCAGGCCGGGTGCCGCTGGGGGATTTATCATCACTCGGAGCCAGCAGCGCGACGCGCATGTTGCCGCTGCTGTTCAGGCGTTTCAGCCAACGATTGACCTCGCGCACCAAGCCGAACAAGTCGCCGCTCTTCTGAATGAAACCGTGCGCCCCGGCAGTGGTGGCCTTGCCGCGCAGCACCTCAGCCGAAAGACTCGAATGCAACAGGACGATGGTGTCACTGGTCGGCGCCGCTTTGCCGAGCACGCTGACGATCGTGTCGCCGCCGAGGCCCGGCATATTCACGTCCATCAGTACCAGATCGGGCTTTTCATGCAGGATCAGCGCCACGCAACCGGCAGGCCTGTCGTGCGTCACGACGTGATAGCCCGCGCCCTCGAGAGCACCCTTGGTGACCTCGAGGACAATCTCGCTATCGTCGATGACAACTATCTTCGGCTTACGACCCGACACGTCACTGCCTTCCGCCCGCGCTCTCGCGCTCGATACTCTGGACGTTCGTTCAATTTGCGTCCCTGGCGAGCTTTTGGTCAACCCTCGCTCGTGGTGGTGGCCCCACCTTGGTGGCGGTCCTAGCGCACCTACGTCGCACCACTCGCCAGGGTTAAGCGGATCGAAGCAAAGGGATCGACCGGCGAGCCCGGCGAGCTCGTTGAACGAGACCCACACGATCGGAGTGGCGGAAAATGTCTCACTCTGATGCACGGGCTTGAGTGGTAGCGTCGTCAGCTTCCGTTGGGCGTTGCTCACCCCGACGGGTGTTCGGACTGGGCGGAAGCAACGGATAGGGCTGGTGAATGATGCGTGCGCTCGTGCCCGCGAAAATCGGACAAGCTTGGGTACTGCTCGATGCTGAGATCATTCGTGAAATCCTAGGCGCCGAAGTCTGGTTGCCAATCCCGGGCGCGCGCGCCGAGATGCCCGGCGTCATCGCCTGGCGCGGCCGAGCGATACCGGTCGTCGATTTGGCGGCGCCGTTCGGGGTTGGGCGCCTGAATACCGGGGAAACTCGGTCGCGAACGCTGATTGCGACTGTGGCGGAAAGCATCGTTGCAGTACCGGTCGACGCCGCCCGCGAGGTGCACGCGTTTACTACTACGGAGCTGCGACCGGTCAGCGTCACTACCCTGCCCTATGCGCTGGCCGAGGCGGAGCTGTTCGAACGCATCCTGGCCGTCATCGACCTGCCACGTTTCGTCTCCGAAATCTTGGGCGGAGGCGCGCCGGACCTCGGGCGCGAAGGAATAGTCATTCATGCAGCCGCGGGCTGAAGCTGCCGCGAGTCGGGCCCCGCTGCTCACGATCAGTGCTGCCTGCGGCACCTGGGGCATCCCCAGCTCAGCCGTCGCCAGTGTCGAGCAACCCGGCACGGATGCTGCGAGCGCCCCGCTGAGCCTGCTGACCTTGCTCGGTGTTGCCGCGCCTGTCGCGCCCGCGGAGCTTGCCCGCGTGCTCGTGCTCCGAGTCGGGGGCGAGCGCCTCGCGTTGCTGGTGCACGGCGCCCTGACCCTGGTTGAAACGACTGCCGCAGACTTGCTGCCGCTGCCAGCGGCGGTGCAAAGCTTGACTCCGCTACTCAGTCACGTCGCCGTCGTCGACGGCAAACCCGCGCTGTTCGTGGTTTCGCCCGAGCGCCTGCTGCAAGCAGCTCGCGGCGCCCACGCCCCTTCGCCCTCCCACGACTCCGCTCGAGGTAGCTCATGTTGAAGACACTGACGCTGAGATCGACCCTGACCTACGCGGTCCTGGACCTGCTTTTCGCCCCGTTCGTGATCCTGGCGTTCACGCAGCTGCTCGGTACGGGCGGCGCGGCCGATCCGTGGCTGACGATGGTGGGCCTGACTGCGCTCAAGATCACGGCCTGGGCGATCTACTTGAGTATCGAGCTGTCGCCGTGGGAGCGCTTCGCACGCACTGCCGCGAAAGGTCGAACGCCCGAGCTGGTGCAGGCGGCTGATCGCAGCCTGCAAAGCTTGCCGCTGCGCTTCGGTCTCGTCTATTCGCTGACCTGGATCGCCACCTACGGCGCAGGCTTTCTGATCGTGAAGGGACTCGGAGCGGAGCACGCGCCGCTACCCACGCAAGCCGACAACGCGATCGCCATCCTCTGCTTGGCGGTGTTCTTCGGTGGCTTTGCGTTCGCGTACCCACTCGGGTCGACGCTGACGGCCGATGCTGCCAGCGAGTGCTCGGCTTTGGCCCGCGCCGGTAGCTACTCGCTGGATCGCAGCCCAAGCTCGTTGCAGTTGCGGATCGCTGCCGTAGCGATGGCGCTCGCGCTCGGACCGATGTTGTGGATGGTGGCACTGGGTTACATCAAACAAGTCGAGAGCAGCCATACCGAGCGCGTCACCCACGCCGCACTGGCCAGCAGCGAACTAGCCCTGGCGATCGGCGCGATGAATCCCAGCGAAGACGATACCGCGCTCGGCGTGGTGCTGGACGGCTTTCAAAAGCGCAGCGTCGACGGGCTGGTGCTCGATGCAGGCAAACCTCGCGGCAGCGATGTGGCGACGCGGCTGTTGGCGGCGGATCCCGAGCTCTCGCGTTGGCTGACCAGCGAGACCCCGCACAGCAGCGCGGGCACGCGAGCGCGCATCGATCTGCCGTACGTGGTGGCTTTTCATCGCGTCGATCCGACCCGGGTCGCGGTCGCGGTGCTACACGCACCGGTCGCGGCTTCGGCGAGCTTCGTGTTGAGCTCGATCGTGTTCACGCTGTTGGTCGGGGTCTGGGCGCCGATTTGTGCGTACGCGCTCGGGCGCGCGGTCTCGCGGCCAATCGGCAAACTGACGACGATCGCGCGTCGGATTGTCGAACAGGGTGATCTGAAAGAGATTGGCACGGTCGCGGTCGCTGCTAACGACGAGATTGGCGTGTTGACCGAAAAGGTCAACGACGTGCTCGATCTGATGCGCGACGTGAGCCTAGCCGCTCACGCGATCGCCAAAGGCGATCTGCGCGCGGTCGTCGAGGGCACCGGAGAATTGCCGGACTCGTTCCGCGGCATGCTCGAGAGCCTGCGCGGCATGGTGCATCAAATCCGCGAAACTTCTGTGGATTTAGCCAGCGCCGCCGCCGAAATCTTCGCCGCGTCGCAGGAGCAAGAAGCCGCAGCCGCGTCGCAATCGAGCGCGATGGTCGAGATCAGCCGCACGATGGACTCGCTGTCCGAGTCGGCGGCGCACGTCTCCGACGCCGTGCAGGGCGTGCTCGGCAACGCGGAGCGCACGCTGCACAACACTGACGACATGGTGCGGCGGATCGGTGAATTGACCCAGCACGCCAACCGCATCGGCGAAATCCTCGAAGTGATTCGTGACATTGCCGACCGCAGTGATCTGCTGGCACTGAACGGCTCGCTCGAGGCCAGCCACGCTGGCGAAGGTGGGCGCGGCTTCGCGCTGGTGGCGAGTGAGATGCGCCGCCTGGCCGAGCGCGTCACGGCTTCGGTCTCGGACGTCAAGAAGCTGGTCAGCGACATCCGCGACTCCGGTTCTTCCACGGTGATGGCGACCGAAGAGAGCAAGAAGTTGGCGGAGGGCACCACCGACGCCGCGCGCCAGATCACCTTCGTCACGCAACAGCAACGCTCCGGCACTGAACAGGTCTCGCAGAGCATCAAGGGTATTGCGGACGTGGTTTCGCAAGCGGTCAGCGCCACTTCGCAGACGCGCACGTCAGCCCAAGGCCTGAAAACCCAGGCGGATCGCCTGTCGGCGCTGGTGAAGCGCTTCGAGCTGACGACGGAGGCACCTTGACCGAGCCGCGCGAGGCCCTCCTCGCGCGGTTCCGAGCGGGCTTGCTTGAGCGCGTACGCACCACGCAACGCTTGGTAGACGCCTTTCAGAACACCAGCGATCCGGAGAGCCTGCGCCAGGCGCTCGGTGAGCTGCACACGCTGAAGGGCGAGTCGCGCATGCTGGGCTTGGGCGAGCTGTCGGAGCTGGCCCACGCGCTCGAAACCGAGCTGGGCACCGCGCAACGCTTTTCGGTCGCGCTCGGCGCGTTCGACGCGATGCTGAGCTCGCTGACGAACTCCGACGATGGCACGACCCTGCGCGACGCGCTGGTCCGGTTACAAACCGAGCAGCGCCTCACTTCGTTGCCAGTGGCTCCGAGCCTGATTATCTCGGAGACCACCGCCTCCGAGCCAAGCCCGCCGGGGGTGCCCAACGAACCGGGGCGTCGTCGCACCGCCGTCGGCGAGCGCTTCATGCAGGTGGACGCGACGCTGATCGATCTCTTGTGTGAGCGCGTCGCGGAGCTCACGGCGGCGTTCGGCCAACTCGAGACCCACGCCGGCGCCGCGCTGGACAAGCAGACGCGGCGCGAGGCCAGCGCCAAGCTGAGCGACGGCTTCGAGCGCTGCCGCTCGCTGCTCGACGAAGCGACCTCTACGGCCTGGACCTTGCGCCTGGTACCGGTCGAGCCGCTGCTGGAAGAGCTGGCCCGCCTTGCCCGCAAAGCTGCCGAAGCACAGCAGAAATTGGTCGAAATCGCGGTCGCGGCTGGCGGTGTGCAGCTCGAGCGCGACGTCGCCGATCAGCTGTGGGACTCACTCTTGCATCTGGTCCAGAACGCGGTCGACCACGGCCTCGAGAGCCCGGAGCAACGCGGCAGCAAACCGCCAGTCGCGCGTCTGCGCTTGAGCGCCGAATCGGTGGGGCCGAGCGTCGTCTTGCGGGTCGAGGACGACGGGCGCGGGATCGACCCGGCCGAGGTGCGACGCGTGGCGGCTGAGCGCGGCGTGCTCTCGGAGCAGGCCGCGCAGGGCCTGAGCGACGCGGAAGCCAACGAGCTGCTCTTCGAGCACGGATTTTCTACCCGCGGTGAAACGTCGCGCACGTCGGGGCGTGGCGTTGGCTTGGACGTGGTGCGACGTCGCGTCGAAGCCTTGGGCGGCACGGTTTCGCTCGAAGGCACGCAGGGTAGCGGCACGCGCTTCACGCTCGCGGTGCCGTTCGCGATCACCAAAGAGAAGCTGTTGGTCGTGGAGCTGTGCGGCGCGCCGTATGGTTTCCCGGCACGCGTGGTGCGGGCGGTGTTGGGCAGCGACGCTGTTCCGAAGCCGGGGCAGGACAGCGTCGTCCGGCACAATGGCGAGACCTTGCCGTTTCGTTCGCTGTGCGACGCACTGAGCCTACCGAAGGACGAAGCCGAAGCGTTTGTGCTGCTGCTCGAGCTGTCGGGAAAACGGTTCGCCGCCAGCGTCGGCCGCATCGTCGGCGAGCGCGAGCTGATCCGGAGGCCCGCCGAAAAACTGCTGCACCAGACCGGTATCGGGGCCAGCGCGGTGCTGGAAGACGGCCGGATCGTGCTCCTGCCGGAGCTGAACTACGTTCAGCGGGCGCTGCGCGCGCGCGCCGGGCAAACCGTGCCCGGCTCGGTCGAGCAAGAACGGCGCCGACAGCGCGTGCTGGTCGTCGACGACTCGCCAGTCGTGCGCGAGCTGGTGACCGAGATTTTGACGGCCGCCGGGCTGGTGGTCGAACAAGCCCAAGACGGCTCGGCCGCGCTCGAGAGCATTTTGCAAAGCGAGCCCGATTTGCTGGTCAGCGACGTCGAGATGCCGCGCATGAACGGCTTCGATTTGCTGGCCGAGGTGCGGCGCCGCACGCAACGCCTGCCGGTCGTGATGCTGAGCACACGCGGCTCGGTCGAAGATCGCAAACGCGCGACGCGGCTCGGCGCCAACGCCTACCTGGTCAAGACCGAATTTCACAGTGAAAGCTTGATCGAGGTGGTCCGCCGCTTCGTCAATCTCCGAGGCTGATGCCGATCCGGGTGCTGGTGCTCGACGACTCCGCGATCTGCCGCACGCAACTGCGCGAAATTTTGGAAGCCGACGAGCGGATCGAGGTCGTGGCGGAAGCGCACAACGGCGACCAGGTGTTGCGGCTGATCGACGAGGCGACGCCGCACATCTTGTTGGTCGACCTGCAGATGCCAGGCACGGGCGGGCAAGAGACGATCGAGCGCGTGATGGCGCATCAGCCGTTGCCAATCCTGATCGTCACCGGGCAGCCGGAAGGCGTGCGGCGCCAAGCCGTGTTCGAAGCCATCCGGCGCGGCGCGCTCGATTTGGCAGAAAAACCGCTACACGGTGACGCCCAGGCCGAAGAGCGCTTGCGCGCGATGGTGCGCGAGCTGTCGCGCGTGCGCGTCGTGCGCCACGTGGCCGGCAAGCTCAATCGCCGTGACGGCGCACCCGGCCTACCGACGCCGGTTCCGCCACGACCGCTCGACGGCTCGAACAGCCCGCTGGTCGTCGGCGTCGCGGCTTCGGCAGGTGGCCCGCGCCCGCTCGTCAGCTTGTTGTCGGGTTGGCCGGCAGATTTTCGTGCAGCGGTCGCGGTCGTTCAGCATTTGCCCAACGGTTTCACCGGCGCGTTCGCCGAGTTCTTGCAGAGCCGCGTGCCGCAGCGGGTCACGATCGTCAAGCAGCTCGTGCGCTTCGAGCCCGGTCACGTGTACCTGGCGACCGACGACCAGCACTTGGTCGCGCTCAGCGACAAACAGCTCGGCGTCGATCACGGCCCGGCCGTGGAAGGGCACCGGCCCGCCGCCACGGTGCTGTTCGAGTCGCTCGCGGCACGCCTCGGCGCGCGTTCGTGCGGCGTGATCTTGTCCGGCATGGGCAAAGACGGCGTGGCCGGGCTGTTGAAAATGAAGGCGCGCGGCGCGCTCACGCTTTCCCAAGAAGAAGCCGGCTGCGCCGTATACGGCATGCCCAAAGCGGCGATCGAAGCCGGCGCCTCGGTGGCGGCGCTCGATCCAGTCGGACTAGCGCGCGAAGTCAGCACCTGGGTCTCGCTGCAACCCAGCAACAGGCCACGCGGACGATGAGCGCCCGGCACGAGCTCGATCGCCTGCTCGAAAGCTACACTGGCATCGAGGTCACACGCGGTGGCATCGACGCCAGCGTGGACACTTTTTTGGCGCGGCGACTGCCGGAATTGCGGGTCCCGAGCCTGGAAGAATACGTGGCGCGGCTCGGTCCCCAGAGCGCCGAGCTCGAGCGCTTGCTCAACGCGATCACGGTCACGCACACCTGGTTCATGCGCGATCCAGGCCAGCTCGCGATCATCTCCGAGGTGCTCGAGCAGCGTCCGCAGTTGGCGCCACCGCTGAAAGTCTGGGTGCCGGGCTGCGCGACCGGCGAAGACGCCTACTCGGTAGCGATCTTGGCTGAGCTAGCCGGTCGAAACGTCGAGGTCGTCGGTACCGACATCAACTCCGCTGCCCTGCAGCGGGCCGAGCGCGGCAGCTACGGCAGCTGGGCGGTTCGCGAATTGACCGACGTTGAGCGCTATTTCGAACGCGGCGAACGCAGTCAGTTCCACGTCTTCGACCGCTTCAAGCGCCAAGTGAGCTTTCAACGTCACAATCTGCTCGATGCTGCGACACGCAGCGATTGGGACGTGGTGCTGTGTCGCAACGTGCTCATCTACCTGTCGCGCGAGCGTGCACGCAGCGTCGTAGAACGCCTGGCCGACTCGCTCGCTCCCGGCGGATATTTGCTGCTCGGCGCGAGTGAAGTCGTGTTCGAGGTGCCGCCGCAGCTCGATGCCACGTACATCGCCGGCCGGCTCGCGCTGCGGCGCGCCGCTGCAGGCAGCGCCAGCCGAACCGCCGAACCACCGCGCCCCACACTGGTACCGCATGCACCGCGCCAAGAGTGGCAGGCGCCATTGCCTGCCTTGCCCCGCGCAGCCGCCAGCATCGCCGAACGACCACCAACCCCCGCCGTCGGGCCACTCAGCGCCGACGCACTGATGGCGCGTGGCCACGAGCTACTCGACACTTCCGAGCTGTCGGCGGCGATCATCGAGTACGAGCTCGCCGTCGAACAAGATTCAACGCGCGCTGAACCGCACATGTACTTGGGCATCGCGCTCTACTTGAACGGCGCGATCGAGGTCGCGCTCCACGAGCTACGAGCAGCCGTTTTTCTCGACCCCGCGCTGTGGCCGGCCGCTTTTTACCTGGCCGTGTGTCACGAAGCGCTCGGCCAGCTCGAAGAAGCCGCGCGCGAATACCGTCATGTCGTGCGGGTCGCCTCGCGCGTCGGCGGCACGAGCACACCACGCCGCCACAGCGCCTGGCATCGTGACCTCTTGGAGCTGGCAGCAAAGCGCGCGAACGGGGCGGCGCCGCAGATTACCGAAAAGATTTTGCCTTAGCCAACACCCCGCATGGCCGGCCCAGCGCCGCCGTGTTCGCGCTTTTGGCGAGTATTGGCCGCGGCCTCTGCCGACGTCGTCGTCGCTAGCCCCAACCGCAGGCGCTCCAGCCAACGCCGAGCTATGTTGCTCGCGTGAGCGAAGCCGAGTGGCAAGGAATTGCGAGCCGTATCGAAGCCGCGTGCGCTGAAGCGGGGCTCGATCTCGTCCGCCCGTTCCAGGTCGGCCGCTACAACGCCTCAGCCGTCGAAACGGAACGACTCGACGACTTCGGTCGTCCGGACGCGCTCGCCATCTTGATCGGCAACACGCGAAGTCTCTGGCCGGCGTTCACACGCGCCTATCAAACCGATGCCCTGCTGGCGAGCGGCGGCAATCCGCTCGACACCTACGTCACCACGCGTTTGACGCGCTTGCTCGTGGCAGCCACGACGTACGCAACCCGGCTCGTTTCTTCTCACGTCACCACCCCGCGCGCTTTCCCGATCCAACGATTGGCGGAGTCGATCGGCTTGGCAGGGATTTCGCCGAGCCACCTGGCGATTCATCCGCTGCACGGCCCGTGGTTCGCGCTGCGTGCGGTGGTGGTGGTCGACGTCGCGGGTCCGGCTGAAGCATCGCCGGAGCTCGAACGGCCATGCCGCGCTTGCAGCGCGCCGTGCCTACCAGCGCTCGAACGCGCCCTGGCAGTTTCCGGTTCGCCGCTCTCCTCTGCCGCCGTGGCGCTGCACGCCCCTGAGTGGATCGCCGTGCGCGACGCCTGCCCGGTCGGCAAAGCCTCGCGCTACGGCGCCGCACAGCTCGCTTACCACTACGCCCCAGCGCGCTCGCGAATCCGTCCTGAAACCTGAGCCCACGCGCGTCGCGCTGGTCGCTTCCAGTTGGTTGGAGTAACCCGCACAGTCGTTAGCGGCGCTCGTCGAAGGCCCCTATCGCCAATTGGTACAGATGAACTTGGAGCGCGGCCGGCACGCTGACGTGCGTCTGACGCACCAGCAATGCCGCCGCGTGCTGTCCGCAGAGCTTGGTTGCGCGCCGTCGACCGCGACGGAAGCGCTCATGCGTCGCGTCCCGTTGGCGCAGACGACCGCCAGCTGACCGTCAGTTTCGATTGGGTCCGCGTGGCTCAGCGCCCCGGGGCCGCGTACGAGTCCGCGCACGTTACAAGTCAAATGGCTTCGTAGCGAGCGACAGCGAGACTTCGTGTTCGGAGAGATCCACGCACCATTGGGCCGGTGCCTGCCAAAGTTATAACCATAGGGGCCTGGCAAACCTTGTGTTACCGGGATTCGGCTTCGCGCTGAGGATGCATGACGCGAACGTTGGCGGAACCCGATTGAAGTTGTCGGAAGGCGGCCAGCCGAGAGTGCCATTCACTTTAGTCATCAATAGTCAGAAACCGAGAGAATTCATTATGTCGACCCAACATAGAGTAAAGCTGTTTCGCGCGTGTGCACTTCTTGGAGCCTTGGGAGCAACATCGCTTCTGCAATGTTCCTCGGACAAAACTGACGACACAAAACCTGGTGCGGGCGGCGACGGAGCCGGCGGAGAGGTCGACACCGGCGGCTCCAAGTCGGTTGCTGGCACCGGTGCTGGCGGCGGGGCAGGGAAATCCGCGGCGGGCTCGGCTGGCCAATCTGTAGAGCCGAACGGCGGAGCTGCTGGCGCGGGCGGCAGCGCCGAGACTGCCGGCGCCGGTGGAGCCGGCGACGAGCCCGACTATGACTTGTACGTGGGCTGTCGAGACCCGTTGAAAGGCACCATCCAGCACTACCGCATTGGTAGCGAGTCCGGAACGGTTGCCATGGTGGACGAGGTGCTCGCCACCGCCGAGGTGTCGAACACCGCCTGGAACGCGACTCAAGATGTCCTGTACGTGGCCCACACGGACATTGGACGGATTACCACTTTCACGCGTGACAAGGTAACTGGGAATCTTAAGCTCCAAGCCTTAGTCGATGTGCCAGGCGCTCCGCTGGCAGCCTCCAATCCCGCGACGCAAACGCTCGAGGTGGACGCCACCGGCAAGTTTCTGCTCGCCGCCAACTACACGGCCAACACGGTGCTGGTATTCAAGATCAAGCCCGATGGCAGCGTGGGCGCCCTGGTGGACACCATCACGGACGGCCTGAATGCCCATCAAACCTTGCTGAACAGCACCAACAAGTTCGCCTTGGTTCCGTACTTTGGCTCCAACTTCATCGGTATTTACGACTTCAACCAAAACTCCGGCAAGCTCACGGCGCACGTTCCGGTCATGAACAACATCCCGGCGGCAAACTCCGGCCCGCGCCACCTCGCCATGCACCAAAATGCCAAGTGGCTGTACGCGATTACGGAAACAGCTGGCTCGATTGCGCTGTTCAACTGGGACAACGTGGCCGGCACCCTCGCGCACGTGGAAACCATCTCTTCGGTGGCGGCTACGTTCCCCGCCGCGACGAAGAAGGACGGCTCGGAGATCGAGATCGATCCCGCTGGTAAGTTCCTTTACGTTTCGAACCGCACGGACGGCGTGATAAACGGCAACATTGGAGCGTTTTCGATCGCCGCGGCTACCGGAAAACTGACACCCGTGGACTTCTACGACACGCATGGAGCCACGCCGCGCCACTTCAGCCTATCGCCCAAGGGCGACTTGCTGGTGGTGGGCAATCAGGCTTCCGACAATATGTCCGTGTTTACAGTGGACAAGACGACCGGTGCTCTCACCTACGTGAAGACCACCGTTACTTGCAAGGTGCCGTTCTTCGCGCGCATGGCAGAGCACGGCTAACCAGAATCGGACCCGAGTTCAGGGCCTCCCCGGCGCTGAGGCAACCAGCTTCAGCGCCGTTTTTTGGGCGGCCGCTAGGACGTCTCGGAGCGTTCCGCGGCTCCTTGCCGCGAGCGCTTTCCCACAGGTGCCCGTCGTTCTCCCCGCGCCCGCCGCTCGACTGATAGGCGAATGTGACCGGGGCCGTGGGTAGGACGTTGGGGTCCGTGGTCGTAGCAGTCGCTTTTGGAACACAGCTCGAGTCAGGACTAAAGTTTGGCGATTGCGGTGTTTTGCGCCGAGGCGATCCGCCAGCGGCCGTCACTGCCGAGCACCATCACGTACTTCATGCGCGTACGCAACGTGCCGTCGACGTCGGTCGGTTGAATGCCTGGCGGCAGCCGCGCATAGTCGCGCAGCTCGTAAATGGTCTCGACGAGCGCAGCCGTCGCGCCGAACGACAGCACCTTGCGCGTCGAGATAGCCACACGGCTGCGGCTGAAGATCGTCGCAAACAGTTCCGCGTGCCGCTTCTCGATCTGCTCGCGACCCTCGAGCAGCATGCCCACGATGTTCACGAACTCGGCATCGGGCGTGAATGCCTCGGCCCACGCGTGTGCGTCGTGGCGATTCCACGCCTCGGCCTGCTTCGCCACGATCTCATGCACCACCGCTTCGTCCACGGCACCCGCCGTCGAACGGCAAGCCAGCGGCGCCAGCAAGAAGCCTGTCAGTAACAACCGTCGTTGCATCCGCGCAACTTAGCCCAAGCGGGCCCTGCGGAAGGCCGATTTCCCCGCCCAGCTGGGCGGGGTCGCAACGAATGCAACGCGGCCTACCCTGTTCAGGGATCGTAGCCGAGGTTTGGCCCGAGCCAGCGTTCGACCTCGATCACGGACATGTTCTTGCGCGCGGCGTAGTCGGTGACTTGCTCGCGATCGATCTTGCCGAGCGTGAAGTACTGCGCTTCGGGATGCGCGAAGTACAGACCACTGACGCTCGAACCGGGCCACATCGCGAACGACTCGGTCAGCTTCATGCCGGTGTTGTGCTCGGCGTCGAGCAGCCGCCACAAGGTGCCCTTTTCGGTGTGATCCGGACACGCTGGGTAGCCGGCAGCCGGGCGGATACCGCGGTATTTCTCCTGGATCAGCTCGACGTTGCTGAGGTTTTCGGTTTTGCCGAAGCCCCACTCTTCGCGCACGCGCTTGTGCAAGCACTCGGCGAACGCCTCCGCCAAGCGGTCGGCCAAGGCTTCGGCCATGATGGCATTGTAGTCGTCGTTGTCGGCCTTGAATTTCGTCACCAATTCCTGAAGCCCAATGCCGCTCGTGACCGCGAAGCCCGCGATGTGATCGCTGAGACCCGTGGCACGCGGCGCGATGAAATCGGACAGCGAGCGGTTCGGCTCGGCCTTCTCCTTCTCCTTGTCCTTCTGCTGACGCAGGAAGCACAGGCGCGCCAAAGACTCACTGCGTGACGCGTCAGTGTAGAGTTCGACGTCGTCGCCTTCGGCGTTGGCGGCGAAGAAGCCGTACACGCCACGCGCGCGAATCAGCTTTTTTTCAATGATTTCATCGAGCAGCGCGTTGCCTTCTTGAAAGATCTGCCGCGCCTGCTCGCCGTATTTTTCGTGCTCCAAGATCCGCGGATAGACGCCCTTGAGCTCCCAGGTGTGGAAAAACGGCGTCCAGTCGATGAACTCGCGCAACACCGCAAGCGGGAAGTCGTCGAGCACACGAACGCCCAGAAATTCAGGTTGCGCCACGTCTTCCGTCCGCCATTCAATCTTGCTGCGATTGGCGCGCGCGTCGCTCAAGCTGATCAGCTTCTGCTTGGTCCCGCCGTGGATCTCGCGCAGGCGCTTGTATTCGGCGTTGTGCTGAGCGACGAACGCGGGCTTGCCTTCGTCGCTCAGCAAGCTGGTCGTGACCGGCACTGCGCGGCTGGCGTCCAGCACGTGCACAACCGGCTGGCTGTAGAACGGCGCGATCTTGACCGCCGTGTGCGCCTTGCTGGTCGTGGCGCCACCGATCAACAGCGGCAGCTTGAAGCCTTGGCGCTCCATCTCACGCGCGACATGCGTCATCTCATCGAGTGACGGCGTGATCAGCCCACTCAAGCCGATCATGTCGGCTTTCTCGGCCTTCGCGCGCTCGAGGATCTTCTCGCAAGGCACCATCACGCCCATGTCGAAGACTTCGTAGTTGTTGCAAGCCAGTACGACCCCGACGATGTTCTTGCCAATGTCGTGGACGTCGCCCTTGACGGTGGCGAGCACGATCTTGCCCTGCGTCTTCACGACCTCGCCGCGCGCGGCCATTTCGGCCTTTTCAGCCTCCATGAACGGCAGCAAGTACGCGACGGCTTTCTTCATCACGCGCGCGCTCTTCACCACCTGCGGCAAGAACATCTTGCCGGCACCAAACAAGTCACCGACCACGCTCATGCCGTCCATCAGCGGGCCTTCGATGACCGAAAGCGGCCGCAGGAACTTGGCGCGTGCCTCCTCGGTGTCGGCGTCGATGAAAGCGTCGATGCCTTTGACCAAAGCGTGCGAGAGCCGCGCCTCGACCGTGCCCTTGCGCCACTCCTCTTCTTCTTTCTTGTTGGCCGCACCGGCGGCCGAACCTGCCATCTCGAGCTTCAGCTTCTCGCCGTAGTCGACCAAGCGCTCGGTCGAGTCCGGACGGCGATTCAACAGCACGTCTTCGACCAGCAGCTTGAGCTCGGGTTTGATCTCTTCGTAGACCTCGAGCATGCCGGCGTTGACGATGCCCATGTCCATGCCGGCTTGGATGGCGTGGTACAGGAAGGCCGAGTGCATGGCTTCACGCACCGGGTTGTTGCCGCGGAAGCTGAAGGAAATGTTCGAGACGCCGCCGCTCACCTTGGCGTGCGGCAGGTTGTGCTTGATCCATCGCGTGGCCTCGATGAAGTCGACCGCGTAGTTGTTGTGCTCCTCCATCCCGGTTGCGACGGTGAGGATGTTCGGGTCGAAGATGATGTCTTCGGGCTGGATGCCCTCTTCGACCAGGATGCGGTAGGCGCGCTCACAAATCCTGATTTTCTCGGCATAAGTGGCGGCCTGGCCCTGCTCATCGAAGGCCATCACGACCACGGCCATGCCGTACTTCAAGACGGTACGCGCGTTCTGACGGAACTTCTCCTCGCCCTCCTTGAGCGAGATCGAGTTCACGATGCCTTTGCCCTGCAAGCAGCGCAGCCCGGCCTCGATCACTTCCCACTTGGAGGAGTCGACCATGAACGGCGCCTTCGCCACCTCCGGCTCGCTCGCCAACAGCGACAAGAAGCGGTGCATCGCCGCCACGCCGTCGATCATGCCCTCGTCCATGCAGACATCGATCACGTTTGCGCCGTTTTCGACCTGCTGCCGCGCCACGCTGACGGCTTCTTCGTATTTGCCGTCTTTGATCAGCTTGGCAAACTTGGGCGACCCGGCGACGTTGGTGCGCTCGCCGATCATCATGTACACGCCTTTTTGCTGCGTGAACGGGGTCGAGCCGGACAAACGTAGCGGGCGCCAATCAGCGTCGGCGACCGCCGACGGAATCGAAATCACCTTGTTGGTTGCGTTCTTGTCGGCGACGTCGCGCGGGTGACGACCCTCGAGCGCCTTGGCGATCGCGCCAATGTGCTCCGGCGTATTGCCACAACAGCCACCGGCAATATTGATCAGCCCGCCTTCAGCGAATTCGCTCAGGTAGCGCGCCATGTCGGGCGGCTCGAGATCGAAGCCGGTCGCCGACAACGGATTCGGTAAACCCGCGTTCGGGTAACAAGAAATCGCCGTGTCGGACTTCTGCGACAGCTCGCTCAAGAACGGATACATCAAGTCCGGGCCGAGCGAGCAATTCAGCCCAACCGACAGCGGATTCACGTGTTTGACCGCGTTCCACAACGCTTCACCAGTTTGCGCCGAGATCATCGTCTCACCGCCGCGGCCGACGGCGGCTGAGATCATGATCGGCAAGCTCACCTTGTCCTGCTCAAAGACCTCCTGAATCGCGACCAGCGCCGCTTTCGCGTTGAGCGAGTCGAAAATCGTCTCGACCAGCAGCACATCCGAACCGCCCGCGATTAGCGCTCGCGTTTGCTCGATATACGCTTGTTTCACCTGATCGAAAGTGACCACGCGGAAACCCGCGTCGTCGGCGTCGGGCGAGTTGGTCAGCGACACGGTGAGCGGGCCGATCGCGCCGGCAACGAAGCGCGGCTTACCATCGGCGTTAGCGACTCGATCTGCCCATTCGCGACACTGGCGCGCCGACTGCTCGTTGATCTCCCAGGCCAAGTCTTGCAGGAACTTGGTATCGATGATCTTCTGGTAAAATTCCGGATCTTTGCGACCGCCGTGCTCACGCGGGTCGTCGACGAAGAACTCGCTCTGCGTGATGCTGGTCGCGCCGAACGTGTTGGTCTCGATGATGTCCGCGCCGGCTTCCAGGAAGCGCCGGTGGATGTCGCAGATCATCTTCGGCTGGGTGAGCGAGAACAGATCGCCGTTGTTGAGCAGATCTTTCTTCGAATCCTTGAAGCGCTCGCCGCGGATGTCCGCTTCCGTCATCCCGTAGGTACGGATAGTGGTGCCCATCGCGCCGTCGATGATCGCGATACGTTTCTGGAGCAGTTGCTGTAGCGGATGCATAGGAGTTGGCTGTTCGGAGTTGGCAGTTAGCAGTTGGGGGAGCCGGGCTTCGAGGCGATCGCTAGGACCACCTGCAAATGGGGTTTTCTGGACTCTCGGCACGCCACCTCGGCGGTGCGGACGCTGAGGCCGGTGGCGGCCAGCAAGTCGCGGACTTTGGCGGGGGAAAAGCCAGGGTGGCGTTCGCCGTAGGGGGCGGTGACCTCGTGCTGGCGGTGCTCGTCCAAGCACAGCACGACGAGCCTGCCCGACGGACGCAAGACACGCGCACATTCGTTCAACGCTTGCACCGGATTTTCAGCGTAGGTGAGCGTGTGAAACATCAGGACGGCGTCGAACGACGCGGCCTCGAATGGCAAGTGGTGAACGTCGGCGACGCGCGCCGTGAAGTGCGAAAGCTTCTGCAGCCGTTCGCGCGCGGCGTCGATCATCCGTGCGCTGGTATCGATACACGTCAGCGAGCGACAGTACGGCGCCAAGGAGTATGCCGCGGCGCCGTCGCCCGAGCCGACGTCGAGCACGTCACCGAGCTCGAGCAGCGCCGAAAGCCCAACCGACAGCGACTGCCAGGTGCGGCCGGGCGAGTAGTAGCGCTCGATGTCATCGCCGAACTCGGGAGCCCCGCCACGACGCTCCGCTTCCAGCTCCGCGAGCCTGCGTTGATCGCCGTCCAGCGTGGGATCCGAAGAGCGCACGGCTTCGTCGAGCACGGTGCGCGCGGTCTCGGGCAAGGAGTCGAGCGCCAGGCCGTAAAACGACTGCTGCCCCTGCCGGCGATCGCGCACGAAGCCGGCTTCGCGTAGCCGCCCAAGGTGTGTAGAGACGCGCGACTGCGAGATGCCGGTCACGCGCACCAAATCGGTCACGCACAGCTCGCGCTCACGCAGCAGCGAACAGAGCCGGATGCGACTCTCGTCACCCAGGAGATTGAGCGTTTCGACGAAGTGAGTGAGGACCACGTATCCTGCTATCCCGATTAGCGGATTGCTTGGTCCTTCCGGCAGCTTTTGTCAAGCCGAACCGGGAATTCATTAACAGTATTGAGCTGTTAGCCGCCGACTTGGGGGGCGGGTCGCTCCGACGCGGCCTTCTGGGCGGCAGCCAAATCCTTACCGCTTGCGCCGCGCAGGCATGCAAAGCAGTCGCGCAGGCCGAGGAAGCCGCAGCCGCGACGTTCGCCCAGGCGTGTGAGCACCGGCACGACCCGAATGTCGCCGCTCGCTTCGATCCGCGGGAGCAACTTCTTCACGGCAGTGCAGCCTTCGTTCTTGGTTTTCGGCAGCTCGAGGGCGAGCTTGAGCGCGGGGCTCTGTTGCGACTGCACGGCGTCGCTGTCGAGCAACACCTTGGCTTGCTTGGACAGCGTCGCGTTGATCGTGCGATTGCTGTCGTACACGTCGTAGAGGAAGTCTGCGCCACCAGCGCCCAGCACCGCGGCGGCCTCCAGCGACAGCTGCTCGTTGGCGGCGTCGGCGAGCCCGCGCCGCAAGTCGCCGAGCACGCCCGGTGCCTCGCCGAGCTTGGGGTCGAGGCTACCACCCGAGCGGTAGGCGCGCAGCCCGGCGTCAAGCTGACCAAGTTTGAAGTAGCCGCGACCGAGCGCCAGGTACGCAGGCGCGAGCTTGGCCTGTGCCGCACGCCCGAGCAGCTCGGCCAGTGCGGTGCGCTCGCCGCCTTCGGCGCGCTTCATCAGCTCGGCCAAATCGTCATCCACCGGCGCGGCGGCCAGCGCGCTGCCCACGCCGCTGGTCTGCCCAGCGCCGCCGGAGCCCGCCGAGAACGCCAGCGCCAGCACCAACGGCAAACCAACCAACGCAGCGCCGATAAGGCCGAGCGGCACCTGCTTCGACCCGATCGGAATGCGCCGCTTCGCCAACGGCACGACCAGCGCCAGCACCGGCGCGAGCGCGGCTTGGAGCCAAAAAATCGCCGATTCACGCGGCAACGACGGCGGCGCCTGACCGACGACCGTATTCGCAAACGCCACGTCAGGTACTTTCGGGACACTGGGCGGGCTGGCGACGACGCGCCGCGGGCTCTGCCCCGACACCGGCGCGAACGCCACGCTCGGCGCCGGCGAATAGCCCAAGATAGCGTCGACGCGCGCCACGAGATCGGCGGCGCTCTGCGGCCGATCGTCGGGCAAGCGCTGCAGCAGCTGGCCAACCAGTTCGCGCGTGCCGGCCGAGACATGTGCTGGCAAGGCCGGCGCATCTTCGGTGAGCTTCTTGGTCAGCACGACCACGAACTCTTCGTGGCGAAACGGCGATGTGCCGGCGAGCATCTCGTACAAGATGATGCCGACTGTATAGAGATCCGCGCGGTGGTCGACCGGCTCGCCGCGCGCCTGCTCGGGCGACATGTATTCGGGCGTGCCCATCACGGTGTTGAGCCGCGTGAGCGCCTGCTGATCGGGGCCGGGCTCCTCGATTTTCAGCTTGGCGATGCCGAAATCGAGCACTTTCACGAAGTCGTTGGCGCTGTCCTTGGCGACCAGCATCACGTTGTCGGGCTTCAGATCGCGATGCACGATGCCGGCGCCGTGGGCGGCCGCCAGCGCGTCGGAAATCTGCCGCGTGATCAGCAGCGCACGCTCTTCGGGCAGCGGGCCCACGTCGGCGATCAACTGGCTCAGGCTCTGGCCCTCGATGAACTCGAGCACCAGGTAGAACGAGCCGTTTTCGAGCTGGCCGAAGTCGGTCGCGGTCGCGACGTTCGGATGCTCGATGCGCGCGGCAGCCACGGCTTCGCGCTCGAAGCGCGCCACGACCTCCTTCACCTGCGTCATCTCGCGGTGCAGCACTTTGACCGCGCACGCCTTGCGCATCAGCACGTGCTCAGCGCGATACACCGAGCCCATACCGCCCGAGCCGAGCAAGCCCTCGATGCGGTAGCGCCCCGCCAGCACGGTGCCGACGAGCGACTCTCCGGCTGCGGTGTCGATGGCTTCAGTCACGCTCCCGCCATTCTGGAAAGCTTCAGCGCTAGAGTCGAGCATTGTGGGCGGTGGCTCCGCACCGCTCAACGGCCAGTACAGAAGTCCGCTTAACTTCGAGGTGGGACATGTGGCTACCTCGCGGGCGGTAGCTGGCGAATCGGCGCGCTGCCGCCGGATTTCACGCCTCGATGCAGCACGATGTTGCGTCCGGCCGTCTGGCCTCGCGCGTACGCCTCGCCGGTCGTCGACACGGCGTGGCGCGCCCAGCGCACGTGCGGGTGACGCCGCCGAAAATAACCGCCGAGCTCAGCGTCTCCGGCCCAGACCAAGCCTTGGGTCTCCGAGCGCTTGCGCTCGCTCTTGAGGCGCTCGTGAAAGCCGCTCATCACACCGGCCAAGAACTTCCGGCGCGCTTGGTGGGTGCGATCAGCGCGCCGCTTGCGATCAGCGCGGTACAGCGCATCGCTCGTGTAGGTTAGAAAATCGTACACGTAGGCGGCTAGCTCCACGTTGTCGCGCGAGCCACACACCTCGAGCACGCTGCCGCGCTTGGCGTCGGTCACGCGCCACACCGGCACCCAGATCACCTGCACGAAGAAGAACTCGTCCAAAATCATCGCCAAGCGCCGTTCATGCTCGGAGATTCGCCCGGTCGGTTTGCCCAGGTGGCGAAAGCAGTAACTGGGCGCGGTGCCGGACACCGCCGCCTCGATGTTGTGCTTGAGCATCAGGCGCTGTGCCGCGCTCATCGCGGCCTGAGCTTCGTGCTCGTTCGGGCTTTCAGCCAGCGCCAGCAGCTTGGCGATGCGCTCGAGCATCGGGTTTTCGGCCGATTCGTCGGCGTTCAGCGGAGCGCCGCTAGCGCGAGCGTCGATGCCGCGCTCCTGACAGACGCGGCGAAACATCGGGCCGTGCGCGGGCTCGTCGCGGACTTGCAGTACCTCGTCGACGTACTGATGCGCCATCTCGTGCTTGAGCACCTCTTCGAGGACGCCCCAGCCGTGTAAGACCAGCAAATCGCGAGAAAGCTCGAGCGTGCGGTGCATCGGCACCCAACGACCCAACCGGTCGACGCTACTGACGAGCTCGAACGCGGGCGGGCGCAACTTGAACCGAAACAGCGAGCCGTTCGCGTGCTCGTAAGCCTTGTGGATCGCGCGGATTGCCGCCTGCTCGAGCTCGATCCGCAGCGGCTCCGTGGCGTCCATCGCGGAGGGACTATACCCGACGAGGCTCAACTCGCGAGATCGAGCGACCGGGCCAGCGCTCGGGGTGTTTCCAGAAGCCTTCGGCGCGCGAGCCGTAGTAGCTGCTGAGTGCACGATCGATGACCTGAGAGGTGCGGGCGCCGGTGACGCCCGTGCTGCTGCAGCTGCCCTGACCGCACAGGCTGTCGACGACGGTTTGGATCATCGGCCCGTGGATCGTTCGCGGGTTGGGCAGCGTGAAGCACTCGGCGCCGGCTGCCGTGTCGAGCTCGAGCGGGGTGTCACCGAAGGTGGACAGACGCAGGGTGCCGGCCGAGCCCGTGACGCTGATCAGGTCGGCCTTTTCGGCGCTGACGAAATTCCAGAAGCCTTTGCCCTGCGCCCCCGCTGATGTGGTGAAACCAAGCTCAACCTGGTCTTCGACCTCGCCAGTAGCTGCCACGTTCGTGGCAACTCCGGTCACGGCTTGCAAGGGGCCGAACAAGAAATCCAGCACATCGATCGTGTGGCTCGCGAGGTCCAAAAACAAGCCGCCGCCCGCGTGCTCGGCCTGCACGCGCCACGGCAGCCGCGCCGGATCGAGCCCGAGCTGGCCGTCGTTGGTAAAACGCACTTCGACGCTGAGAATGCGCCCCAAACGCCCGCTGTCGACGATTTCCTTCGCCTTCAAGAAGCGAGCGAGGGCGCGGCGGTAGTAAGCGACGAACAGCGACACTTTGGCGCGTTCGAACGCCTCGACCATGCGCAGACACTCCGCGTGGGTGCGAGCCATCGGCTTTTCGACGTAGGCGGGCTTCCCGGCAGCCGCCACCTTGAGCGCCAGCCCCAAGTGACTGCCGGGCGGCGACGCGATGTAGACGGCGGTGACGTTCGGATCCTGGATCAGTTGGTCGGCGTTGTCGTAAAACTTGGCGACGCCGTGCCGGCGCGCAAAGTCTTCGGCTAAGTTGCGGTCCCGGCGCATGACCGCAACCAGCTCGCTGCCTTGAGCCTGCTGAAAACCGGGGCCACTCTTGACCTCGCACACGTCGCCGCAGCCGAGAATGCCCCAACGCACGTTCGTCATTGAACCTTGGATGCCACGGACCGCTCCGCGCGGGGCTCAGATTTTTCGAGCAGCCAACCGGACCGACGACCACT
This sequence comes from Polyangiales bacterium, assembly GCA_038252755.1. Taxonomy (GTDB): domain Bacteria; phylum Myxococcota_A; class Polyangia; order Polyangiales; family Polyangiaceae; genus PMG-095. The sequence continues at coordinate 17,001 of JBBSAB010000035.1, read as the reverse complement.
TCCACCAGCAGCTGATCCAACGCCGGCATCATGCCGGCGACTTTGCGCGTGTACTCCGGGCAGCCTAGTGTTTGTACCGCGCCGTCGCGCACGCCGGACATTTGCTCCGATGACGTGAAGACCCGTAGCGCCGCGTCGGCATCGGGGATTGCTGTTACCAATTCTTGCTGATTGCGGCATGCTACGCGGATGAGTGACGGCGACGGAACCAGGGTGCGAGAGGCTCAAAGCGTGTCGCTGCGCGGCGGCCACCACGCGGTCATCGCTCCGGCAACCGAGCAAGACGCCGCAGCGGTCGTCGCTTACTTGAACGACATCGCGGGCGAGAGCGATTTTCTCAGCTTTGGTCGCGGCGGCTTCGGCATGACGGTCGAGCAGGAAGCCGTATTTGTGCGTGACCTTCACCAGCACGGCAACGGTCTGATGCTGCTCGCCAAGATCGACGGAGAAGTCGCGGGCGTCGCAACGCTGGTTCGGCCACGGCCAGCGCGCGTGCGCCACACGGCGCAACTCGGCCTTTCGGTGCGCAAGAAATATTGGGGCATGGGCCTGGGACGCACGCTCTCCGAAGAGCTGATTCTCGATGCGCGACAGCTCGGTCTGACGCGTGTCGAGCTACGGGTCCGCCACGACAACACGCGCGCCATCTCGCTCTACGAAGAGCTTGGTTTTCGGGTCGAGGGAACGCTACGCGGCGCGTTCATGGTCGACGGCGTCGAGCATGACGATCAGATCATGGGTCTGCGCCTCCACCGCGATCAACCCTCGATTCGCAGCTAAAGAACGCCGCGACGTTTCCGACGGCATCGCATTCAATTTGACGGCAAGGCGACCCATCGTAAGCTGCCCGGCATGCATCGACCTCTGCTTGCTTTGTCGTTGGTGGTCACCAGCGCTTGTTCGTTTCAAATGCGCGCTGGGGGAGCCGCCAATGGCACCGGGGCCGCCGCCGCCACGCCCGCTCCGGCACCCGAGCCGCCGAGCCATTCCGGCAAGGGCCACGGCAAGACTTGGTCGGCAAGTTTTCACAAGTCGGGCTCGATCAAGTTCGATTGGGAGGGCCGCAGTGGGCAACTGTGCCGCGCCACAACGCCTTTCAAGTTCGTCGGCACGGCTAAGGCGTCGGGCAGCGCGCAGCTGAACCCGAACGGAACCGTCACCGCGAACGGCACCGCCCAGGCTTCCGGCAAAACGTCAGGCGGCAGTGTTGCTACGGGCGAGTGCTCGGCACCGCGCACGCACGTTCCGGCAACGCCCAAACCCGTTCCGGTCACGCATCCCGACAAGCCCGAGCCGCCGAAGAATACTGCCAAGCCAGTCAAGCCGGGCGACATTGGCAAGTCGAGCAAGCCGGATCCGAAGGCCGCGCCCGAGCCGAAGCCGAAGCCGGCCATGAAGCCCGAGCCCACACCCGTGCCAGAGATTCCGGCGCGAGGCCCCACCCCGATTGAGCTCGAGAAGCCCGCGCAACCGCCGGCCGACCCGCCGCCAAACGTGTTCGGTTACGAAAAGCCCGTGCTGGGTTGTTTCGAAGGCCAAGTGTTTCCGCTCGCCAACGATGCACCGAAACTTCCGACCGACTACTCCTCACTCACGCCGGTCAGCGTGGTGTACGCGTGCGAATGGGACATCGCTCCGCGCGCTTGGGATCAGGGTTTCCCTGGTATTGCCGACCGCTTCGAGTGGTTTGCGATCCGCTATTCGGGCGCGTTTCGGATTGCCACGGCCGGTGAGTACGCCTTCCGCGTGTCGAGCGACGACGGCACCAAGCTCATCATCGACGGCAAACAGGTGATCGACAACGACGGGCAACACCCGCCAAAGGAAGCCAGCGGCAAGGTGCAGCTCACGGCCGGCGACCACCAAATGGTGCTCGAGTATTTCCAGGGTCCGCGCTTCCACATCAACCTGCAGCTGTGGGTGACTCCGCCCGGCAAGCCGGAAGAGCTATTCACGGTTCGCTGAGGTAGCAAAACGAGGGCTCCACGCCCGGGCAGCACGTCAGCTGCCCGGCGTGTCGCGGCTTTGGTAGGCTCCCTCGCATGTCCCGACGCGAAGAGGCCCTCAAGTACCACTCGAGTGGCCGCCCCGGAAAAATCGAGGTGACTTGGACTAAGCCAGTCGCCTCACAGCTCGATCTCTCGCTCGCCTACACGCCGGGCGTCGCCGAGCCGTGCCGGGAGATCGCCGAAGACCGAGACCGCGTCGACCTGTACACCGCGCGCCGCAACTTGGTGGCGGTCGTGACCAACGGCACGGCGGTGCTGGGCCTCGGCAACATCGGACCGTACGCGGCCAAGCCGGTGATGGAGGGCAAGGCCGTCTTATTCAAGCGCTTTGCGGACATCGACGTGTTCGATTTGGAGCTGGCCGAGACCGATCCGGATCGCTTCGTGCAAATCGTGCAGGCGCTCGAGCCGACCTTCGGCGGCATCAATCTCGAAGACATTCGCGCGCCCGATTGCTTCGTGATCGAAAAAGCGCTGCGCGAGCGCATGTCGATCCCGGTGTTTCACGACGACCAGCACGGCACCGCCATCATCACGACCGCCGCGCTGCGCAACGCGGCCGAGCTGGTCGACAAACCGCTCGATTCGCTAAAAATTACCTGCATCGGCGCCGGCGCGGCCGCCACCAGCTGCATGATGATGTGGGTCCGGCTCGGCGTGAAGCGCGAGAACATCACCATGACCGACGTCGACGGCGTGCTGTACGCCGACCGCGGCGACATCGACGAGTTCCGCGCGCCATTCGCGCGCCCGAAAGGTGATGGCCGCCGCACGTTGGCCGAAGCGATGGTCGACTGCGACGTGATGATCGGGCTTTCGGCAGGCAACGTCGTCACGCCGGCCATGCTGAAGACGATGGGCAAAAAGCCGATCATCTTCGCGCTGGCCAATCCTGATCCGGAGATTGCCTACCCGCTGGCAGTCGCGACGCGGCCGGACGCGCTGATCGCGACCGGTCGCAGCGACTACCCGAACCAGGTCAACAACGTGCTCGGGTTTCCGTACATGTTCCGGGGCGCGCTCGACGTGCGAGCCCGCACGATCAACGAAGAAATGAAGTTGGCGGCGGCCGAAGCGATCGCGGCGTTAGCGCGTGAAGACGTGCCGGACGACGTGCTGCGCGCCTACGGCCAGCAGCGCCTGCGCTTCGGCAAGGACTACATCATCCCCAAGCCCTTCGACACCCGCGTGCTGTATTGGGTCGCGCCCGCCGTCGCACGCGCCGCCGTGCAAAGCGGCGTGGCGCGCGAGACGATCGACCCCGAAGAGTACCGCGAGCGCCTGTACCGCACGATTTCGCCTTCGCGCCGGGTGCTGTTTCGCATCACCGAGACCGCCAAGGCCGATCCGCGCCGGATCGTCTATCCGGAATCCGAGAACGACAACATCCTGCGCGCCGCGCACCGCGTGCTGGAAGAAGGCCTGGCGCGGCCAATCTTGCTCGGTTCGCCGCAGCGCATCCGTGAGCACGCCGAAAAGCTCGGCGTCGATCTGGAAGGCGCGCTGTTGGTCGACCCGCGCGAAGCCGACGAGCTAGATGCGTACGTGGAAGCCTACTGGCACAAGCGTCAGCGCCGCGGCATGACGCGGCACCACGCCTTCAAAGAACTGCGCCGCTCACGCACTGCCTACGGATTGATGATGCTCGACGCCGGTCACGCCGATGGGCTGGTCGCTGGCGTGCGCCAAGACTACCCGGCAACGATTCGCCCAGCCTTGCAGATCATCGGCGTGCGCGAAGGCGTGAAGCGAGCGGCTGGCATGTACATGGTGGTTTCGAAGACGGGCGTGCGCTTCTTGGCCGATACCACGATCAACATCGAGCCTGATGAAGACACACTGGCCGAAATCGCGATCTTGGCAGCCGACGCCGTGCAAGACCTGGGCATCGAGCCGCGCGTGGCCATGCTCAGCTTCTCGAACTTCGGCGACGCGCCACACGAGGCATCGCGTAAGGTCGCCAACGCCACGGCCAAGGTCAAACGGCTCCGCCCCGACCTGATGATCGACGGCGAGATGCAAGCCAACGTGGCCCTCGACGAAGAGGCACGCGCCCCCTACCCGTTCTGCAGCCTGAAGGGCCCAGCCAACGTATTGATCTTCCCGAACTTGGACGCCGGCAACGCCGCGTACAAGCTGCTCGCCGCGACTGGCGGCGCCGAGATCATCGGACCGATCGTGCTCGGCATGAAGAAGCAGGTGAACGTGCTGCAGCAAGGCGCGACCGTCGACGCGATCGTCCACATGACCGCGATCACGGTGGCCCGGGCAATCCGCCGCGAAATGAAGGACCGCCAGGGCTAGAACGAGCCCGGGCCCAGGCCCAGGCGCGCGCCGGTCACGTGACAGCCGGCTTTTCTGCTCGATTTGCAGAGGTGCGGGACAGGTGGCATTGTGCGCGACCTTTCATGTCCAAGGACAGCTTCGCATCACTGATGGCCACTGGTTCCGCGTCCGTTTCCGACCGCGCGCGGAAGCGACTCGACCGCGGCCAGGTGTTGGACGTCACGGTGATTCAGGTCTCCAGCGAGTTCGTTTACGTCGACGTCGGCACACCGGGTGACGGAAAGATCCCCGCTCTGGAGCTGATGGACGAGAACGGCAAGCTGCGCGTCAAGCTGGGCGACACCATTCGCGCCAGCGTGATCGAGGCGCACATGAGCGGCTCGCTGCTGCGCGCGCTGCAGACCGCGCAGGGCAAAGACGTCCCCAAGCCAGACGAGGTCTTGGACGGCAAGGTGACGCGCGTCGAGAACTATGGCGTGTTCGTCAACACGGCCAAGGGCGACGGCCTGGTGCCGGTGCGCGAGCTCGGCCTGGCCCCGGGCGCCGATCTGCGCAAGGCCTTCCCGATCGGCAAAGAGCTAACGGTTGTGGTGATGGACGTCGATGACCGCGGGCGCATCCGCTTCAGCGCCAAAGAGGTCTTGCGGGTCGAAGAGCAGAAGAACTTCCGCGAGTTCACCGAAGGCGGCGCCGAAGAAACTGCAGAAGCTGCACCAGCTCCCGCCGGCTCGAAGCCGACGCCGAAGGTCGACCGCGGTCCACGCAACTTCGGCAGCTTCGGCGATGTGTTCGCCGACAAGCTCAAAAACGTGAAGACGAAGTCGACGGCGCCAACAACAACGATAACGAACACGCCAACCCGGCGCAGGTAACGCGCCGCCCAGGTTTTGGCCCGACCCTAACGGAAGGCCCAACCAACACCGAAGTACCGAGGCAGCAGCGATTCCGCGAGCGGCTAGGCGCGCCGCGTTTCTTGGGCGTCCCGAATGAGCGTGAAGACGGCGCGCGCGTCAGCAACCCGACGAAGTGTTGGTGGTCCCGACTTCTGCGCTGTCGGCCACGCTACATCTCCGAAGAACGCCGCCGCGCTTCGTCTGCCAAGCGAGATAGTCCCTGTACCGTCCGCCCTCTCCGAGAGGGACGCTTCGATCGACGTGGCAAGGTCGATCGACGTGAGATCCCGGGTCGATCCCTGTGCGATGATCAGCACTCGTCGATTGGTGACAGCGTAGAAAGTGCGCGAGCGCGTCCGTTGATCTACGAGAAAACGACCGACCATGATGTAGAGGCCCATGGCCACGAACGGGGCCCCGAAAAGCCAGAAGAAAAAAGGTGCACCAATTGAGATTACGGTGAACTCCCAGAAGAGTGCCGCCCCGCCCCAGACGAAACTGAACGGAATTAACAAGAGGTCCAAAGGGCTCAAGTAAACCCCCTGCTTTGGTCGCCCAGCCCAAAGGAAAGTTTCGCCCTGCATCAACTCCCGATCAAGTGCCTCGCGCGCACGCTCTTCGCCAGTATTGCGCTCCTGCCCTCGATTTGCCGATTGCGGCTGCTGGTCACCGTACACTGAGCAACCCGGCGCTTACCGCGCTTGCCCCTGCAACCTCGCAATCCGCTCTTCAATCGGCGGGTGCGAGCTGAGCCAGCGCATCATTCCGCTCTTGCGCGGGCTGATGCCGAACGCCGCGAGCGATTCAGGCATGTTCGAGGCGTCGTTGTGGCCTAGGCGACGCAGGGCGGCGATCATGCCGTCGCGGCCGGCCAGGCTGGCGCCACCTTCGTCGGCGCGGAATTCGCGGCGGCGGCTGAACCACTGAACGATCAGCATCGCCAGGAAGCCGAGCACCAGCTGCGCGACGATTGTCGCGACCCACGAGCCCATGCCGAAGCCGCGCTCGCGGTCGTCACGACCGCGCAGCATGGAGTCGACGAGGCTGCCGATGATGCGCGAGAAGAAGAAGACGAACGTGTTGAGCACGCCTTGAATCAGCGTGAGCGTCACCATGTCGCCGTTGGCAATGTGGGAAATCTCGTGGCCCAGCACCGCGTCGACTTCGCTACGCTGCATCTGCACGAGCAGGCCGCTGCTGACGGCCACGAGCGAGCTGTTGCGGGTCGCGCCGGTCGCGAACGCGTTCATGTCCGACGACTCGTAAACGGCAACCTGCGGCATCTTGATGCCGACGCGATTGGCGTGGCGGGCGACTGTGTCGACCAGCCAACGCTCGGTGTCGTTGCGCGGTGCGTCGATAACCTTGGCGCCGGTCGACCACTTGGCGATCCACTTCGACGCCAACAGCGAGATGAACGAGCCGCCGAATCCGACCACCAACGACACGACCATCAGCGGCCCGTAGGCGCCGAGGATGCGGGAGGAGTTGAACACCCCCAACGCGCCCAGCACCGCCAGGATAACGTTGAGCGCGACCATGATCGCGATGTTGGTCAGGATGAAGAGCGTGATGCGCTTGAACACGGCTTTTAGAACCTCCAGATGCGTATAAGCACCGTCGCCTGCACTGTCCACCTTAGAACCGATGAGACAGCCGCGAGTTCCATCGGAATATCCGATGTCAGCCGAAGGTTCACTCGATTGAAGAAGCCGCAGCTACCGGCCGGAAACGGCGCGGGCAGCGTCAGCGCGCCGCGAGCGCGCCGAGGTACGAGCCCTTGCTGACCGCGACGACCTTGCGCTTCACCAAATCTTCGACCGTGTCGCGGATTGTTTCGCCTGGATCACGCGCCACGAAGCCCAGCTCACGCTCGGCCTTGTCGGCGCTGCAGTACCAGAAATACTGTGCCATCTCGACGCTGACTTCGTCGATCGGTGCGCGGCCACCAATAGCTTCGACGGCCTTGGTGAAAATTTGATTCAGTCCGAGCGCGACGGGCCGCGAGCTCGGCATGCGCAGCATCGGCGCCTTCACGCCGCTGATGCGCTCGAGGCGCTGGAAGAACGCCGCGATCGTCATGTTCTTGCCGTTCAGCAGGTAGCGCTCGCCGGGGCGGCCGCGCTCGAACGCCTGCAGCAGGCCCAGCGCCGCGTCACGAGCGTCGACAAACGCCATGCCGCCCGCCGGCGTCGCCGGAATCGAGCGCTCCAGGAACATTCGCACGTCGCCGGTCGACGACTCACGCAGGTCGCCGGGCCCCAAGAGCAGGCTCGGATTGACGACCACGACCTCGAATTCGCCCGGCTTGTTCGCCTCGAGCGCGACGCGCTCCGCGTACAGCTTGGTGCGATAGTACGGCCAGCGCGCGATCACCTCGAGCGGGGCGCGGCAGCTCTCGTCGGCGATGCGGTCGGCGTCGCGGCTGACGGCCAACGTGCCGCTGGTGCTGGCGACCACGACGCGCTTCACGCCGGCCGCGCGCAGCGCTTTGAGCGCGCTCTCGGTGCCGAGCACGTTGTCGCGGTGGAGCAGCTCCGCGTCGTCGCGATCGCGTGAGACGCGACCCGTCACCAGGAACGCGCCGTCCGCGCCGCGCGCGCTCTGTGCCACGGCTGCTTCATCCAGAATATCGACCGGTGCGACCTCGACGCCGTTCACGACGCCGCCGCTCTTCGAGACCGCTACGATCTCATGACCGCGCGCTACGAGCGTGTTCACCAAATGCGAGCCCAAAAAGCCCGTCGCGCCTGCAACCCAGAATTTGCTCACGAGCCTGCGCTCTGCAGCTGAAACACCTTTTGGAAGGTGAACAGCAGCTGAATGTTGTTGCTCTTGACCGTGCCCGACATGAACTCCGAAGGCGTTGGCGTGTAGCGTTCACGCACGATACGCGTGAACATGTCCGGCGTGGTCTTCAGCACGCAGTCGGCGGGCGCCGCCACCTTGCCGTTGACGACCTCGCAGCTCTCGTCGGTGACGCGCACCGTCCAGCGCTCAGTGTCGCCGAGTGAGAAATAGAAGCTGATCGGCGAACCGACGCTGCCGGCCTTGAAGCGCTGCTCTAGCTCGCGGAACACCGGCTCCAGCGACTCCGGCTCGGGCGGAGGTAGTGACTCGCGAACTTCGTCGGCTTTCAGCTCGCGCGTGTCGAGCACCTTGCCCTGGCTGAGCAAAACGACGGCTCGGTGCGCCAGCCGCGTGATGATGCGCGACGCTTCCGCCGTCGAGAGCCCTTCGGTCAGCCGTCGCATTTCGCGCGCTTCGAGCGCAGCGCCGATACGCGCCTCGACTTCACGGTGCTTCGGCACCGTGGAGCCCTTGGGCAACGCGCGGTGCGTGCCGCCGAGCCAGATCGGCAAAATGTCGACGTTGTGGTGCAGCGCCAGGTGACCAACAGCAGACTTGAACTCGTGGACTTGGCCGTCGGTGCTGCGCGTGCCTTCCGGGAAAATCAGCACCGTCTCGCCGTTTTCCAGCAAATCTCCGGCTTGCCGTAGCGCTTGCCTCAACGAGCTACCGCGCGGCATCGGCGCCAGGTTGGTGAAGTTCTCGAAGAACGCCTTGCGGTACTTGTTGCCCTCGAAAAAATAGTCCTGCGCGGCCAGCGACACCATCTTGTCGCCGTAGCTGCCGAGCGCGTACTTCACCAGGCCCATGTCCAAGTGACTGGCGTGGTTGGCCGCAATGATCGTGTTGCGGTTGTGCGGAATGAACGCACGCCCGGTCACCTTGGTCGACAGCACGCGGTCGTAGAAGCCGTGCTGCGCCATGCCCATCCAAGCCATCGCCGCTTCGCGCAGCGGCTCGGGAATGTCGAGCTTGATCTCTTCTTCCTTCTCAATCGTCTGGGTGGTGGCCAGACGGCGCGCGCTTTGGGCCTCGCGCACGAATGCTTCGACATCAGCAACCGTCGCGGCCGTGGCGACGCGCTCGGCGTCGAGCGAACGCCCAAGCTCGGTCTCGATCGCGACCAACAGCTCGAGCAGCATCAGCGAATCGAAGCCGAGGTCACCGCGCAGTGCCTGAGCGGAGGTGATCTTCGCCACCGGGCGGCGCGCGATCGTCGCGATCGTGCTGCGGACGAGTGAGGCGGCGCCGTCGACGGGGCCGGTCGGACGCGCGGCCTCTTCACTGCGCTCGCGGCGCGCGATTTCGGCGCGGACCTCGCCCCGCCGCACTTTGCGGGTAGCGGTCCGCGGCAGGTCCTTCTCAAACACCAGCACCAGCGCGGGCTTTTGCGCGGCTGGCAGCTTGGAAAGCGCCTCTTCGAGCGACTTTTTCGCGCGAGCGCGCTGCACGGCGGGCGGATTGTCGGTGTCGCGATCCGGCACGGCCACGCAAGCGACGCGTTCGCCACCGCGACCATCCGGAACACCCAAGACGCACAGCTCCTTCACGTCAGCGACGCGACCAATGCGCGCTTCGAGGTCGTCCGGGTACACGTTCTCGCCGTTCGAAGCGACGATCACGTCTTTCGCTCGGCCCACGATCGACAAGCGGCCACGGCGATCGAGCTTGCCGAGATCACCCGTGCGCAGCCAGCCGTCGCGGTCGATGACCTGCGCGGTGGCTTCCGGATCGTCGGAGTAGCCGAGCATCACGTTCGGCCCGCGCGCCAGAATCTCGCCGACGCCTTCGGGATTGGGCGCGTCGATCTTGATCTCGACGCCTGGAATTGGCCGGCCGACGTTGCCTGGCCGGGCTTTGGGACCAGCATTCGCGACGGTGAGGACCGGCGACGCCTCAGTCAAACCATAGCCCTCGGCCAAGTGCATGCCGAGACCGGAGAACAACTTGTGAGTGCGCTCGGGCAAGGCCGCGCCGCCGCTGACCAAGTAACGCAGCTTGCCGCCAAACGCGTGATGCACGGTGCCGAACAACAGCCGGCCGCCGTCCACGCCCATCGACTTGCCCAAGCTGCGATTCAGCTCGACCGCGACGTCGAACAGCTTGGCCGCGACCGTGCCGTGCTCGGCCACGCGCGCCAAAATCCGCCGCTCGAGCATTTCCCACAGTGCCGGCACACCGATAAGGCCGGTAATTTTTCCTTCTTTTAGGCCAAATTCAAGACGTTCGGCGTTCAGCTCGTCGAGGTAGACGATGCGGGCACCGCGCGAGAGCGGCAACAACATGCCGCAGGTGAGCTCGAAGGTGTGGTGCAGCGGCAGCACGGACAACACGCGGTCACCCTTGCCGAGCGGGAACAGCGGCGCCAACGCAGCGACCAGCGCCGACAAGTTGGCGTGCGACAGCTCGACGCCTTTCGGAGTGCCGGTCGTGCCACTGGTGTAGATCAGCGCGGCGACGTCGTCAGCCTGCACCGCCAAGCCGATGCCCATCGGGCCTTTCAGGCTCAGCTGATGGTAGTCGACGAACGTCACGCCTTCGAGCGAAGACGCGACGCGATTCTGCACCTTCTGATCGGAGACGAACACGCGCGCTCGCGAAGCGCGCTGCAAGTTGGCAGCCACGTCAGCGTCGACAGCAGCATCGAGCGGCACGACAGTCGCACCAGCCATCAAGATACCGAAGAACGAGATCGCCCACGACGGATGATTCGCCGCCGCGAGCAGCACGCGGTCACCCGGCTTCACGCCGGCGGAAATCAAGCGCGCAGCGGCGGCTCCGGCTTGCTCACGCCACTCGCGGAACGAAAGCCGCGAAAGGCCGCCGTCCTCGGTGCGCTGCAGTGCCACCGCCAGCTCGTAGCGATCGGCCATTTCGTCGAGCAGGGCCGGCAAGGTTTGGTGCGGCTCGGGCGATCGCTTCGGCCGCTTCAGGCGCTCGTCGATCTGCGGGAAGACCCATTTTTCGAGGCCGGGCGCGTGCACTTCCAGGAACCATTTGCGCCAATCGAGCTGCTCGATCGTCCACGGAATCCGGGCTTTTTCTTCCGGCAACAGCCGCGCGTAGGCGGCGCGCGTGTTGTCGCAACGGAACACGTATTCGAACTCTGCGACGAACGGCAAGAACACGCCCAAAATGTTGCCGACGTTCTCTTGCTGCCGCGCGAAGCCGGTCAGCGCGTCGGCGGCCGGCTCCAACAGCGGCGCCACCGGGCCGAGCGCCACCTTCTTCAGCAAGCCGGCAATCGTGCGCGCACCACTGGCGATCTTGTGCGGGCCAATGTCTTTGAACTGCTCCTTCGAAAGCATGGCGCCTTCGAAGTGCGACTGCAGGTAGCTAACCACCGGGCCACCCTTGCCGGTGCGCTGGTAGTACTTCCGCTTGTAAAGACCCGAGAGCTCGAAGAAGCGACGCATGGAGCACGGGTTCGAATCGCTCGAGCCCAGTTGATACACGGTCTTGTGACGGCCCTCGAGCAGCTCGCCGAGCGCCAACGTCAAACCGGCTGCGACCATGTCGCACGGAATGACATCCAAAAAATTCTCGGAGCCGGGGATCTGTAGTCCACCCTGACGGATGATGTAGATGAGCGGCGCGCTGGTGTTGATGCCTTCGTTCCAACCCGGGAACGGGTACTCGTTGGTCGACTCGACCACGGCGGGCCGCACGATCGCGACCGGCAAACCAGAAGCCAGGGCGATCTGTTCGCCGATCGCCTTGGTGTACGTGTACGTGTTGGGAAATCCCCAAAATTGCGCGCGTTCCATGCCGAGGTCGGCCAATTGCCCCTCGACGAACTTGCGTTTCACCTTGACGACTTCGGCTTCGAGCACGCTGCCGCGCGCTGGCTCGCCGCGCTTGTGCAGGTTCTTTTTGGCGTCGTCGAGGAAATTGCTTTGCCGAAACGCATCGTTCGAGCGATGCCGCGCCTGCTCGATCACATCCATGCACTCGGCGATCTCGCGGTCCGGATCCCAGTGCGATTTTTCGAGCTCGTCAGCGCGCGGGAACGGAAACTCGCGCGGATCCGACTCCGGCACGTGCCCGGTGCGGCTGCCAGCCACGAAGCACGTGCTGGTGTGAAGCAACGGCAGGTTGCCGAGATCGCGCGCCAACGCGACCAAGCTCTTCACGCCGAATGCGTTCACTTCGAGCGCCTCGTCGAGCGGCGGATCGAAATCGACTACGCCCGACACGTTGATCACGACGTCGACGTTGCCGCGCAAGCTCTCGCGCAGGTCCGCGTCGAGGCCGCAAAACGGCTGGATCACGTCGCCAGCGATCGGCGTCACCTTCGACTGCAAGAACTCCGGAAAGCCCAGGCCGTACTCCCCGCGTAACGCGTCGAGCACTTCACTGGTGGCGACTTCTTCGTCGTAGCGCTGCTGTGCGTTCTTGCCGCGCTTGGGCCGCAGCGTCAGGTAAATATGGCCAATATCGGGAAAGCGGCTGAGCAAGAACGCCCACCACACCTTGCCCAAAAATCCGGTTCCGCCGACGACGACCAGCCGTTTGCCCGACAACAGCCGCCCGAGCTCGAGCGGCGGCACGCTACCGTTCGTGGTCTTGGCGAGCGCCGTTTCCGGACGTTCTACCATCTCAAGCAGCTCCGCTACCGCTCGCAGGAAGCGTGACGTCGCCCATCACGATCGGCGGCACGTGCAAGCACGTGATGTCGAGCGTCTTGTTCTGGCCGTTCTTGGCCTTGTACAGCGCATCTTCCATGTTCGGCGACGTCTCGTAGCCGAGCAGCTTGGGAATGTACTCGTTGTCGGCGCCGACCACGATCACGCGGCCGATGTGCTGACGGCCGTTCTCGCCCCAGTACCACATGAAAAACGGGTGGGCGGGGTGGTAGGCGTGACCGGAGCGGAACATCTGAATCAGCGCCGGATCTTGCGCGAACTTCTCTTCGTATTTCTCGCGCAGCACGTTCGCGTCGCGCGTCTCGGGCAGTAGGCGATGCACGAAGTCGATGTACGGCGCGTGCTGCTCGTGATCGAACTTGTCGGTGCACGGATGCGTGATGATCAGCGTGCCGCCCTTTTTCACGAGCGGGGCGCCGCGGTACATGTTGAAGAGATAGCCCTGCGCCAACACCTGCACCAACAGCGGATTCAGGAACGCATGCACGTTGTACGGGCTGATGAACGGAATGCCCGTCACCAGCACGTCGGCTTGGCCCTCGATTGGCACGCAGTACTGCTCGAAGTTCTTCTCGATGATGCGCGGGTGCACCTCGGCGGTCGCGCCGGCGTAAACCGACGTCAGGCCGTACGGCGCTGGAAAGCGATCGAAAATCGCCTGGCGCGCCGGCTGCGGCAAGCGCGCCGTCGCCATCACCAGGCCCTTCAACATGGTCTTTTCGCGACCGGAAAGCTCGTCCTCGTTCTTCATCAAGAAATCGAGGGATTTATCGAACATCTGGTTGTTCACGGTCGCTTCGATCGTGAAGATGTTCAGGTGCTGGTGCGCCAGCTTGCCCATGCGCTCGATGTCGCGCGCCAGCTGCGAACCGCCCGGGTCCATGTAGCTGTCGCTCTTGCGAATCGACGTCGGGTTGTGGTGCGGGCGCAGGCTCTTGTAGCTGCACAAGCCGACCGCCACGCTCTTCATGCCACCGTTCATCGGCACGAAGTTCAGGTTCACGTAAATCAGCAGATCGCTCTCGGCCGCCCGCCGATTCAGCTCCAGCACCTCGCCATGGGCGGTGGTGCCGATCTCGACCATGTTGTCCTTGTCTTCGGCATCATGGTTGTAAAGGCGATCCGGCCAGTAGGCGTCGAAGATCTTGTCGCCCACGCAGTGACGAATCTCGTTCGCCTTCATGCGCCGGTGAATGCCGGTCGCGACGATGATCTCGATATCGCTGACGCCGTGATCGGCCAGCATTTCGAGCACGATCGTCAGGATGCGCTCGCGCACGTCGGGGCGCTTCATCGGCGGCAGCGGCACCGAAATGTCGTCGATCGCGATCGCGACGCGCATGCCCGGACGGAGCTTGGCGTACAGCGGGTCCGAGCCGAGCGGATGGTTGATCGCGTAGCGGATCGCGGCGTCCGGATCGCGCAGCGCCACCATCGGCGGCTTCGGGTAAATAACGCGCGTTCCCGCGGGCAAATCGACCTCGACCAGGCGATCGCCAGAAAACAAAACTCGAGGGGCGCTGTCGCGCTCCAACGTAACGAGACTGGGATGATTCATGCAGCGCGACTCAGATCGAAACTCGGCCAGCCGTAAGCCTTGGCGAGCCAGGAAAGACGCTTGTCGGGGTTCACGGCGGCCGGATGGCCCACGACGCTCAGCATCGGAACATCGGAGTAACTGTCGCTGAACGCGAAGCAGTCACCTAAGTCGTAGCCCTTGCGGGCGGCATGCTCGCGGATCAGGCGCGCCTTCTCGGGACCAGCCACGACCGGCTTCAGCAGCTTGCCGGTGGCGATTCCGGCTTTCATTTCAAGACGATTGCCGATCACTTCCGCACCGCCAAAGTAATCGGCCAGCCGCTCCAGCACGCACTCGAGCGCACCCGAGACCAAGACCACGTCGTGACCCGCCGCGCGGCTCTTCTCCACTAGACTGCGCGCACCCGGATAGAGTGACGGACGCATGACGTTGTCGAAAGCTTCTTGAGCCAGAAGCATCATGCGATCCTCGCTGGTACCGGCGTAGGACGAGAACAGCATCTCGTTGAAAGTGCGGCGATCTACCATCTCGGCGATCATCAGCCGCGGCGAATCCAGGAGGGCGCGGCCGAGCTTCAGCGCGCTCTGCAGAGGCGTCCCCTGGTTCATCAAATAGTAGAGAGTGGGATGAACCAGATTGGATGAGACCAGAGTCCCATCGACGTCGAAATAACAGGCGGCCAAGGCTTGGTGGGTGGTGGGGTCCAACGGCCAGCCCCGCGAGTCAACCCCAGTGGTCAAACCACCGGAATGATTAGCTAACCGGACGGCCGACCAGCCGCACTGGAGCGCGCCAACTGGTGACAATCCGGCCAAGCCGCTAAACGGCCAACCTGACCGGCGAGGCCCGAAGCCGCGTGTATATTACGCGCCGTGCCGAGCTCCGAAGCCCTTACGCGTGGTGTGCGCGTCGTTGTCAACGCCCGCTATTCTTCATCTCACTCGGATCCCGCCAAGCGTGAGTGGTTCTTCCTCTACACCGTGACCATCACCAACGAGGGTCAGGACACGGTGCAGCTCATCAACCGCCACTGGGTGATCATGAACGCCAACGGCCACGTCGAAGAGGTGCGCGGCCCCGGCGTCGTCGGCAACCAGCCCACGCTCAAGACCGGCGAAAGCTTCGAGTACACCTCCGGCTGCCCGCTCAAGACCCCGTTCGGCTCGATGCACGGCGAATACGAAATGGTCACCACCGACGACGGCAACGCCTTCCTCGCCGAAATCGCGCCGTTCGCCCTGCGCGAATCCGAAACGTTTCACTGACGTCGGCCAGCAGCGTGGGCGCCACGCCGTAGCAGGGCGCGTCTGCGCGAAGCCTCACGTCACCCCGGTCGCGCCGCCCGGCGCGATCCCAACACGCAGCCGCGCACGCGCGGAGCCGTAACGGCGGCGCTGGCCGCCAGATCGACGACGGCCGCCAGACCCGCTGTTGGTTCGGAGCTGCTCAATGTGCCCCCGATTTGCTGATCCACGTCCGGGCATGCATCTCGCAATCCGGCGGGGAGCTTGCCAGCTCAACAAGACCCGAAGCTTCTCGACCTCGTGCGACGCGCGTTGCGCGTCCGTCACTACAGCGTGCGAACCGAAAAGGCCTATTGCGCTTGGATCCGTCGCTTTATCCTGCATCACGACAAGCGCCACCCTAACGAGCTCGGCGCCGGCGAAGTGCAGCAGTTCCTCGACCACCTTGCACGTGACCGAGCGGTGAGCGCGAGTACACAGAACCAAGCGCTCGCCGCATTGCTCTTCCTCTACAACGATGTCCTCGCAATCACGTTGGAGAAGCAGCTCTCGCTCGTACGCGCGCAGCGCCCGGAGCGCATTCCAGTCGTGCTGACCCCAAGCGAAGTGAAGACCGTGCTAGCCGAGCTCCGTGGGCCGGTGCTGCTAGTCGCCAGCCTTCTGTACGGTGCGGGGCTGCGCCTCCTCGAATGTGCACGCCTCCGCGTCAAAGACGTCGACTTTGAACGCCGCGAGATCCGCGTCCGCGACGGCAAGGGCCGCAAAGATCGCCTCGTCCCGTTGCCGGTCTCGGTAGCAGCCAACCTGAAGCTCCACCTCCAGCAGGTCGAACGACAGCACCAACAAGACCTGCTCGACGGGGCAGGCCACGTCGAGCTTCCAGACTCCCTGCGGCTGAAGTTCCCAACGGCTCCACGCGAGTGGCCATGGCAATGGCTCTTTCCCGCGACCCGCAAATACCTTGACCCCAAAACCGGGGAGGTCCGGCGCCACCACCTACACGAGACCGTGGTCCAACGAGCCGTACGTCAAGCCGCCCTCACCGCACGCCTCCCCAAACGCGTCAGCTGCCACACGCTGAGGCACTCGTTCGCAACCCACCTCCTCGAATCCGGCTACGACATCCGCACCATCCAAGAGCTCCTCGGCCACCGCGATGTCGCCACCACCATGATCTACACCCACGTGCTCAACCGCGGCCCCCTCGGCGTCCGCAGCCCCCTCGACACCCTCCCCAAATCCCAGAACTCTCCTTAGCGCGTTATCCAGACCAGCTCTTATCTCGCCGGGACCAGCATTCTTCGACAAAATCGCGACCGCGCGTCCCCGTTTAGGCCGCGTTTATCCAGCCCACTAAAGCCGACCAACCCAAGCCCCTGCAACCCAATTATAGTTGGGCAGTCAGAAAGCAAATCGAAAATTTGCTCGCGCCTTCTTTGATGCTCGAGCAGGCGTCCGGTCGCGTTGACGCGCATCTCGCGGCGTCGATGCCGACCGGCGCGAGCACGAGCGGGCCAGCTGCGCTGCTTCGGT
>JBBSAB010000034.1:0-77520 GCA_038252755.1 Polyangiales bacterium | reverse complement strand
TAAATCTCGGCCTTCCCGTCTTCCCGCCTTCCTGTTGTCCCCGCTCGCTCGGGCAAGATGCGATGAAAGGTCAGGTGTTTGTGGCGCGGGCCTGGCCCGCGCAGTCGACGCTGGCTCAAGCAATCAGCAAGTCGCGTGACCGATGAGGCCTCCGCGGCCTACCAAACAAACGACCCCAACGACTCCTCACGGACCGTCGGGCACGGGCACGGGCACGGGCACGGGCACGGGCACGCGAGAGCGATCCCAATTTAGGGACACTCCCTAAGCGTGGCTGAGCGTGACAGGCTGCCCGAGCTTTTTGGCGAGCACGCGCGAGAGCGTGCCCCACAGCTCGTCGCCGGTCTTTTTTGCGACCCACGCGGAGCGCTCGCCATCCCAGTCGAAATGCCAAGCGGAGCTGTCGGCGGCCATCCAGATTTGACGAGCGGCGCGGTGGCTGTTCACGACGTAACGGCTGCCGCTCGAGAGCTCGATGGTCAGGATGTCGCTCGAGAGCTCGCAGTCAACGCCTGAAAGCTCGAGCTCGTCGAGAGCGTCCACGAGGGCGCGCAACTCGGGGAGAGCGCGCGCCTCGTAGTCTTGTTCGCTGATTGCCATTGCCGGGCGAGTTTGACCGCGCTGACGTCTCGGCGCTACTGGCCCGGAGCGGCCGGCAGGCAGGCACCGACCTGGCAGCGGTTCGGTGCGATGCAGTCGTTGTCGTTCTGGCACGGGAACACGCACTTCCCGAACTGGGTGTTGCAGTGAGCGAGCACGCACTGCGCGTCGCTGCTGCACGGGAGTGCGAGCGGACCGGGCGCTGAGAGCGGCGCCCCGGCGGGGGCGGCGACTGGTGCGGGGGCAGGCGCTGCGCCGGGGGCTGCTGCGGGCGCGGCGCCTGGCTGCTGACCATAACCGGCTTGGTCTGGGGGCGCACCAACACCTGCGGGTTGCGTCTGTTGTGGGTACCCACCTTGTTGAGCCGGTTCTTCGCTCTTGCACCCGAGCGCGAAGAGCGAACCTAGACCGATGCTGAAACCAACCGCCGCTAACTTCTTGAGCTGCATAAACAAAGCCTCCGTTCCTGCGTCCTACAAGCCCCGCTACCAGGGGTCAATGTGAGCTGCGAGGCGCGAGGCGCGAGGTGCGAGCTGCGAGGCGCGAGGCGCGAGGCGCGAGGTGCGAGGCGCGAGGCGCGAGGCGCGAGGTGCGAGGTGCGGGGTGTGAGTAAAGAGCTACAACGGGACGCGGGGCGATCTGACTCGGTGTATATTCGGCGGCTCGCCATGGGAACGAGGCCGAGCTGAACGTGATCGGCGCCGCAGCGCTCGAGCGCCTGGTGGGCGAGGTGCGTTCGGCGCTGCGTCGGCGTCCGGCTCACGAGGCGAAGCTGGCAGGCACGCTGCGCGCGATCTCGGCGCACTCGCCAGCGCTGCTGCGCGAGCTCGGCGTCGCTGTCGAAACGGTAGCTCGCCGCGGCTCGTTCGAACGCCCGTTGTACGGGGCTGCCGTGCGGTCGCTGAGCGAGCACGGCGAAGAGCGGCTGTTGCCAACTTTGGTCAAAGTGCTCGGCAGCGAGGAAGCGGGGGGCCTGGCGTCGCTGTCGGCGGCCTGCTTCACCAAGGATGCGTCGCTCACCGAACCGCTGGCGAAGGCGTCGCTGAGTCGGCACCCGGTGCTGGCGTTCGCGGCCGAGGTAGCGCGCTTGTCCCGCGGGGAAGCGCGAGGGTCGCGGATTACGTCTTTGGCGCCGAAAATCAAGGAAGCGCACCGGATCGCGTTGTGCGGCGAGTTCTTTGCAACGCTGCTCTCGGGTAAAGCACTGCCGCTCGAAATTGCGCCGGCGCTGGCGGTGCTGCGTGACACCGAACGCCACCTGGGGCGCTGGCTGCTGCTCGGCGAAGTCGCGACGCGCGCGGGTGATCCGAAGCCGCTGGCCGAAGCCATCTTGCGCGCTCGAACTGGGCCACAGAGCGCGCGTGCGGCGTGGTCGCTGGTAGCGTGGGCACTCGACCCGCGCGCCGGAGCGCCTGCGACGCGACCCACGGTCGAGCTGATCGCGCGGCTCAGCGATCGCCCGAGTGCAGAGCGTGACGCGACGTTTCTGTTTCGGATGGCGGCGGCGCGCACGCCGAGCGCGCGTCCGATGCTCGAAGGCTTAGTCCGTGGTTCGGCGCTCGACGATGACGTTTCTGTGCGGGCGGCAATGCACCTTTGCCGCGACTACGGCCAAGAAACGCAAGTCTCGGCGTTGGCGCAGGCTGGCAAATCGCCCCGTCAGGACCTGCTGCGCGGCTTGGCAGCGGCTGCGCTGTACGACTGCGGGCAGGCGAGCGAAGCGTTGCGTCTGGTGGGTGATCTCGACGGCACGCGGCATTTGCCGGCGCTCGGCTGGGCGTCGCTGGTGCGCGCGACGGTCGCTGGCGGTCGCGCCGGCTGCTTGGTTTCGGAGCTCAATTTTCGACGCGTCCAGCAGGGGTCCTGCGAGTGAAGCTGCCGGGCTGGCGAAAGCTGGTCGCGGGCGCCGGGCTCGTTGCTGCTCAGGCCCACGCTCAGCCGCCGCCTGCTGCGGTCGAAGTGCGCGTGCTAAACGACCGCGGGAGCGTGCTGGACGTTGCGCGCACAGCGGCGTCCTTGTCGCGGACCCTGCCGGTTGAGCTGGGTGATATTCCGGGGCCGGATCATGACGCGCTGAGGTTCTTGCTGATCGCGACGCCCGACGCCGGGCTCGATGCGCTCGAAGTGGTGACGTTCGGCGCGCAGGGTCGACCGATCGACGTGATCGTTAATTTTCGCACCGAGCCGACGACTTGTCCGGACGGTGTTGCGCCGGAGCTGGTGTGTCGCCAGACGCCGCCGTTGCGACTGGTTGCCGATGCCCTGGATCGCGCTCATTCAGCCGTAAAAAGCCGCTCACTGCGGGCGGAGCTGGGCGGTTCGGTACGGCTAGCGCTCGGCGCTCGCAAGCTCATTGAATTGTCGGTGGGTGGGCCACGCCGAGCGAGCGGCGTACGACTCGAAAGGCTGCGAGCACGCCTGCGCGTGCTCGTGTTGCGAGCTCGTCCTGGTGGGGCACCCGCGATTGGCGGCACCGACGTCGGAGCGCGCCAGCTGATGCAGAGCGAGCTCGGCAATGCGGCGTCGATTTGGGCGCAATGCGGCGTGGACTTGGGGCCGGTCGCCAAGCCAACGATCGAAATCGTCGACCCACCCGCGAGCCAGCTGCTCAATGTGGGCTGTGGGGTGGGGCAGGCGGCTTCCGGGGGCGTGTTGCAGCTGGCGAGCGGGCGGCGCCGCGTGTCACTGGTGACCCATCCGGGTGAGAGCCCGATCGCGATCGCGCTACGCTTGAGCGATCTGCTCAGCGCGGACCACGGAGCGCCCCAAGTATTCGAAAATCAGCGCACCGCCGGCGATGCGCTGCCGACCGCGGACCTGCTGGTGACGGGTGGGCGCGAATGGCGGCAGAGCGGCACGCAGCCTTTGTCGAGCGATCCGACGCTGCCGCTCTGTGTGGGGCAGGTAGATTTGAGCGACGGCCTCACCCATTTCGGTGATGGCGACGCCTTCGCCGGCACGCTCGAGGAGCGCGCGTTACTGCGCGCCTTCGATGACGGCGATCCGCGCAGCGTCGAGGTGCTGGTCGTGCCGGGCTTCGAGCGTGGAACCCGGATCGGTGAGTCATTCATCGTCAGCCCGGGCTCCAGCCTGTCCAGCAGCGTGATCATCGATCGTTCGGCGATTGCCGCCGGGGCGCGCTCCTTCGCACTCGCCCATGAGCTAGGCCATGTCTTCATGGCGATGCCCGGGCACCCGGACGACTTTGGCGTCGACCAATCCTGGTCGCTGATGGACGCCGACGTCGCCGACGGCACGATCTTCGGCCCGCGCCGTCTCTCGCTCGCCGACTGTGAACGCGCCGTGATCCAAAGCGGTCCCAACGCGCTAACGCCAGTGCTCGAAGCCGTGCCGTGAGGGAATCAACAGGAAGGCGGGAAGGCGGGAAGGGCGAGCGGGAAGGCGCAGTTTTTGTTTGGGGACCAAACAAAAACTCGTTTGCTCTGGGGTGAGCCGGCCTGACGCGTCGAGGCTGCCTGGTCGCCCACCCAAAAATCCCTTCCCGCCTTCCCGCCTTCCTGTTGTCTCGCGCTCGCGCTCGTCAGAGCGGGACGATGAATGACAGCTCCGTGCCCGCGGCGTAGCCGTAGCTGACGAAGTCGTCGAAGCCGTCGACCAGCACGCCGACGGGCTTGTTCGCCAAGATCCGGTGCACGCCGTCGTTTTGGAACGCAGGTGTGAGGTTCTCCGGGCGAGGCTTTGACATATCGATCTTGGGGAAGCTGAGCTGGCAAGTGTAGACCACGAGCGTCGGTGGGCCGCCGCGAGCTTTGTCGCTGAGGCCGTCGGCCGGCGCGAGCTCGCAAGTCGGGATGTTGGCCACGAGCACGCCGTCGAGCGCGACGCCGGTATCCGGCGCGGTGATGATGCGCACGAAATCGAAGCTGTACTTGTCGGGCGTCAAGAATACGTAATTGCTGCGAAATTGCTCGAGCGGCGGGATGATGATCAAGCTCGGATCACCGCCCGGGAGCGCGCTCGGGATGTTGGCGTCCTCTTGGCTCGGCGACACGCTCGAGAGCGCGACCGGCGCATCGCTGTCGAACGTGAAGTGGTGCGAGCTGGTCAGGCTCGCGAAATCTCCGAGTCCGGTCAGCGTGACCGAGCTCTGCTTGCCGTCTAAGCTGGTGGTGATGCGTGCGCCGCGCTCGGTCGTGGCGATGATCCGGAAATACTCGTTCTGCTCCTGCAAGCCGATCTCGCCGCCGGCGGCCTTGACGGCGCGCGAGCGATTCGGTGACACCGTGGCGACGAAGTGCTGCCCGGCCGTGCGCACGTGGTCGAGCTGCTCTTCCAGGTGATCGGCGCAGCAAGCGCGGTCGCGCAGCGTATTGAAGAATGGCGCGTCGGCCGCTTCGCTGCCGCTGAACGCGACGACGGGGCCATCGGCAGACACGATGCTGCCAGTGAAGTCCGCAGCGAAGTCGTCGGTCTCGAGGTTAGCGACATCGAAGGCATCGAGCGTCAACGTGAGCTCCTCGCCGATTTCGGTCGCCGGAATTGCGCCGCCGCCCAAGATGCGCGCCGCGCTCTTGACGCGGACGTGGGTCTGGTCGCGCGTGCCGACCAAAGTCAAAAATGACCGCAAATTGGCGGGAGTCGTGCTGCTAAAGTTGGTGTCGGGATCGCTCGACGTGGCGATCGTCTGCGGCCAACCGAGCACGGCGTACATCAAAGCCTCGTTGTTGCTGCCGGGGTCGAGCGCCTCGACCGGTTTGAGCAGCGAAGCGTCGTTCGAGAACACATTCACGTTCTCGAGCGGGTTGAACTGGTAGGCGACGACTGGGAACGACGACTTGACGCGGTACGCATGCCGCGTGAGCGCGCTGTGCGTGCCGGTGTCGAACGTGCCGTCGGCTGAGCCGTCCACCTCACGCGGGCCGAGCTTGAAGACGCGCAGGCTGAACGGCGGAATCTTCGCGCTGGCGACCTTGACCAGCTGCGGCGGCTCGCCCGGCTGCGCGTCGTCCTGTTCGATCACGACCTCGGTCGTGATGTCAGGCTCGGGGTTGGAGATCACGACCGCGAACTGCTGTGCGGCGGCGTTCAACGTGTCGTCGACCATCGCGTTGTCGAGGTCGACGGGCCAGTATTCGCAGCCGACGTTGCTGCGATTGCGCCGGGCTTCGTTGCACAGGTTGAGGCATTTGCCGGCCCGGCAGCCTTCGCGCTGTTCAGGGTCGCAGGTGCCTTGTTGGAGGCTTTTCTCGCCAGTTTCGTCGCAAACGTAGACGTCGAGGCCGTCGCAGCTGCCGGCGCCCGGGATGCAGGCGCTGCACCGAAAACCGTCCGGATTGCAAACTAGGCCGCGCGCGGCGCAGTCGTCCTCATTCTCGAAGATCGCCCCACCGAGCGCGTTGATACAGAGTTGCACCTGCGAGCCGGAACAACGCCGGGTGCCTAGCTCGCACAGCGCGGGAGGAGGTTGTGCGCCTTTCAGCCAACGGTCGGTGCGATCGTAACTGCACGCGCCGAGCAACGCGCAAATTCCGGCGGCGAGCGTGAACGAGCGGAGCCGAAAGCGCGGGAACAACTCAGTGCTGCGTCAGGATGGTGTCGGTGGCGTAGGCGTTCCAGCCGCGCGGCGACAATTGGCGGTAGCGTAATTTGCCGTAGTCGAAGTCGGTGATGTGAGCCAAAGTCGTCACGACCCTGAGCGAGCCGACCGGCAACGCCGCGTCGGGCGCGAGCTTGGCCAGGTTGGGCAGCTTGAGCTCGCTGCGTGGACCGGGCGCCACCACCGTCCACTCGTACAGTCCGCCGCCGGCGTCGATGCGCACGACGGTTAGATCTACGCTTTGCCCCGATTGGGCTTGTTCGAGGTTGATTGAGCTCAAATCCCACTGCGTGTTTTTGACCGGCGTCTTGATCACCGGCAGCGGCACGAAGCCGCCCAAACCGAGCGGTTCGGCGGTGCTGGTGGCCGAGAACGAGCCAATCACCGACAGCGGTGGAGAACCGGACGCGCCAGTCACGGCGCGCGCGCCGAGCACGTACTTCGTTCCCGCCAGGGTACCGACGAGCGGTGGCACGCCGACGAACGAGAACGTGTTGGAGCCGGGCAGCGAATGCTCGGTGATGCCGTTGGGCAGCAGCGCAAAACCTTGGTCCTGAATTTGAATCGCCACCGACGCACGGATTCGATCCGGCCCGCGCAGCCCTGGGACCGGCGGCTCGAGCGTCAACGTCAGGGCGTGGTCGAGCGGCACGTCGACCTGGATGAAGACGTCGTCGGCAGTTTTACCCGGCTTGACCGCGACCCCGCGCAGGATGCCCATCGCGTAGGCGGTGAAGGTGCGCGGCGACGTGCTGTCGTCCTCGAGCCCGGCCAGCGTGTACATCGTGAAATTGCCGGGCGAGGTCGACTGGTAGAACTTGTAACCGACCGAGCCTTCGGTATCGCGCGTGATCGCGTTGCTGATCGAAGGCAGACGGAACGTGTCGTCCGCGTCATCGGCGAGCCGGAACACGTAAGCGACGTCTTTTTCGGTCTCGACGGCTGGTTGCGGCACGTTGGTCCAGCCGCGGCGTTTCAGCTCTCCGTCCGGCGCCCACACGACCTCGCCTGACACGCCGGAGCCGACGCCCGGCGTTCCGCCACCTGGCGGGAGCTCGCCCAAGCTGCCGCAATCCGGTGACAACACCGGATCCAAGTACGCGGTCACGTGATCGACTGGCACGTCGTAAAACGTGATCGGCTGAAAACACTTCAAGGCCAACGTGATCGTTTGCTGCGTCCCGAGCTCGCCCGAGAACGTGACCACGCCGTTTCGATCGGTACGACCGATCTGGCCCGAGTCGACGTTGTCACCGACCAGCACGGTGACGCCCGGGATCGCCGCGCCCTCGATGTTGTCGAACGCCAGTACGGTGAGCTGCGTGCTCAGCAGCTCACCGGAGAGCCCGCCACGGAAGCCGTTGTTGCTGTTGCCGTAGGTGAACCCGTCGAGTGCGTCTTCGCGATCGGTGCCCGACAAAACGCTCAATACCTTGGCGCCCGCGTCGCTGGGTGGGGTGATGCAAGTGAGCTCGGTCGGGCTGATGATGTTCAGCTCGGTGCAGGGTTTTCGGCCGATTTCGATCTCGGTGGTTTCGTCCCAGCTCGTGCTGTCACCCAGAAGAGTGATGACGGTGCCGCCCGAAGTCGGACCGCTCGCTGGCTTGGCGTAGAAGCGGTCGTAGGTGTAGCCGCCCGTCAGCGTAGCTTTGGTAGAAGTGGCCTTGCCGTTTTGAACCGTGATGTCGACGGCGCCGGTGCTGCCGGGTGGCGTGACGACTTGGATGCGCTGCGGGTCGACCGGGGTGACACTCGACGTCGGCACCTCGACGTCGCCCAACCAAACCCGCGCGTTGCTCTCGAAACCGTTACCGCGGATCATCACGCGCGTGCCGCCGTCGAACGGCCCGTGCGGTGGGTCGATGCCCAACACGGCGTGCGGTTCAATCTCGAGCGCGTCGGGTGAAACGTCCGGCGCGGCGCCGTCGATCGCGATCGGAGTCGGGGCGCCCGCGTCGTCGTCGGTTTGGCGCACGAAGGGTTTGTCGCGACGCGCCAAGCAACTCGCGAAAAAGCCTCCGCTGAGCAGTCCTACGCAAACCAGCGCGTGCAAGCGACGACGCATCGAGTCCCAAGGCTACGGGCGGGGCCGGGCCCGAGCAAACGCCTTTCGCTCAACTTGCCAAAATCGCACCACCACGCCCGGCCGAAACGTCGTGCGCCGTCAGCCCGAGCGCGCTCAAGAGCTCGAGTGCGACCCGTTTGCGCGGGTTCGAGTCGGTCGCCGGTCCGACGCACGCGGGGCAGCCGGCGGGGCAGCTACATGACCGAATCAACCTGCCGGCGGCCCAACACAGCTCGCGGCCGCGCTCATAGATTCTTTCAGCCAAGCCCACGCCGCCCGGAAGTGCGTCGAAAAGAAACACCGTCGGGTCGAACTGCCCGGTGCGCCCGGCGTGTGGATCGCGACCCGGGGCGACCGCGGGGACGTCGCCTTCGCTGGCTTGGCCGCCGTCGCCGAGCGTTTGGCCGATGTCCCGCGGATCACACATCAAGAACAGCGTGGAGACCGTTTCAAGCGCTGCGCCTAGCCCGCGCAAGCCGTCGATCAGCGTCGCGCGTGGATGCGGCAGCGACGCCAGAACCGCTTCGGGCACGGTGAGCCAAAAGCTGGTCGTGTGCATCTGCATCTCTGGCAGGTGCACGTCGCCATAGCCGGCGTTCTCGTGCGTGAAAAACTTGATCTTTTTGTAACCGGTGACCTTCTCGATCACTTTCACATCGCCGAAGCCAACGCGCGCGTGGCCGAGCATGGCATCTTGGCGCGGCTCGATCACGCTGACGGTGCGGTAGGTGAGGGCGGTCGTGAAGTAGTCGGGCTCGACCTTGCGCACGAAGGCCTTGTGATTGTCGTAGTCGAGGCGCTCGACTTGATACTGCTCGGCGTCGTGCTGATAAATCGCCTGCTCGTGCAACATGGTGTGCGTGGCTCGAAAATCGAGCTCGGCGATCGATTTGTTCGTCGCGACATCGATGATCACGAAATTGTCCCAGCCAATGTTGCGCAGCGAAACCGCGCTGGCTGGATACGCTTCGCCAGCCCAGTGGTAACGCCCGCCGGATTGGTGCACGAGCCCGTGGCCACGCAGGTACTCGAGCGCGTCGCGCGTCGCTGTTGGATCCAACGTGAGATAACTTTCGCCCGCTGCCGGCAGCGGATCAGCCGGGCGAGCGCCAGCCGCCGAGATCTGGAACGGCGCCTCGAACGTCGCGCACTTCAGGTGTTGAATCAGGATTTCGACGTTGCCCGGATCGATGCGCGCTTCCTCGGAGCTGGCTTCGAACAAATACTTGGGCTCGCGCGCCAGGTATTGATCGAGCGCGTCGCTGCCGCACACCAAGACCGCAATGCTGGTCTCGCCACGTCGCCCGGCGCGGCCGAAGCGCTGCCAGGTGCCGGCTACCGACCCCGGATAGCCCGCGCAAACCACGGCCGACAGGTCGCCGATGTCGATGCCGAGCTCAAGCGCGTTGGTGGCGACGACGCACAAAATCTGCCCGGCGCGCAGCCCGGCTTCGATGCGGCGCCGCGTCTCGGGCAAGTAACCGCCGCGGTACGCCATTATCGCGTCGGCGCCGGCCACGTCGCCGACCTTGGCGCGCAAATATTTGAGCATCACCTCGACCGAGTTACGCGACGGACCGAAGACGATCGTCGGCACTTTGGCGCGCACCAGATCGGCGGCCAGGTTCACGGCTTGTTTGATCGTGCTGGCGCGGATCTGCAGGTCCTCGTTCACGACTGGCGGGTTGTAGATGTACGCCTCGCGACTGGCGCGTGGCGCGCCCGATTTGTCGACCAGCTCCACCGTCTCTGGCGGCACGCCGATCAAGCGTGCGGCGTGCTCGAGCGGATTACCGATCGTGGCGGTGGCGGCGATGAACGTTGGGTGTGAGCCGTGAAAGGCCGCGATGCGCCGCAGCCGACCGAGCACGTGCGCCATGTGCGAGCCGAACACGCCACGGTAGGTGTGCAGCTCGTCCAGCACGACGTACTTCAGTCCCTGAAACAAGCTTGCCCAGCGCGCATGGTTCGGCAAAATGCCGGCGTGCAGCATGTCCGGATTCGTCAGCACGATTCGGCAACGCTCGCGCACGGCGCGCCGCGCGTCGCCGGGCGTATCGCCGTCGAACACCATCGCGTGCGTCGGCAGCCCGGCTTCGCCCATCAGCTGGCGCAGGTTGTGCTCCTGATCGCGCGAAAGAGCTTTGGTCGGGTAGACGAACAACGCCGTCGCGGTCGGATCTTCGGCCAGGGCCGCCAGCACCGGCAGGTGGAAGCACAAGCTCTTGCCGCTCGCCGTCGGCGTGGCGATAACGACGTGGCGCCCGCTCCGCGCCGCGTCGATGGCCTGCACCTGATGCGAGTAGAGCGAACCGATACCGCGCCGGCCGAGCGCTTCGACCAGCGAGGGTGGCAGGCTTTCCGGGATGGCGCCGTACTCGGGAGAGGCGGGGGGCAGGCTCCGCTCGGCGGTGAAACAGCGCTTCACCGCGCCGCTGGCTTGCCATTGGTCGACGACAGCGCGGACGCCGGTGGGGTTGCTCCAGGGCGGTTGGGGCATGGCGGCGAAGACTAGCTCAAGTACTATACAGATGTGCGGTAGTTTCCGATGGGCCCAATGGACAGTCCTGGAACGAAACCGGCCCGGCCTCCGGCAGGTTCGCCGTGGCCCTCGCGGGCCGTGGCCCTCGCGTTCTCCGTCCCAGCGACTGGGTTGGCGCGCCGCTTTCCGTGTCGCACTTGCGACACTGATTTCCCAATGATTTCAAGCTGCTCTGTCGTTGGCATGACGGTGTCGCACATGCGATAGGCAAGCGGCGTCGTTATCACACGCCGCGCGCACCGTGCATCAAGACCTGGTCGCCCGGCGGCGGCGTTGCCCGCGGCGGCGTGTCGCAAGTACGACACCGTCATGCCATCAAGGGGATGCCCCGGAATCATTGAGGAATGTGTGTCGCAAGTGCGACACGGAATAGGGCGCGCGACCCCTGGTGCCCGCAGTGTCAGATCGGCCATCCGGCGGGGACCTGCCCTCGCACCTGCACAACGAAAGCCGCGGGTTTTCGCGCGCCACGCCTCGCGGTGCTGCTGCCCGGTGTCGCAAGTACGAGAGCGCCATGCCGTCACGCGTTGGCCGACCACGAGCCGCCGGGTTGTGCCGTGCGACGGCACGGAAGGTTCTGCGAGTCGGGCTGCGATTCGGCAGCCCCCGCACGAAGTAGCGGAATAGCGACGAGTCAGAAAAGGTTGCCGCGCCGTGCCCGAGCAAGCGACTGGCCCTTTCTCAAGAGCTGTCGTAAACGGCGCTCTGGTTTCCCGTATGACTGACCCGCAACACGGCACGTCTGAGCTGCCCGAGCCCGTGCTCGACGCCGCTGCCACCGAGGCGGCTCCGCCCGCTCCACTCGCGGCGGCTGAGCGGTCGGCGTTTCCGGAACCCGCGCCGTTCTCGGCGACGCCACCGACGCTGATGACTGGCGTCACGCCAGACCCGAGCCTTTCACAAGCGCCGCCGCCGCGCCCGACGTTCCTGTTTTTCGGTAGCGTCGCGGCCGTCTCGCTGGCGGCCGATGTGTCGACCAAGGCCTGGGCAGAGATCACGCTGTCGCGCCGCAGCCCGCTTTTGCCCTCGATCGAGCTGATCAAAGAGCACTTGGGCTTCACGCTCGCCTACAACCCGGGTGGCGCGTGGGGTCTGTTCCAGCGGCAAAGCGAGTTCGTGCGCCGGCCCTTCTTCTTGCTGGTCAGCCTGCTGGCGATCGCGTTCATCATCAACCTGTACGGGCGGCTGACGCCCCAACAACGCGCGCTCAAGTGGGGGCTACCGCTCGTGCTGGGCGGCGCGCTCGGCAACCTGTCCGACCGCATCGTGCGCTCGAACGTGATCGATTTCATCGACTACCAGGCCAAGTGGATCGAGTCGATGAATCGCCTGGTCGCCAAAGCCGTGAAGGGTTGGGCGATCACCGACCACTGGCCCACGTTCAACGTGGCCGATATCGCGATCTGCGTCGGTGTCGGCTTGATGGCCGTGGACATGTTCACGTCGCGCCGCGGCGCTTCGGCGTCGATGCCGCCACGACCGCCTGGTGGCGGGGTTTCGCTCGACCCGGCACCGGTCGCCGGCCCGACTCCGGGCTCGGACCTGGGTGCTTTGAGCGTGCCTGATGCGACTCCGCCCTTGAAGCCCGAAGCATAAAGCTCGAAAGTCAGGCCATGCAGAGCCGCCTGTTCACGCTCGATTTCTCCGCGTTCGGCGGCGACTACACGGTTCCGGCGCCCAGCTACTTCGTACTCTTGCTGATCGGGTTCCTGTTCGCGACCATCATGGGTTGCGTCTGGGCCAAGCGCGTCGGTCAAGATCCGGATGTGATCGTCGATCTCGGATTGGCGATGTTGCTCGCAGGTGTCGCGGGCGGACGGCTGCTGCACGTGTTCGCCGACGGCTATTTCTGGGACTACGTGCACCTCTGCACGGACCCGACCAAGGTCGACTGGCACGTCACGCGCCAGGAGTGCGTCTCAACGTACGACGGCATTTGGAATGCCGTGCAAGGCGTGTGTCGTCCGAAGCAGACGGATTGCCTAGCTTGGGCAAAGTTCTACGGCGGCGGCTTCGCCTACTACGGCGGCTTCATCGGCGCGTCGGTGGCGGCGTGGTTTCTGCTGAAGGCGGATCGCTTTCCGTTCTGGAAGGGCGCGGACATGGCCGGGATGGTCGTGCCGGTCGGGCTGGCGTTTGGCCGCATGGGCTGCACGCTGGCCGGCTGCTGTTTCGGTAAAGTCTGGGGATCGAGCTGGGCGTTGTCGTTCCCGGGCCACAGCCCAGCCAGTGAAGCTCAGTGGAAGGACAAGCTGCTGGAACAGCCGTCCGACGCCTCGTTGCCCGTGCACCCGACCCAGCTGTATGAATCGATCGCTTCCTTGGCGATCGCGGCTTTTCTGACGCTCTACCTGCACGGCAGAAAACGCTACGATGGCCAGGTCTTCATCTGGTTCATGGGGCTGTACGCCGCGGTACGCTTCGCGATCGAGTTCTTCCGCGACGATGATCGCGGCGCGATCCTCGGCTTAAGCACATCTCAGCTGATCGGCGTCATCCTGATCGGCGTGTGCGCCTACTTGCACACCCGCCTCAGCAAGCCGTCGGTCGCCGCCGCGGCGGCGTAAGGGGCTTGCGCGGCTGAGCCCGGAATTGGCGTTGCCTGCCTGCGTGCCTTAGGCTCAGGCCATGCGTTCGCTGGCCCTGGTCGCTCCGATCCTGCTGTTCTGCGCTGCTTGCGGGCAGAAGGTCGATCACCCCGCTGGCGTCGCCGGGTGTGACCCGACGGTGGTGAAGTGCCTCTCCTCGTCGCCCCCGGCCAGTAGCAGCAACGGCAGCGGCAACGAAGCCGGTGCGAGCTCCTCGGGGGAGGAAGTCACCACGCTTTCCGGCGACGTACTGGTGCTCGGCGAGGACAGCTTCGATCCTGGCATCCAGCTGTCGAGCACGGCTCAGGTGACGGCCACAGGTGAGAACCGCACGCGGGTGATGGCCAACTACGACGGCATGTCGTTCCAGCTCGAAGGCACCCTGAAAGACGCCGCCAACTGGTTCTTGGTCACGCCCGCGGCCCAGAGCGGCATGGTGCCGACGCTGCTGCCGGTCGACACGCGAGCGACGAACGCGGTTTCGGTCGGTGTCGTGAGCGCGGTGGTCATGGACACCATCTTCCTCAGTCTGAACAACGACCGCTCGCTTGAACGGGCCCAGGTCGTGCTGCGCGTTGTCGATGCCCAGGGCCGCTCCGTCGTCGGCGCCCACGCCAGTGCCAGCGCAATGCCCGAGATCCTGGCGTACCGCCAGGCGGGGCTGTGGCTCCGCGATAACTCCGGTACGGACTTGCTCACCGACGACAGCGGCTTGATTCTGTTCGGAAACCTTCAGGCAGGCACGGCGCTTTCGACGCTTCGAATCACGCTCAGCGGAGCCTCAACCGCCCGTGTCGACGTCGAGATCGTGGCCGGCGCGACGACGTTGGTGACGGCCGTCGTCGCCGCAAAATGAGTCGCACGAGGCCGTCGCTGGTCGCCGCCCACGGAGCCTGCTAGAGCGCGGCGCAAATGGCGCAGATCATCGACGGCAAAGCGGTAGCGCAGAAGGTTCGCGACGAGGTGAAGGCTGGCGTGACGGCGTTTCGCGCCGCGCACGGCCGCGCCCCGGGTTTGCATGTCGTGCTGGTCGGGGACGATCAGGCGTCGGCTGTGTACGTGAGCAGCAAGGAAAAAGCCGCGGCTGAGGTCGGGATGGCGGGCAAGGTTTACCGGCTGCCGGCGTCGACCGCCGAAGCTGAGTTACTCGCGCTCGTCGAGCAGCTGAACGCCGACCCGGCTGTTGACGGCATTTTGGTACAATTCCCGGTGCCGGCGCAGATCAGCCAGACGCGCGTGATCGAGACGATCTCCGCCGCTAAAGACGTCGACGGCCTGCACCCGCTGAGCGTCGGGGCGCTGTGGGCGGGCGCCGACGGCTTGGTTTCGTGCACCCCGTCGGGCTGCATGCGGCTGTTGCGCGAAACTGGAGTGAAGTTGTCGGGCGCCAACGCGGTCGTGGTCGGGCGCAGCAACCTGGTTGGCAAGCCCGTCGCCGCGCTGTTATTGGCTGAAAATGCCACCGTCACGATCGCCCACTCCAAGACGCGCGATCTGGCTGCCGTTTGCCGTCAAGCCGACGTGCTGGTGGCGGCTGTCGGTCGCGAGGCGATCATTAAGGGTGACTTCATCAAGCCGGGCGCGGCGGTGATCGACGTCGGCATGAATCGCAACGCGCTGGGCAAGCTGTGCGGCGACGTCGATTTCGAGGCCGCCGAAAAAGTCGCTGGCTTCATCACCAAGGTGCCGGGCGGCGTCGGTCCGATGACGATCGCCTGTTTGCTCGAAAATACGCTAAAAGCCGCTAAAATGCGCCAGTCACGCGCCCAGCTCGGCGCGTAGCTTCTCGAGCAAGGCGTCGACCTGCGCGGCGAGCGCGTCCAGCGTTCCGTTGTTGTAGAGCACGTAGTCGGCGCGCTTTTGCTTGTCGGCGAGCGAGAGCTGCGCGGCAATCCGTTCGCGCGCCGCGGGTTCGCTGATGCCGTCGCGCGCCAATATCCGCTCGAGCTGGGTGGCCTCTCGGGCGGTGACCACGACGATCGGGCGCAGCACGGCATCGAGCCCGACCTCGAACAACAGCGGCACGTCGTAGCCCGCCAGCGTGATGCCCTGTTCATCGAGCGCTCGGAAGCGCTCTTGCGCTAGCCGCCGCACGATCGGGTGGGTGATCGCGTCGAGGCGTTTTCGGGCCTCGCCGTCGGCAAAAACCAGGGCGCCCAGCTGCTTTCGGTTCAAGTTGCCGTCGGCGGCCAGGATCTGTGGGCCAAAAGCCGCCACCACCTCGGCCAGGCCGGGGCTGCCCGCCACGACGGCTTCGCGCGCCAGCTCGTCCGCGTCCACCACCGGCACGCCGCGTTCGCGAAAAAGCGCCGCCGCCGTGCTCTTGCCGGACCCGATGCCGCCGGTGAGGCCGAAGACGTTGAGGGACATTTTGGTGCGGAGATTATCAGACGGTGCGAGGGGAGTTGGGAGTTAGGAGTTGGCAGTTGGCAGTTGCGAGAAGGTCCTTGCGGCCGGGTGGGGTTTTCCGCAGGGTGGGTGGCGTGTTGGTCCACCGGTTCTGCCTGACGATTTGCGCGGTGCTTGGCGTCGCTGGCGCGGCGTCGGGGGCGGAGGCGCCGCGGGTGGTGTTTCATTTTTCGGCGGCTTCGACGCTGTTTGCGCGGCCGGGGGTGGGGCAGGCGGGCGCAGTTTACGTGGGCTCGGGCGACGGTTACGTGCACGCGCTCGGGCCAGACGGCAGCTACCGCTGGAGCTACACCGTCAAAGGTCGCGTCGTCGCGCCGCCGGTCGAAGAGGCGAGTAGCGGGCGCGTGTTCATCGCCACCAGTGAGAAGCGCCTGTACGCGCTCGAGCCTGACTCGCACCTGCGTTGGGTGTTCCCGCTGCCAGTCGTGCCAAAGAGCGAAATCACGCTGACGCCGAAGGGAACCTTGCTGTTCGTCGGCCAAGACGACTACCTCTACGGCGTCACGACCGGCGGTGCGTTGAACCTGCGCCTGGCTGCTGTCGGCGCGCGCTCGGCCCCGGCGCTGCTCGGGACTGGCCAAACCGCAGTCGTGCTCGGTGAAGCGTTCGCTACCGTGAAAGGCTACGGGTACGAACGCAGTGCGCTGCCGGGGGTTTTCGGTGCTTCCGCCAAGCTCGCTGTCGACGCTGAACGAGCTATTTTTGCCTGTGATGACGACTCGGTGCGCGTCGTTACCAGCGCGCGGATCGAGCTTCAGGCGACGAGCGATTGCTTGTCGCCGCCGGTGCGTGGCGACGGCTTCTTTGCGATCGCCGAAGGCAACGACGCCGTGCGCCTGCTTTATCCTGATGGGACGAGCCAAAAGGTCGCGCTCGACTCGGCGCCGTTGCGGCCGATCTGGGACGCTGCGCGGCACCGGCTGGTGCTGTCGACCGCGATTGGTTCGGTCACGGTGCTCGAGCTGCCGGGCGGGCAGCCGTAACCATGGACTTCAAGCGCAAGCTTGGGTTCCTACCGACGCCGTCGACGCCGCCCGTGAACGTGCCGTCGGCGTTGCCGCTACCGGCGCCCGAGCCGAGCGTGATCGACCAGCTGCGCTCGAAAATGGCTGAAATTCTCGATCGGCCAGCGGTTGCGGCGGTGGCTGCTTCGGCCGCAGATCCGAGCGAAACAACGCTGCCGTTCGTGCGCGAAGAGACGCCAAATGGCCCGCTGTATCGTCGCCACAGCATCCTACCGCCCTCGCACCACGTCGGCCGCATCCCGGTCGACTCGGCCTACCACAGCCGCCCGGAGCTGCTCGCGCTGCTGGCGCTCGATCCGTCGCTGGCGGGCATTCACCTGGGCGGCGCGCTGTTCATCGACACCGAGACGACTGGCCTGGGCGGCGCCGGCGCGATCGCATTTTTGCTCGGCATGGCATGGTTCGACGCCGAGCAGCGCCTGCACGTCGAACAGCTGTTGTTGCGCAGCCCGAGCGACGAGCCGGCGCTACTCGACGTCTTGACGGCGCGGCTGGCGGCCGCCGAGCTGCTCGTCTCGTACAACGGCAAGGCCTTCGACTGGCCCTTGCTGAAGGGCCGCTACGTGATGAATCGCCGGGAAATCCCTAGAGATTTGCCGCACCTCGACCTCTTGCACATCGGCCGCCGGCTGCACCGCGCGCGGCTGGGAGCCTGCCGGCTCAAGACGCTCGAGAGCGAGGTCTTGGGTTTCGATCGTGGGGTGGACGTCGACGGCGCCGACGTGCCGGCTCGCTATGCACATTTCCTGCGGACGGGGGACGAACAAGCGCTGCGTGAGGTTGTCGACCACAACGCCTGGGACGTCGTCAGCATGGCCGCGCTGGTCGGCCTGTACGGCGAGCCGTTCGACCTGATGCACGGCGAAGATCTGGTCGGCTTCGCCAAAACCATGAAGCGTGCTGGCGCGCTGGCGGTGGCGGAGCGGGCGGCGGATCGCGCGCTCGAGCTCGGTGTCAAAAGCGCGCTCAAGGTCCGCGGCGACGTCCACAAGGCCCGCGGCGATCGCGCCAGAGCGCTCGAGGACTTCGAGTCACTCGCCCAAGGCCTCGACGATCCGGCGCTGCGGCTCGAGCTGGTGAAGCTGTACGAGCATTTCGTGAAGGATCCGGCCCGCGCCCTCGAAATCCTCGACCAAGGCACCGGCGAAGCCGAACCCGCCGCCGAAAAGCGCCGCCAGCGCCTCGAACGCAAACGCACCCGTCAGGGCGACTGAGCCAAACGGGAGACGAGAGAGCGCGAGCGAGGCAACAGGAAGGCGGGAAGGTTTTTCTTGTTCGAGCAGGCGAGTGTGGCCTCGTGGCGATACGGCGGCGTCGCGCCTGGCCCGTTCGCTCACCCCAAAATCTCGGGCTTTCTTCCCGCCTCCCCGCCTTCCTGTTCGCTCGTTCTCGCTGCTCGACCCTGGCGGCGGGTGCTATATCGCCGGGTAGCGTATGGCTTACGATCATCGAGCGATTGAACCGAAGTGGCAGCGTGTTTGGGAAGAGCGGCAAAGCTTCAAATCAGTGCGCCACCCGGGCCGGCCCAAGTTCTACGTGCTCGACATGTTCCCGTACCCGTCGGGCTCGGGCCTGCACGTCGGGCACCCGGAGGGCTACACCGCGACCGACATCGTGGCGCGTTACAAACGCGCGCTGGGCTTCGATGTCTTGCACCCGATGGGCTGGGACGCGTTCGGTTTGCCTGCGGAGCAGCACGCGATCAACACCGGCCAGCACCCGGCCAAGACCACGGCTGAGAACGTCAATACGTTTCGGCGCCAGCTGAAGAGCTTGGGCTTTTCGTACGACTGGTCACGCGAGGTCGACACGACCGACCCCGGCTACGTGCGTTGGACGCAGTGGATCTTCCTCCAACTGTTCGAACGCGGACTGGCATTTCAGGCTGAAATTCCCGTCAATTGGTGCCCGGCGCTCGGAACCGTGCTGGCCAACGAAGAGGTGATCGACGGCCGCAGTGAGCGTGGCAATCACCCAGTCGTGCGCCAACCGCTGCGGCAATGGCAGCTGCGCATCACCGCCTACGCCGATCGCTTGGCGGAGGACCTTGGCCCGCTCGATTGGCCCGAAACCAAGCAAAAACAGCGCGATTGGATCGGCAAGAGCGAGGGCGCGGAGGTTGACTTCCCGCTCGCCGGTCGCCCCGAAAAGGTCCGCGTGTTCACGACGCGCCCCGACACGCTGTTCGGCGCGACGTACCTGGTGATCGCTCCCGACCACGCGCTCACGCTGTCGCTGGCGGGCGACGCTCAGCGCGCCCAGGTAACCGAGTACATCGCCGCTGCCGCGCGCAAGAGTGATCTCGAGCGCACGGCCCTGAATAAGCAGAAAACCGGCGTTTTTACCGGTTCCTACGCGATCAACCCGCTGACCCAAAAGCAGATCCCGATCTACACCGCGGACTACGTGCTGGGCGCTTACGGCACCGGCGCGATCATGGCCGTGCCAGCCCACGACGAGCGCGATTTCGAGTTCGCCAAACAGTACCAGCTGCCGATCATCGAGGTGGTGAGCCCCGACGGCCAACTGCACGACGCGCTCGAAGCGCCGTTCACGGACGATGGCATCGCCGTGCGTTCGGGCCAATTCGACGGCCAGCCGACCGCCGAGATGAAGCAGAACATCTTGCGCCACATCGCCGAGCAGAAACTGGGCGAGCGCAAGGTGAACTACCGCTTGCGTGACTGGGTGTTCTCGCGCCAACGCTACTGGGGCGAACCGATCCCGGTGTTCTTCCCGGTCCAATGCGACGGCGATCCACGGCGCGGCGACCCGCACACGATCGACTATTCGAAGCCGATCCCGGTGCCGGACAGCGAGCTGCCGCTGAAGCTGCCGGCGCTCGAAGACTACCGTCCGGGCGACCCCGCCGGTGCCCTGGTCAAGGCGCTGGATTGGCGTTTTTTCCAGCAAGACGGCGCCTGGTTTGCGCGCGAGACCAACACCATGCCGCAGTGGGCGGGCTCGTGTTGGTACTACCTGCGCTACCTCGATCCGAAGAACACCACGGCGCCGTTTTCCGAGCAGGCTTACGCCGACTGGATGCCGGTCGACCTGTACATGGGGGGCAACGAGCACGCGGTCTTGCACCTGCTGTACGCGCGCTTCTGGCACAAAGTGCTGTTCGACGTTGGCATCGTGAAAGATCCAGAGCCGTTCCAGCGCCTCGTGCACCAGGGCATGATCCTGGGCAATGCGTACCGCTGGTACGCGGTCGTCGATGGCGACGGCAAGCTGGTGCGCGTGCTCGACGGTGACGACCGTAGCGTGCACACCGACGCCGACGGCGAGCTGCGCACGCACACCGGCGACAAGGTCGAAGCGCGTTACGTCGGCCCAGCCGCGATCGTGCTGAAAGACAACGTGCCCCACCATCCCGAGCACGGCGTGCGGCTGCACACGTCGCTCGAAAAGATGGCAAAGTCGCGCGGAAACGTCGTGAATCCGGACCAGGTCGTGGCGGAGTTCGGCGCCGACAGTCTGCGCGTCTACGAGATGTTCATGGGGCCGCTCGAGCAAACCAAGCCCTGGCAAACCGCCGGCATCCAGGGTTGCCGGCGATTCCTCGACAAAGTCCACGCGGTCTCCCAAAAGCCGCTCTCCGACGGAGAAGGGGACGAGGAGACGCGCAAGCTGCTGCATCGCACGGTCAAGAAAGTCGCCGAAGACATCGAGACGATGCGCTTCAACACCGCGGTCAGCACGTTGATGATCCTCACCAATCGCCTGACTAGTCTCGACGCGACACCGCGGGTCGCGCTCGAGAAGATGTTGGTGGTGCTCTCGCCGTTCGCGCCGCACTTGGCCGAAGAGCTGTGGCAGCAGCTCGGGCACGCGGAGCCAATCGCCGACGCGGCGTGGCCGTCGTTCGATCTCGCGCTGTGCGTCGACGACGTGATCGAGATCGGCGTCCAAGTGAACGGCAAGGCCCGCGGCCGCGTGAAACTGGCCAAGGACGCCACGGAAGAGCTGGCCAAATCCGAGTCGCTCAAGGACGAAAATGTGGTCCGTTTCATCGCCGACAAGCCGCTGAAGAAATTCATCTACGTGCCCGGAAAGATTGTGAATTTTATTGTGGGTTAAGCCGCCCCACTGAACGGCTGGTCGGATGTGGATAGGTTGTTGTTTCCCGTGAAACTTGGCCCCGAAATGCGGGATGTGACTCAGGAATATGTGGCCCCAGGCCTGGGGGAAACTCGCCGAACAAACGGTCGGATTTGGCTGCGCGCCGGAGCCGCGGCCGGAGGGCTTTTTTTGTGGCTGCTGGGGCTCCCAGCGTGCGGCTACCAGCCAGTCTATGGCGGTGCGGGCGCTACCCATTACGAGGTCGTCAAAGGCCGCGCTGCGACGTCGAGCTTCGAGGCGGTGGACGCGGCGGCTGCCGGGGTGCGAAGCGAGCTAGGGGCGGCTGAGGCGCTCGGCAGGGGCTTCCCGCGCGTGGTCGTCGAGATCGTCCGCATCGATGAGCGGAGCATCGGAGTGCGCTCCATGGGCAACGACACGCCGCTCGCGCGCGGCTCGGAGATCGTCGTCGTCGGACGCGCGCTCGTGCTCGAAAGCGCGGACGCCGCCCCGACTCGCGATACGGGCGACTTGAGCCGCGCTGCGCAGTTTGCCTCAGGCGCCACGCCTTCGGCCGACGCCGCCGCTAGGAGCCGCGCCGTGCGGGACGCCGCGCGCCTGCTGGGCCAGGCCTTGGGGCGCGCCGTGTTGGGGCTGCCGGAGCCCTCTGAGGGCTGAGCGAGTTTAGGAGTTGGGAGTTGGGAGTTGGGAGTTGCGCCAGCGTCCAGCCTCGGTCGACGTTCACGCCGCGCAGTTGGCCGTTTGTCTTGGCAGTGGCCTCAGGAGAGCAGACATATAAGTCTAGCGACTTGGCCGCGAGCGACTCGACGCCGCAGCTCCTAACTGCAAACTCCTAACTGCAAACTCGCGTCAGGGAACGCCCATCGCTTTTTTGAAGCGCTTGGCGTCGGCGAACATGTCGACGTTCGTGAAGACGTACGTCGCGTCCTGCGTCTTGCCGCCCGTGGCGATGTCGGCGAGCTTTTCGATCGCTGGATCTTCGTAGCGCGACTTGTGGCCGGCTGGCCCAGGCAAGCGGTAATAGGCGACCTTGCGCTTGGAGAGCCCCATCTGCAGCGGATCACGCGCCGACAGGGTGTTGGTCTCTTCGGCGAGGTCGTCGGCGTCGTCGGGCTTCCAGGCCGGGCCGGGCTCGAACACGACCGTGTCGAACTGCTTCCTCACGCTCTTCAGAAAGTCGCGCAGCGCGGTGCGGTTGGCGCGACTGCTCGTAAAATCTGGCGGGGCGACGAAAACGGCGGCCTTGGAATCGAGCTCCTTGGCCACTTCGCCCAGCGTCTTCAGCGCGGTTTCGACGACTTTGCCTTCGCGGAAGCCTTCTTGGGCGATCTGCCGCGGGCCGAGCAGCGCGAACTCGAAGCCGGGCGGGGCTTCACGTCGCCAGCGGCGCACGGTGCCAGGGCCGGGGACGGCCATGTGCGTCTCTTGGACCTCGACGAACAGGTACTCTTTGAAATAGCGCGTCGCTGGAACAGCAAAACCAGCGCAGCCAATCACCATCATTTGGCGCAGACGCTAACACACGGGAGCTAGACACGCCCGCCCTGGCACGCCGATTTTCCCGGTGCCTCGGCGGGGACCGCAGCCCGAAAAGCCACGGAAACGGCGGCGGTTACTGGGGCGGGGGCGTGCGGTGTGTAGGCCGGCTGGGACCGGCACAAAACGAGACGCGCCCGAGAGACCAGCCCTCGGGCGCGATATTGCGCAGTATTGCGCGTTGTTTGGCCGGACGAGGGCCTAGATCAGTTGAACGGGAAGCAGTCGGCTTGGCAGTTAGCGGCAGTGTTGGCGCAGTCGATCAGGTCGTTCGTCGACTGGAGCGGCAAGCCGTTGTCCGCCGTGTCGCATTGGTTGGTGCAACCGGCGGTGCAGTCGCCGAGCAGCTTGTCGGCGTCGGTCTCGTTCGCCTTGTTCTCGCCGAAGCAGTTCAAGACGCACTCGAACTGACCGTCGGCATCGGCCGTGTCGCCGAAGCCACAGGCCGTCGTCGGCGTATTGCCGAAGCAGGACTTCCACTCAGTGCAGCACTTGGCTTTGACGCACTTCAGGCATTCGCGGCCCGCAGCGTCGTCCGCCGTTGCCGGGGCACAGGAAGGCTCGACCGTTGGCGTCGGTGAATCGGCCTCGCACAAGCCCGGAACGTAGGCGTCGCCGCCCGCGCCGTCTGGAGCGCCGCCTGCGGCAGTGCCGCCGGAGGTGGAGCCCCCGCTACCGCCGGTGGCCTTGGTGCCAGCGGTGCCTGAGGCTGTCCCGGCGGTTGAGCTCGTGCCAGCCGTCGAAGTGCTGCCGTCGCCGCCGACGGCGTCGTCGCCGCCGCCGTCGCCCGAGGTGACGACGCAAGCGCCGAGCGACGCCGCGATACCAACCAACGACAGGGTCCACTTGAGCGCGCGATAAGAAGGGTTCACTTGCATGTCAGAGCTCTCCGAAAGGTAGGGATGCGAGCACCACCAAGCGACGCGATTGTCGCACCACCCGGCTGCCTCGGAAAAAGGAGGTTACCCGGATCGACGAGCAACGTTGCACGTTATTCGTTGCCGACCCTAAGAGCCTTCCCGCCGAGCGGGTCAGGCTTTGGAATCGCTTGGTTTGGGGAAACCAGGCTGGGCGGAAACGGGTTTCGGTTCGTTGGCCGGCACCGCCTGATGGGGCTCGTTTTCCAGCTCTGCCGGACTTGGCACGGCCGCTGACGGAGCCGCGTTGGCGGCGTGGGCGTCAGGCACGACGACGCCGTCGGCGACCGGTGGGCTGGCCGCGGGCTTCGGGCCGCGGCGACGGAAGGCGAACACCGCGCTGGCCAGAGTCGCCAGCCACCACGGACCGTCACCCCAAAGGGTGTAGGGCGTCTTGCCCTTGAGCCAGCGCAGCGTGGCGCGCTGCGAGGCCTCTTCGAACGTCTTGGTGTTCGAGATGATGCGGCCAGTGGGATCGACGAACGCGCTGACACCGCTGTTGGTCGAGCGGACGAAGAACTTACGCTGCTCGACCGCGCGCAGCTTGGCGAGCGCCAGGTGGATCCAGGGCTCGGTGCTGTCGCCGAACCAGGCGTCGTTGGTCAGGTTGGCGATCAGCTCCGGGTCGCCCTCGCGCATCTCGCGATTCACGAAGCTCGGCAGCACGTCCTCGTAACAGATGACGACGGCGATTTGGTGGTCGCCCAAGCTGAGCGGCTTGAAGGACGTTCCGGACTGAAAATGGCCGGTATGTGGCGACCATTGGTACAAAATCGGGAAAGTCTCGCCGAACGGCAGGTACTCGCCGAAGGCGAGCAAGAGCTGCTTATCGAAGCGGCCGACGACCGAGCCCTTCTTGTCGGTGAGCAGCGCGGAGTTGAACAGCACGTACTCGCGGGCGTCTGTAACTGGGCGCACCAGCACGCTGCCGAACAGCGCCGGGACGCCAAGATGGCGGGTGAACTGCTGGCGCAGCACGCGGTTCGCGTCGTCTTCGAGCACGGCCGACATCACCGAGGTCTCGCTCCAGACGACGAGGTCGAGCGGGCCCTGGGCTTTGAGCTCGTCGGTCAGGCGCAAATGCCGGTCCAAGCCTTCGTGCTTGTTCACGCGCTTGCCCATCAGGCTCATGTTCGCCTGCACCAAACCGACTTCGATCTTCTCGGCGGCAGCGCTGCGCGCTTCGACCATCGGGATGCGGATCCAGCCGTAAATAGCGGCCACTAGCGGTGCGAGTCCGACCGCCAGCACGCGCTTGTTCGGTGCGCGCCGCTCGAGCCTTGCTATCACCAGCTCGGCCAACGCGTAGTTGAACGCCAGCAACACTAGCGAGACCGCGATCGGTCCGCCCAGCTCGGCGACCTGAATCAGCGGCAGCACTTGATGCACGGTGGCGCCGTAGAACCACGGGAACAGCAGCGGGAAGACCAGCTCGCTGGCAGCGAACGCCAGCGTGAGCGTGAGCCCACGGCCCCAGCCGCGTTGCTCGCCGCGCGTAGCGAGCCAACCGAACAGCGCGATGCGGCCCGCCTGATAGGCGCACAAAATGCCCTGAAACAACCAGCAAAGCGCCAGCGGGAAGCCGCTGAAGACCTGCAGCGTGTAGCTCAACCAGTAAAAGCCGGCGATCGTCATGCCGAAGCCGGCAAACCACCCAACCCAGAAACCGCGCTTGGGCGTTTGTCCGGCTAGCGCCACGAACAGCGGTACCAGCGCGACGAACGAGACCGGCCAAACGTCGATGCCCGGAAACGCGACGAAGTAGAGGAGGCCCGACACGAAGGCCAGCGGGTAGGCCAGCTTGGGCGGCAGCGGCGGCTTCAACACGAACGGCTCCCGGCGATGCACGAGCGAACAGGGAGACGGGGAGACGGGGAGGCCAGAATGAGAAATTTTCTTGTGGGCTTGCTGAAAGCCATGTGCTCACCAGTCCAGGGGGTGACTTCGAGGCAAGGGGTGGAAACAAAACCAACTCTCCCCGCCTCCCCGTCTCCCTGTTTGCTCGCGCTCGCGCTCGCGGCTTATCCGCCGAGTGCCTTTTTGACTTTGGCCAGAACTTCGTCGATTTTGAAGGGTTTGGTGATGTAGTGGCGGGCGCCGCTCTGGATGCCCTTGATCACGTCGGTCGCGCCGGATTTAGCGGTGAGGAAGATGATCGGCACGCTTTTCAGCTCGGGGATCTTCTTCACTGCGGCGGCGACGGCCAGGCCGTCGAGCAGCGGCATCATGATGTCGAGCAGCAAGAGCGCGGGGCGGGGGAGCTGCGCAGCCAGCGCCAGCGCTTTCTTGCCGTCGTGCGCTACCGACACGTCGTAGTCCTGAGCCAGGACCTTTTCGAGCATGGCCGCGATCGCTGGATCGTCTTCGGCGATCACGATGCGTTTGCGAGCAGTGGCGGGGGCTCCGGACAAATCGTTACTCGGTCCGCTTGATCACGTGGAAGCCGAAATCGGTCTCGACGATTCCGCTGATTTCGCCTGGTTTTAGCGCGAAGGCGGCGTCGGCGAACGGTTTTACCATCATGCCCTTGGAGAACTTCCCCAGCGCGCCTGCGCGGTCTTTGGCACCGGGCTCGTCGGAATATTGTTTGGCCAAGCCGGCGAAGTCCTGCCCCTTTTTGGCTTTGCCCATGACCTCACCCGCGAGCTTCTTGGCTTCATCTTTGGTGCGCGTCACGGTCGGGCCAGCGCG
This sequence comes from Polyangiales bacterium, assembly GCA_038252755.1. Lineage (GTDB taxonomy): Bacteria > Myxococcota_A > Polyangia > Polyangiales > Polyangiaceae > PMG-095. The sequence goes on along the minus strand of JBBSAB010000034.1, from coordinate 51,507 downwards.
CATCGAGCCCTTGTACTGAATCAGCACGTGGCTGGCGCCGACCTTCGGCTCTTCCTGTGCGGGCGGTGTAGGCGCGGGTGGCGGCGTCGGCGTCGGCGCCGCGTCGGGCGTCGGTACTTCCGCGGCGACGGGCTCCGGCTGGAGCGCGGGGGCGGCGCTGCCAGGCGTGGTGAGGTCGGCACAGCCGGCGAGCGTGAGAGCCAAAGCCAAGCCGAGGGCTGGCGATCGAGGAAGCTGGGGCATGGGGGCGCCTACGTAATTACGATAGCCGTCTGATTTCAAGCGTTGAGAGACCCAAAACTTGCGGGTGATGCCAGGCGAGCGCCATAGTGACAGCCTGCATGGCGAAAATCCTCCACATCGAGGACGATCCGGCCAACCGACTGCTGGTCAAGAAGCTGCTGACTTCCGCGGGTTTCGAGGTAGTCGAAGCCGCTGATGGGCTGGAGGGGGTACGCAAGGCCATTGAGGAGCGGCCGGACTTGGTCCTGGTCGATATCGCGATTCCGGGCTTGGACGGCTACGAGGTCACGCTGCGCCTGCGTTCGGAACCCCAGCTGCGCGGCATGCCGATCGTCGCCATCACTGCCGAGGGTGACCGCGACACCAGCCTAGCGGTTGGCTGCGACGGCTTCTTACAGAAGCCGATCGACGCGCGCTCGTTCGCCGACAAGCTGCGCGGGTACCTCGACGGCTGGCGCGAAACGACGAATCCCGACGCCACCGGTCAACGCCTGCGCCTGCAGAGCCAGCGCATCGTCAGTCACCTCGAGGCTAAGGTCGCCGAGCTCTCCGGCATGAACCAGCGCCTGCTCGAGGTCGATCAGGCCAAAAAGGAGTTTTATCGGAACATCTCGCACGAGCTGGCGACGCCGATGACGCCGATCGTCGGCTATTTGAAGCTGCTGATCGACGGTGAGCTAGGCGATCTGACCACGCCGCAGCGCAAAAGCCTGCGCGCGATGAGCGACTGCGTGCACCGGCTGCGGCGGCTGATCGACAGCTTGCTCGATGTGACCGCGCTCGAGACCGGGCGCATGCGCTTCGCCCAGCGCGAATACGATCTGGCCGAGTTGGTGCAGAAAGCCTCGCGCCAACCGGCGTTCGAAGACGGCCGCATCCATTTGGTGGCTGATTTACCGAAGCGCGGCGCCATGTTGTGCACCGGCGACGTGGAACGGCTCGGGCGCGCGTTCGACCAAATGTTCGACAACGCCACCAAGTTCACGCCCGAAGGCGGCACGGTCGGTGTGCGGCTACGCCGACTGGCCAGCGGCCATTTCGAGGTCTGCGTGGCGGACACGGGCCCTGGCATTCCGCCGGAAAAAGACGGCAAATTGTTCGAGCCTTTCTACCAAGTTGACGGCTCGCCGACGCGCTCGTTCGGCGGCACCGGCGTGGGCTTGGCGATCGTGCGCGGCGTCGCGCGTGGTCACGGCGGCGACGTGCGCGTCGCGTCGCCCGCGAACGAGGAAATCATGGGCGTGCGCCTGAACGGCGCGGCCTTCTACTTCGTGATCCCGGAGCGCGCGGGTCCTGCCAGCGAGCCTCCGTCGCGACCGCTGTGACGACGCAGGTTTATTTGGATTGGAACGCCACGACGCCGCCGCTGGCGGAGGTCGTGGCAGTGATGGCCGAGACGGCGCGCCGCGCCTGGGGCAATCCGGCCAGCGTTCATCAAAGCGGCCGCGCCGCGCGTGACGTGGTCGAGACCGCGCGCGAGGAGATCGCGCTTTTGGTCGGCGTCAGCGCCCGCGACGTGATCTTCACCTCGGGCGGGACCGAGGCGAACAACCTGGCCCTGCACCGCGCGCCCGCGCTGGTTACCAGCCAGCTCGAGCACCCGTCGGTCACCCGCGTGGCCGAGGCGCTGGAAGCCGAAGGCCGCCCGGTGCGTTGGCTGCCAATCCCGCCGAGCGGTTGCCTGTCGGCCGATGCGGTGGCAGACGCGTTGGTTGGGTTGCCCGCTGGCGCGGTGGTGGCCGTCGCGGCCGCCAACCACGAGACAGGCGTGATCCAACCGCTCGAGGCGATCGCCGCCGTGGTGCAGCGCGCCGGCGCTCGGCTCCACGTCGACGCCGTTCAGGCCGTTGGCAAGCTGCCGAGCGGTCTCTTCGGTGGGGCCGACACACTAAGCCTGGCGGCGCACAAGCTGCGCGGGCCGAAGGGCATTGGCGCGTTGGTCCATCGGCCGGAGCGAGCTCCCAAGCCACTCTTACTCGGTGGCACCCAGGAGCGCGGTCGTCGCCCAGGGACGGTCGACCCAGTCGCGGCGGCTGGGTTTCGGGTCGCGGCCGCCTGGGCGCGCTCGTCGGTGGGTGAGCGTGAAGGCTTGACCGCACTGCGCGATCGGATCGAAGCGGAGCTCGGGCGACTGGGAGCCGTGGCGAACGGAAGCGACGCCGCTCGCCTTGGTCACGTCGCCAACGTCTCGTTCGTCGGGCGGGCGGGCGACGAGCTGGTCGCAGCGCTCGATCTGCTCGGGGTCGCCGTGTCGAGCGGGAGCGCGTGTAGCGCGGGCACGACCGAGCCGTCGAAGATCATCACCGCCATGCTCGGGCTGGAGCGCGCGCGCGGTGCCGTGCGCATCAGTTTGGGCGATGCGACGACCGGCCCCGACGTCGAGTTTGCGTTGCGCGCGTTCGAACGCGTGCTTCGCACATGACTACGCGCAGTTACGCGTGAGCGGCGGCAAAGCTCATGTGCTGCGTGATCCGCGAGTCGATTCTTTCGCCTCGCGCCCGAGGGAGCAGCGCGTAAGCGATCCAAACTGCTCAGGATTGCTTGAGCCCCGCTGTCGGAGACGGCTTTCCATTGAATGGAAAAGCCCGGCAACACTTACACGGCGCCTGTTCAGTAAGCGTCGTAAGTTAGTGTTTAACCTGAGGTCTGAATCATAAGACTACGTTTTTACACGTTGATTCGACGCTTCGTACAGCGCGATGGCCGCGGCTACGGAAGCGTTGAGCGAGCCGATCCGACCCGACTGAGCGAGGCGCGCGGTAGCGCTGAGCGAGCGTCGAACCGAGCGGCCCATGCCTTCGCCTTCGGAGCCGAGCACCAAGAGCGTTGGCCCCTTGAGGTCGAGCTCGTGGAGCGCGCGGTCGGCTTGCGCGTCGAGACCGACGACCTGAACCCCGCTCGCGACCGCTTCGGTAATTGCCGCCGTGAGCGATGGCACGCGGCAGAGGCGCGCATGCTCCACGGCACCGGCCGACGCGCGGAAGGTCGACAAGCTGAGCGGCGCCGACGCGTGCTCGCCCCAGATGACGGCGGCGCTCGCGATGCCGACGGCGCTCCGGACGACGGCTCCAAAGTTCTGCGGATCCGAGATGCCATCCAGCACCATGCCGAGCAGCGCCGGGTCGGCCAGCAGATCTGCGAAGTCGAGCAGGTCGAGCTCCGGCGCCCAGGCGACCACGCCTTGGTGCATGGTGCCTTCAGTAAGTGCGTCGAGCAGCGCGCGCGGTTCGCGCGTGACCTCGGCCACTTCATGATCGGTGGCGAACCGGACCAGCGCCTCGAGCCGCGGGTTCTCGCCATGTTCGACGCTGACACGTTGGATGGCGCGACCGTGAGCCGTGATCGCTTCGCGCACGGGCTGCAAGCCGGCGACCAGGCGTCCCTTCACATCGGGCAGGTCCGGCCGCGGGCGCGGCGGGCGCCGACCGAAGTCAGGCCGGTGTCGCAAGGGCCTCGCTCATCTCGGCCAGGATGCTGCGAGCCGCCGCGACCGGGTCGGCGGCGTCGCGGATCGGTCGACCGACCACCAGCAGGCTCGACCCGTCGCGCAGGGCAGAGGCCGGCGTGCCGACGCGCTTCTGATCGCCGACGGCGGCGCCAGCCGGACGAATGCCGGGCGTGACTAGAATTGCGTCGGGGCCGAGCGCGCTGCGCAGCGCGCCGACTTCGGCCGTGGAGCAGACCAGTCCGTGGATGCCCGACGCGCGAGCGAGCTTGCCGAGGCGCAACACGTGCTCGACCGGTGAGGCGTTCACGCCCGTGGCTTTCAGGTCAGCGGCGTCGAGCGAAGTGAGGACGGTGACGGCGAGCAGCTTGAGCCCGGCGCCTTCCAGCTCGGCGCGCTTGGCCGCGGCTTCGAGCATGCGCGGGCCGCCCGCAGCATGCAGCGTGAGCAAGCCGGCGCCCAGCTGCCCGGCGGTGGCGACAGCGCGCTCGACTGTCTCGGGGATGTCGTGCAACTTCAAGTCGAGGAACACGCTGCTGCCGAGCTTGCGGCCCAGCTTCACAGCTGCCGGTCCCTCGGCGACGAACAGCTCCAACCCAACCTTCAAAACGCCCACGACTTCGGCCACGCGCGCCGCCCCCATCTCGGCCTCGGCCAGGGTCGGATAGTCGAGAGCAAACGCCAACCGTTCACGCATGCGCGGTCCGTAGCACAGCCCCGCCAGAGGGGTGAGGGGCGGGGGCCAAACCGAGCTGGGGTTCCTTGGCCGTGCGCGCGTGGCGAGTCCTTCGGTGGTAGGCCGTGGTTACGGGCTGCCCAGCTGGGCAGCCCCAACACAAACACGGCCTCGCATGCCAAACGCTTGGCCCGCGCGGCGAGGGAAAAGAAACCGCCGCCAGCGTACCCGTCAGGTCACGCCGGCAGCGACTACCTCACAAGCAAGAGCAGAGCGGATCACCGGGCGGACAATTGCAGGGCTTTGCTGCCCCGCCCCCTGGCTTCGCTCCGCCGCCGCGAATGGCCGCACCAGCTTTCTGCGCCTGGGTCTTTTCGTCCGTGGCTTTCTTCAGCTCTGCTTCCAGCTTGGCGCGCGTCGCCTCATCCTTCGCGCTGGCGAGGGAGTTCTTGAGTTCTTCTTCGCGCTTCTGGGCGTTGTCGACGACTTCCTCGTAGCGCTTCTTTTCTGCTTCGGCTGCCCGAACTTGCTCTTGGAGCGCGAACTCTTTTTTCTTCGCCTCGTCCTGGCTGCTCATGTACGCGGCGATGCCTCCACCACCGCCCAGGATGACGACGGCGATGGCAACGCCAACGGTGATCTTCAGGCGCTTCTTGCCTTGGTCGCTGTTCAGCGCAGCGAGCTGCTGCTCGTGCGCCTGCTGAGCCGACATCGCTTCCATGCGCGACTTGTGCTCGGCCTCGGCCTTGGCCTTTTCGATCTCGCCGTGGCGGATGGCGTCGATGCGCGCTGCTTCTTCCTTGCGGCGCATCTCCTCCAAGCGTCGGGCTTCTTCTTCCTCGCGGATGCGGCGCTCTTCGGCATCACGCGCCGCGCGCTCGGCCGCGGCTTTGGCATCGGCTTCTTGGCGGGCGCGACGATCTTTGTCGGCCTCCTCCTGCTTGATGCGGTCTTCCTCAAGGTTCATCAGCTCCTTGAGAGAGAAGAGAACCGAGCTTTCTTTCTGTTCGGCCATTCGGTGAGTGTTCCTAGGGAGGGCGGTCCCGCGTGGAGGCGAATACCAACCCGCAAGCGATCTCGTCAAGCGCACCGCTTGCTTTGATCGGGGACGCTGAATGTAATAGAGGTTTCCAGTCCTGTCAGCTTTGGACCAGCGGTGTTCAGGGTCCTTGGGTTCAGGTGAGTCCTACACTGTGGGATATCGGCGCTAAACGTCGCCAACGTCGGTGTTTGGCCGCGCTGGCGCGCTCGGGCGTCAGCAGCGCAGCGCCCCAACCAGTCAGGCCCGGCCTGTTCTAGAGTGGCCGAATGGCGACCGAGGTGCAGGCGCACATTACAGGGACGGTTTGGAAGATCTTGGTGAAAGCCGGTGACACGGTGTCCCAAGATCAGACAGTCGTCATCTTGGAGTCGATGAAAATGGAGATGCCGATCGAGGCACCCGAGGCGGGGCGCGTGGCGAGTGTCGCCGTGAACGAGGGTGCCAGCGTCGAAGAAGGCGAGCTACTCTTGACCCTGGAGAGCATGTGAGCCGATTTCGCTCAGTCAGCATCGCCTTCGTCGTCGCGGTTGCCTGCGGTGGGCCGCAAGAGCTCGGAGGCTCAGGTGCCACGTGCTTTCGCGACGACGATTGCGAAGCCGGATTCATTTGTGTCGCGCCGATGCCGACCGACATCCATCGCGTTTGCAGCACGGATCCCACGCCGCTGATCTCGATGGTCAACGGACCGCCAGCGGCGATGACGGCAGGTGCCGCAGCAATCGCGGGGGCGGCCGGGATGGGCGGCGCTGCGGGGATGGCTAGCGCAGGCGCGTCGGGCGCGGCGATCGGCGGAAACGCCAGCGCCGGCACGGCGGGCGCCGGCACCGCGGGCGTCGGCACGGGCGGAGTGGGCACGGCGGGCGCGGGTGGAAAAGCTGGTAGCGGTGGCGTCGCCGGAGCCGCGGCGGGCGGCACCGACACGGCCGGAACCGGCGGCAGCGCTGGGACAAGTGGCACGGCAGGAACGGCGCCCGACGGTGGCGCGCCGCCTTAGGGCCCGCTGGTTCATTCCTTCCAGAAGAACTTCCACGGGTTGTGCTTCAGGTCGCGGATCAGCTCCTGCAGATCGTCGTAAACGGCTTCGTCCATCATCAGCGCGCCGACCGTGCCTTTGCCCGCTTTGACGTGCTTCATCAGGCCTTCGGCGTCTTGAGCTAGGCCTTTGGCGCGGCCGCTCGCGTCGGCCAAGTCGCGCGTCATGGCGTCAAGCCGAGCCAGCTGTTCATCGGTCGAGAGCTTGCCGGTGATCTTCTTGGTGTCGCTCAGCACCTTGCGACCGTCTTCAAGGACTGGCGGCAGATTTTCGGCGAGCACTTTGCTGGTGCGCTCGACGTCGTTGAAGATGCGCGTGACCTGCGGACCGTCGACGTAGCGCTCGCGCGCCGCCTTCATCGTATCGCTGGCGTCGGTCGACAGCTTGTCGACGTTGTCGACGATGCGATCGAGCTTGTCGCTGTTGCGCTCGAAAAAATTGCCGCTGGCGCGCAGCGTTTTGTGGAGGCCATCGAACGTTTCTGAGATTTTCTGCTCGTTGTTGGCGACGCCCATGTACGCCTTGTGCAAGAGCTCGTAACCCTCGCTGAGCAGTAGATCGAGGCGCGGCGGGCTGATGCCGGGGACGGTCGAGTTGTCGGGCAGGGTGGGGCGATCCGCTGAGCCCGGCTCGATCGCCAAAAACATTTCACCGAGCACGCCTTGGCTGGTGACGAACCAACGTGAGTTGTCGTGGATGGCGGTCTGGTAGCGCCGCTCGATGCGAGCCACCGCGCGGATCGGCGGCTCGGGCTCGTGAGTCTTTGCATCGACCTGGCCGCCGCGAAATTCCAGCTCGCTGACGCGGCCGACCTTGACGCCGGAGATGCGCACCGGCGCGCCCGCTTGCAGGCCGCCGGGATTCTGAAATGTCACGTAGACGGTCAGCGTGGGCTCGAAGCTGAGCCCGCCCATCACGACCACGAACCCGCCCAAAAGCCCGAGCGCGACCAAGATCAGCGCGCCGACTTTGACTTCAATCGACCGTTGACTCACTCGATGGGCCCTTCGGCACGACCGTTGATGAACTGCTGAATCACCGGATCTGCGGTGGCCTTGAAGTCAGCCGGCGTGCCCAATAGCCTCACTTTTCCCTTGTATAGCATCACGATGCGGTCGGCGATGCCGAAGATTGAGGGCAAATCGTGGGACACGACGACGCTCGTCACTTTGAGGCGGTCCGAGAGGTCGCGGATCAGCCGGTCGACGCGGCGCGCGCTGACCGGGTCGAGGCTGGTGGTCGGCTCGTCGAACAGCACGTAGCTGGGCTGAAAGCTTAGCGCCCGCGCGATCGCCACGCGCTTCTTCATGCCGTCGCCGAGCTCATTCGGGAAGCGGTCGGCGAACTTACGCATGTGGGTCTGGTCGAGCAGGTCGAGCGCTTCGCGACGCGCGGCATCCTCGGATAACCCGCGGTGCTTACGCAACGGCAGCGCGACGTTATCGACGCAGCTCATCGAGTCGAACAGCGTGGAGTGCTGAAACACCATTGCGCACTTCTTGCGGACCGCGAACATCCGGCTCTCGTCGAAGCCCGAGACCTCTTCGCCGTCCAGCCAGATCTCGCCCGTGTCGGGGCGCAGGAGGCCGATCAGTTGCTTGATCAACACGCTCTTGCCCACGCCCGACGCGCCGATCACGAAGAACACCTCGCCCGGATTCACATCGAAGCTGACGCCGTCGAGGATGCGACGGTCGCCGAACGACTTCTTCACGTCGCGGAAGGAGATCAAGCCTCGACTACTTTGCCAGATTTGACGCGGGACCTAGAGCAAAGTAGCGAATCTACCATGGGTTTCTGGAGAAGGACGCACGTGGCCAGGGGCTTGGCCGCGTCCGTCGGGCTGTCAGCGCTGTGGCTGGCGGCCGCGTGCTCGGGTAGCAGGCCGAAAATCACCGAAGCCGCGACCGATGATCTGTCGGGGCCGCCGCCGGCCTGCCACAAGGACGAGGTGCGCGAGTACTTCTGCGACGATCTGTTGCCGTTCACCTCCGAGCAACCCGCGCCCGAGCCGTACCAGACCTGCCCCCGCAGCGTCCGCGTGCAGGGTAACATTTTTGCACCCACCTCCAGCTGGGCGCGCTTCGACACCGACCGCACCGCATGGACGCGCAAACGCGTGCCGCCCGGTCACGCGTGTTGTTACTCGTGGTGTTCGACCTTGGTCGTGGGTGATGTCGATGCGGTCGACGTCAACTCCTGCCGTCAGCCCAACGCGATGGCGGAGCGATTGTGCATCAGCGGCGCGGAAAACGGCTTGTCCGACGCCGCGGCAGCGCCGAATGAAAGCTGCAGCGCGGCGGTCGTGCCGCCGCCCGGCGTCGCGTTCACGCCGCCGAAAGCCGCCGGGCTTGATCTCCAAGCTACAGCAGAAAAACGTGCTCTGGGTCTGACTGACTGCTGCTACGGCTGGTGCAGTCGAGCGCCGCTCGGCACCGGGCTCGGGGCGAAGTAGCGGGTCGGCGCGCCATGCGGCGTTGGCATTGGGCGGCTGGATGCGTCGGTTGGAGCGCGTTTTGCGGGGTCGGCACCGCACGCGCGGAGCCGGTCGCCGCGGCGCCCCGAGCGGCCTTGGAGGAGTGGACTCCAGCGCTCCAAGAGCGGCAGGCTCCCCACCATTGGCGCAGTTTCGCGCAACTCGGCGCCGGGCTCGGCGCTGGCCTGGGCGGCTATTGGATCTTCAAGAACGACAACGTGACCGACTGGGACAATCCCCAGCTCGCCAAGCGCTTCGACGGCTCGGCTTGGGTGATGGACAACAACGGTCTCGGGGTGAACTTCTTGGGCCACCCGTCTTGGGCCTCGCTCACCTACAGCTTCGCGCGCGCCAATCACCAGAGCGTTGCTGGCGCGGTTGCCTACGCCGTGCTGTTTTCGAGCACCTGGGAGTTCGTCATCGAATTCAAAGAGAAGGTGAGCGTCAACGACATGCTCGTGACGCCTGGCACCGCCATCCCGGTGGGCGAATTTTTCTACAAGCTCGGGATGTATCTCAACACCGGGCACGAGGGGTCGACCGGGGTGCAAGCGCTGCGCTGGCTGCTCGGGACGGGCGTGGCGATCGACCGAGCCCTCGACGCCGGCGCGGCTCCGATCGTCACGTCAGTTGATAGCTTGGGCTTTTCACGGCAGATTTGGCACGAATTCTCGGCTGACTACGGTGCGCTGGCGATCGCCACGCCGAGCGAGCACGACTACGCACGGTTCTTCGGTGGCGTGTCCGGCCGTCTCGTCACTCTACGGGGTTATGGGCGGGCGGCCAGCTTCGGTCGCGGTTTCTATGGCGCCGAGATCTCGGATTTCTCGTTCGCCGGCGAGGCTTCGCGGTATGGCGGCGGTCTCTTGGTCGAGGCGGATACGATTCTGGCCGGCTACCACGCGCAGGCGATCGAACGGCGGGCGCACGTCGATCGCGGGGCTTCGGTGACGTTCGGCACGAGCGTTGGCTACGAATACCTGCGCTCGTCGGCCAATCGCTACGCCACCTTCGAGCAAGCCGTGGCGTTGCCGCGACCCGACCTGCAGTCGCACTCGCCGACCGATCGCGAGCAATTCGCGGCGTTCGATCTGCCGGGATTAGCGGCCGACGTCCGCGGTCTGGGCAGCTGGGGCAGCTTCGACCTCTCGACGCGCTTAGAGCCCAGCTTCGGCGGCCTAGGTGCGGCCGCTTTCTACGACTGGACGGCCGCCAATCCCGAAGCACAGGGCAAGCATGTTCTGCACAAACATGGCTATTTTTACGGTTGGGGCGGTTCGCTGCGGGTCCGCGCTCGGCTCGCGCTCGGACCGCTGCGCGCTAGTTTCGACGTCAAGTACGCGAGCTATCAATCGCAAGATGGCATGGACCGCTTTCAAGATCGCGTGACGGTCGACGAACACGTTTCCGGGGACGTGCTGCGCTGCTCAGGCAGCCTCGGCGTCGCTCCGCCGAAGAGCCCGGTCGCCGTTTCGTTGCAGGTGGGGGTGCGCCAGTTTCGGTCGCGAGTCGGTGATTTCGAGCGTACCGCACGCAGTGTCGAGCGTGGCCTGAGCGCGACCTGGACGTTCTGAGCGCTACGGGCCGAAGATCAGGTAGCCGGTGCCGCTGATGACGAAGTTCAGCACGATCACCGCCAGCGACGAGCCGACGACAGCGCGGGTCGTGGCTGAGCCCACGCCTTCGGAGCCGCCGAACGCGGTCAGGCCGGCGTGTGCGCTGATGATCGGGATCGCCGCGCCGTAGGCGATGCACTTGGTCAATCCGACCACCACGTCAGCCGCTGACAGCAGCGAGAGATTCAAGAAAGTACGCGGATTGAGGCCGAAAAACGCGGCCGCCGTCCAGGTGCCGGTCGCGACCGCCACGCACGCCGCCAGCACCACCAGCATCGCGAACATGCCCAGGCTCGCCAAAAAGCGCGGGCAAACCAGGTATTTAATCGGATCTGCCCCGCACATGTGCAGCGCGTCGACCTGCTCGGTCACGACCATCGAGCCGATTTCGGCCGCGATGCCGGCGCCGACGCGCGTGGCTAGCATCAGGGCGCAGATCGACGCTGCGAGATCGCGCACCAACAGCTCCAAGAACGTGGCGCCCAACAGGCTCAAATCAGGCACCACCCGCTGCGTCTGCAGGCCGGCTTGGTAGGTGAGGATCATGCCCATGAAGCCCATCACGATGCACAGAAAGACCAGCGACCGATTGCCGATCTCGTACATTTGGCGCAGCACCGCGCCGCGCTCGAGCCCACCCTCCAGGCAGCAGCGCACGGTCAGCTTGAGCAGGCGATACAGCTCGCGCAGCGTGACGGCGAGGCCAGGTTCGCCAACTGAAAGGGCGGTCTCGCTCATGAGATCGCGAACGAGAGCAGGTAGTCGATGACGAAGATGCCGGCCGCGCTGACGACGACCGCGGCGTTCACCGCGCGGCCCACGCCCGGCGCGCCGCCCTCGGTGGCCAGGCCGTAGTGGCAGCTAGAAAGGGCGATCGCGATCCCGAACACGGTGCTCTTGATCAAGCCGTGCATCACGTCACCGATGCCCAAAAGACCACTGGTCAGGCCGTTGTAAAACACCCGCGGATCGACGCTGAGCAGCACGCGCCCAGCCATCGATGCGCCGAGCAACGCCAAGACGTCGGCCAAGATCGTCGACAAAAATAGCGTGATGACGATGCCGTAGAAGCGCGGCGTGACCAAGTAGCCAATCGGATCGATCGCCATCGCGCGCAGGGCGTCGACCTGCTCGGTCACGGTCATGGTGCCGAGCTCGGCGGTATTGTTGGCGCCGACGCGCCCGGAGATCATCAAGGCGGTCAAGAGCGGTGCGATCTCGCGCAGCGTGCCGAAGCCTGCGCCCCAGCCGAGCAGGCCGTGGGCTCCGTAGCGTTCCACGATCGGCGCCGCCTGGATTACCATGATCCCGCCCACGAACAGCGCTGTGACCGCCACGATTGGCACCGAACGCAGGCCCATCCGGTACAGGCTGCGCATCAGCTCGGCGCGGTCGACGGTGCCGCGCAGCGTTCGGCCGAAAATCTGCGCCAGCAGCACGCCTTCGGCGCCCACGACCGCGACCACGTCGGAGAAGCTGCCGAACAGCGCCGCCAGCGACGGCGAGGTCTCGGCGGGGTCGGCGCTGCTGCTCACCCGCGGCAGACTACAACCCAGGGCGGCTACCGCCAAGCGCGCCAGAAACCAGGCTTGGCGGGCGGGCGGCTGACACATCTGTCCTTCAATCCGTGTAGGCTGCGGCTCCCAATGGCCTTCGATTCGCGCCGGATCGCGCTGCAGCTGTGGACGTTGCGTGATCACCTCAAGACCGCCGACGACGTCGCGCACACCTTCGCCCGCGTGCGCGAGATTGGCTATGAGCACGTTCAGCTCGCCGGGCTGGGCGTGCTCTCTGCGGCCGAGATGAAGAAGCTGGCCGACGCGGCCGGGCTCGGTATTTGCGCGACGCACGAAGAAGCGCGCCAGATCGTCGAAGAGCCGCGCAAGGTTGCCGACACCTTGAGCACGCTCGGCTGCCGTTTTACCGCCTACCCGTTTCCGCACGTGCCGCTCGACACGCTCGACCAAGTCTTCGAGTTGGCCGACAGCTTGAGCCGGGCGGGCGAGGTGCTGCGCTCACGCGGCCAGCTGCTCACGTATCACAATCACGCGATCGAATTCCGGAAGCTCGGCGGCAAGGCGATCCTGGATTGGCTGTACGAGCGTACCGATCCGATCATGGTGCACGGCGAGTTGGATACGTACTGGGTGCAGGCGGGTGGGGGAGATCCGGCCGGCTACTGCGCGCGATTGAGCGGGCGCTTACCGCTTTTGCACCTGAAAGATTACGCGATCACGCAGAAAAACGAGCCGATCATGGCGGCGCTAGGCGAAGGGAACCTCAACTTCCCGACCATCTTGCGCGAAGCCGATGCGGCCGGTTGCGAGTGGTACATCGTCGAACAAGACCGCGGCTTCGACGATCCGTTCGTCGCGATCGCCACCAGCCTGAAGTACCTCAAGTCGCTGTAAGTCCCGAGATTCAGGCAACAGGAAGGCGGGAAGACGGGAAGGCCTGAGTAAGGGCATTTTCTTGCGCGCTGCGCGCAAGAAAATCTTCCTTCTGGGCTTCCCGCCTTCCCGCCTTCCTGTTCGCTCGCGCCCCAAGTCGTTACAGGGGCCCGTCGGGGCTGCCGGTGACGAATTGGCGGACGGCTTCGTTGTCGCTTTGGCGGGCGGCTTCGACGCTGCCGTCGAAGGCGAGCTTGCCGTCGAGCAGCACGCCGATGCGATCAGTCACGGGCAAGAGTCGATCGAGGTCGCTCGAAACCATCACGACCGTCGCGCCGGCCGCGCGCTGTTCGGCGCGCAAGAGATCGAAGATTCGCTGCGAAGTCACAGGATCGAGGCCGGCGGCAGGTTCGTCGTACAGCACCAGCTCGGCTGCAGCCACGGTGGCGCGCGCCACGCCGACACGCTTCTTTTGCCCGCCGCTCAAGCGTGACGGCAGCCGCTCCTCGAAGCCGCTCAGGCCGACGCAAGCAAGCCGCTCGCTGACGCGGGCTTGGATTTGGCTGTCGCCCGCGCCGCGCTGTCGCAGCGGAAAGCCGATGTTTTCAGCGACAGTCATGAAGTCGAACAAGGCGTTGTTCTGAAACAACATACCCATGCGTTGGCGCAGCGCCGACAGGCCGAGCTCGTCGAGGCGCATGACGTCTTGGTCCAGCACGCGGACTTCGCCGCTCTTCGGTCGCAACAGGCCCGCCAAGCACTTGAGCAGCACGCTCTTGCCGCTCGCGCCGGGGCCGATCAGGCCGTACAGGCAGCCGCGCGGGATCTCGAGGTTGATGTGGCGAAGGACTGGACGCGCGAAGGCGACGCTCAGATCGCGCAGCGCGATCGCTGGCCCAGACTGCCGCAGCGTACTGTCAATCACCGGGCGGGCGCGCCACCTTCGGCGCGTGCTTGGCCGAGCGCGTCTTCAGTCCGTCGCACCTTGGCCCAAAGCAGCAAAACTGCCGCCAAAAGCGCCAAGTTGAGCACCACCGCGCCAGCCGCCACGAAGCGCAGCGGTGACAGCGAAGCGCGCGTGACCGTGATCGGCCCGACGCGGCGCAGTTCCTTGTCGGCCGGGCGCGCGCTGGCCGGCGCAGGGCTCGACACCACCGAGACGTCGGCCGGCGCTAGGCCGGGTACGGCACCAGCTACCAGCCGCTGCACGTCGGAAATCGCGAGCGGGGGCGCGGCGCCACGATGACGAATCAACACCGATGCCGACGGCTTGCTCGGCTCGGCTTCGTCGAGCGGGCTGCGCTCCGGCGCCGCCAAATGCACGCGCGCCGACACCATGCCGTCGACTGCTTGCAACGACTGCTCGAGCTCGCCGCTGATGCCCGAAAGCAGTCGCGCATGCTCGGTCAGGCGGCTCGGAACCATCGAGCCTGTGCCCAAGCTCTGCAAAATGCCTGGGTTTTCGTGGCTCGGCACCGCCTCTTGCGACAGCACCGAAGCGGCCGCCGCCGCTTCGTCACGACCAACGGTGACGCGGAAGCGACCTTCGGTCTCGGGGTCACGCTCTTTCTCGGCCGAGACCCCGTGGCCTTCCAGCGCGACAACCGCGCGGTTGGCTTCGGTCTCCGGCAGATCGCTCGCGACGGCCGTGGTGCAGCCGGCAACGCCGAGCAGCACTACCAAGAGTAGCGCCGCCCGCGTCGTGCCGTTCCCGCCTCGGTCGCTCACTGGTTACGCTCTCAGAAGTTGGTGGTGGCGACGTCCAGCTTAGGGTTGCTCGGGAAACTCAAGCCGCGGACGCCGGCGGTGACGCAGGATTGAATACGCCGATCCGGTGGGGTCGTCGAAACGGTCACGCCGACGGCGCGGCCGTTTTGGACTGCGGCACAGATTCGAAGATGCATCGTGTCCGGCACGCCACAATGGCCGAAATAGGAGCCGCGATTCAAGACCGAGCTGTACTGGCCTTGCGTCAGATCGGCCTGGCCTTTCGGGCCGCCCATCGACATTTCTTCGACGTAGGCGTTGCGCGCCGACTCGCAGCTTTGGCCGCCGCCCAAGATCGGGAAGCCGCCGCTCTTGCCGACGACGCGCTGGCCACCGCCACCGCCCTTCTTGCTCGACTTCAAGTCGCCGTCGAGCTCGACGTTGGACAACGAATCCGCCTGCACGGCGACCTCGTCGCTGCGCCGTCCGCGCGCCGTCAAAAACCAAATGCCGGCGGCGATCACCAGCGCGCCGACGATCGCGACGCCGAAGAACGCCTTGCCGCGCGTGCTGCGCGACTCCTGCACGACCACGCGCTCGATCGCTTCTTTTTCGGCTTTGACTTCGCGGTTGAGCTTGGCGTGCTCGGCGAACGGGGCAAACTCGTCCCAATCCTTGATCGCGCGCTCGTCTTTGCTGAGCGCGTCGCGGATGATGTCGTTCTCGACGAAGGTGTGGCTGGCGATCTGCTGCAGCAGCTCGACGGCGCTGAACGGGCCGTGATCCATGCCTTCCTTGACCACGACGTAACGCGGCCGCGGGTCGCTCTCGAGCCGCGCCTTGAGCGAGGCCAACTCGCTGGTCGCGTCCGGGGCGCGGGCCGCCGGCTTGGCTTCGGTGATGCTGACGTTGTAGCCACCGGCTCGCGGAGCGGGCGGCAGCATCGACATCGAGACGTCGACCTCGAAGCCCGCGTCATGGTCGAGATGCGACATGTCCGCAGGGGGCGGGGGAACGACGCTGCCCGCCGGGGCGAACTGGTGAAGCGCTTGGGCAAGCGCGTTCAAGTCATCGGGGCGATGTGCCGCATCGGAGACCAGCGCTTTGGCCAAAACAGCCTCGAAATCGGCGCCGAGCGACGGCACGACCTCGCTCGGACGGCGCATGCCGGGGCCAACCGCGGCGCCCGTGACCAGCTCGTAGAGGATGGCGCCAACCCCGAAAACGCTGGCGCGCGCACCGCCGGCACCGGTCTTGGCTTCGGGCGGCAGACACGCCTTGTCGCGGGGGAGCAGTGGTGCCTGCTGCGCGTGCTGTGGCGAGACCTGGAAGAAGCCGTACTGGTCTTCGACCAGCATCGACGGATGCAGGAACAACTTGTGTCCTGCGCGATGCAAATCGGCGAGCTGCACGCAGAGCGGCACGATGATGCCAACCGCTTGCTTGAGGTTCAGCTGAGAGCCACGCGACCTCAGCTCTTCGAGGCGGGCGCGGAGGGAACCGGGAGCGATCGCGGTGCCGACCGGGAGGGGCGTGACCAGATGTTGAGCGCTCGTCATTACAGGGGCGCGGATGCTAGCGCTCCCCTTGGGCGTTTTCTAGCCCGGCCAGACGTGTGCCTCCGCGGAAGATTACAGAGGCGTCTCGCCTTCGCGCAACGGACGGGCCCAAGGGTGGCGCCGCGGCGTGAGGCTGTGCCGCAAGAACCGATCCAAAATGGGTGCGATATTGGCGGGGATGTCGGCGTCCCACTCACCCCCATGGATGTGATCCAGGGCGTGGGCGTGAGCGTCGAGCAGCGTAAACCCCGGGACCGAATTGATCGGAACGCCCAATCGCTGCAATTCGCCGGGGAAAGACGCGGCGTCAGCCCGAACGAGCCGTACTTTGGCCAGCGCGCGCTGCATGCGGCCGTCAGCCAAGGATCGACCCACGGCGGCGCACGGCTCGCAGTCCGGCGTCACGGTCCAAAGCACCACCTGCTCACCGGCCTTGGCTGAGTCCCGAAGTTGGACCAGCAGCTGGGACTCGAGCGCATCGGCTCCAGCGGCGGCTTCGACGATCGCAATCTTCCCGACGTGAGGGGGCAACGTGGGCAGGGTGGGGTCGGCGTCGGCCACCTCGGCGTGGGGAGGCGGGGCGGCGGCGGGCGGCGGGGCGATCGGAGCGGGCAGGGCTGGTGGAGGCGGTGGAGCGAGCACAGCCCGCGGCGGATCCGGCCGGACCGCGAGCGCAACCAGCACGCCGATGCCGACGACCGTCGTCACTAGATTGGCGATTCCGAGGCCAATGCCGGTGCTGGCGAGGCCCTTGCCCGCGAGGCGCCCTTCCGAGCGGTCAATCTCGCTGTGGGCGATCCAGCCGAGTGCGATTGCCACGATGCCGCCGACGCCGAACAAACAGAAGAACGACAGTACGCCAGCGGCGAGTGCCAGCGTCGCGGTTCCGCTCGTCTTGAGTGGGCCTCGTGGCTCGCCCCACCCTTCAGCTTCACGGAACGCGTCGGGCATCTTTTTCAACCTTGAGTATAGGCCCCTGCGGCCGCGAGACAATCCGCCGCTGGCGCGAACCCGGCCGGCCGGGTTCGGCTATGGTGCGCTCGTGCGCTCCCGTCTGCCTCGGTTACGCTGGACTCGGTCGCGCTGGGCCTTGGCCATGGCTTTCGGAGCGAGCTTTGCCCTGAGCGCCGTCAGCGGCCGGGCTCAGGTGCCGATCCGTGCCGCCGAAACCCCGGAGGAAAGTGCTGAGGAAGGCGCGCGGCGACACTTCGATCGTGCGCTCGAGCTGTACCGCGCCGGGCGCTACGTCGAGGCCCTCGAGCAGCTGGAGAGCGCTGCCAAGCTCGATCCGGACGGCAAGGATTTGTTTTTCAACCTGGCGTTGGTTCACGAAAAGCTCGGGCAGTTGCCGCACGCCGTCGCGGCGCTCGAGCGCTTTCGCGAGCTAGAGACTGACGGCGTCGAGCGCGAACGCGCGCGCTTGGCGATCGAGCGCCTGCGTGGCGCAGCCGTTGCCGCCCAGGCAAAGCGTCCCGCGCCGTGTCCGGAACCGCCGCTTCCTGCGCCCGCGCACCCGCCCAACGCCGTCCTAATCGGCACGGCCGCCGTGGCGGTGGTGTCGCTAGTCGTAGGTGCGGTGTTCGGCGCGAAAGCGTTGTCCGATGACATCGGCAATACGGGCACGTCGCCCTCACTGTCGCTGGCGCAGCTCCGTGAACGCGGTCGGCGTGCGGAGCGCGAAGCGTTGGTGGCTGATCTTGCGTTTGCGGTCGGTGCGGCCTCGGCCGGCACGTTCGCGGGCGTCTGGTGGCTGTCTCCGGCAGATCCGGGCCAGCGCGCCGCTGGAATCACTCTTAGGAGTTACTTTTGAGGCGGCTCACGGCACTGGTCGCGCTCGGCGGACTTTCCTGCAGCTTGATGATCGCCGGCGAATCCGCGCCGCTACACTGTTCCGAAGCGGGGCGTCCGGGGCCGCCCGCTTGCGACGAAGGGCAGGTATGTCGGGCTGGAATCTGCCAGAGCGAAGCATCCGACGGTGGCGCTGGCGTGACCGTTGGCGAGGCGGGGGGCGTGACCGTTGGCGAAGCCAACGCCAACGGTGGCTTGGCCAGCGGCGGCGCAGGCGGAGCTGCCTAGGCGCCTCGACCGCCGTGCCGAGATCGGCACGGAACGTAGGGGCGAGCGCCCCGAGGTAGGATGCCTCTTGCAGTCTGACGAGTCCGCCTTCAAAGATGAACGGACCCTCCTTCGGGTCCGTGTCCTGATGCCGGCTCCCGTACACGACTCGACGCTTCCGCCGCTGAGCTCGCGCTTGGCACGTATCTGCCCGCGGTGTCGCATGCCCGCGCCCGACGGGGCCGGTTGGGATGCGAAGTGTCCCGACGACAGTCTGGCGTTCGTCGAGCCGCGCGCACTGGCCGAGAGCGGGCAGGATCCGCTGCTTGGAACCACGCTGGCTGGCCGCTTTACGATCCTGTCGCGGATCGGCAGCGGCTCGATGGGCTCGGTGTACCGCGCGCGCCAAGCGGCGGTCGGTCGCGACGTCGCGTTAAAAATCGTGCGTCGCGACCGCGCTTACGATCCGGAGACGAAGACGCGTTTCGAACGCGAAGCCCGCGCCGTGTCGTTGCTGAAGAGCCCGCATACCGTCACGGCGTTCGACTTCGGTGAGGCCGAGGACGGCTCGTGGTTTCTGGCGCTCGAAATGCTCGAGGGCGAGACGCTCGGCGAGCGACTGCGTCGCGAAAAGCGGTTGCACTGGGTCGACGCGCTTCGCTTCGCTTCTGATGCGCTGCGCAGTCTGGCCGAAGCCCACGGACAGGGCATCATCCATCGCGATCTCAAGCCCGACAATCTGTTCCTGGCGCGCGTTCACGATCCGAGCGGCGATCGGGAAATTTGCAAGATTTTGGACTTCGGCATCGCCAAGTGGGTGCGCGACGAAGATGCGCCGGTCGATCAACTCGAGACGCTGGCAGGCACCGTGTTCGGGACGCCGCGCTACATGTCGCCGGAGCAAGCGCAAGGCGCGCCGCTCGATGCGCGCTCCGATTTGTATTCGCTCGGCGTGTTGCTGTTTCAAATGCTCGCGGGGCGCGCGCCGTTCGTCGATGACGACGCGGTGGTGGTGATGGCCAAGCACATCAAGAACGCCCCGCCCGAGCTCGAGGAAGCTGCGCCCGGCGTCGAGATCCCGATCGCCATCGAGGGCGTGGTTCGGCGTGCGCTCGAGAAGCTGCCGGAGAATCGCCCGGCAACCGCCGAGCAAATGCTCAACGAGTTCGACCAGGCGCTGGCGGCGTCGCGCACGGTCGAGAGTGGCGTGCGCCCCCACGTGGCAGCGGACGACCTGCCCGAGAGCTTGCGCCTGGCTGAACGCCGCACGTGGCTGTTGGGGGCACTTCTGGCAGCCTCGCTGGTGGCGTTGATCGCGCTAGGCTTGGCAGTTTGGGGTCGGCCGCTGAAGAAATTGCCAGCGGGCTCACTGGGCAACGCGACAGCGACCGGCGCTGCACTGCATTTGATTGCGGATCACTCGAGCGATGCCAGTCTCACGACGGCCTCACAGCCGGCTACACCTACAGTGGCGCCAAGCTCGACTCCCGTTTCAGCACTGGAAAATTCCGCCTCGACCCTGGCGCCAACGACGAGCCCGGGACTGGCGGAGAGCGCGGCGAAAGAAGCTGTGATGCCAGCCGTGGGCTCCGGGCATTCACAGCGTGCGCCGGCTGCAGCAGCCGCGTCCGCGAAGAAACCCGCGACGAAAAGCGCACCCGCTTCCCCGCTCGAGCGGCGGGGCAACGAGCGTTACGGTCGCTTCGATTGAGCTGCGCGTTGCGTCGGTAGTGTCGACCGGCGCCACACGCCAGGCAGTCACCGGGCATCGGGCACCAGTTAACGAAGAATGAAGAAGAAGGGGAGTAGCTGACGACGGGCCGGCCGCGTTGATGCCTTTATCGCTGCGTTGCAGCCGCTTCCGGCAGCGTGTTAGCGTCGCTCGCAATATGGACCCTCGGGAAACGGAGGCACTGGTCCAGCGACTGGTCCAGAATCCGCACGACCAGGACGCGATCACCCAAGCTCACACAGCTGGGCAAAGCGACCCCAAGTCGTATGCGCTCCTGCTCGAGAAAGTGGGTACTGCGACGAGCGATCCCGCCTTCGCCTGCCACTGGCTGACTGAGTCGGCCAATGTGTGGACTACGACGCTCGGCGACGCGCACCGCGCCGCCCGCGCGCTGATGATCGCCATCGATCGCGATCCCACTCAGCCGGTGCCAGCCGAACGACTGGCAGAGCTGTATCGCGAGAAGGGCGACACTAAGGCGCTGGTCGCGCTGCTCGAGCGGCGCGCCAAAGCGCTGACCGTGGTCGCTCAACAAGATGTCTCGCTGCGGCCGCAGGTGGCGGGCATTCACGAAGAGCTGGGGCAGCTGTGGGCAGCACCGCCCCTGTCGCAACCCAAGAAGGCGATCGAAGCCTACAAACGCGCGGTCGAGCTGGACGACACCAGCCAGTTTTCGATCTACTCCGTGCGCGAGCTGCTCAAGGCCGAGAGCCGCTTCGAAGAAGCCGTGCCATATTTCCAGCTCGAACAGAGCTTGGTCAACGATAGCGAGCGACAGATCGCGCTTTATCAGGACGAAGGCGACGTGCGGAAGCAGGCGGGTGATTTCGCTGGCGCCGCGGCGGCCTTGCGCAGCGCACGCAAGCTCGACGGCGGCGCTGACGCGTCGCTCAAGCAGCAGCTGGCGACCGTGATTCTGGAGCGCGTTCAGGCCAAGCAAGGCGTTCCCGATGCCGAGCAGGCTGAAGGCGCGCAGCTGTTCGTTGAGCTGAGCGAAGAGTATCCGGGCGATCACGGCTTCAGTTATGCGTTGTGCGCGCTCGAAATTGACGCCAAGAACGATCGCGCGATGCAGCTCGCGTTGTATTACGGCGAGCAGACGGGGCGCACGTTGGAGGCGGCGGCCAAGGCGGCCACGTACCTCAAGTCGCATCCTGGCGGCGCGATGGCGGCCGAGGCGCGCAAGCTAGTCTCCACTGCCGCTGAAGAGGGCGGCGATGATTCACTGATCGAGGCGCTGGCGCCAGCGCCGGGTGCTGACGTGAGTGACCAGGTGCAAGGCTTGGTGGAGCAAGCGCAAGCGCTGGTGCGCAAAGCGAAGAAAAACGAGGCCGCGGCCAAATATCGCGAAGTGCTCACCTTCGATCGCTCGAACGAAGACGCGGTCACGTTCTTGGAGCCGTACTTGCGGCAGACGCGCAAGTTTCAGGATCTCCGCGATCTCTTGCTGACCGCAGCGCGCGATCCGAACGCCGACGAAGAGCGGCGCAAATCGTACTTCCGCGAGGTCGCTGGGCTGTGCGAGACGCAGCTGCGCGACGCCGAAACGGCGACGACCGCGCTGAAAGAGCTACTGGCGCTCGACGTGACCGACGAGGCCGCGCGCAGCCAACTCAAGCGGCTGCTCGAGAAAGCTCAGCAGTGGGACGAGCTAGCGCAGGTCATGCTGCAGGAAGCCGAGCAAGAGGTCGACGTCGAGGCGCGGATCTCGCTCGAGAAAGCCTTGGCCAAGCTCCAAGAGCAGAAGCGGAAGGATCCGATCGCGACCGGCGAAGCGTGGGCGCGGATCGCCGGTCTGGCTTCCGGCGACGACGAAGCCATCAATACCGCCGTCGGCTACTTCGAGAAGGGCGAGCGCCCCGACCTGGCAGTCGTCGTGCTGACCGAGAATCTGCCGGCGATTTCCGACGATACGCAACGCGCGGAGCTGCTCGGCAAGCTAGGTAGTCTACGCCAGCAAACCGGCGACGCGCTCGGCGCTGGTGAAGCGTACGCGGAAGCCGCGACGCTCACCAAAACCGGCGCGCCCTGGGAGTCGGCTGAGAAAGCCTTCGTGGTCGCGGAAGCTTGGGATCAAGCCGCCACCGCGGTCGATGAACGCGCGCAGCTGGCCAGCGAACCCACGGTGAAAGCCGCGCTTTTCTTCACCGAGTCGGGTTATCTAACCCGTGCGGGTGACGAGGCCAGCGCGGTCCTGCGGCTGGAGCAGGCGACCGAGCTCGACGCCAACAACGAAGAGTACGCAGCTGCCCTCGAAGAGCGTTACCGCGCCGCGGAGCGCGTGGCCGATCTAGCTGCGTACCTGCTGCGGCGCGCGGACAAGCTCGACGACAAAGCGGCGCGCGCCAGCTTGCGGCGTCGCACGGCCAAGATTCAGAAAGATGAGCTGACCGATCCGGATGGCGCGCGTGCGACGTTGACGGATCTGCTGAGCGACGGCGACGACGTCGAAGCGCTCACGTACCTGGCCGACGACGCGCAAGGCCGCAGCGAATTCAAGGAGGCCGTCGACTATCTGGCGCGGCTGGTGAAGGCCAGCAGCGAGCCAGCCGATAAGGTCGCCAATTTGATGCGCCAAGCCGACATGACGGTTGAAGGCCTGGACGACTCGAAAGCCGCGATCGACCTGTACGAAAGCGTGCTGGCGGACTTCGACGCCAAGAACGACGCGGCGCTGACCAAGATCGCCGCGCTGTA
This sequence comes from Polyangiales bacterium, assembly GCA_038252755.1. Lineage (GTDB taxonomy): Bacteria > Myxococcota_A > Polyangia > Polyangiales > Polyangiaceae > PMG-095. The sequence goes on along the minus strand of JBBSAB010000034.1, from coordinate 28,836 downwards.
CGAGAAGCTCGACGACCCGAAGGGGCGCGCGGCAGCGCTCGAACGGCGGCTGGCGATCCTCGAAGAGCCTCAGCAAAAGCTCGAAGTCGCGGAGAGTCTGGCGCAGCTATACGAGGGACCGCTCGACGATCCGAAGGCCGCCGTGCGCGTGCTCGACATCGAGCGCGAGCTCGACCCGGAGAATTTCGACGCTGTACAGCGCTTGTGCGAGCTGTGCGAAAAGCTCGGCGACTGGGCGCGCGTCGCGGGTTTCTTGGCCATCCTGGCCGAGGTTGAAGGCGATGAAGGCGAAGTCAGCAAGATGGTCCGCCGGATGGCGGAAATCCTGCACGAGAAGGTCGGCAAGAGCGACGAAGCCTTGGCCGCGCTGATGGAAGTTGCGGACCGCGGTGACGAAGCGGGCCGCGAAGAATACGTGGCGCTCGGTGACAAGCTCGGCTGGAAGGGCGTCGTCGCGACCAAGCTGGTTGAGTGGTACATGGAGGCACCGGTCGGCGTGGCTCGCAACGGCGCGCTGAAGGGTGCGTTCGAGCGCTTCGTGTCGGTGGGCCGCGAAGCCGACGCCGCGACGGTCGCCAAGGAGCTGGCCCGCACGCGCGGCGCGGACGCGGATATCGCCAAGCAGCTCGAGGAAATCGCAGTCAAACTCAAGGATCTGGACGCGCTCGGCATCGCGCACGACCTGATGGTCGCTGAGCTTTCCGGCCCGGCGCGCGCCGAAGAGATGGTGCGCCAGGCCGAAGTGCTGTTGCGCGCCGACGTGTCGGTCGACGAAGCGTTGCACCACGGCGAACAGGCGCTCACCAGCGTAGCTCCAGCCGAGGTCGAGCCACTGTTGCAACGGCTGTCCAAGCTGGCGCCCGAGCCGGCGCAGGCAATCGGCATCTACGAACGCCAGGTGTCGCGGTGCAAGGCGCCCGCCGACAAGCTTTCGGCGCTGGGTCGCGCCGCTTCCGTAGCGGCGGAGCACGGCGTTTACGAGAAGTCGCGGGCGTTCTTCGATCTGGCGCTCGGCGCCGGCGCGCAGGACGAGACGCTGAGCTTGCTAGAAGACGTCGCGATCAAGGGCGACAAAGCCAAGAGCGTCGACACGCTGCGCCGCACCTTGGCCGACGCGATGGCCGGCGGCGGGCAGGGGTCGCGTGACGGCGGACGCACGCGCGGCATCTTGCTCGGTCGTGCCGCGTCACTCGTTTATCGCGAGCTGAAGGACATCGACAAAGCCTTCGCGTGGCTGGGCGATGCGATCGTCACGCACGTCGACGACGAACGGTTGGAGGCGCTCGAAGCGCTGGCCGGCGACGTCGGCGACTCGCGCCGCGCTGAGACCGTGCTGACACGCGCGCTCGAGGAGGTGTTCGACGGTCCGCTGGTGCGCAAGCTGCTGGCGCGTCGCGCTTCGTTGCGACGCGACAAACTTTCCGACAAGATCGGCGCTGCGAGTGATCTGAAGCGGCTCCACGACTTGTCGCCCTCCGACATGCCCGTGATGGAACAGCTCTCCGAGCTGTATACGGAGCTTGCCGACTACCGCGGCATGGTCCAGCTGTTCGAAGACCAAATCTTGCGCGGGAAGGATCCGAGCTCGCGCGCAGAGTTGGCGCGGAAGGTCGCGCGGCTTTGGGAAGAAAAGCTCGACGACCCGCGTGAAGCCGCTGACGCCTGGCGTCGCGTCTTGCGCATGAAATCCGGCGATCCGGACGCGACCGAAGGACTCGAGCGCGCCAAGCAGGCGATGCTCAAACGACCGAAAGACGACTCGGAGCCGAAGGCCGCGCCGAAGCCGCCGGAGCCGAAAGCCGAAGTCGAGCCGAGCGCCGCCGTCGAAGCGTCGGCTGCGCCCGCGGCGGTTGCGCCCGCCGAGGTGTCGTCCCAGGAGGAAGAGACCCAGCAGGAGGTCCCCGTCAAGCGGGTGTCAGCCGAAGACGAAGAGACCCAGGCGTTACCAGGCGACGCGCTGGCGGCGTTAGCGGCGAAAGGCGAAGCGGACGCTGCATCCGCGCCAGCCGAAGCTGTGGCCCCTGCGGTTGCGCCCGCGGCCGAGTCGCCTGCTCCTCCAACGACCGCCGATGCCGTCCCACCTTCTTCGGCGCGCCCGGCGAAGCTCGCTCCGCCGCCCAAGCCCAAGAAAGGCGGCAACAAGGAACCCGCAGCACCAGAAGCACCGCCACCGCTGCCGCCCGCTGCAGAGGTTGCCGCGGCTGCCGCGGCTGCCGCGCCGGTCGAAGCCGCTCCGGTTTCGGAGGGCCCGTCGTTCGCTGCCGAAGCTCCGCCGATGGCCGAGGCTGCCGCCCCGGGTGAGGCCGCCGCCGCCAAGCCACCGTCGGAGCACGACATCCCGGTCGATGTCGCGCCGCCCGAGCCGTCGTCGCGCACGTCGCAGCCCCCGCCATTGCCCGGCTCCGCTGGCCCAAGCAGCCGCCCGCCGATCCCGACGCGCAATCCGCCACCGCCTGCGCCGAGTTCTGCCGCGCGCGGCAATGCGCCGCCGCCTCCGCCGTCGATGCGCCCGCCATTGCCGCCGCCAACTGGCGCAAAAGGTCCGCCACCGCCGCCCCCGAAGGGCGGCGCCAAAGCCGCGCCGCCGCCGCCGCCCGGCTCGCGCGGCAAAGCAGCCCCGCCGCCGAAGGCATCCGCACAGGCGCAAGCTCACGCCGAGCCCGGCTACGTCGCTGGTACCTCAGACGTGACCGAGATCCGTCCGCCGCTGGGATTGGCCGACGCCGACGAAGACGAAGAGAGCGGCGAATTCTCGGTCGACGACGAAGAGCTGATCGACGATCAGCCGAGCTGACCGAGCCTCAAGCAACCGGCATCGGCGTCGAGCTCTGCTTCGGCGCCGAGCAGTAGCGGTTCATTCGGCAAATCGTGCCCGAACGGCAGTCCGCTTACGACCGGCACGCCCCACCGCGAAAGCTCGCGCGCCAGCACTTGCTCGACCGGGACGCCGTGAGGCCCTGGCGGACAATCCGTGAAACCGCCGAGCGCTACGCCAGCGAGGCCGCGCAGATGGCCACCCGCTCGCAGCGCGCTCAACATACGATCGATGCGGTACGAAGCTTCAGTCACGTCTTCGAGCGCCAAGATCGCGCCCGGCGGCAGGCGCAGCCGTCCGGTCACCGCGCAGGTAAAAAGCACAGTCAAATTACCGCCCACCAGCGGTCCCCGCACACTGCCTCTGAACAGCGACTGACCGCGCAGCGTGCGCGGCGCGAGCGGTGCCTCCAATGCAGCCAGCCAATGCTCGCGCGCGTGTGCATCGCCGCGCCCCAGGCCGGCCGCATGGTGGGCGTGCAACGAAGCGACGCCAACGGCTGTCGCTTCGACGTGCAGGGCCGTGACATCGGAAAATCCGATCAGCCACTTGGGTGAAGTGCGCAGCCCGCCAAAATCGACGTCGCTCGCGATGCGGGTGATGCCATAGCCGCCGCGCGCCGCGATCACCGCTGCGACTTCTGGCGCCGCGATTGCCTGCTCCAGCTCATCGCGTCGGCGCGCGTCCGATCCGGCCAAGAAGCCGTCCCGCTCGAACATCCGCCAATCGAATTGCACGCGGTAGCGTTCACCCAAAAACGCAAGACCGCGCAATGCCAGCGTCCGGTCGAACGGGCTTGCCGGCGCGATCACTCGCACGGTTGCCCCGGGGCGAAGCGCTGGGGGAATCACGAGCGGAGCCACGCCTACTCAAGCTAACATGGCGGCCCCGATCTCATGCAGCGTAACGCCCTCGCTCGCCTCTCCGACGTCGCCCAGAGCACGCTCCCGTTCTTGGCACGGGTGGCGCACGCGGCGACCCGGGCGCGTGACGAACTACGTCTGCGCCTGCTCGGCGATGATTTCGAAGAGCGCGTGCGCAGCTTGCAGCGCCGCTACACCACGCTCGGCGGTGACCCGTTCGGCTTCGATCCCGAAACCGCGCGCCAAGCCGCGATGGTCGTGGCGGTGTTTCATCGGCTCTACTTTCGCACCGAGGTGTTCGGCATCGAGCACGTGCCGCCTGGCCGCGCGCTGTTGATCGCCAATCATTCGGGGCAGATCCCGATCGACGCCGCGATCATCGGGTCGGCGATGTTCTACGACGCGCGCCCGCCGCGCGTGACGCGCGCGATGGTCGAGAAGTGGACCGCGACCTTGCCGTTCGTATCCGCGTTCTTTAGCCGGGTAGGGCAGGTCGTCGGCTTGCAAGAGAACGCCGTGCGTCTGCTCGAGATGGGCGAGCTTGTGCTGGCCTTCCCCGAAGGCATGCGCGCGATCAGCAAGCCGTTCTCGCAGCGTTACCAGCTCGAGCCATTCGGGCACGGCTTCATGCGCCTGGCGCTGCGCACGCAAACGCCGATTGTACCGGTGGCGGTGATTGGCGCCGAAGAGCAATACCTGAGCTTCGGTAACATCGACTGGGCGGCCCGTGCGCTCGGTTTGCCATCTTTCCCGCTGGTTCCGCAGCTTTTGCTGCCCGGCGGTGCGATGCCGCTGCCGACCAAATACCGACTTCATTTCGGCGAGCCGATGCGCTTTTTCGGTGATCCGGACGACGACGACAGCGTGATCGCCGACAAGGTTTGGCTCGTGCAGCAGACGATCAACGATCTATTGCGGCGTGGGCTGAAGGATCGGCGCGGAGTCTTTACGTGAGCGCGACGACGGAAACGCACGCGCTCGTTACGGAGAGTGAGCTGGGGCCGGTCGTAGTGACGGGGATCTGCGGCCGCCTCGGTCGCGACTTGTCGCGGATCTTGCACCGCAAGCGCAAGGTGATCGGCGTCGACCGACGCGCCTTCGTCGACCCGCCCGGCGACGTCGAGCACCACCAAATCGACATCCGCAGCAGCAAAGCCCGTGAGATTTTCCGGCACGACGTGGCGGCCGTCGTACACCTGGGCGTGATGCACGACCCGCACGAAAGCTCGGTCGAGCACCACGACTTCAACGTCGTCGGCCTGCAGAAGGTGCTCGAATACGTCGACGCCTACAAGATCCCCAAGCTCTTGCTGCTATCGAGCGCGAACGTCTACGGTCCGCGCCCCGACAATCCGCAGCTGATCCGCGAAGACGCGCCACTGCTTGGTGCCGGTCCGTTCAGCGATATCCGCGATTTGGTCGAGCTCGATATGCTGGTGAACGCGTTTTTCTGGCGCAATCCCAGCACTGACACGGTCATCCTGCGACCCGCGCACATCTTGGGCACGGTAAAAAACGCGCCCAGCAACTACCTGCGGCTGGACGTCATCCCGACCTTGCTCGGCTTCGATCCAATGATGCAGGTCGTGCACCAGCGCGACGTGTTGACAGCAATCGATCTCGCGCTTCGCCCCGGCGTGCGCGGCGTCTTCAACATTGGCGGCCCGGAGCCGACGGCGCTATCCAAAGCGATCGGCGTATTGGGTAGGCGCCAGCTGGCGTTGCCGCATTCGTTGGCCAAGACCGCCGTCAAGAACCTGTTTCGCTTCCGGCTGACGTCGTTCCCGGCGCCCGAGCTCGATTTCATCCGCTACGTCTGCATGGTCGACGACACCAAAGCGCGGGCCGAGCTCGGCTACGCGCCAGCGCACGGCCTCGAAGCCACGCTGCGCGCGGTCGACGAGGAGCGTTGGCTGTCATGACCTTCTGGCGTCTCGCTCTCTGCGCCGCGGCCGTGTTGCTCAGCGGCTGCCCGGCAGTCACCAGCGACCCGGCCCCGCCCCCGCGCCAGCCCGAGATCGCCGTGGCGCCGCCGCACGCACTCGGCGCGTTGGCAGCCGGCACCGACGCCGCGCCGCACCCCGACACCACCCCCGGCGGTGAGCTGGTCGAGCCCGACGTGCCGGTGCCGCCACCGCTGGCGCCGGGCGCAGTCCCCGACGGCGGAGCACCCGCACCCGGCGCCGCTGCACCGCCCGCAGCCCCTGATGCAGGAATGGCACTATGAAAACGAGTCTTTGCTCGGTCGGCCTGGCGTTCGCGCTGGCCGCGTGTGGAGCGCCCGGTCGCCCAAGCGGGCTACCTCCGCCGGAATACGAGGAACCCAAAGTCGAGCGCTGGTCGCCGGCGCCGACGCCCGCGCCCGGCGACGCCGCAAGAGGCGGCGCGCCCGCAGCAGAATCATCGGCTGCAGTGGGGGTCGAACCAGCGCCTGAAGCACCAGCGGGCCCGCCGCAAAACGCTGGCGGAAGTGGTGCTACGCTCCGGCCAGGCACCCCGTGAGTTCCGTCCGCGAACAAGCAATCCGGGCCCGCGCCGTCAAAAAGGCGCTGGCGTTGGCTCCCCGCAAACAGAAAGACCAGGCGCTGGCTGAAATCGCCGCGCGCCTGCGCGCCGCGACCGCCGTCATTGGCGACGCCAACGCGCGTGATCTCGAGGCCAGCGCGGCCGCCGGCCTGGCTCCGGCCATGCTCGACCGGCTGAAGATGGACGCCAAGGTGGTCGAAGCCACCGCCCGCGGCGTGGAGCACATCATGACTTTGCCGGATCCGGTCGGTAGCCGCGGTCCGATGCAGCGGCTGCCGAACGGCCTTTTGACCGGCCACGAGCGCCTGCCGCTGGGCGTGATCGGCATCATTTACGAATCGCGACCGAACGTTACCGTGGACGCGGCCGCGCTGTGTTTGAAAGCCGGCAACGCCGTGCTTTTGCGCGGCGGCAAGGAAGCCGCGCACACCAACGCCGTGCTCGGTCGCATCCTGCAAGAGTCGCTCGAAGCCACGCGGCTACCGGGGGATTCCGTGCAGATCGTGCCGCCCGGTGATCGCGAGAGCGTGCGCGAGATGGTCAGCCTGACCGGGCTGCTCGACTTGGTGATTCCGCGCGGTGGCGAGGGCTTGGTGCGCTTCGTGTGCGAGAACGCGCGCGTGCCAGTCGTGCAGCACTACAAGGGCGTCTGTCATCTGTTCTTGGATGCCGATGCCGAGCTCGAGCGCTCCGCGGCAATCGCGGTCAACGCCAAGGCGCTGCGTCCCGGCACCTGCAATTCGCTCGAATGCTTGCTGGTGCACGAAAGCGCGGCTCAGCGGCTCTTGCCCGGTGTGGCCAAGCAGCTATTAGCGGCGGGTGTCGAGCTGCGTGGCGACCCCAAAACAGTCGCGCTGGTGCCAGAAGCAAAGCCGGCCACCGACGCCGACTACGGCCAGGAATTCTTGGCGAAGATCCTGGCGGTCAAGGTCGTCAAGGACATCAACGCGGCGATCGAGCACATCGAGCGTTACGGCTCGAATCACACCGAAGCGATTGTCACCAATTCGTACGACAACGCGCAGCGCTTCGTACGCGAGCTGGATGCCAGCTGCGTGATCGTGAACGCCTCGACGCGCTTCAACGATGGCGGCGAGCTAGGGCTCGGCGCCGAAATCGGAATTTCGACTTCCAAGATGCACGCCTACGGACCGATGGGGCTCGAGAGCCTCACGGCCGAGAAGTGGATCGTCTTCGGAGACGGCCAAGTGCGAGGCTAAGCTGTGACGGCTACTGCGAAAAAATGAAGAAAAAACTGAAGGCACTCAAAAAACCAATTCGCGTTACCGGCAAGGCCACCCCGCTCCGCGCGCCGACCAAGATCGTTCGCGACTCGAGCGAAGCCCAGCGCATGGCGCTCGCGGCCGCCGCGGCTGCGCTCGACAAGAAGGCGATGGGCGTCGAGATCATCGATGTCGCCGGCAAGGTCGACTACGCGGACTACCTGGTGTTGATGACCGGGCACGCCGATCGCCATGTCGCGGCCATTGCGGACGCAGTCGACGAAGCGCTCGGCAAGCAGGGCTGGCACGCGATTTCGATCGAAGGCCTGCCGCGCGCGCAATGGGTCCTGATCGACTTCGTCGACATCGTCGTCCACGTCTTCCTAGCCGAAGCGCGCTCGCTCTACGACTTAGACGGCCTGTGGATGGACGCGAAGCGCGTACGAGTCCCCGGACAAGTCTAGGCGGAGCTGTGACGAGCGAAACAACAGGAAGGCGGGAAGGCGGGAAGGGCGCCAAACCAAGTTTTCTTTTGTTCGAGCACGCGCGTTGGTGCGTTGAAGCGCGGCCCGTCGGCGTTGAGGCCACCGGGCTCGCCCACCCCAAGAAATCTTTGCTCGAGAACTTCCCGCCTTCCCGTCTTCCTGTTGATTCGCTCTCGAGCAGCGAGCGATGAAGCTCGTCGTCATTGCGGCGGGGAAGGTGAAGGAGCGTGAGGTGCGCGTGATTGCCGACGACTACCTCGGTCGCATTCGCCGGTATGTGAAGTGTGACGAGATTGAGGTCAAGTCGGCGAAGGAGCTGGCGGGGGCGGTACCGGAGGGGGCATTGCTGGTGGCGCTGGAGGTCGACGGTGACGCGCTGACGAGCACCGAGCTGTCGCGGAAGGTCGAACGCTGGGGCAGCACCGGTAAGGGTGTCGTCGCGTTCGTCATCGGCGACGCCGAAGGCATTCCCAAGGGCTTGTCGAAGAGCGCGGCCGCGCGGATCAGCCTATCGAAACTGACGCTGCCGCATCGTTTGGCGCGTGTGCTGCTCCTGGAACAGCTCTACCGCTCCCTCAGCATCCTGCGCGGCGAACCGTACGCGCGGGAGTAGTTGGGAGTTAGGAGTTGACGCCGCAGACTCAAGTCGCCGCCGATGCCGAAAGTCGGTTAGAAGCTCCAAACTGCAAACTCCCAACTGCCAACTCACGCCTGCTTCTCCGCGGCGTCTTCCTTCGCCCGCCGGCGTTCGCGCCCGACGGTGATGAACCAGGCGACGCAGATCGAGACGCCGTAGAGGCCGATCAGCGGAATCGCCATCAAGATTTGGCTCATCGGATCGGGCGGCGTCAGGACGGCGGCGATGATGAACGCGACGACGATGAAGTAGCGGAAGAACTTGATCAGGTGCCGGTGGGTGATTAGCCCGGCGATCGACAGAAACAGCACCAAGATCGGCAGCTCAGCGGTGGCGCCGAACGCGATGAACATGCGCGTGACGAAATCGATGTAGTCGCCGACCATGATCGTCGGCTGCACCTTTTCGTTGCTGAAGCTAAACAGAAACGCGAACGCGCGCGGAAACGCGACCGCCCAGCCGAAATAGCCGCCGAGCGCGAACAACCCGCACGACGAAACGACGAACGGAATCGCGAAGCGTTTTTCGCGCGAGTACAGCCCCGGGGCAACGAACGCCCACAGTTGGTACAAAATGATCGGCAACGCGACGATGAACCCGGCCAGCGCTGCCAGGTGGACGTAGGCAATGAACAGCGCGGCGGGAGCGCTGTAGTTCAGCGTAGCTTTTGAGCTGATGTGGTTCTCGACCAAGGCCGCGAAGAAGGGCCGAGTCAGCCAGTCGAACAGCTTCTCTTTGTAGACCCAGCACGTGCCCGCGCCGATCAAGAAGGCGATCGCCATGCGCACGATGCGGCCGCGGAGCTCCTCGAGGTGCTCCCACAGCGTCATCGAGCCGTCTTCAGCCGGCGGATCCTTCGGGTCCTTATCGTTGTTGTTGTCGCTCAAGGCGCTGACCTCAGCCGTTGCCATTCGGTGTGCCTGGGCTGGGAGGGAGGGGGGCGGCTTCCAGCGGCTTAGCTACTGGGCTGCTGGCATCGGGGCGCGGCGGCGCTGGTAGCGAACGACGCGGCGGGGGTGGCGGCGTGCCGGCGGGTCGCGGGGGCATCGCGCTGGCCGGTCGCGACGACGGCGGCGGGGGTGGCACCGAGCGCACTGGAGGCGGAGGTGGCACTGCAGCCGGAGGCGACACGGGAGCGGGAGCGACGACGACCGGCTCGGGAGCGACGACGACTGGCATCGGAGCAGCGGGAGCTACGGTTGCTACGGGCTCTGCAGCGGGCGTGGGTTCGGGGACTGCAGGTTCCGGAGTGGGCGGTTCCGGAACGACCACCGGATCAGGCGCGCCTGGCGCGGCGGCGACTTCAGTCGAGCTGGCTGGCTCCAGTAGATCGTCCGGCAGCGCGCCGTAAGCATCGGCACCCTCCGGCGGGTACTCCCGCGTCGGATCCGGCTCGAGACCCGCGTAGGGGTCCTCGTAGCGCGGCGTGGGCGCAACCGGGGCGGGGGCAGGGGCGGGCGCGGGAGCCGGCGGGTGGTAGCCGCGCATCAGGCTGCGGAGCTCGGAAATCTGGATGCCCTCAGCGCGCAGCATCTCGTCGATGCCGGTTTGCTGCCGCACATCCATGGTCATCTTGCGCAGCTTACGCGCCCATTGACCCATGGTTTTAAGCATTCCCGGGAGCTTCTGCGGCCCAACGGCCACCAGAGTCACCAGAGAAATCACGAGCAATTCGCCGAACGAAAACCCAAACACGCGGTAATTCCTGCCGCCGGGGTCTTAGCATACTTGGGCAGCCTGGCCCGAGCCTGGTACCGTCTCGCGCGTGGTGGCACTCCTCGCGCTGCTCGTCGTCGGGCCGACGGTCTTCTTCTATTTTCTGATCATCCGCGGCAGCGATCGCTACGAACCTGAGCCTTTTTGGCTGCTTTCCGTAGCTTTTTTCTGGGGTGCGGTGGTCAGTACCCTGACCGCCCTGGTCTTTAATGAAGTCGGCGAGGGGGCGATCCGAGCCAGCCTGGGGGCCGGCCAAGCCGCCTTGGTCGACGCCTCCACGGCCTCGTTCGTCGCCCCGCTGGTCGAGGAGAGCAGCAAGGGCTTTGGCCTCTTGGTGCTGTGGGCGATCTCGGCGCTGTGGGTGAAGGAGATCGACGGCGCGCTCGACGGCGCCATCTATGGCGGCGTGATCGGCCTCGGCTTCACCATGACCGAGGACGTGCTCTACATCTCGAGCGCGGGCGCCCAACACGGTGGCCAGGCGTTCTTCCAAGTCTTCGTCTTGCGCACGGTGATGGCGGGTCTCGGTCACGCGTCGTTCACGGCCATGACCGGCTTGGGTGTCGGCATCGCAGCCGAGAGCACGAGCAGCCTCACTAAGTTCTTCGCGCCGATCGGCGGCTGGTGCGCTGCGGTCGGCTTACACTTCGTTCACAACTACCTGGTGACGTTTCTGTACGACGGCGGCAGCGGCTTCGTCTTGAAGATCCTGATGTTCTGGACCTTCAACGCTTTGTTCTTCTTGGTTATCTTGAGCCTGGCGATTCGCGACCGCGCGATCGTGCTCAAGGGCTTGGTCGACGAAGCCGGCCGCTCGCTTCACCCGAAAGAGCTAGAGCGGACTGCGAGCTACTGGATGCTGGTACCGCTGTGGAACTTCTTTTCGTTGATGGGCAGCACCAAAGGCTACGGCGAAGCGCGCCGGAAGCAGCTCGATCTGATCGAGCTTTCCTTCTTGAAACACCGCCGGCGTCGCGGCGAACGCGGCACGGACGTGGACGCGCGCGAGCAAGAACTGAGGCAACGGATCCAGGCGTCGAATCAAGCCGGCGTTTTCATCGGAGCGCGTTCATGATCGGCAAGAAGTGGTTGGTGTTGGGAGTGTTTGGCCTGGCCCTAGTGCTCAATCCGTACCTGGCTTGCAGTAGCAGCTCGGGTGCGAGCGACTTCACCTACGCTGAAGCCGACATGAGGGGTGCCGTGCTCGGCACCTGGCAGGGCAACGCGGAGATCGACGGCGAGGCGGTGCCGTTCTCGTTGGTGCTCGAGCAAGCCTCTGGGAAGTCGAGGACTCAGAGCCTCTCGGCGCCCAAGGTGCAGCCGCAGTGTGGCTCGCGGTCTTTCGTGAAAGCTGCTGCGGCCTGCATTTCGCTCAGCGACATGCCAGTCATCGGCATGCTCAGCTCCGAGAATCCCGCGTTCAACGGTGCGGTCGAAGGTCACGTGCAGGCTTTTCGAACCCTCGAAGCCGCCCCGCTCACCCTCCAGCTCGAAGATGGCAAGGTTCTGAGCGGCACGATCGAGAAGCAAGCGCTCAGCGAAGGCCGGATCGCGGCTGCGGCCGACATCGGGACGTTCTCGATGGCGCGCCAGTAATTTTCGCGAAAGAATAGCGGCGATGGCTAGGAACCTCTGGCTCGGTTTCGGGGTGACGATCGCGTCGTCAGGCTGCGCCGCGGCGAGCCTGTCCGTGGACGACGTCTCGCAGGGAGTCGAGGCGGATGGCAGCTCCAGCAACACGGCCAAGGCGCTCGGCTGTCCCGTCAGCGGCGGTCACGCGATTACGCTGCAAGGCACCGCCGATGTCAGCGACGCCAGGATCGATGCCCTGCACAAGACGAGCAACTACGGCGCGGATGCTTATTTAAGCGTGAAGAAGAGTACCTCGACCTTGCTGCGTTGGGATTTCGCGCGCATTCCGGCCAACGCCACGATCAAAGGCGCCTGCCTCGTCCTGACCGTGCAAGATCCGTCCGTCCGCACGTTCGAAGCCTACGAGGTCGCGCGGCCGTGGACCGCGACTGGCGCGACGTGGAAGAGCGCAGCGCACGGCTCAGCTTGGGCGCGTGCTGGTGCGAGCCACACCTCGGATCGCCGCGAGCTCGCGGTGGCGACCTTCCAGCGCAGCGCCCCCGGCATGTTCGGGACGCGGCTCGCGACCGAGTTGGTTCAGAAATGGGTGTCGGATGCCGCGAGCAACAACGGCATCGCGATCGCCAATCATGCAGCGCACGACGGGATTTCTTTCACGTCGTCGGAAGCTCCCGTTGGTCCCGCGCTGATCGTGTTTTACGACGCGCCGTGAATCATCACTTGATCAGGCTGCGCGCGATGACCAGGCGCTGGATTTGGCTCGTCCCTTCGTAAATCTGCAGCACCTTCGCGTCGCGCATTAGTTTTTCGACCGGGTAATCTTTGACGTAGCCGTTGCCGCCGAAGACTTGCACGGCATCGATCGCTGTTTGCATGGCGCGGTCGGCGCCGTAGGCCTTGGCGAAGCTCGAGATGATCGGATCGCGCACACCGTTGTCGAGGTTCCACGCGGCCTTTTGATACAGCAGGCGCGTCGCTTCGATGGCGATCGCCATTTCGGCGAGCATGGCTTGGACCAGCTGATGTTCGGCGATCGGTACGCCGAACGCTTTGCGATCTTTGGCGTACGCCACCGATTCGTCGAGGCAGCGCTGCATCAAGCCGGTCGCCATCGCGCCGATGTCGGGGCGGGTTTGGTTGAAGGTCTCCATCGCGAGCTTGAAGCCTTCTCCCTCGGGCGCCAGCATGTTGGCTTTCGGGACCCGCACTTCCTCGAAATGAACCGCGGCCGTATCGCTGGCGCGTTGGCCCATTTTGTCTTCGTGCTTGCCGACCTTCACGCCAGCCAGCTCGCGATCGACGATGAACGCGGCGATGCCTTTGTGGCGCTTGGTCGGGTCGCTAGTCGCAAACACGACGTAAAATGACGCCAAGCTGGCGTTGGTGATCCAGCACTTTTCGCCGTTGAGCACGTACTCGTCGCCGACGGCTTTGAACGTCGTGCGCAGGCCGGCGACGTCGCTGCCACCGGTCGGCTCGGTCGTGCAGTAGCTACAAAAGAGCGGATCGGCGGTGAGCATGCCGAGGTATTTCTTCTTTTGATCTTCGTTACCGGCGAGCTTGATCGGCGTCAGTGCCAGCGTGTTGGCGAGCAAGCTGGTCTGAATGCCGGTGCAGCCCCACGCCAGCTGCTCGGCGATCAGCGCGTTGTCGAGCTCCGGAAAGCCGGCGCCGCCGTACTCGGGCGGCACGGTGGCGTTGACGAGCCCGAGCGCGTGCGCGGCTTCGAACACGTCGCGCGGGAAGCGACTATCGCGGTCACACTCGGCGGCGACCGGCGCGATACGCTCGCGCGCGAATCGCTTGGCGGTGTCGACCAAGGCCTTCTGCTCATCCGACAGATCGAAGCTCAGCATGCTGCTACTCCCGAGGAAAAGCTGGCAGAGCGCCAGCCAACCCGAGCAGCCTAGCCCAGAATGGCGGCTATTTCTTGGCGCGTTCTTTGATCCGCGCCATTTCACTTCGTGGGCTACCTGGTTCAGAACCAGCACTATTTCTTGGCGCGCTCTTTCATTCGCGCCATTTCACTTCGTACGGCGCGCGCTCCGAGCAAAAAGCCGATCGTCACTCCGACGAGGAGCACGCCTGGAATGAAGATGACATGCTCGATCGTCGGCATGCGCTGCGACTCACTCAGGCGTCGGACTGCTTCGGCAGCGCTCGCTCGAGCTCGCCGAGGCGTTTGTTCACGGCCGCTTGGCGCCGGAAGGTTAGGAACAAGAAGCCCATCAAGATCGCCCACATCAGCACGTAGGCGGTGATCAGTAGTGCTTCGGCGCTGCTCGTCTCAGTGGCGGCGCCGGTGACAGGCCGAAACTCTTGCGAGCGATCTTCGACCGTGCCGGCGGTGGGCTTATCTTGCTTCATGAATCAACCGTTGGTGTCCGGGGTCAGCTCTTCCGCGCGCAGCAGCCGCGCCTGCGAGTGAGCCAGCTGGGCGCGCAGGGTGAGTAAGAGCGCTGCCAGCAGCGTCATGGCGAAGAAGCCGGCCAGCAGCGCCTGCACCATGGCTGGGTCTTGCAGGCCGCCTCCGCCGTTGGCTTTGAGCACCTTGGGGTGGTTTCCGCCCCACAGCTGCACCGAATAGTGAACGATCGGCAAAACGGCAGTGCCCAAGATGCCGAAGGCGGCCGCGAAGCGTCGCTCGGCGTCGCCAGTTCCAGCGAAGCGCCGCAGCACAACCAGCGCGACGTAAATCAAGATGCTGAGCAGCAGCGACGTGAGCCGCGGATCCCAAGTCCAGTACACGCCCCACGCCTTTTTCGCCCAGAGCGGGCCGCTCACCATCACCATGCCGCCGAAGGCGCTAGCGCACTCAGCGCCGGCTTTGGCCCAGGCGTCGCGGAGATCGGTCGGGTTGGCGAGGTACAGCGCGCTGCCGACGAAGCAAACACCGCCACAGAGGTAGAGGGCGTAGGCCGCCGGCACGTGGAAGTAGAAGATCTTCTGCGCCAAGCCGCCGGCTTGCGGCTGCGCCTCCGGCACCTTCAAAAATACGAATAGAATCAGCGCAAAGAAGGTGAGGGCGGTCACGGCCCAAACGCCGACAATCAACCCGCGGGGACGCATGCCGAGGACCATAGCGCGGGGCCTAACGGTTTTGTTCCCATTTTCCCCGTTCGACGCCTCAGACGTCGCAGGTGGCGAGGGCCAGGAGGGCGGCAATTTTCGCGCGGAGGACGTCGAACTCTTTGACGGTGTAGTCGAGCTCGGCCTCGCGGAGTCTGCGCGCGGTGTCGACGAGGTCGAAGCTGGTGCCGCTGCCGTTGAGGTAGGCGATCTTGGTCAGGCGCGCGGTCTCGGCGGCGATTTCGCGCGTCCTGGCCGCGACGACCAGCGTCGCCTCGGACGAACGGACCGAGCGAAATGCCTGGGTCACCTCGAGCCGAGCCTTGCGCTTGGCTTCGGTCAGCTGTTCGCTGGCGATGCGTGTCTCGGCCGAGCGCTGCTCGCGCGTGCCGTAGCGCAGGCCGCCGTCGTACAGCGTCCAATTCAGGACGCCGCCGACCGACCAGGTCACGTGCTCGTTGTTGATACCGGAGACGGGCGACCAGTACGTGAGGCTCGAAACCGCGTCGATCGTCGGCCAGTAGGTCTTCGAAACGCCGTCTTCTCCGCGTTTGGCGACCCCGACCGATGCTTCGGCGGCTCGCACGTCCGAGCGCGCCAGCACGTCGGCGGGACGGCAGCTGCTCTTGGCGTCGTTCGCGAGCGCATCGAGACTGATGCTCGGGGTCACGCCAAACGGCTCCGCCGAGCCGAGCGCCGAGCCGAGCGCTTCACGGGCACGTAGAACGCCGTCGTTGGCCGAAACGACTTGGCCGCGCGACAACGACACCTCTTGATCGACGCGCAGCACGTCGATCGTGCTGGCGGCGCCGAGCGCCGAGCGGCGTTTGGTCAAATCGAGCGTCGACAGCACGCTTTCCAGCGAGACGCGGCTCACTTCGGCGAGCCGCTCGGCGGTCACCGTCGTCACGACTGCGTCGGCGACTGCCGCGATCGACACGCGTTCGGCGGCTTTCGAATTCAGGCGCGCGACTTCGATCTGCTGCAGTGCCGTGCCGCGGTTGTGCCAGGCGTTGAGCGCCAGCACTGGGATGCGCAGGTTGAGGCCGGCCTGCCAGGTCGTGGCCGGATCCGGAACGGTGACCTGGTCGAGCATCAACGTCTGATAATTGGGTCGATCTGCCGTGCCCTTCAGCAACTGTTGCGTCACCGAGCCGTTACCCGTCAGGGTTGGAAGCGAGGGGGCCATGGCCTGCCGGGCTTGCGCGCGCGAGACGTCTTGCTGCGCTTGCAGAGTGCGCAGGGTGCTGGAGTTTTGACGCAGCAAGCGCAGCGCATCGCGCCAGTTTTGCAGCACGTTCGTCGCCGGCGGCACCGGCGCCAGCATGTCGTCGGCGACCTGCGGCAGGGTCGGCTCAGCGGGGACGGCTGCTTCTGGCGCAGCTGCCGCTACGGGCGTGGGAGCGGCCGCCGCGCCTGGCCGTGCCGGCTTGGGCGCCGGGGCGGGTTGAGCGAGCGCCACCTGGCTGAGGAAGAAAAGGCTGAGACCCAGAGACCGCTTCGGCATGGCTGGCCGTCTTCTAGTTCCGCAGCCGCGACTCGGGAACCCCCGCCGACGGCAAAAATGCCGTCAGCGACGACGGGCGAGCTCAGCGCTCGCGGTTTGGCCGGCGATTTGGGCGCCGTTTAATGCCGCGACCGCACGCTCGATCAGCTCGCCGCGCACGCCGACGAAGGCATGACTGTGACGAACGCGAATGTAGTCGGCCTCGCCAGTGATGCCATTCTTCTCGAGCAGACTCTGAAAGTCGCTCGGTTTGGCGCCATCGCGGCGGCCAACGTTGACGAAGATCTCGCGGATCCCGTCGGCGTCGGCAGCGTTGTCCGGACTTGATGAAGAAGGTTGAACGACCTCGGGCGGTGGCGGCTCTTTGCGCACTGGCGGGGGCAGGTCGAGCCGCGCGCTCTCCAGCGTGCGGTGCTCTTCGGCGCGTCGCTCTGATGGGCGCTCTTCGCGTAGCCGTTGGGGCCGGCGGTCGCGGGGCCGGTCGTCGTAGGGCTGTTCGACGCGAGGCTGTTCGACGCGAGGCTGTTCGACGCGAGGCTGTTCGACGCGAGGCTGTTCGACGCGAGGCTGTTCGACGCGAGGCTGTTCGACGCGAGCTTCGCGCGGGCGCTCTTCTCGTGGACGTTCTTCGCGTCGCGGCTCGTCACGGGGCCGTTCGACGCGGGCTTCGCGGGGGCGTTCATCGCGTCGCGGCTCTTCGCGTCGCGGCTCTTCGCGTCGCGGCTCTTCGCGTCGCGGCTCTTCACGTCGCGGCTCTTCACGGGGCCGCTCAACGCGTGCCTCGCGCGGTCGCTCTTCACGTCGCGGCTCCTCGCGCGGTCGCTCGACGCGCACGGGCGGGGCCGCAGCCTTCGGGCGCTCCGGCTCGGGCGCAGGCGCGGGCGGCTTTGCGCGGCGCGCAGCGGTTGCTTCTTCAGCCGCGTCGGGGCGTGCACCTAGGTGATCGCGCAGCAGCGTCGCAATCACGCGATCACCCGCTTCGTGGGTGAGTAAGCGGCGCGCAAGCGCCAAATCCTCGGCGTGGATCGAGCGCGTCGCCGCCGACTCGACAAACATTTGCACCAGATCCGTCTCGGCGCGCGTCTTCCTCTCGCGAGCAGACGGCAAATGCCGCTCAATCGGCCGAATTTTGTAGGTCAGCCGCAGCAGGTACAGCCCGCCGATGTTGGCTGGCGCGATCAGCGAAATCGCCGTGCCGGTGCGGCCTGCGCGACCGGTGCGGCCGGTGCGATGCACGTAACTCTCCGCGCTCTCCGGAAAGTCGAAGTTGATGACGTGCGTCAGGTGCGAGATGTCGATGCCGCGCGCCGCGACGTCGGTGCACACCAGGAACCGCAGCTCGCCTTTGCGTGTCGCGGCCATCACGGACTCGCGCTCGTTCTGCGACAGATCTGCGTTCAGCCAATCCGCTTGGTAGCCTTGCGCCTGCAAGCCGGCCGCGACGCGCTTCGTGTCGTCGCGCGTGTTCGAAAAGATAATCGCGCTTTCCGGATTCTCGGTCTCGATCACCGCGATCAGCTCGGCGAGCTTGTCGGTCATCGTCATGTAGACGAAGTGCTGAATCGAAAGCGCGCCGATGTTGTCACCGCTGAGCGTGACGTACTCGGGGTTCTTGAGCCGCGTCTCGGCGACGCGCTTGACGTCCGGCGGTAGCGTGGCGCTGAACAGCAGCACCTGGCGCTGCTCTGGCAGATAGCTCCAGATTTCGCTGATTTGCGGCAAGAAGCCCATCGACAGCATCTCGTCGCTCTCGTCGAGCACGAATGCTTTGCAGGCTTGGGTATCGAGCGTGCCGCGGCGCAGGTGGTCGAGCACACGGCCCGGTGTGCCTACCAGGATCTGCGCGCCGTCTTTCAGCTGCTCGATCTGTTTGCCCATCGGGGCGCCGCCGTACACGGCCACCACCTTGGTGCCGCGGTGCTTGGCGATCGCGCTCAGCTCACGCGTGATCTGCAGCGCCAGCTCGCGCGTTGGGCACAGGATCATGGCCTGCACGGCCGGCCTGTTCACCTTCACGACACTGTCGATCAGCGGCAGACCGAAGGCGGCCGTCTTGCCGGTGCCGGTGCGGGCCTGCACGACCATGTCGCGCCCCTTGGCGGCAAACTCGAACACCGCGCGCTGCACCGGCGTCGGGTGCGTGTAACCGAGATCGTCGATGGCTTTACGCACATCGCTGCTCAAAGGCAGGGCGTCGAAAGTGATGAGCGGCGTAATGTCTTCCGCGGGCGCAGGCTGTGTCATCGGTTAAGTTCGTTGCTAAAGGACGCGTTGGTCCCCTTGAGTCGGCGCCGGAGCGGCGCGAGGCCGAGCGACTCATACCTCACGGCGTGCTCTTCGGCATAGCGCAGAGCGATCACGTCTTTCAGGCGCTTTTTCCCGGCGAGGTCGTTCTGGCAGGCTGCTTCTACGGCTTTTCGCTCGGTCCATTCGGGCTCGAGCGCATTCCGGAACCGGCTGAGGGCCGTTCGTTCGTCCTCGTTGCCGGCCAGCTGGGCGTAGGCGACCCGGGCGCGTTCGATTGCCTGCTCCAGGCTGGCGGTACCCGCGGCGCATCCGGCCGGGCTCGGCGCCGCGCTTCCCCAGACCGCTGTCAGGATCTGAACCGTCCAAATCAATGTCGCGCTGGTGAAGATCGCGCTGAAGATGGCGATCCCAATCCTGCGGCCCCTTAGCCGGGTCCGCTCCAGCGGCGAGAGCGCGTTGCGCGGCTGTCTGGCCATCCACGCGCCTTGTGCCTGCAACCCGGCCGCCCGTCAAACCCCTCGTTGACCTCCGAACGAGCCTGCTCCATACTGGTTTCACAAGAATTTGAAACCTCAGAAACTCGAAGATAGTTCCGCGCTGGGCCTCGATCAGAGCCTCAGCACGCTCGGGGCGGCCGCAACCGCCCACGCGGGGGATATCCGGCTGGAGCGCCGGATCCAGAACGTCCAAGAGCTTCTGGCGGACGACCTGAAATGGGTCGAAGCCACCCTGGCAGAGGTCGTTACGGACGGCCCAACGCCCGGCACCAACGCGGCCAAGCACTTGGTTGGGCGCGGTGGCAAGCGGGTGCGCCCAATCGCGCTCTTGCTCAGCGCGGCGTGCTTTGGCGGCATCAGCGACAAAGCGCGCGAGCTTGCGGTCGTCTCGGAGCTCGTTCATTCGGCGACGCTGCTCCACGACGACGTGATCGACGAAGGCATGGAGCGGCGCGGTGCGCCCACAGCGCGGCTGGCGTGGGGCAACGGCGTGAGCGTGCTCGCCGGCGATTTGCTGTTGGTCAACGCGCTCGATCGCACGGCGCGCCACGCGCCCGAGGCGATGACCGATTTGATCTCGACGCTGCGGCGCCTGGTCGAAGGCGAAATCGTCCAACTGCGCGGTCGCAGCGAGCTCGACGTCACCGAGGCGACCTACGAGCGGATCTTGCGCGACAAGACCGCGTCGCTGTTCGGCTGGGCGACGCGCAACGGCGCGCGCGTCGCAGGTGCCAGCCCGGCGGATCAAGAACGCCTGAGCGGCTTCGGCGAACGGCTCGGCATCGCGTTTCAGCTCGTCGACGACGTGCTCGACTATTCTGGCGAACAGACCGGAAAATCGCTG
The DNA here is from genome assembly GCA_038252755.1 of Polyangiales bacterium. GTDB lineage: Bacteria > Myxococcota_A > Polyangia > Polyangiales > Polyangiaceae > PMG-095. The sequence continues at coordinate 8,814 of JBBSAB010000034.1, read as the reverse complement.
CTCGCCGATCTGCGCGATGGCAAGTTGACGCTACCGCTCGTGCTGGCCGTCGCGCGTCGTCCGGAGCTGGCGCACTCGCTCAAGCGCATCCACGCTGGCGATCGCGAGCCGGTACAGTTTGTCAGCCAAGCTGTGATCGAAACTGGCGCCTGCGAAGAAGTCCGCCGCCGCGCCGGCCAATACACGCAGACCGCCGTCGAAGCGCTCAGCTCCCTGACGCCCGGCCCTGCCCGCGTGCTGCTCGAAAACGTGGCTTCCGAGCTAGCGCGCCGCGCGGCTTAGGCCGGCTACTTGATGATCTTGACGATGTTGCCAGCGCAGCAGCCGCTGCTGATCGTGTAGACGAACTGGTCGTCTTGGCCGACGATCTTCGAGACGTAGTCGTCGGAGATCTTCGCGCCGGAGCCGCCGGTGAGCGGAGCCTTCCAGACGCCGGCGACGTTCTGCTGCTGGTAGTAGATCGCGGTGGCGTCGACCACGAAGTCTCGCACGTTCGAAGCTTGGACCAACACCTTCGGTTTGGCGTCGCCTTTGTTGAATGAGTAGATGCCGTCGACCGCGTCGTTGGCGGCGCGGTTGAAGTACACAGTGGTGCCGACGACCTGCAAAGAGGGCCCGCCATAGTAGCTGGTGACGGCGCTGCCACTTCCACCTGGCACGGTGGGCACGACGGTCGGGGTGCCGCCCGCCAGCGGAGTCGTGCGCAGCTCGTAGGCCGTTCCGGTGCCGGCGACGCTGGTTACCCAATACAGCGCGTCCGAGGTGACGTTGAAGGCGAGCACGCCACCGTGCGTCCCCTGGTCGATGGTCATGATCCTGGTGCCGTGATCGTCGACGTCGCCGGTGACGGCGCGCGTATAAATCCAAGCACCCGGATCGCCCGACTGGTAATCACCGGAGAACCAGTAAAACGCGCTGCCCTGACGTCGCAGGTATTGCACGTGCCACTCGGGCACCCAGGCCAGTTTCTTGAGCGTGTCTGGCGCGTCGGTGATCGGTTTGTAGAACACAGCGCTGGTCAGGTCATCGCCGCCTGTGCCCAGCTCCGACCAATAGATGTCGGTGCCTTGGACCAGCAAGCTGTCGCGGCCGGCGGTCTTGTTCGTGGAGTTCCAAACCACCAGCGTCGGGTCGTTGTTCAGCGGAAACCGCCGAACCACGTAGGAGTTGAAGCCCACGTGCAACAGACCGAGCGGGCTGAACGCCCAGGTGCGGTTCACGCCGCTGTCGGAGCCGATCGGCTGGGCTTGCTGGAGCGGGATTGTCTTGCACTTGTCAGTCGCGCAGGTCGAGCCGAGGGCGGCGCAGCTGCGAACGCAGGAGCCGCAGTGCTCGTCGTTGTTCACGATCGACGTCTCGCACGCGTCGTTGGCGTTGGCGTCGGTGCTGCAATCCGCGAAGCCGGCGTTACAGCTCTTGACCACGCACGCCCCGTCTTCGCAGGCGACGGTGGCATGGGTCGAATTGCACGTCGTGTTGCAGGCGCCACAGCTGGTGACGAGATTCAGATCCTGCTCGCAGACCGTGGCTGCGTCGTCGTCGCATTCGCCAAAGCCGGTCGGGCAGCCGTCGCCACTGCTGGTCGCGCCGCCGGCACCGCCCGCCGGCCCTACGTCTGCGCCTGCCGTCGGCTCGTCGATGCTTGGCGCGCCCGCCTTGCCACCTTCGACCGAGGTTTGGCCGGCGTCGTTGCTGGTTGCACCGCTGCCGCCCGTGCCAGCTTTGCCGCCCGTGGGCTTCGAGCCGCCGCTACTTTCGCCGCCCTGGCCGCCGCCCGAGTACTGGGGCCCCGGCGTCTTCTTCTTACCGTCGGACGAGCCGCAGGCCTGCGCCAACAAGACGAACGTAGCCCCAAGCACACAAAGCCCAAGTGCTCTTTTCATCGCACCACTGCTAACGCGGGAGTGCGCACGCAGCAATAGGCGCCCCACGCCGGGACGCAGGTGCCTAGTTCAGTGTGCCTGGAGACGCCGAGTCGGTGCGCTGCGATTCGATGAAAGTCGCCGTGATCTCGCGCTCTAGCGCGCCGCGGATTTCGGCTTCGATCTGTTCGATCGAGGCGGCAAGCCGTTCGACGTTCCGCTGGTACACGAATACGCGAGCGCTGACCGAGCTGGGCTGGCCTTCGTTGCCGACCGCGTCGATCAGCAAAAGGGCTCGCGGATCCACACCGTCGACCACGACCTCGACGCCGGGCGTGTCGGCTGCGTACACCTCTTGTTCGCGCACGTAGGCGCGCAGCATTGGCGAAAGCGACGCAAGCGCGCGCTTGGCGGTCATTTCGAACGTCTCGCGCGACAGCACCGGCGGCGCCGAAGGCTGTGTCAAATCCAGATCGCGAGAGCGCAGAAATGCTTCGGTAGCGGACTGGGTCTCGCCGCGCTCGTCGCGCACCAAGCCGAGGTAGTACCAAGCTTCGGCGTTCTTCGGCGAGCGCTTGACCGACTCTTCGATCAAGGGCGAAGCGTTCTCGAGATTGCCGACCTCGTACAAGGCGCGGCCGACCAAGAAGGTGTGCTGCGGGTTGTCGAACGGACCTTCCGGAAAACGATGCGACAGCTCGGTCGCGCGCTCGACCTCGCCCTTGCCGAGCAGAGCGTCGAACATCAGCAGCAGCGCGTCGACGACCTCGTCATCGGTTTCGGCCAAGTCGAGCGACAGCTCACACAAGCGAATCGCTTCGTCGAAGTCGGCCAGCGGGTGCACGTATACCTCGGCCGCATTGAGCATCGCCTCGAGGTAGGTGTCGTCGAGCGCGATGGCTTGACGGTAGTGCTCGACCGCTTCCTCGAACTCACCCTTCAACGCCGCAACGTAACCCAGCAGGTTGTACGCCTCGGGCGATTGCGCGTCGATCTCGAGCGCGCGCCGGGCCGAGAGCTCGGCGCCACGCGGGTCGCCGCGCTGTACGAGATCCCAACCGCGGTCGAGGTGGGCCGAGAATTGGTCCATGTCTCGCCAGCTATTGGCGTGCCCGGGCGGCACGGTCAACCGAAATTGTCAGTCGTGGACGATGACGCGCGAGCCGGGCTCAGGGTCGCTCGCCCAGACGCCGTGAAAGCCTTCCGGCAGGTGCGGTCCGGTGAAGAAAAATAGCCACTTGGCGTCCAGCGGCGAAAGGTTCACGCAGCCGTGGCTCATCTGCACGCCGAAGTTCGAGTGCCAGAACGCGGCGTGGAGCGCGAAGGAGCGGAAATAGTACTGCACGAACGGCACGTCTTCGATGCTGTACGGCAGGTCGCCGGCAGCGGTGCCGTCGCCGTCCATCGTGGTCGTGATGTGCTTCTCACGGATGCGCCACTCACCCGTAGGGGTGCTGTGGTCCTTGTCTTTGACCTTCGAGTACTTGCCGCTCGAAATCAGCGTGGCGTAGATCGGCCGCGAACCCTCGAAGGCGACCAGCGTTTGCGTGCTCAGATCGACGTCGATGTAGCGCTCATTTTCGGCGAGCCCTTGCGGCGGTGGGCCGGGCTCGGTGATGCGGAGCTGGGCCTTCTTCATGAACGTGCCGTCGGTCAGCTCGACGTAGTCCTTGCCTTGAAACTCGATGCTCTTGCCGGTCAGCGCGATCGGCACGAAGCGCTCGATCGATTTTGCGTTTTTGATCGTGTTGGCGGAGGTGTCGATCGTGAAGGTGCCGGCGCTCTTGGTGCCGCCGAACACCCAGCCCATCGGCAGCTTCAAGGTCGTCCCGTCGAGCTCGACGCCTTTGAAGCTCGAGCCGGACGTCTGCCACATGCGATCGGACGGGGTGACCAGGCCTTTGGTGGTCTTGTACCAACTGCGTCCGTTCCAGCGGAACGTCTTGTCGACGGCCACGTAGAAGCCCGAGACCATGCGCTTGGCGAGGATGTCGTCGGAGTCCGCGCTGAGCGAGTCGAGCTTCATTTCGTGCAGGTGGTCCTTGATGTCGTCCTGCTGCCACCACGGCTTGTCCGGCTCGGGATCTAGCGCCGCCGGCGCGGGCAAAAGCGCGGTACCGGCGTCTTGCGCGGCGATTGGCAGCGCGGGCTCAAGCTTGTCGGCGACTGGCTTGTCGGTACCCGCTTTGGCGGCGGCTTCCTTCTCCTTGTCGGCTTGCTTCTCCTTCAAGTACGGCTCGTAGCGCTCCATCTGCTCGCGCGAGGGCACCGTGCGGTAGAGCGGCGTGCCGTTCTTGGCGTTGCGCGCGTACGGGTACGGAAGGATTTCTTTCAGGTTCGGCTGCGAGGTCGCGAACTTCACGTCCGGGTTCGCGAGATCGGTCGTGCCGTAGTTGCCGCAGACGAAGCCGCCGCTCCTGACCTTGTACCAACCGCCATTGCAGTTCTTCTTTTCGATCTTTTCGGGGTCGACCGGCGTGCGCCCACCGCTGCGCATGAAGCCGACCTTCTTGCCGCGCTCGAACGACGTCTCGGTGTAGACGCCGGCGGCGGGCGAGGTGACGGCGAACCACGGACCCGTGTACGGCGCTTCGGGCGCGGCCGGGGCAGCTGCTGCCGACGGTGCCGCCGCCGTCGTGCCGGCCTTCGAGCTGGGCGCTGCCGACGCCAGCTCTCGCGGCAGGATCGGCGAGCCGGCGCGCGGAGCCTCGGTGCGATCCTGCGGGAGGGCGTCGTCGTCTGCGCCAGGCGGCGGCTGTTTCTCGCAGGCGAGGGCGAACAGGGTGAGCACCAGGCTGGCGCGCGCAGAGGTTCGGGCGGTCGAAACGTTCACTATGGTCCGTGTCTTTCCACAGCCACGCCGCGCGAGCCAATTCTCGGCGCCGACCTGGCACTTAGGCGGATTGCGACCGGCGTGCCAAGGGCCAAAGGGCCGAATTCGCGCAGGTCTTCGCTTGAGGCTATGGTCTGGGCGTGGAACCCGGGACGCGCCCGCGCGTGCTGCTCGACACGACGCATAGCCGGCTCGGCCGCTTCTTTGCTCTGGCGGTGGTGCTGCACGTGCCGTTGTCGCCGTTGCTCGGGCTTCTGGGCTTGGTTCGGTTGCTGGGCGCTCAGGTCGACGCGCCAGCGATGCCGCCGGTGACCGAAATCCCGCTGGATATCCTGGACGACGACGGCAGCCCTGCCAGCAAACCCGCTGAGACGCCTGAGGCAAAGGAGCCGGCGACGGTCACCGAGCCCGAAGCCGCGTTGCCGAAGGACCCTGATCCGGTCGTCACCAGGCCGAAAAAGCCCAAAGAGCTGCCCGACGCGGGCGCGCCTGAGCCGCACGACGCGGGCGCGCCCGACGCTTCGAAGACGAGCGACGCCGGAGCAGCACCTGATGGCGGCGCCGACGCCGGCCCAACGCACAAGCCAGGCGAGGGGATCGGCAGCCCCGTCGCCGGCATCGGCGACAAGCGCGTCGTTGACCCGAACGCCAACGTGCAGCTCTTGGTACACACCGACCGCGTGCGGCAACACCCGCTCGGCGCGCGCGTCGGGCCGTTGCTGCGTAACGTCTACCAGTGGCGCGATTTCTTCGGTCCGACCGCGATCGACCCGATCCGCGACATTGATCGCATGCTGATCGTCGGGCCGCAGCTGCGCGACTCGCGCGATGTGGTGGCGATTTTGCAGTTCAATGTGCCGCAGGAGCGCGTGCGCGCGGCGGTCGACGTGTTGGTGGCGCGCGATCCGGAGGGAGGCTGGCTCGACGCGGGGGTGCCGGTTGCGAAGGCGCACGCGGACCGCGGCGAGCGTGTGTTCGTGTTCCCGTCGCCGCAGGTGTTGGTCGTGACGCCGCCCAGCGCGCAGGCCAGCGCTGAGCGCCTGCCGCGTAAGTTTCGGTTGCCAGCGCCGAAGGGCGACGAGATCGCGCTGGCGAAGATTTCGACGCCGTGGCGCGCGTTCTTGGGCGTGCCGGGGGTAGTGATCCCGAAGTCGATCAGCTCGGCCGAGCTGCGGCTCTCACCACGGCCCGACGGTGGCCTGGTAATCGACATCTTGGCTCACGACGAGACCGAGCCGCTCGCCCGCTCGGACGCCCAGGCGCTCACGGCAGCGCTGACTGCGGCGACGTCGCTCGACCTCGGGATGTTCGGCGCCGTGCTGTTCGGGTCAAGCCGAAAAAAATTCATCGAAAAGGGCAGCTTCGATCCGGATGGTACCGAAATTCGTGGGGAAATCGTGCTCACGCGCTCGCAAGTCGAGACTTTGCTCGAACTCGCTGGCGGCCTGCTCGGCGGCGCCGCTCCGCGCCCCCGCGCCGTACCGACCGCGTCCGCCGCGGCGCCCACGACACCACCAGTCGTCCCAACGCCGGCCCCCGCCTCATCTCCGTAGCAGCGAGAACGAGCGAACAGGAAGGCGGGAAGGCGGGAAGGTTTTGTTTGTTCGAGCATCGGATTGAGGTCCAATCCCCAATTGCTTGCATCGAAGCCACGGCCTCGCCCACCAAGAAAATCTGGGCTTGGCGAGCTTCCCGCCTTCCCGTCTTCCTGTTGCTTCGTCTCGGGCTAGGCGCGGGCGGCTTCGGCAATGGTCGCCAGCATCGCGTCGGCGCGTGCCGGATCCAAAGAGCCGAGGCAAAACGTGCGACCGCGTTGGGCGACGACCAGCATGCGGCACTTGCCGCGCACGGTGTCGGCGGCGTTGGAGAACGTGAAGTCGAGCATCAACCCGAGCACCATCATCAAGACGGCGAGGCCGAACAGCGACGCTGAGCCGCCGGGGACCCGCACCGCGTCGACGAACAGGCCCATGCCGAGATAGGACCCGAGCACCAGCGCCATCAGCCCGACGTACATGCCGAGCCGAGCGTAGCGGGTCTCGCGCGTGACGCGGACCAAGCTGCCGAGCGGCACGACGATGGAACGCTCGCGCAGCACTTTGCCCAAAAGCTCGGTGCGCTGGCTCAGCTCCAAGCCGTTGGGACCGATGCTGATCGACGCCGGGCGCTTGAACGCCAGCACCCAACGTAGCAAGACCCGGCCCACTTGCAGGGCAAACAGCAAGGTCGTGATGGTGAGCAGGGTCGTTACGACCGGGCCGAACGCGGGCAACGACATCTCGCCCTCTAGGCGATCGGCGTTTGCGGTGACAGCGCCAGCCGCCAGGGCGCGCACGCCGCTGTCGGTGGCCGCGTGACTCAAATGCAGCCGAGCGCGATGCGCTACCTCGCTCTTGCTCCCGGCGATCGCGGCGGCGGCGATCAGGCCCTCGGCGCGTCCGAACTCGGGCGCTACCGCCTCTGGATCACGGGCGACGTGGGCGACCGCTTCCCACATGCCGGCGGCTTGCTCCTTCAGCGCGGCGTCCAAGAAGCTCAGGGCATCGATGGTGGTGTGGGTCGCGAGCCACACCAGATCCGCGGCGAGGGCGTCACGGTCGCCTTCGCCCTCGGGCGGTCCCTTCGAGACGCCGATCGCCAGCAGCGCGCCGAGCAGTTGGCGCTCCGCAGGCCCTTCGGGGCCGTGCTCGAGCGCGTTCAGCGCGTTGCCGAACGCGGTCTGGGCTTGCTCGCCACTGAAGCCTGAAGCCTGAATCGTGGCGAGCGACTCGGCGGCGGGGGCGTGGAACTTGGACGCCAAATCCGGCCGCCGCAGCACCGCCGAGGCCAACGCGACCCGCGTGACGAGGCCCGCGAGGGCTGTCGTGTCCGACGCTTCGCGGAGCTTGCCCACGACCTCGGACGCGCTATCGACCTCCATCTGCAGGGTCGTCTTATCCGAAAACACCCGAAACTGCCAAAGCGTTCGCGGGTTTGCTACGAGACGATGCGCAAGGAGTTGAGCACCGGGCCCGGTAGCTCCTCGGAAACGTCGTCAGTTTGACGATTTTGGGCGTCCACCCGCACCACGACTGGCCGATGCTTGCGCGCCTCTTCGCGAGTCATTTCTGCGAAGGTCGCCAAGATCACCAGGTCGCCCGGCTTGTTCAAGTGGGCGGCGGCGCCGTTGACACAGATCGCCCCGGAGCCGCGTGGACCCGGCAGGGCGTAGGTCATGAGCCGCGAGCCGCGCGTGACGTTCCAGATATGGATCGCCTCGTAGGGCAGGATTTCAGCGGCATCGAGCAAGTCGCTGTCGACGGTGACGCTGCCTTCGTATTCCAAGTCGGCGTGCGTAACCGTGGCACGATGGATCTTGGATTTGAACACGTTGAGCTGCATGGGCGCTCCTGATGCGTCGCGTCATGCCGGCCCGGGATGGGTCCAGCTGGCGGACTTAGGGAGAGCATAGGCGCTGGGTCCAGCTCGGACAAGGGCGTCGACGGTGGTTTTGCACCGTAACAGATGGTTTTGCACACGCGAACTTGGCCCGAATCAGCGCTTTCGAATACCGAAGGAGCATGGCCACGCAGAGCAAAACCCAGCTGCTCGACAACCTCAGGGGCATGGTTCGCGACATGTTGCGCTTGCGTAGCGAAGGCGGCGCCTACGCCAAGCTGGCCCGCGCCCACGGCTACGTCGACGGCTACATGCGCGTCCTGCTCGAAACCGGCGTCGCCGACGACAAGACGCTCCTGGCGTTAGTCTCCGACGAACGCCGCAAGTTCGAAGGCCCCTCAACCCGCGAGCTCACCGAGTCCGACCTCGAAGCCGCGCCCGAGCACGACCGCATCGTCGCAGCGTGAGGCTAGGGGCTGCCAAGCCGCAGCCCGCCTTGCAGAAGCTACGGGACGGCCTCGGGTCGCTTCGTGCGCATGGGATTCAACAGGGAGTCGGGGAGTTGGGGAGGCGAGAGAGAACGCATTTTTTGTTTGGGGAGACCCTCAAGATTGATCGGATCTTTTGATTGACAGGTTCCAGACCTCTTCGGCCTCGGCGAATCGCCTGAAACCGCGGCCGAGGACGAGCCAGCCAGGGTCACCGTTGTTCTTGATGTGACCTCCTAGGGCCGCGACGCCG
>JBBSAB010000033.1:0-78644 GCA_038252755.1 Polyangiales bacterium | reverse complement strand
CCGAGTCCGAGAAAGGCCCCGCGCGAGCGCGGCCCAGCCTCTGGCTTGCCCGAAGCCCCTGCCGAGACCGATCCCGATCCCACGGCCGAGCCCCTTCCCGGGGCCGCGCGAGCGCGGGGTCCAGACAACGGATCAAGACTGGGGGGGTTGACGGCGCGCTCGCTTCCTTCTTTGGTCGCGTCAATGCTCTGGTTCTCTATTCGGCGCTTGCCTCGGGCGGGCGTGTTGCTGCTGGCCCTCGGTCTCGGAACCACCCTCAGTGGCCGCGCGCGCGCCCAGTCGCCAGAGGCGGCGGCGCTGCTCGATGAGGCTGAGCAGCTGAGCCAGAAAGCGCATCGCTTGGCCGATGCCGGCGACACCGGTGCCGCGATTGAGGCGTTGCGGCGTTCGCTCGAGCTGCAGGAGTCGAAGCTGATGCCGCTCCTACCCGAGAGCGTGCGTGAGATGTATCGACTCCAGTTGACCGACGATAAGCTGTTCCTCGTTGCGCTCCACGCGAAGCGCGGCGAATGGCAGCGCGCGGTCGAGCTAATCGAAAGCGAAATCCGGTTTCATTCCGGGGTAAGGGTCAACGACCGCTACGCGTCCGACATCGCCGGCTGGAAGAGCACGCTGCAGGACCTACACAACAACGCGCTGCTCGAGCAGCTGAAGCAGGGCATCACGTTGCATCAAGCGGGGCGCGATAGCGAAGCCTTGCTCATTCTCGAGCGCGTGCTGCCGGCACTCGACGCAGTTTCTGGCATTGCGCCCGAGCAGCTGGCTGGGGCGAACCTTTTGGCCGGAAGAGTGCTGGCGGATTCACTGGCGTTCGCGCGCGCCGAAGAGCGCTTCCAGAAAGCGCTCCAGTACGCCGAGCAAGTCTTTGGTGCGGATTCAGCCGAGCTCGTGACCTGCCTGGGCGAGCTGGGAAGGCTCTCGCTACGCCGCGGCACGCCCGAGCGAGGGGCTAAGTACTTGGTTCGGGCTCACGCGATCGCTCAGGCGCGTCGTAGTCCGGCGTTACCGGGCACCGTTCGCGACTTGGGCGCACTGCTGACTCACCGCGGCGACAACGCCGCTGCGGTCACCGTTTTGGCGCGAGCGATCGCGCTCTACGACGCCAGCTCGGAGTCGGATGCCAAGATGGGCAAGCTCGCCGCGCGGCTGCTCTTGGCCACCGCTCAAGACGACGCCGGTAGGCACGACGACGCCGAACGGTCGTACGTGACGCTTGGCGGCGAGCTTCAGGCGCTGCTGGCGGCGGAGCCAGCCCTGGCCGGGCTACAAACGGTCTACCTGCGCAGCTACGGTGTGCACCACCTGCGACAAGGGCACTACGAGCAGGCCGAAAAGCTGCTGTTGCGAGCGGGCGAAATCATGGCCAGCTTTAGTCCGCCCGGTAGCCCGGCGCTCCTGCAACAAGGCTGCGATCTAGGCGAGGTCTACTGGGCCGCTGGTGACCTGGCGCGTTCGCTCGAGCCGATCGGGCGTTGCTTCGACTCGCGTGAAAAAGACATCGCGCGCGTCTTGGCGACCGGGACTGAGGAGCAAAAACGCGCGTTTTTGGGCCAGTACCTCGTCGCCTATCAAAAGACGATGAACGCCCAACGCCTCGGCGGAAACGACAACGAGAAGTTGAATCGCCTCGCGCTCACGCAGGTCTTGCGCACCAAGGGCCGCGTGCTCGACGCCATGACCGGAGCTGGGCTCGCGGCTCGCTCGTCCACCAGCGAAGAAACGCGGAACCTGATGACGCGCCTGACTTCGGTGCGTACGGCGCTGGCCAAGGCGGCGGCCTCCGGCATCGGTCCCGCGCAAGAGCTGCAGCGCTTGACCGACGAAGCTACGAGTCTCGAGGCCAAGCTGGGCGAGACCGACGCGACGTTTCGCGCAGCTACTCGCACGATCGATATTCCGAGCGTGCAGGCGGCGTTGCCGCACAGTAGCGCGCTGGTCGAGCTGGTCGAGTATCGGCCGCTCGACGCGCACTACCAAAAGGCCGAGCCAGAGCTCCGTTACCTCGCCTACGTGTTGCACCCCGAGGGCGCACCGACCGCGATCGACTTGGGTGAGGCTCGGGTGATCGACGCCGCAGCCGCCAAGCTGCGTGCCGTGCTCAGCCAACCTGCTCACGATGTCACGAGCGCTGCGCGAGCGCTATTTCAATTGGTGATGAAGCCGGTTGAACGTGCCTTGCACGGCAAGACGCAGGTCTTCATCTCCGCTGACGGTCCGCTCAACGCGGTGCCGTTCGCGGCATTGGTCGGGCCCGACGGCTTCTTGGTCGAGAAGTACACGTTCACTTACTTGACCAGCGGCCGCGATTTGCTGCGTTTCGGCGCAGAAAAGCCGGCGGAAGGACCGATCGTCGCGTTCGCTAATCCGGCGTTCGGCGATGCCGACGGTCGCCCGCGTGACGCCAAAACCAAGCTGTCGCGCGCCGTCTTTCACCCGCTCCCGGGTACGCAGGCCGAGGCTGACACGCTGTCACATCTGTTTCCGAGCACCGTCGTCCACACCGGCACCGACGCCAGCGAGGCGACGTTGAAGAAGCTGTCGCGTCCGTTTGCGTTGCATTTGGCGACTCACGGCTTCTTCCTCTCGTCGCAATCGCTCGACAACATGCAGGGCAAAGGCGGACTCTCCCTCGACGGCCGGACGGCTCAGGAGCGGCTGGCCGTCGCCGAGAATCCGCTGTTGCGCTCCGGCCTGGCGTTCGCCGGAGCCACCGGTTTGCGCGGCCAAGATGGCGAGGACGGCGTGCTGACGGCGCTCGAGGCCTCGAGTTTGGATCTCACTGGCACGCAGCTGGTGGTGTTGTCGGCGTGTCAAACCGCGGAAGGTGAGGTTACCCAGGGCGAGGGCGTGTACGGTCTGCGTCGCGCGCTGACGGTGGCGGGCGCTGAGTCGCTGGTGATGAGCCTGTGGTCGGTGGACGACGAGGCCACGGCGTATTTGATGCGCGGCTACTACCGACGTCTCAAGCAGGGCAGTGGGCGGTCCGAAGCGTTGCGTAGCGTTCAGGTCGTACTCGAGCGTTCTCCGGCTACGCATCACCCCTACTTCTGGGCGGCGTTCATTCCCTCGGGTAATCCGGCCGCTTTGGTGCTCCCTCAAGCAAGTACGAAGAGCGCCGTGGGCAGCGCTGCCCCGACGGAGGCCGACACGTCGTCCGGCAGCAGCGACGATTGGCCCACCGCGACTCCGATCTTGGGCGGTAGCCTCGGCCTCGCGCAGTTGGGACTACGGCCGAGCGACAACCGCCCGGCTCGCAGCGGTCTTGATGCCTACGCCAGCATCGACATTTCGGCGCTCAGCGCCGGCTGGTCCGAGGACTTTGGCAACGAAGCGCGCGGCTTCGCGATCTACGACCGGCTTGGGACGAATCTTGCGCTAGGCAGTGTGAAGGGCGACGCGATGGCCGCCCTGCACTGGGACTACACCTTGGTGTTCGGGTACCGCGCGCGGCTGATCGGGTTGTTCGGTGGTGCGCGCTACGGCAGCGGTGTCATTTCGGTGAACGACGGTCCGAGCAACACCGGCTCGTATTTTCCGTTGGCGGCTCGCCTCGAGCTACCATGGTTTTGGGACTCACGTATCTCGGCCGTCGGTTATGACGGGTCGTTGCTAGGCAGACGAGACGTGACGGGCCTCGATGTGCGCGTGCCGCTCGGTGGCCCGACGGTCTGGCTGCAAGCTGGGTTCTTGCGCACGCAAGGCAAACCGGGGCAAAACAGCCTGGGCACGCTGGTGCCGATCAGCTTGGGCTTTTCCGAATCCGAATAGGCCGCCGCCGGCTAGGGGCGATCTCGGTCCACGCTCTTCACGATCTCCGGCGTCGAAGTCGCGTCGCCCGTTGCCGGGGCGACGTCTGCGGGAGCGCTCGAAGCCTCTTCCTCGAGCTCAAGCGCACGGCGCGCCCCGTTGCCCGACGGAGGTGGCCCGTCAGCCTCGGCTCCGTGCCCCGCACCTCCGGCGCAGGCGACGGAGCTCAGTGCGAGCGCGAGCAAGGCGGACCCGGAAAGTACTCGGCTGATCATGGCGTATGCTCGAAGGCGAAGACCTGCACTAGCACGCTGTCGGCAGCTTCGGTGCGGGCACGCAGCGAGGCGCCGCTGGCGCTTTGCGAATCCGGCTCCAGCTCGAGCCCACGCGAACGCACGCAGGGCGGCGTCGTACCGTCGTCTAGCTCGAGCGCGCGCTGCTTGCAGGCGCCTGAGTTCTGCGGGATTTGCGCGACCGCAGCCAGCTGGCCTTCGGGCTTCTGCCCGGCCGCCACACGCTGGGCCGACTGTTCGAGGTTGGCGAGCGGTTCGAGCGACGCCACCACATACACGCGCTCGGTGCCCACGTCCTTTTCGTTGAGGCGGAAGCTTGCCTCACCGCTGGGAATGCGCAGCTCTACCTCGGGCGGGATCGGATTCTTGGTAGCGATGCGCGGGTCGGGGAACAGGACGTTGACCGTGCCGTCGGGGCTCTTCTGGAACAAGTAGACGTGCGCCGCGTGCGAGACCTTGAGCGAGAACGAAACTCGTGAGTTGGTGGGCAAGCTGCTGCCTAGAGTCACCAGTGACGCCGATGCCTGGTCGGGCTTTTTGGCACGCACGCCGAGCTCGAGCGACAGCTCACGGCGGGCGTCCGCCGGCACCAGCTCTTGGTAAGCCGCGGCGAGCGCTTTCGTGCGTTGCTCGGGTGCTGTCGCTGCCTTCACGTTGTCGTACAGCTCGGGCACCTTGCTCATGCGGCGGCGCAGGTTCTCGCTGCGGGTGCCGTAGGTTTGTTTATCCAAGACGCAAGCGTTGTACTCGTCGCACAGGCGGCGCGCCTGCGCTACGAACTGCTCGGTCTGCTGATCGATTTGGCGGAGCGCGATCTCGTCTGTCTTGGCATTCGCGGCGCCGATGCCCAACGCGGAGAAGCCGCCTTCGATGTTGCGGCCTTCGTACTTGAACTCGCTCTCGCAGCTGAGCTGTACGCGCTCTTCGCCGCCACACTTGACGGGTTGACGAGCGTCACCGCCACCGCCACCGCCACCGCAGCCAAGCCAGCCGCCGACGGTCAGGACCACAACCGAAGCCGCAAGAACCAAGTCGAACCTTCGCATGATCGCGCAAGATACCTGGGCCGCCAGTTACCCGCAAACGCCGTTTCTGCCCTGCGCTTTCGCCTGATAGAGCTTGGCGTCGGCTTCGGCCAGCATCGCGTCGGCCGTGCCACCGCCGGCATATTCGCCGATGCCGAGCGAGATCGTGACTCGGCCTACCTGCGGTAGGTCGAGTGCTTCGACTGCGGCACGGACCCGCTCGGCGAATAGGCGCGCGCCACCCCGCTCGCTGGTCAACAACGCTACGAATTCTTCGCCACCCCAGCGTGCGACCAAGTCCGCGGTGCGCGCCTGGCTTTGGATGGCGTCGGCGATGTGGCGCAGCACGGTATCACCAACGGCGTGGCCGAAGCTGTCATTGACGCGCTTGAAGTGGTCGATGTCCATCATCACCGCGCACAACTTGTTGCCTGTGCGGTCCGCGAGTGAAACCTGTCGTGGCAACGCTTCATCGGCGGCGCGCCGGTTTGGTAGACCGGTCAAGGCGTCGGTGTGCGCCGCAAGCTCTTGGTCACGCGCGCGATCATGCTCGGCGGTCACGTCGTGCCAAACGACTAGAAACAGCGGTTCGCCCTCGGAGCCGACCGGGCGCGCGCTGCGCCGCAGCACCCGACGCGTCGGGCGCACCAGCGTGAAGTGCGCCACCGTTGGCTCCGCCTTCAGCGACAGGTCCGAAAAATTGCGCGAAAATTCGTCGGCGTTCTCCACCAGCCCGCGCACGTGCGCCAAGAACTGGTCGCGCGTCATGCCGTGCAGCGTTGGTTCATCCAAGCCGAAAAGCGCGGCGTACGCGTGGTTGAAGAGCTCGACGTTGCGCTTGGCGTCGAGCAACACGACGCCGTCCTCGATGTTGGCGATCGTCGCCTCGAGCAGCAGCTGGGTGTGGCGTAGCTCGCGCTCGGCTTGGTCCTGCTGCGAAACGTCGCGGGCGATGCAGTAAATCTTGCCGTCGGCGGTCGGGCGCGTGTTCCACTCGAGCCAGCGGTAGCTGCCGTCGCGCGCCAGGTAGCGATTGCGGAAGTGGGGCGTTGGGTGGCCGGAGTACACGGCTTCAGCTTCTAGCGTGGTGCGCTCGCGATCGTCCGGGTGTACGAACTCCAGGAACGGGCGACTCGTCAGCTCCTCGGGACTCCAACCGAGTTGCGCCTGCCAAGCCGGATTCACCAGCTCCAGGTGGCCCGCCGTGCCGGCCACGGCGAGCAGGTCTGGCGAGGCGGCGAAGAACTCGGCCATGCTCGACTCGGCTTGCTTGCGCGCCGTCACGTCCTGAATCTGCGAGATGAAGAAGCGCGCGACGCCGTCTGCCGTGTGGGCGAGCGTTACGGTCAGTACGCTCCAAACCAAGTTGCCGTCCTTCTTGACGTAGCGCTTTTCGAGGTTGTAGCTCTCGATCTGTCCCTCGAGCAGCTGCCTGACCAGGCTGAGATCGCGGTCGAGGTCCGCCGCGTAGGTGATGGTCTGAAAATCGAGCGCCATCAGCTCGTCGCGGCTGTAGCCGAACGTCTGGCACAAGGCGTCGTTGACCTTTAGCCAACGCCCGTCCAAATCGACGAGCGCCATACCGATCGCCGCGTGGCGAAAGGCACGCTCGAAGAGCTCACCCTGGTCCAAGTCGGTGGTCAGGCCCTGCTTCGCCCAGTCCGACGTCCTTGCGGCTTCTTTGCTCGAGCTCATCAGCCTTGCCTGGCCTCGGCACGACTGAACGCCGTCATGCAAAACCACGTTACCAGCTCAATTCCGGCTCGCCTAGTGCTAGGAATCGGTGCATGGAGTCGACTGTGCCAGTCACCAGCTTCGCGGCGGATCTCGAATTTTTACAGCAGCATGGCGAGGTAGCGTTACTCACGGCTGCGCACGGTGGGCGAATTGCCGTCTCGCCGCGCTACCAGGCGCGCGTGATGACCAGCGCGGTGAGCGCGGACGGCGCGAGTCTGGGGTGGGTGAACCGAGTCCCAATTGCGTCGGGCAAGACCGGCACGCCTTTCGACAACTACGGTGGTGAAGACCGCTTTTGGCTCGGGCCGGAAGGCGGACAATTCTCGGTGTTCTTCGCGCCTGGCATGCCATTCGAGCTCGAGCATTGGCAGACCCCGAGTGGGTTTCAGGAGGGTGCTTGGGACGTCGCAGCGCAGGACGCAGCGTTCGTCAGCTTCGAGCGTCGCTTCAGCGTGAAGAACAGCTCTGGCACCGACTTCGACGTGGCGGTCAAACGGCGGATCGAGCTACTCGACGCCGCGGCTGTGAGCCAAGCCTTGGGGCTCGCGGTGCCGGATCAGGTGGAGTGGGTCGCGTTTCGCTCCGACAATCAGCTCAACAACGTGGGCGCGCGGGCCTGGACGCGCGAGACCGGCTTGATCAGCATCTGGAGCCTCGGCATGTTCGTACCGGCTGACGACACTTGGGTGATCGCACCGTTCGAGCGTTCCGGCAGCGGCTCCGTCGTCAGCTCCGACTACTTTGGAGTGTTGCCGAGCGAACGCCTGCGGGTCGACGAACCGCGCGGCGTGGTGCTGTTTCTGGCCGACGGTAAATACCGCAGCAAGATCGGCCTTTCGCAGTCGCGCTCGCGCCCCGTTGCCGCCAGCTACACGCGCTCGGAAAAGCGCCTGAGCATCATTCGCTATTCGGTGCCCGCTGGCCCTCGACCCTACGTCAACAGCAAGTGGGAAACCCAGGCCGAGCCGTTCGCGGGTGATCTGTTCAACAGCTACAATCACGGCACGCTCGAGGCCGGAAAATTCGCCGACGTACGCTTCTATGAGCTCGAGTCGAGCTCGCCGGGCGCATTACTCGAGCCGGGGCAGGCCTTGAGTCACGAGCACCAGACGTTTCACTTCATTGGCGAAGAGGCCGCCCTCGACGCGATCGCAATGCAGGTTTTGGGTGTCTCGTTGAGCCTGATCAACCGCTGAACGAGCCTGGATCAGGGGTCAAGCATGCAGATTGCTCCGAGGTTTTGCGGTCCTCCCGATTCCGCGAATGGTGGCTACTGCGCCGGTTTGCTCGCGAGCGCGCTCGAGCGGCCGGTCGAAGTCACGTTGCGCCGCCCGCCTCCGCTCGAACAGCCGCTCACCCTGCATGTTGAGCAAGACCACGCCGAGCTGCTCCACGACACGCAGCTGCTTGCCGAGGCGCGCCACGCGTTGCTCGATTTGGAGGTGCCGCCGCCGCCGTCGTTCGCCCGCGCCTCCGAGCTGTCACGGCACTACGTGGGTCACGAGAAGCATCATTTCCCCGGTTGCTTCGTGTGCGGGCCAGCGCGAGCGTTCGGCGACGGGCTCAGGATCTTTCCCGGCGCCGAGCATGAGAACGAGCTGGTGGCGGCACCCTTCGTTCCGCACGCCAGCCTGAGCCAAGCCGGCGGTGTCATTGGTGCCGAGATCGTGTGGGCGGCGCTCGACTGCGTTGGCTACTTTGCCAGCGCGCGGCCCGACCACCCGATCGCGTTGCTCGGTCGCATCACCGCTGAGGTACTGAGCAGCGTGCAGATCGACGAGCCTTGTGTCGTGATCGGCTGGACGCTGAGCCGTGAGGGCCGCAAGCTGCAAGCCGGCACGGCCGTCTTTGGCGCCGACGGCCGCCTGTGCGGACGCGCGCGCCAAACTTGGATCACGATCGCCAAGTAGCCGCGGGCACCCGGGCCGCCAGACGCGCAGCGTGCCGGCACCGGCCATTTCACGTGGCTTTGCGGTGCTGCCACGCCACCGCCGTGCGCGCGTCGTTCGGGGCTAGGGTCGGCGCGGTCGCAGCTCCAAAATTCAAGGCCGCCCAAACGACAACTACCTTGACGAGTCCCGTCCGTGTCGCAAGTGCGACACGCGAAGGCGCGGCAACACGCCCTTTTGCCGACGACCCATTGGGGTAGGCCGAGATCGGTGACGGGGAGCGTGGCTTTTGGCATGCTGCCTCGCATGTCGGCTCGCTTGCGTTGTTTCGCGTGGTCAGTGTGCGCGCTCACGCTGATGCTCGCGGGTTGCACCGGCGGTACCGAAACCGGTAACCCTTCGATCACCGGTCAGCTTAGTTACACGGGCGTGTCGAGCGATCCGACCGAGATTGGCGTGCGCCAAGGCGGCGACGTAGCGACGGTCGATGCTGCCTGGTTCAGCTTGGATCGTGTAACGGTTTCCGCGGCCGGTGACTGTGGCATTGCGGGTGACGACCAGTTCGTCGTCGATGCGCTCGGGATAGGCGACCACGCTGCGGGTATTCACAACGCCACTGCGTTCGAAGCGGTCGCTGGCGCTTTCTGCAGCGTCGAGGTTCCGTTCGTCGCCGTGCCCGCCGACGAACGGGCGGCGCCGGTCGAGCTTCGCGGACACGTGGTCGTACTTACGGGTGAGCTCGCTGACGGCACGCCGTTCGTCATTCAGAGCGACAAACCGGCGCTCATTCGCCTGCAAGCGACGGGTAGTGGTTTCGAGCTCTCGTCCGCCGCTGCCGACACTTTGATCGCGTTCGATTTCGCGACGTGGCTGGCGGATGTGGACTTCGCGTCCGCGAGCGTCGAAGGCGGCCAGGTGACGCTGTCCGAAACCTCGAACACCAATTTGTTGCGCCAGGTCGAGGCCCGGCTCGCCAACGGTGTGGCTTTGTATCGCGACAGCGACGGAGATGGCGTGATCGACGTCGATCCGGAGCTGTTGGCGAACGCGCCTTGAAGCCAGCCTCGCGCGCGACGCTTCGAAGGTGACGGCGGCCAACAACCCTGCGCAGCCCTACGTTGCGCTGGGTTTCCGCGCTTGCTTCGACGTCGCCCAGGCTACGAAAACGACCAACGTCAGCGCTAGAATCGCCGACGCGCCACGCGTCCCGAAATCCAAGCCGCCGCGCGCTGTCGGCTTCGTCAGCACGTCGCCCAGCGTCGCGCCGAACGGGCGCGTCAACACGAACGCGAACCAAAACAGCATCACTCTCGAGAGTGATGTGAAAAGGTACGCTGCCAGCACCAACGCCAACAAACACCCGATCAACGCCGCGCCCCCCGCGAAGCCCAGTCCCGAGTCGTCCGCCAAAAAATCCCCCAGGGCGGTGCCGAGCGTGTTTGAAAACAGAATCGCCACCCAATAGAAGACTTCCGCCTTGCGGGATTGCACGCGGTCGACGGCGAGCGAGCCGGTCGTGATTTTCCAAGCCGCGAACGTACAAATCAAGATCCCGATCAACAGTGCGCTGCCCTTGGCGTAGCCGAGCCCAAGCGTGCGATCCATGTAGTCGCTGATCGTCGTGCCCGCGGTGCTGGTCGTCAGGATCACCGTCCAGTACAGCGGCGGCCAATGTGTCTTGGCGACCAGTTGCGCGACGACGCTGACCAGAAACGCCGAGATCAAGATCAAGGAACTCTTGGCGTAGCCCACGTTCATCGTCATCGACAGCAAATCCCCGGCTGTCTCCCCGAGCGTTGTGGCGGCGATCTTCATCACCCAGAAAGCCGCGGTGAGCTCGGGCAGCTTTGAGGCGCGCATTTAGGAGTACTGAATCACCGTGCGGATCGATTTGCCTTCGTGCATCAGGTCGAAGGCCTCGTTGATGCGTTCTAGCGGCAAGGTGTGAGTGATCAACGGATCGATGGCGATCTTCTTGTCCATGTACCAGTCGACGATCTTGGGTACGTCGGTGCGGCCGCGCGCGCCGCCGAACGCCGTGCCCTTCCAGACGCGACCGGTCACGAGCTGAAACGGCCGCGTCGCGATCTCTTGCCCGGAGCCGGCCACGCCAATGATGATGCTCTCGCCCCAACCGCGGTGGCAGCACTCGAGCGCCTGGCGCATCAGGTTCACGTTGCCCACGCATTCGAAGCTGTAGTCGGCGCCGCCACCGGTCAGCTCGACCAAGTGTCCGACGACGTCCTTGCCGAGCGTGGCCGGATTCACGAAATGCGTCAGGCCGAACTGCCGCGCGATCGCCTCGCGCGCGGGGTTGATGTCGACACCGATGATCTTGTCGGCGCCGGCCAAGCGTGCGCCTTGAATCACGTTCAGGCCGATGCCGCCGAGTCCGAACACGACCACGTTGGCGCCAGGCTCGACCTTGGCCGTAAACAACACCGCCCCGATACCGGTCGTGACGCCGCAGCCGATGTAGCAAATCTTGTCGAATGGCGCGTCTTTGCGGACTTTCGCGACCGCAATCTCGGGCAAGACGCTGTGATTCGCGAACGTCGAGCAGCCCATGTAGTGATGGATTTTCTTGCCGCCGATCGAGAAGCGGCTGGTGCCGTCTGGCATCAAGCCTTGGCCCTGCGTCGCGCGAATCGCGGTGCACAGGTTGGTCTTGCGCGACAGGCACGATTTGCAGCCGCGACACTCCGGCGTGTACAGCAAGATCACGTGATCACCGGGCACGACGCTGGTCACGCCCGCGCCAACCTCTTGCACGACGCCCGCGCCTTCGTGGCCGAAGATGACCGGGAACAACCCTTCTGGATCAGCACCCGAGCGCGTGAACTCATCGGTGTGGCACACGCCGGTCGCCTTCAGCTCGACCAAGACCTCACCCGCCTTCGGCCCCTCGAGGTCGACCGTCTCGATCACCAACGGCTTGCCTTTTTCGTACGCCACGGCCGCTTGCGTCTTCATCGCGGCGCATTCCACCACGCAAGCGGGCGGTTCACCAGTCGATCGATTTGCCGTCGCGGAAGAAGCCGCCGTGGGGGCCGCCCGCGTCCAACGTCGCTGCCCAGACGATGCCGCGCGCGCCGTGCTCGCCGCTGCGGCTCGCGCTCGGGCCGCCCATGTCGGTCTTCACCCAGCCGGGGCAGACCGCGTTGATGTGCAGACGCGTCCCAGATCTGTTCGCGCCAAGCTCGCGAACGCGTCCACGCTGGTCTGATTCGTCACGTCGAGCTGTTCGCCACGCAGGTCCCGCGCATGTGTCGCAGCTTGGCCTGCTCTACGACCGCCGAGGACGCGCTCCAGAAGCCTGCCGGTCACGGGGCTGAAACCGGCACCGCCTAGCCTCAGTGTCATGAGCGGGCTCGGCGGATTGAACAAAACACCCCACGGCGTCGTGATCGGCTTGGTGCAACTGCAGCTGCCGAACGTGGTCACGCCGGCCGACCTGAAAGCGCAGGCCGAGCGCGTCGCAGCCTTGGTCGGCAAAGCGCGTCGCGGATCGGCCGCGATGGACCTGGTCGTGTTCCCCGAATACTCGCTGCACGGCCTATCGATGGATACCAATCCTGCGATCATGTGCCGGCTCGAGGGGCCCGAAGTGGGGCTGTTGCGCGCGGCGTGCCGCGAGCACCGCATCTGGGGTTGCTTCTCGCTGATGGAGCTCAACCCGCACGGCATGCCGTACAATAGCGGCATCATCGTCGACGATCGCGGCGAGCTACAGCTTTACTACCGCAAGCTGCACCCGTGGGTGCCGGTCGAGCCGTGGGAGCCGGGCAACTTGGGCATTCCGGTTTGCGACGGGCCGAATGGCTCGAAGCTTGCGCTGATCATCTGCCACGACGGTATGTTCCCCGAGATGGCGCGCGAATGCGCGTACAAAGGCGCGGAGATCATGATCCGCACCGCCGGTTACACGGCACCGATTCGCCACGCCTGGCACGTCACCAATCAAGCCAACGCGTTCTGTAACTTGATGTACACGGCGTCGGTTTGCATGTGCGGGAGCGACGGCACGTTCGACTCGATGGGCGAGGCCAGCCTCGTCGGCTTCGACGGTGTGCCGCTCGCGAGCGGTGGAAGTAGGCCGGACGAGATCGTTGCGGCCGAGCTGCGACCCGACTTGGTGCGCGAGGCGCGACGAGTCTGGGGCGTCGAAAACAATATTTATCAGTTTGGCCACCGCGGCTATGTCGCGGTCAAAGGCGGAGCGCGCGACTGCCCCTACACGTACATGACCGACTTGGCAGCGGGTCGCTATCGGTTGCCGTGGGAAGACGAGGTCACGCATATCGACGGTAGGGCGTGCGGCTTTGCCGAGCCCACGCGCGACTACGCGGGCCCCGAACCGGCAATCGCCGGCAAGGTCACCCGGGTTGCATAGAGGCCCGGTTACCGGGGGGCCGCGCAGCTGCGCGGCCTGAAACTAGGCCTCCCCGAACAGACGAATGGCGTCGCTCGGTTGCCTTACGGCAAGCCCGGGACGGTCATGGCGATGGTTTTGGCGTTCTTGCCGCCGCCGACGATGATCAGCGTCTTGCCGTCGGGGCCGCCGAACGCGGAGTTGGTGCCGTTGTTGCTCACGCTGCCGGCGCAGTCGACCGCGATGCCGTCGCCGCCCGGCGCGGGCCCGCCTTTTTGCAGCGGCGCGCCCATGTCGTCGAGTGTCCACACGCCCTTGCCGACCACGTACAGCTTCTTCTCGTCGGGCGAGAGCGCGACGCCGTTCAGGCCGCCAGCTTCGACGACCGAGGTCTTGCCTATCGGGTCGATGCGCACGAGCGCGTTGTCGAGGCCCTTCGTGCGATTGCCGAGCTCGTAGGTCGTGTTCGAAAAGTAGATCGTGCCGTTACTGTGGGCGATCAGATCGTTCGGCGAATCGAACATCTTGCCGTCGACCATGTCGGCGACGACACGACCCTTCTTGGTGGTGATGTCGTACTCCATGATCGCGCGCGGACCATGGCAGGAGCCGAGTAGATTTCCCGACGGGCTCACACCCAAGCCGTTGCAGCCAACGTCGTGCAGCCACACCTCGCACTGGCCACCGATCGCGTACTTGATGATGTCCCCACCCTGATTGCTGCCCTGGATGAAGTTCGAGAAGAAGAATGCGTTCGCGCCGGCGATCCAGGTCGGCCCTTCGTTGTAGCCATAGTTGTAGGCGAAGCCGACGCAGATATCGGTCGACACACCTTGCTGTTGCGCGGGGAACGGCCCGACTGGGCACATCCACTGCTTCTTCGGTCCGCCGGGGCCCCAGAACGACATGCCGCCCGCGCCGGCAGCACCTGCCGCGCCCGCGCCTCCGCCTCCAGCGCCGTTGCCGCCGTTGCCGCTCGCGCCTGCGGTGTTGGCGGTTCCGGCGATCGGCGCGCCTGCGCTGCCGGCGGTCTGCGCAGCGCTGCCAGCACTGGTTCCACCGCCCGAGATTTGGCCTGCGGTGCCCGCTGTTTGGCCTGCCGAGCCGGCGGAGCCCGCCGTGGAACCGCCAGTTCCGGGGCTAGCGGGCGAGTCCGAAGCGCAGGCGGGCAAACAGGCGACGAGCACGAACGGCAGAGCGAGGGCGTGTTTCATAGGCTCGCCTCAACAATGTCCGACCGAGCCGGAATACATTGCTGGGAGAGCCGCCGAGGTCCGCCTGCGGCTCGGGGCGGCTCGGATCAGCCGCGGCGCTTGTGATTTATGGCGGCGCGCGGCCTGCCATTGGCGATGGCCAGGAACAGCACGTGACGGGCGCGCGAGCCCTGGCGTGCCGCGACGCGCATCACTTCATGGTCGAAGCCGGCGCCGGCCAAGCGGCGCTCGAAGCGCGCGCTCGGACCCGCCGACCAAACCGCGAGCACTCCGCCTGGATTGAGTGCGTCGTAACACAAACGCACGCCGACCTCGCCGTACAGGCGTTGGTTCTGGGCATGCGATAGCGCCACCGGGCCGTTGTCGACGTCGAGCAAGATCACGTCGAACTTCGACGGCGGGCGCTTGATCGTTTCGAACACGTCGCCGAGCACGACCGAGCAACGCGGGTCGTCGAGCGCGTGGTCGTTGAGCTCCGCCAAGTGCGTGCGGTTCCAGCTCACGAGCTCGGGCACCAGCTCGCCTACGGTTACTCGGGCGTCCGGCGCGACGCGATCGAGCACCGCGCGCAGCGTGAAACCCAAGCCGAGGCCACCGACCAAAATCGAGTGCGGGTTCTCGGCGCGGTCGATGCCTTCTTCGGCCAGCGACTCTTCGGAGTCGTGCATCCGGCTCGACATCAACGTGCGGCCGCCAACGCGCACGACCCAGTCTTGATCCTGTCGCGCCAGCACAAACTCACAGCCACCGGGCACTTGGGCCACGGCGATCGTCTCACTCTCGAGCATTGTCGGTTTCTTCGGTGAAGGCGCGTACGCCGCGCGGCCCAAAGGCCGTGCGGCGCGGAGAGTCTATGGACGCGCTCGACAATGCAACTCGGCCGCGGATCTACGGCAGATTTGCGGTGGCGCTCTGCAGCTCTGCGGCCTTTGGCGCTATTTCCCGGCTTGCGAGTCCACGTAGTCCGACGAGCCCATCACGCTGTGGGCGTCGTTGGAACCACGCGCCGGCGTGGCTGCCGACGCAGCTCGACGCGGCGGTTCCGGAGCTGCCCAAAAAGTGCTTATCGCGGCGCCGTCGCTTGCCCCGGCGTGGCGTCGCGCCTCGCCGCACTCGGTCTGTCCGGTTAGCTCAGGCGCTGTGCACGATCTCTGGGGCGGTTTGGTAAAACTTGTTCCGCGCGGGATCGTTGAAGCTCTCGTAATCGATGGCAAACGGTGTGACTTCGCTCTTGCCGTCCTTGAACCGAAGCGTGGCTGCCATCGGTGTCACCGAGCGGTAGCTGCTGTCGGCGGGCAGGTCGTCGTTGGTCGCGCCGCCGGAAGAGAACACCGTGAACAGCGAAAATGCGTCCTCGGCGTACTGCTGCCGGAAGCCCTCGTCGACCTTCTCGTGACCGCGGAAGATGGTGTGACAGCCAAGCCGCTGTAAGAAAGCCTGACACTGCAGCTTACCGAATGGGAAGCGCGCCGACTGATCCTGAAGGCTGGCCGGAATCACGTCCGCGCCGCTCGGATCACTCCACATCATTTGGAAGCGAATGTCCCACTCGTTCAGGCTCGACAAGTCCTTGTACAAGCTCTTGATCGTGCTGTCTTTCGGGATGCCGCCGTGCACGAACATGAACTTTTCGAACAAGAAGCTGGTCGGCATCGACTCGAACAGCTTGATGTAATGCTGGAACACTTCATCCGAGAAGTGCGGCTTGAGCGTGCTCATCGCTTCTGAGGGGCGAACCGCGCCATACACCTTGCCTTGGTGCTCCACGTAATATTCGTGGTTGCCGCGCAACACGACCACGTGCTCCGGATGCTTCGAGAATAGCTGCAACACGGAGCGCAGCACGCCCTGGTAGCTGAACATGCCGCGGTCGATGTAGTCGCCCAACAGCACCAGCTTCGGGCACACCGCGCTGTCCGGCTTGCGCTCGTACTCGGCGATCTTCCGCAGCACGTCGGTCTGCGTCAGTACGGCCTTCAAGCAGCTGTAGCAGCCGTGCAAGTCGCCGATGATCGTCAGCTCGTATTCTTTGCCGGCCTCGGGCGCCAGCACGTGTACGTGTTGGTCCAAAAACTCGGTCCCGGGCGCGAACTGATTGACGTTGGTCTTGCCTTTTAGCTTGTTCTTGCCGAGGCCGCGCTGCTGATCCCAAACCGCGATCACGCGATCCATCAACGTGCGATCGCTGCTGACTTGGCGCACGAGCGCGTCCTTGTCGGCCGAGTAATGCTGCTCGAATTGCGCGAAAAACGGATGATCTTCGGCCTTGGTCGCCATCGTTTGCGGCATGCTGACCGCGAACGGGCGCTCGGTCTCGTCGTCGAGTAGCTCGACACCCAGCTGCTCGTTGAGTAGGTCTGCCAGCTCGGCGCGGAACTTGGCTTCGGCTGGGTGCACAGTGCCATCGGCGTGGATCAGCTCATCGACCGTCGCCATCAGCTGCTCTTGGCTGGCTTCGTCGAAGCTCTTGAAGATCTCGAAGCAGCGCAGCTTCAGCTTGGCGTGGACGAACGTGTCCTGCGCTTCACCCTCGGCTACAGCCTCAGTGAACAGATCCATCACCTGGCGATCGATGCTCTCGAACACTTCGAGGAAGTGCGTCGTGAACTTGGTCGTCAGCTCGGCTGAAAGCTTGGCGTCTAGCCCGGCACCAGCGACGCGATGCACGACCAGCTTTTTGACGTAGCCGCGGACGAACTCCTTCTCGGCCGCGTCGAAGTCACCGTCGATATAGCCGAAGGTGGTCAGGTAGAAGATGACCGCCCGCATCTGCTTCTCTGCTTCGGGCCCGTTCGAGCTGAACTTGAGCATCCCCCTAGAGTACCCGGGTTAGCTCAGGCGGGAACGTCTTTCGCCGACGGGTTTTACGCGGAGGTTTTAAGTGGTCCAGCGTAAGTCGACGCGGAGCACTCGCTCGGCGGGAGTCGCGGCGGTGAGCTCCGTCGTGCCCTTCACGCCCGTCAAAAAGAACAGCGCGTAGAGGCCGCTCGACACCGAGCGTTGCCAATTTGCGTGACTGACCAGCTCTTGCGGCATGGCGTGCAGCGAAACGCTGAGGTGCAGCGGACTGCGCGGCTCAATCACGAACTGGCTATAGTCGCGGTACATCAGGTCGAACGCCTTCGGGATCCATTTCGCGATCGCTCCGGTGTCGAAGCGGAACAGCGACAACGCGGTTCGCACCAAGCCGGCGAAGGCGGGCGCGCTCATCTGGCGCTTGAGCCAATTTTGGTACGTCAGGGCCGTAGAATCTTACCCGGCGCCGCTTCGTAGAAGTAGTGGCGAAGTGGGTGGTTTCGGAACATCAAGCCCGGCGGCCGCGCCGTGCGACCGCTACGGAACGCTTGACGGTATTGGTTGGGCGACATGCCGTAGCTCTGCTTGAAAACCTTCGAGAAGTGAAACGGACTAGAAAAGCCAAAGCGCTCCGCGACGGCTTGTAGGCTGCGCTCCGTACGCTCGATCAGCGTCGTCGCCAGCTCGAGCCGCAAGGCCTGTGCACACTCGATCGGACCGAGGCCGAGGCTGTCCTTGAACAGGCGGCACAGATGCTGTGGCGTGACGTGGGCGCCTTTGGCCAGCTGCTGCAGCCGCGGGATCTCGCTCGGATCTCGCTCCACGGCCGCGCGGATCAGCGTCACGGCGCGCTCCACTGCCTCAGGCAACACGGCCGTCACGTGGCCCTCGCGCTGCTCGGCGCCGCTGACGAAGACGCGCAGCAACAGCTCGACCAGCGGCACCGCGCAGGCGCGCGCCGCTTCAGTCTTCAAGTCGAAGCCGAGCAGCGCGCGAAACAACGAGAAATAGGCGTGATCTGGCTCGAGCTGGCGATGCCTTGGCCAGGTCTCAGGTGCGGGCCAAGGTGCCGGAAACTGATCCGCAAAGAACGCTACGAAGGCCTGAAAACAACGCGCGCTTCCCCAGTCGTGTCGCGCCAGAGTGTTCGGGCGTACGCACAGCACCGAGCCCGGGCCCGTTGCGAGCCGATGCTCGTCGTAGTGCGTGACGCCGCCGCCTTCGACCACCCACGCCATGCCGTACGCGTCGGTCCGCCAAGGGCCATACGTGGTGCCCGGCGATTCGATGCTAGTGGCGATCGACGCAACCCGAAAACCAACTGGTTTCGGCCAAGGATCCGCGTACGGGATAATCATGGCGTGCGGCCGCGAGCGGCGACGGTACAGTCAAGGTAGCGCAAGCGCCAGCCGCTCACCAGCCGAGCCGCGCCTTCACCAGTCTCGCCAATTGGCTGGCGATCTTTTGGTGGCCGGCAAATCGCTGGCTTCGTCGCTGAGGTCGAGCATCACGCTGCTGCTCTCGAAGCGCAGCCGAATCGCCACCGGTCCCCAACTGGCGACCGGGTGCGCGGCATCTCTGCGATCCCAACGGCCATAGAAGCGCAGGTGCGGATCGTGCGCGAGCACGCTGCCATCCAGCGTCGTGTCGTCGGTGCTGCCCGAGCTTGGGCTGCCTGGCGCGGAACCGCTGCCAGCGCTGCCCGACCTTCCAGCGGTACCCGCTCGCGTCGCGTCACCCCCGGTGGCGGTGCTCGTCGTCGCGCCAGCGCCGCCAGCGCCGGCCGTGGCTGCCACGCTCGCCGGCCGCGGACCACTCTGTCCGCCGCCGCAGGCGAGCATCATGGCGCACAGCGTGAACCAGGCGTTGTTCGAGCGCATGTCGTTCACCAACCCAGCACCGGTTTGATGACCTGCGCGAGCTTCTGCGCGAGCTTGGTGTGGCCAGCGACCGTCGGATGCGTCCAGTCGCCGATGTAGTCGCCAGGGCCCGTGAGCCACATGCCTTCGGCGCCGAGCGAAGGATCGATGCAGTGTAGGTGCGGGTCACTCTGCGCCTTCACGGCAGCGCAGATGGTCTGGTTGCAGGTACCGAACGCGTTACCGGCGGTGGCGATGAAGGTGCCCAGCGCGAAGACCTCGGCGTGCGGGTACTTACTGCGGACCAGACTCAAGAACGCTTGATAGGCGCTTTGAAACGCCGCGCTTGTCGGAGCCGGGCAGCTGCCCACCGGATAGTCAGCAAAGTCGTTGGTGCCGAGCGCGACGATCAGCACGTCGGGCTGCCACGACGTGAAGTCCCAGCTCGGTCCCATGACCGCGGGATGTTGCGTGAGCAAGAATTCGTCCGGCATGTGCGGTTTGCTTGGCGGCAGCGCTTCGCACAAGTTGCGATACAAGCCTTGCCCGGAGTGAGCCACAATCGACCATTCCGCGTCCAGCAAGCGCGCGAGCTGCGGGCCGTAAGCCATGTAGCCGTTCTGCGTGGCGGGGGTGCTGCCGCTCATACCTTCGTCGCCGAAGCCGGCGCTGATCGAGTCGCCGACCACCTCGAGCTTGTGTGGCGGACGCGGCGGTGGCGAGAGCAGCGCTTTACCTGGGTCGAGCAGCAGCCCACCGACCACCGTCTTGCCGTAACCACCTTCGCTGCGACGGAACAACTCGAGCGTATGCTCCCCGTCGGGTAGATCGCTCGCCAGCATGCGTTCGGTCTCCGCGCTGGCCGCTAGCAACTGCTGCGGCCCACCGTCGATGCTGTAGGTAAAGGTGTTTTGCGCGTCGCTCAGCTTGACGCGCACGCTCTTGCCCTGAAAGCGCGCCTTGAGGCCAATCGGTCCCCAGCTCCCCGCCGCCTTCTGCGGATCGGTGTGATCCCAGCGGCCGAAGAACTGGAGCCCAGGCGGCTCGTTGCTTGCGCCGCCTGCGCCTTGGCCAGCGTTGGTCTGGATTGCGCTGGCGCCGGCGCCTTCGCTGCCCGCCCGGTTTCCACCGCTCGCGCTGCCGCCCGCGGGGTCACTCGTGCCGCCCGCGGCCTCGGCGCCGAGCGCGTGTCCGTTGTCGTGAGGAACGCGGGCTCCGCTTTGGCCCGAGCAGGCGCTGATTCCCAGAATTGCACAACAAAACCCAGCTTGGGCGAGCGAACTCGCGCTTGTGTGCTGCATGGCTGATGCGCATCAATCTACCTGGCTGGCTCACACAGGCCATGGCTGCAGCTCACCAGTGCATATACCTTCCGCGCGACCTCAGCCGCGGTTGAAATCGCGAGCGCGCGCCGCGCTACTTCATCGCCAGGCAAGCGATCGGCGGCTTCGGGCTGGTGATGTGCAACGCCTTCGTGCCGCTGTACGCCTTGCTCGTATCGACGATGCTGCCGCCTGCCCGGGCAAGCAAACCCGAGCAGCGCCGTGGTGGCCGGAAGCGCGAACGAACCGAAGCGAAACAGCTTGTGCAAAATTCTATGGTGGCTCGGCGAGCGCACGGCTCACGAACGAAGACTCCGGCACCGACGCTGGCTGCTCGCTTTCGAACGCGCCTGGAGGCGCCGCCGGCTTGGGTGGCATCGTCGCGGCGCTTGCCGCGCTCGCGCTTGCACAACGCACGCGTCGGCTGCTGCGTCGCTCGGTGTGAGCGCGTCGCTGCTCCAGCGTGGCTGATGAGCGTTAGCTTTGCGCGGCGGCGAGGCGCGCGGTCACTTCGGAGGCAGTAAGCCCGGTGACTTCGACGACCTTCTGCTTGCCGGTTTGGCCGAGCACGAGGCTGAGCGCGCTGGCTCGCAACGAGAGCGTCGTGGCCAAGAGCGAGAGCAGCGCTTCGTTCGCTGCGCCATCGACGGGCGGAGCGGCCAGCGCCACTTCCAAGTTGAGGCCATCAACGCGTACGACGCGACTGTGGCTGGCGCGTGGCTTGGCTCGCACCGTGATTCGAACGGCGGGCTCGGCCTCGTCCTTGGGGGTCATGTCGCCCGCAGCCTAGCGGCTTTGTCCGCTCGCGGTTCCAAAGCACCAGCCTTCGAATGCCGGCTTTTCGAGCCGGACAGCCGGACTTGGGCCGGGGGCGGCCGAAAGCCGCCGGAAAAAAACTTCCAGCGCAGTGTCGATTTCGGGCCGCCAGGAGCGACGTCCTCTCGAAGGCAACGTCTTCCCCCTTCCGAGGATTCCTGCATGCCCAGTCGCGTCGTCACTTTCTCCGTCTTCGTCATCGTGCTGCGATTGGCCGCCGCCCGCTTCGTCGCCGGCCTGTCGGTGGCGGTGGCAGCGCTTCTCCGCTACCGTGACCGCGCTTGGGATGACGACGGCTGGTCCAGCGTTTAAGCCGGGAGCAATGTTTCGAGGGCGTGGTCTACCCGGGCGTCTGCGGCGTTACCTGCCGGCGCTGGCGCTACTTCTGGTGGGCGCTTGCGGCGGTGCCAAGCGTCCAGCGGCCAAGGTCGCCGAGGTCCCAGCCAGCAAGAAGCCGGTCGAAGCCCAGGTCGGCTACTGCGACCGCTTACAGCCGCTGCTCTCGCAAGCTGTCAGCTCGGCCCGCATCGGTACGCAAATGTCCTGCCTCGACATTCCCGGCGTGACCGAGCTGGGCCGGTTCGGCGCGTCCGGCGCCGCTGAAGAAGGCGTGTTGTCGGATTGCTTCGACGAGCCTGCCGAGTATCAAAAGCTGCTCGAGAGCTCGGGCTCGGATTTCGATCTGAGCATCGACCAGGGCTTCTCGTCCGAGGTCGGGCACGGCGGTAGAGCCAACCTGAGCGCGCTCGTGCCCTGGCTGCCGAGCCTCTCGCTCGATCTGTCACGCACGCGGCGTGTGAACGCGCACATCAGCGTGAAGCAGGCGCGCTTCCTGACTCTGCTCGGCGTCGCCAGTCGCATGCAGGGCCAGCACCGTGAACAGCAGTGTCTGCAGGCGCTGTGCAAGCCCGACTACCAGTTTGTGCACAAAGCGTTGGTCGGAATTCCGACCTTGACGGTCAGCGCCGAGGACGCTCACGGCAGCGAGGTCGGGCTCGGCATTCCGTTGCTCTCCGCCAGCTACAACGCGAAAGAGCTCAGCCGCGGCTCGCGTGAAATTACCAGCACGCAGCCGGTCACGTTGGCGATCGCGCGCAGCGCTTTCCGAACCGCGAACACCGAACGGCTGTGCCAGTTCTGCGGTCGCCGCGACCAAAGTTGCTGCGGCAGTGAACCCGCGTGCGACGGTGGCCTCGGCTGCGTCGACAAGCGCTGCGTCGAGGTCGGCGGTCCCGACCAACCGTGCGACGGCGAACGTTGCGCGTCCGGCGCCTGCGTCGGTGGACGTTGCCGGACCGCGTGCGGCGGCGCCAAACAGAGCTGCTGCGCCAACAACGTCTGCTCCGGCGCGCTGCGCTGCACGCCCGATCCAGAGAGCGACGTCGAGCCGCAGTTGGCGACGGCAGACGCAGTGGTCAGCGGCGGGCTGCTCGGCGCCACTGAAGATCGGATCTTCGGCGGGTCGAGCTGCGGCGCGTTGCGTACGCGCGGTCGCTTCGCCGTGACCAAGCTCGGCGCTGGCCGCGGCCAGTGCGAAAAAGCTTGGTGGTTCGATCCGAAGAACGAAAAGGACTGCCGCGTCGCCGTGCATTTCGACGTACCGATCGTCGGCGCCATCGCGTGCCGGGTCGAAGTCTTCGCTGCGCCGAGCGCACTGCCGAACCGCTGCACGCCCTGACCTCGATACTGTTACTCGAAGATTCGAGCTGCTGCGGAATCATGTTTTCCCGCTGCGCGAGGTGAAAGCGCCATTGTGGCCAAAGGTGGTCGCGAGTCGTTGTGGTCGATTGCTGGTGCCTGAGCGCTTTTTTCCATCGTGCCTGGTGCCGTTTTGGGGGGATGTTGATTTTGCCGCGTCTGACCTGGCCTGTTACCCTTGAGGGTGGGCACTGATGGAGGTGTCCCCGATGAGAGATCCGAAGCAACCAGCCCAGGGAATGCCGCGTCTGCTTAGGTTGGTGGTTGGCGTCAGCGCCTCGCTCGCTTTGCTGGTCGCCTGCGACGGCTCGATCAAGGGCAACTCCGGCGGCCCAGATGGCAGCGGCGGAGGTGGGCTCGATCCGAACCACCCCAACGCTGGGAACAGTTCTGGCGGCGCTGGTTCCGTGACCGATCCGAACGCGGTCGGGCCGCGGCCGCTCTATCGGCTCACCCGCCGCGAGTACAACAACACCGTGCGCGACTTGCTCCAAGACGCCACGCAGCCAGCCGACGACTTCCCGGACGATCGCGATCGCTCGTTCTTGTTCCGGCGCGCCGGCTTGGTCGCGACGCAAGACGCTGATCTGCTGCGCACGGCCGCGGAGACGCTAGCCAAGACGGCGATCAAGACGCCAGCCGCGCTCTTGCCTTGTGATCCTGCGACTGGCGAAGACCCGTGCGCGGCCAAGTTCGTCTCCGATTTCGGTAAGCGCGCCTACCGCCGCCCACTGAGTGACGCCGAGACCATGCGACTCACGGCGCTCTACCAGAACGCGCGCACCGCGCAGAAGATGACCTTCAACGACGCGATTGAAACGGTGCTCGAAGGCATGCTGCAGTCGCCGGCGTTTCTGTATCACTGGGAAGCGCCCGACGTGGCGCCCAAGCTGTCCGGCGCTGCGGTGCAGCTCGCGCCGTACGACGTCGCGTCACGGCTCTCCTATTTCATCTGGGGCACGATGCCCGACAAGGACCTGTTCGACGCAGCAGCGGCGGGCAAGCTCGCCACCGACGCTGACATCACCGCGCAGGCCAAGCGAATGCTGGCCGACGCCAAAGCCAAAGACGCCGCCACCGCCTTCTTCCGCGAGTGGCTCGAGCTCGACGACATCGCGCCGTTGCCGAAGGATGGGAAGGCGTATCCCGACTACAACGACGCGCTGAAGGGCGCGCTGGTCGACGGCACCGACGCGTTCGCGCGCAGCGTGCTGTTCGATGGCGGCGGCAAGCTCGAGACGCTGCTCACCGCCGACTACACCTTCAGCAACCAGGTGCTGGCCAAGGTTTACGGCAACAGCGCCACCGGCACGACTGTCAGCAAAACGATGCTCGATACGTCGCAGCGCCTCGGTCTGCTCACCGAGCCTGCGTTCCTGACGCTGGCCGGTTCGCCCGACGGTTCGAACCCGGTCAAGCGCGGCAAGGCGGTCTATACCAAGTTGATGTGCGGCGAGCTGCCGCCGCCGCCGCCCAACGTGCCGCCCGCGAAGCCGGCGACGGCCGGCGGGACGACGCGCCAACGCTTCACCGAGCATGATCAGAACGCCTGCGCCAAGGGCTGTCACTTGCTGATGGATCCGATCGGCTACGCGTTCGAGCACTACGACGGCATCGGCCGCTACCGCACGATGGACAACGGCCAGCCCGTCGACTCCACCGGCATGATCAACATCGACGGCGCCGACAAATCCTTCGCCGACGCGGTCGAGCTGACCAAGATCTTGTCGACGAGCGCCACCGTGCGCGACTGCTTCGCCAAGCAATGGTTCCGCTTCGCCGTGGGCCGCACGGAAACCGACGGCGACGCGCCGGCGATGGCGTCGGTCGCGACTGCTTTCGCTACCAACCAATTTGACATGCGAGACCTCGCTCCCGCGATCGCGGCGTCGCGTTCGTTCCGCTTCCGGAGCGTGGCAGTTGGGGAGGTGACCAAATGACTCTGATCAAAACCGCCAAGAACCAGCTGCGTTTCTCACGTCGCACCCTGCTCGCCGGTATCGGCGCCAGCGCGGCGTTCCTGCCGCTGATCGACGCCGAACGCGCGCAAGCGGCGGGCGCCAACGGCTTTCCGAAGCGACTCGTCACCATCACCTGGGGCCATGGTGTGTGCCAGAGCCAGTTCTACCCGTCGGACGGCACGACCACTAGCGACACGCTGAAGCCGCTCGCGCCGTTCGCGGCCAAGACGCTGGTCGCAGCTGGTCTCGACTACAAGGCAATGATCGAGACCGATCACAAGTACGACGGTCATTTCACCTACCCGGTGATCTGGACCGGTACGTACAAGAATACCGGCGGGCAAAACTGCACGTCGACCGGGCCGTCGATCGATCAAGTCGTCTCCGACGCGATCGCCAAGACCGTCGCGCTGCCGCAGCCGCTGCTAGTGATCAGCGTCGAAGGCGGAACGGCGAGCTGGCGCGGCGCGGCTCAGGCCAACACCGGCGAGGGCGATCCCAAGCGTTTATTCGACAAGCTGTTCGCCAGCGCCACGATGCCGTCGGCAGATCTCGAGAAGATCCGCGCCAAGCGCAAGAGCGTGCTCGACTTCGTGGGCGGGGAGCTGACCAGCTTCTC
Organism: Polyangiales bacterium; assembly: GCA_038252755.1. Lineage (GTDB taxonomy): Bacteria > Myxococcota_A > Polyangia > Polyangiales > Polyangiaceae > PMG-095. The sequence continues at coordinate 53,296 of JBBSAB010000033.1, read as the reverse complement.
GCAGCGCATGGGCACCGACGACAAAGCCAAGATCGACGCGCACTTCGAGTCGATTCGCCAGCTGGAGAAGCAGCTGACGGCTAGCGCGATGGCCTGCACGCCGCCGACCGTCATGACCGGCAGCAAGATCTTCCAGGACAAGGTCGCGGCCATGCTCGACATGACCTCGATGGCGCTGCGCTGTGACATCACGCGCTCAGTGAGTATCTGTTGGGCGGACGACGGCGGCTATCGGCCGATCACGCTGCCGTGGCTCGAAATCAACTCGAGCTTCCACGACATCGCGCACTTGGGCAAAGACGGCTACGCGACCAAGATGAAAGCCGACGTCTGGATGTTCGAGCAAGTGGCGCGCCTGGCGGCAGGGCTCGACGGCGCGGTCGAAGGCAACGGCACCACGCTCGACAACAGCGTGATCGTCGTCGGCAACGACATGAACGAAGGCTCCGGCCACTACGTCGCCGGCATGCCGTTCGTGCTGATCGGCAGCTGCGGCGGCTACTTCAAGACCGGCCGCACGGTGAAGCTCGGCAACTGGGCGACCAAGACCGGCACGTATTGGAGCGGCGACAGCAACGTCCCGCACAACAAGCTGCTTGCCTCGCTCAGCAATGCGATGGATGTACCGTGCACCTCCTTCGGCGAAGGCTACACCGGCACTCTCGACGAGTTGAAAGCTTAGGGGAACTAGTAGCCCCGCCTGCCGATCTCGGGCTGTGGCTTCGTTTTCGCTGCGGTCCGATGCTCACGTACAGGCAGTACGTTCAACGAGAGGCGACCGGAAAGGTCGCTTGGTCCTCGCGAAAGCCTCGCCACAACCCGAGCTTGGCAGGCGGGGTGGTCTTTGGTGTCCCTCGAAACCGAACGAGACGCTCGATTCCTCTGCCTTGCGAATTGCGAGACGCGCCGGGCAAGGCGACCGATGCTGACCCGCAGCTTCACACCAAGCGCGCGCGTTCGAGCAGGCCAAGCTCCATGCCGATCATCACGGCTTCGACTTTGCTGGCGGCGCCCAGGCGTTCGTAGATGATTCGCAGGTGGCTGCGCACGGTGTTCACGCTGAGGCCGAGCGCCGTGCCGATGTCGTCGTAGCTGTGGCCGCGCTGGAGTAGCGCCAAGATCTCGCGTTGACGCGCGCTGAGTAGGTTTTGTGCGGCGGTGCTCTGTGGGCGCACAGCGGCCATGGTCGACGAGCTGCGCCGCGCGCGCTGCAAGACCAAGCGCGACACCGGCGGCGACATCGGCACGCCGCCGCGCACCAACTCGCGCACGCTGGTCGGCAGGAAGCGTAGGTCTTGTTCAAACAGGTAGCCGCTGATGCCGGCCTTGAGCAGTTGCGTCGCGGGCTCTTCCTGCACCGGCTGAGAAACGACCATGACCGGGATGCCGCGGGCGGCGTCGACCAGCCCTTTGAGCGCTCCCGCGTCGCTCGCGCGCAGCGTCGCGAACGCCACGACGATGGCTTCGCCTCGGCTCGGCTTCAATATCTCGAGCGCGCGTTCGAAGGATTCCGCGGTCACCAGGACCAGATCAGCTGCGGTCTCGAGCACCGCGCGAGCCGACCCTCCGTCGAGCTCGACGACCAGTATCCGTGTCTCCCGCTTTCCCAATGATTTGCCGCCGTTCAATCGCGTCCAGTCCTGTGCCAGTCCGGACCTTACTCCTAGACACGCTTCGCCGACAGCCGTTCGAAGCGTCATCCAGGTCGGTCCGCAGAAATTCACACTCTGCCTATCCTTCGCGCCTATCGCCCATCTGGCCGTTTGCTTGGCATAGGTGGCAGGGCACGACGGTAACCCCACCAATCGCCAACGTGCTGGTCGAGCACCGCGACCGGGTTCGTTCCGGCGAAAAGCGCGCTGGTGCGATCGAGCGCGCTCTTGACGATGAAATAGTCGTAGCCGTCGGCCTCGCGCTCGGCGTCGAAACGTTCGGGAGACCACTCGGCGCCGCCGGGCATCTCGGCGCGAACGCCAGCGCGCAGTCGGACTACCGAAATCGAGTACATCGCGAACGAATAGCCGGCGTTGCCGCCTTTCTCGACCGCGTAGTACGCCGGGACGTGAAGATGCGCCGGAATTCCAGGAAACGCTGGGCTGGCGCGGTCGAAGACGAGCGGGCGAATCTTGAGCTCAAGCGGTAGACGCGCGATCAGCTCGCGAAAATCCGCCGTCTCGCGGTTGAAAGCGGGCAGTCGCAGCGAAAATAGCAAGAGCACACTGCCAGTCACTAACAGCACGAGCGCGCGCCGCGCGCCGCCCAGTGTCGACGCGGGATTGGCGCGCGGCGCGAACGCGATCAGCGCGCCTGGCACGAGGTAGGCCGAGAAGCGCGGGCCGAGCGGGCCAGCGCCACGAAACAAGGTGGGAAAGAGCAGGTAGCCCAAGAAGGAGGCGACGAGCGGAAACATCAGCAGCACCGAGCGGCGCGCGCCCAAGCCCAAACCCACGGCTACCAGCAGCACACCGCCGAGCAGCGTCGACAGGTGATCGGCCGCCCCGATTCCGACGAGTTGGCCAGGCAGCTCGAGCAGGCGCTGCGGCTCGAATTCCCACAGGTCACCGCCGAGGCGCGTCGAGGTGCCGCCCGGCACCAGCCACACCAGCGCCAGCAAAGGTGGCGCCACGAACGGCAACAGCCGCTGCCACAGCTTGCCGCCGCCCCAAAGCAGCAATGGTCCGAGCAGAACCACCAAGAAGCCGAGTGCCACGCCATGCGCGACCAACAGCAAGGCCAACGTCAGCCCGAGCGCCAGCCCGCGCCGCCAAGTCGGGGCGTCGCGATGGTCCAGCGCGCGCAGGATCGCCCAATTTACCAGCGGCAGCGCCGCGCAGAACGCGATGAAGCCGAAGCAAAAGCTGTAACCGAGACCCAGCGGAAAACCGAGCAAGCCGAGCCAAGCATCGTGCCCGAGCCGCTGGCACAACTTGCGCAGCGTCACGGCTTGAAGCGTGATCGACGCCCACAGCGTCAGCTTGAGCGCCACCAGCACCGGCAAGACCGAAGCCAGTACGCGCGCTACGGGATAGCCGAGCAAGTACGGTGTACGAAAATTGAGCTCCAGATCGGCGACCGCGCGGTCGTGCGCGTCCAGGCGGATCCAGTTCACGATCTGCACCGCGTGCTGCGGCAGGTCCACCAGCGGCAGGTCGCGCGCGCCGAGGAAAATCGCGAGCAAGGTCAAGCTGAGCGCGAGCTCGGTCCGGCGGAGCGCCACGGTCCGTCCCTCTAGCACGCTGGAACGCATCCCGGTGGGGTTGGCACGGCACCTGCTAACCGAAGGCGTGCCGATCCCTCGCATCATTCACCAGACCTGGAAATCGACCGACGTTCCGCAGCCACTGGCGCGATTTCAGGCTCGCTGGCGAGCACTCCATCCGGATTTCGAATACCGGCTGTGGACCGACCAGCAGAATGACGCTTTCGTGCGGGCGGAGTTTCCGCAGCATTACCAGCTGTATCGCTCGTTCTCCCGCGAAATCTATCGCGCCGACATGGTTCGTTGTCTGTACCTGTTGCGCTTCGGCGGCGTCTACATCGACCTCGACGTGGAGCCGCTGCGACCGCTCGACTCATTCCTGGCCGCGTGTACCGAGTGTGTGCTCGGCGCCGAGCCCGAATCGCACGCGCAGAAGCGCCGCGGAAAGTCGCTGATGGCCTGCAACGCGATCATGGCCTCGGTGCCGGGCCACGCCTTCTGGCAGCGGATGCTCGAGGAAATTGAGCGGCGGGCGGCGCAGCCCGGCGGTGAGCCGGTAGGGGTGACCGGCCCGCTGGCGCTCGACGCCGCGTATGAAGCGCACGGTCGCGCGCTCGGCGTTGAGATTTCCGACCCCGATGCGTTCTTTCCGCTGCCTGATTTGGACGCGCAGAGCTTGCCGCTCGATGCGCGCTCGCGAAAGCATTTTCAAAGCATGCGTGAACTCGAGTTGTATCCGAGCTCGAGCTTTGGGGTGCACCATTGGGCACACACTTGGATCCCCGAAGCCGGGCTGAATCGCGGTGTCCAAAGCGTGATGGGCTGGTCGCGCGACAGCGCTTCGGTGCTGCGCGGCGAAAAGACCGTCGACGAGCTGGTCCGGCCGGAACGCTACAAGCTTGGCTTTCCGGAGCAGGCGTTTTTGCCGAGAAAGAGCCGAAAGGTGCGCTATCTCTCGCGAGTAGCACAGGGGCGAAGCGAAGCCTTGCAGAAGAGCATCACGCTGGTGACCTTGCTGCACAATCGCGTCGACCTGGCGCTCTACCTGCGCGCTCGTTGCGAGGCCGTGCTCGAGCAGTTTCAAGGCGGTCGGGTGTTGGTGTTGTGTGACGATTCGACCGACGGCACCGAGCGGGTGATCGGTGACTGGGCGCGCGCGCGGCCCGACGTGGTCGAAAGCGTGTCCGTGCCACACCTCGACCGCAGCGTGTCCGGCTTCGCGCGGATGGCGCGGCTGCGCAACGCGTTGCTCGAGCGGGTCGAAGCGTCGGCGCCGACCGACTTCGTCGCAGTCCTCGACGGCGATTTGGAAGGCCCGATCAGCCTCGACGGCCTGCGGCATTCGGTCGCGCTCTTGGCAGAACCGGACGGGCCAGACGGCGTGACCGCGCTCGGCATCAACAATTGGGTCGGCCTGCCGCTGTTGATGCCGTTCCTGGGCTACGGCTACTACGATCCGATCGCGTTTCGTGAGGCGGTTTGGGAGCGCTGCTCGAGCGATGTCAGGATTCGCTGCCGCCTCGCGGGCCTGTGTCGCGGTGACGAACCGATCCGGGTCAAGAGCGCGTTCGCAGGGCTGGCCCTGTATCGCAGCCAGAGCATCCGCGGCTTGCGCTACGACGAGGCGACGCGCGATTGCGAGCACGTCAGCCTGCACCGGGCGCTTTCCGAGCGCGGTGGCAGGCTGGTGCTCGATCCCTCGCTCATGCTGTTGGCCGGACGCCAAGGCCACCATCGGCTGAAATCGGCTTGAGCTTCGCGCCATCCCAGTTCGGCTGACGGGCGCCGGCGCGGTTAATGATGCCGGGGGCGCGCAACAGTCCAACCCCGGCCAACGTGAGATGCAGGCCGGTCCAGCGCGCGAGCGAGCGCATCTGGCGCATGGCGACGGCAGGCTCGGCCTTCGAAGCTCGCTCAAGGTGACGGCGAGCTGCCGTGAATGCTTCGTAGTAGCGCGCTACGCTCAGCTCCGAACGCGCGCGACGGCGCACGCTCTCGGCGGCTTCACGCAGCAGTCGTTCACGCTCGCGCGGTTCGCGTAGCAAGCGCAGTACGGCCTTGGCAAAACGCCATTTGACCTGCTCCGGATCGCCCGACGGATCGATCAACAAGCCCGTGCGCTCGTGCTCGATTTGTTGCGAGACGCCCATGCCGTCGGCCAGCGCAACCACCGGCAAGCGACACCACTGGGCTTCGCTCACGACCTGGCCGTAGGTCTCGCTGAGCGAGGTGTACACGAAAATATCGGCGTGACGCAGGAACGCCGGAATGGCACCGAGCGATTGCTCACCCGCGAAGAAGACCCGGCCTTCGATGCCCAGCTGTCGCGCAAGCTCCATGAAGCTGTCGCGGTCCGGGCCGTCGCCGACCACGGTCAACGAAGCGTCTGGCGCGACGGGCGCCACGAACTTTGCGAAAATCTCCAGCAGGTGCGCGACACCCTTTTCACGTGTCTGGCGGCAAACCACCAGCAAACGCCCGCCCTTGGTGGCCGCAGCCGGAAATGGGTCAGCCGGATCGCTAGCGTCGAAGACGCTCGGATCGACGGCGCGCGGAATGACGTGGATCGGCACGCGCACTCCGCGATCCTCCCAGTAGCTTTTGAGCCCCTCGGAGAGCACGACCAAGCCATCGCCTTGGTTGTAGGCGTTGACGGTTTGCTGTTCGATCCAAGGGATCACATGCTCGCGAAAGGCGTCGTCGGCGCGCGTTTGCATCCAAGCTTCGGGCAACACCACGTTGTAAACGCTCGGCAAGTGGATGGTGTTCACGCACACCAACGGCACACCGCGCCGCGCGCGCAGCCAAACTCCGGCTTCCAGCATCGCGGAGCCAGTCTGTGCCAGCACAACGTCCAGGTTTTCGTGCTCCAACAGCCGCAGGCGCGTGCGGGACGGCAGCGCCAAGTGCACGCCGGGATGGTTGCGCAGCGGCAAGCTCAGAAACGAGACCGCGTGCTCCGGCAGATCGGCCGGCTTGGTCTGTGGGTCATCGGCGCCAATCACGGTGACACGGTGGCCGCGCTTGCGAAACTCGCGGTACAGGAATTGCGAGGCGAACGAAGAACCGTTGGCATGCGGTATGCGAACGTAGTCGTTCACGATGCCGATACGCGCTGGCCACTGCGGCACCTTTAAGGCAGTGCTTTCCACCCTCGAGGGAGCGAAATCTTCGATGACTCTGGCTTCTTCACTACGCATTTTGGACCTCTGCGAGTTCTTTTCGGATCGCGGTGGCGGTGTTCGTTCGTACTTGGAAAGAATGGGCAAAGCCGCGACTGGCGCTGGCCACGCGCTGACCGTGGTGGCACCCGGGCGTGAGCATTTGGTGAGCCAGCACTCGGGCATGCGGCTGATTCGCTATCCCGCGCCACCGATGCCGTACGATCCGACGTACCGCGTGCCGTGGCGCATCGACCTCATGCGCCGCGTGGTCGCCGAGGAACGCCCGGATATCGTGCAGATCTCTAGCCCGTTCGCGCCGGCCGTGGCGGCCCGCGGCCTCGGTGAGGGGCCGCTGCGAGTCTACTTTCACCATTCTGATCCGATCGGCTGCTACGTGCGCCCAGTTCTCGAGCGCACGCTGCCCGCGCGACTAGCGGATTGCATCGAGCATGCCGCGTGGGGTTGGCACCGCCGAATCGCCCAGTTTTGTGACGCAACCGTGGTTGCCGGTCATTGGCTAGAAACCGAATTGTCCAAGCGCGGTTGCGAGCGTGTCACGACTGTGCCGTTTGGCATCACTCGCAGTGACCTAGGTTCACAGTGTCGCAATCCAGAGCTGCGCGCGCGCTTCTTGGGGCCAATGTCGGATGACCCGCGCGCGCGGTTGGTGCTGATCGCAGGGCGGCTAGCGGCTGACAAACGCCAGGCGTTGCTGGTCGACGCGTTGCATGTGTTGCGTCGCTCGCGGCCGGTGGCGCTGGTCGTCTTGGGCGACGGACCCGAGCGTGTCGCATTGCAGCGGCGCGCGCGCGGATTGGACCACGTCACATTCCTGCCTTTTACCCACGATCGTGCGGAATATGCTGGCGTCTTGGCGAGCGTGGACCTGCTGCTCCACGGCTCGCTCGGCGAGACCTACGGTTTCGTCGTCGCCGAAGCGCTGGCTAGCGGCACGCCAGTCGTGGTTCCCCAGGCTGGCGGTGCCGGTGCGCTCGCGCACCCCGACTATTCGGAGACCTACGCCGCGCGGGCTGGCGCGGACGGCGTGGCCCGCGCCGTGCAGAGACTCCTCGCACGACCTGAAGACGAGCTGCGGCAGGCTGCGCTGCTTGCAGCCGCCACGTTCCCTTCATCGGAGCAACACTTCGAAGACTTGTTCGCCTTGTACACGCGACTGCTCGCGAATCGCGCGCGGGCGAGGTGTGGTGAAGCAGCAACGCTCGACGCGCACACTGTGATTCTGAATCACACCTGAGGGTGATCGGCGTGTGACAGCGAGGTGCCGATGGTGACGAACGAAACCGATTCGCGAGCGTCGCTGCTCGGACGCTGGCTCGCTGACTACACGAGCTGGGCGGCGATGCACCCGTGGCGCGTGCTCGGCGCGGCGCTGTTGCTGCTGACCGCGTGCTGGGGGCTGGCCAGTCAGCTGCGCATCAAAGGAGATTTCGTCAGCCTGCTGCCGAGCGAGTCTGGGACGGCCAAGCGCTTTCGGGCGGCGCTCGAGCGCAAGGTGAGTGGCGCGTCGACGCTAGTCGTGGTCATCGAGTCGCCAGATGCGTCGGCCAACGAGCGTTTCATCGACCAGCTCGCCCCGCGTGTACGGCAGCTGCCGCGCGAGTTGGTGGCTTCGGTGCAGACCGGAGCGCAGGCCGAACGCCAATATTTCAAGGACTTTCGCTGGCTATTCGCGGCCGAACGCGATCTTCGGCTCGTGCGCTGTGAGCTGCAGAAGGAGCGCGAGCAGCAAGCGGCCGATCTCGGCCTCGACGAGCCGTGCGCTGTGCAAGTGGACGATGACCTACGCGCGCTAGGCGGCAGCGTCGGTGATTCGGTGCTGACGGCGTCGACGTCAGCCTCAGCGCCGGCGTCGGCCAAGGCCGCGGGCATGGACACGCCGCCGACCAGCAATGCGAACGTCGACGCGTCGCCGCTAAGCGCGATCCGCGAGCGGCTCGAGCGCGAGATGGCGGCGCAGGATCGCTTCAAGTCGGACTACTTTCGAAACCCCAGCGGCACGCGCTACGCGTTGGTGATTCGCTCGTCGGCTGCCGGCATGGGTGAGCTCAGCTCGGACGAACTGTTGCGGCGCGTTACCCAGCTCGTGGACGATTTGCGCCCTGCCAGCTTTCACCCGCACGCGGAGGTCGGCTTTACCGGCGACATTCCCAACGCCGCGGCTGAGCGAAAGTCGCTGCTGGCCGACATCGCGCTCGTCTCCACATTGGCGTTGACGCTGATCTTGACGGTGATTTTGGGCTATTTTCGCTCGGCGCTGTCGCTCGTGCACATCGGATTGTCGGCGGCCGTTGGCTGCGGCGTTGCGTTTGCGATTGCCAAGCTGGCGTTCGGTCATTTGAACATGGCCAGCGGCTTCCTCGGTTCAATCATCGCCGGCAATGGCATCAACATTCCGATGATCTACTTCGCGCGCTACCGCGAGCTGCGCGGCACTGGCCTCGAGCTTCTGCCAGCGCTGCGACAAGCAGCGCTCGATTGCCGCCGCGGCACCTGGCTGGGCGCGGTGGCGGCGGCTGGCGGGTACCTGTCGCTCGGCGTGACCAGCTTTCGCGGCTTCAGCGAGTTCGGACTGATCGGTGGTGCGGGCTCATTGGCGTGCTGGTTTGCGGCGTTTGGGCTGTGCCCGGCGTCGATCGCGGCGCTCGAGCGCTTCGCCGTTACTCGGCGCCGGGCGTTCGTGCCGAAATCGGCCGACCCAACCGTGACGCGCTGGCTCGGTGTGCTCGCGACGCGGCGACCCGCGCTGCTACTGCTAGCGGTCGGCGTGGCCGCTGCCGTTGTAGCGCGGCCGGTCGCGCGGTACGCCACCAATCCGTGGGAGTACGACTTCGGCAAGCTGCGCAGCGCCAGCAGCTCGAAGAAGGGTGCCGGCCACTTCAGCGTCAAAGCAGACGAGATCTTCGGCACGCGCGGCTCGCCGGATCTGCTTTTGGCGAGCGATCTGCCGCACGCGGCTAGCGTCGCCGACGCGGTCGTGGCGCGCGATCGCCAGTTGTTCTCTGGCAAGCTCGTGCAGCGCGTCACCACCGCGTACGACTACCTCGGTGGCCGACCGGCGGTCGTCGGGCGCAAGCTCGAGTTGTTGGCCGAAATTCGTCACGAACTCGATCGGGCGATGCCGCATTTGAACGGGGCAGATCGGGAATTTGCGCAGACTTTTCGCCCACCCGAGAGCCTGCGGGCACTCACGGCCAGCGATCTGCCGCCGCTATTGCGCGAACGCTTCACCGAGACGAATGGCCGCTTCGGTACCGCGGTATTCGTCGAAATCGACCCGAAGCTGTCGCGCAGCCGCGGCGAACAGCTGCTAAAGATTGCCGAGCTACTCGAAGGCGTGCGCGAAGACGACGAGGTCGTACCCAACGCGAGTCGCGCTAGCGTCTTCGCCGAGATGATCCGCTCGATGACCCGCGACGCTCCACGGGCGATCGCCGTGGCTTTCGCGGTGGTCGTGGTGGTGTCGACGCTTGCCACCGGCGCGTTCTTGCCGGCTGTGGCGGTGTTGTCGTCGCTGCTGTTGGCGGTTTGGTTCACGCTCGGCGCGGTGGCGGGCTTCGACGTGCGGCTCAATTTCTTGAATTTCGTAGCGCTGCCGCTCACCTTCGGCATCGGTGTCGAATACTCGATCAACCTGTACGATCGCGTGCGCACTGTTGGTGATATCCGCAGGAGCTTGCAGTCGGTTGGCGGCGCGATCGCGGCCTGCAGCCTGACGACGATGCTCGGCTACGGCACCTTGCTGTTCGGCGACAACCAGGCGTTGCGCTCGTTCGGCAAATACGCCGTGATCGGCGAGTTGTCGTGCCTGGCCACGGCGCTGCTCGTGCTGCCCGCCGGCCTCACGTTGTTTCAACGCCGTCGGGCCTAGCGCAGCCATACTTCGACGCGGCGGTTCTTTTCGCGCCCAGTGTCGCTGTCGTTGGAGGCGACGGGCAGCTCGCTGCCCATCGCTTCGAGCTCGACGGCCCGGACTCCGCGCTGGCTCAGCTCATCGGCGATCTTCTTGGCGCGTTCCAGCGACAACCTGGCGTTTTGTCCGGGCGAGCCGCGGCCATCTGAGAACCCAACCAACACCAGCCTTGATTGTCCGCTCTCGCGCAGGAACGCCAACAAGCGATCGAGATCACGCAGGCCCCGATTGTCGAGCTCGGCGCTACTGGTACGGAAGCGAAAATCCAGCGACAGACGCTTGCCGGTGCGGGAAAGCGCGGCGTAGCGCGCCGGGCAACGCTCGCACGCGCCGGCGTCCATGGCGCGCAGCGTGAGATCGATGAAGCCGCTGGCTTTGACGGCTTCTTGCCCCTGGCTCGACAGCGCGAAGTTGACGAACTCCAGCGCCAGCGCTTTCACCTTCGTCACCGGCACGTAAAGGTAGAGCCTGCGCGACAGCTCGTAGCCCTCGGTCGCGACCGTGAACGCCGACGGGTAGAGCGTCGCCGCGCCCGGCGCCCCCACGGCCAGCGCCCGCGCCCCACGCACGTAGGGTATGCCGATGAAGCCGATGCTCTGCGGATCGCGCGCCACGGCTCCGGAAAGCTCCACGCTGTCGGAGAAGCGCCGCGCCGTGCTCGTCAGCGGTTTTTCGCCGATCACCAGGTGCTTGAACGTGTCGAAGGTGCCGGAGCGATCGTCGCGCGCGTAGACATGAATCGCGCCGATGCCGCCGCCGAAGTCAGAGAAGCTCGCTAGTTCGCCGGTAAAGACGCGCCGCAACGTATCGAGGTCGATGTGTTGCAACGCACTGTTCGGGTGCACGATCACCGCGATGCCGTCCAAGCCCAGCACGTGCTCACCCGCCGGTGATTCCAAGTCGCCGAGCCCCAGGTCACGTAGCGCCGCGACCTCGTCGGGCTTGATTCGGCGCGAGCTCAAGCCGATGTCGCACAGGCCCGCGCCGAGGGCGGTGAACGCCGTGGCTGAGCCACGCGCGACGACTTCGATCTGGTACGCCTTGCCGTCGCGCGGATCGTGCGCGCTGATGCTGCTGCTTTCGCCGGGGCTCCCGCGATCGACCGACGTGTAGCCCTGCTGCTTCAAGAACGCTTCGGCCAAACGCGGCGCCAGGTCTTGGCCGACCGTATTCGAGCCGTGCAGTCGCAGCAGGACCTCACCCCGGACCGAAGCGCGGTTGGAATGCGACGCGGGCAGCGTGAGCAGCGGCTCGGGCGTCGGTTTGCGCGACCAGAACAAAAGCAGCACCGCAGCAGCCACGCCCGCCAACACCAGGAAGCGCCGCAGACCGTGGCTTCCTGATCCAGTTTCGTCGGCGAACGTGATCGAACGCGAACGTGCCGAGGCGCTGCCGTCGGGTCGCGGGCTCGGTGGCTGGCTCGAAGGCAGCATCGCGCCTGGTGCGAGCGGCGTGGTCGCGTCTTCACGCCTCACCGGCAGCGAGCCAGTGTCGAGCAGCGGCAGCGAGTGCTCGCCCACGCTCGCATCGAACGGCAGCGGCGACTGCTCCTCCTGCGTGACGCTGATCACCGGGTCGGCTGCGGCGGCGTGGCGCAAGCACGCGTCGATCTGTCGTTGCATCTTGGCGCGAAGCTCGCCGAAGCGGTGCTGCGCGAAGCTTGCCAGGTCTTCCTGCGAGCAGGGGTCGGAGGCCAGGTACTCGATCAGCGCGTCGCGCATCTCTTGCGCGGTTTGGAAACGGCGGCGCGGGTAGTGGGCGAGCGCTTGCCAAAGCACGGTCTCCAGCCCACGCGCGACGTCGGGCCGCACCGCGCTCAGGTTCGGTAGGCTGCTGTGGATGGCTTCGTTCAACACGCCGGCAGCGGAGTCGGCCGTCCGCAGCCGCTCGAGCGTTAGCAGCTCCCACAGCACCACGCCCATCGAGTAGATGTCGGCGCGGCGATCTACCGGCTGGCCCGCAGCTTGCTCGGGCGCCATGTAGCCGAGCTTGCCCTTGAGCACTCCGACCGCAGTCTCGTTGGTCTTGACCGCGGTCTTGGCGACACCGAAATCGAGCAGCTTGACGTTGCCGTCGTAGGTTAAAAACAGATTGTGCGGGCTGACGTCGCGATGAACGATGCTGAGCGGCGCTCCCGAGTAGTCGCACAGCTCGTGGGTGTAGTGCAGGCCGCTCAACGCGTCGGCAACGATCCGCGCGCACCAACGCGGCTCGAGGTAGCGGTCGAGTTTCTTCATCTCGCGGATGAGTTTGTCGAGCGGCTGCCCGTCCAGGAACTCCATGGCGATGAAGTAGGAGCCATCGGTCTCCGAGACCTCGTACGTCTGCACCACGTGCGGGTGTTGCAGCAGCGCTGCCAAACGCGCTTCGTCGAGGAACATCTGACGGAAGCTCTCGTCGCTCGACTCGAGCCGCTTCAAGACCACCAGCTTGTTGAAGCCGCCGAGCCCGCGCGATACCGCCAGGTGCACGTGAGCCATGCCGCCCTTGCCCAGGCGGGCGATCACCTCGTACTTGCCCAGACGCGACACGGACCGATCTGGATTGTCGCCGTTCGAGCTCACCGGTCACTCAGCAAAGCCACGCCCAATCGAGCGCGTCAACGCGCGTCGCTCCTGTTTTCCTACGCGGCCTGGCTGCTGACTACTCCACAGGGTTACGCAGTTCGTTCGGCGATTTCGTAACGTGAACTTCACGAATACGTCATGAGATACGCCGCCTGGCCCGCTACTCAGAGCCTGGTGTTCGAGCGAGCCTAGTGATGAGTAATAGTGACGTGCCGCCTGTAGACCTTCACGACCCCGCTCTGTACGTGAATCGCGAGCTGTCATGGCTGGCGTTCAACGAGCGTGTGCTCGACCAGGCGCGAGATGCGCGCTGGCCGCTGCTCGAACGCCTGAAGTTCTTGGCCATCCACGGCGCGAACCTCGACGAGTTTTTCATGATTCGCGTCTCCGGGTTGCACGAGCAGCTCGACGCCAACGTGATGACCAAGCAGGCCGACGGCATCGAGGTGCGCGAGCTGTTGGCGCAGATTCGTAAGCTGGCCCACCGCCAGCTCAAAGAGGCGGAGCTGCTTTACCTGGAGGTCTTGATGCCGGCGCTCGCGGCGGCTGGTAGCCGGGTTCACGCATTTCGGGAGCTGCCGGAGTCTGACCAAGCCTGGGCGCGTGAGTACTTCCGCGCTTCGGTCTTTCCCGTACTAACCCCGCTGGGTGTCGATCCAGTTCACCCGTTCCCGTTCCTGTCGAACCTATCGCTCTCGCTAGCCGTCGAGCTGCACGATCCGGCGATCAGCGAGCATCGCTTCGCGCGCGTTAAAGTGCCGGAAATTCTACCGCGCTTCGTCGTGATTGGTGGCAGCAAGGAAGCGCACGACTTCATCCTGATGGAGGACTTGATCGGCCAAAACCTGGGCGATCTATTCCCCGGAGTCGAGATCCGCGGCTGTCACCCGTTCCGCGTCACGCGCGACATGGACCTCGACGTCTTGGAGGACGCCGCCGAGGACCTACTCTCGGCGGTTGACCGAGGCGTGCGTCGACGGCGCTTTGGCGCAGCCGTGCGGCTCGAGGTATCGCCAGAGCTCCCGCCACACATCCGTCAACTCTTGCTCGAAAAGCTCGAAATCGAAGCCGACGATCTGTACGAATCGCAGGCGCCGCTCGGGCTGTCTTCGCTGTTTCAGCTGGCATCGCAAAACCGGCCCGAGCTACGTGACCCCCCGCTGATCCAGCGCGTGCCGACGGCTTGGGTCGAGAAAGGCGACCCGTTCAGCGCGATTCGCGCCGCCGACGTCTGCTTGCACCATCCGTACGACTCGTTCGTGCCGGTGCTCGAGCTGTTGTCGTTCGCCGCTCAGGACCCAGGAGTTTTGGCGATCAAGATGACGTTGTATCGCGCTGGCTCGGATGCCGAGGCGATGCGTGCGCTGGTGCGCGCCGCCGAGAACGGCAAGCAAGTCGCGGTTTCGATCGAGCTCAAAGCGCGTTTCGATGAAGCCAACAACATTGCTTGGGCGCGCGCCTTGGAACGCGCTGGCGCTCACGTGTTCTACAGCTCGGCCGAGATGAAGACGCACGCCAAGGCGCTGTTGATCGTGCGCCGCGAGGGCTCGGATCTGCGTCGCTACGTTCATCTGTCGACCGGCAACTACAACGCTTCGACGACGCGACTTTACACCGACGTTGCTTTCTTGACCTGCGACGCGCGCATCGGCGAAGACGTCTCGGAGTTGTTCAACTCGTTGTCCGGCTTCTCGCTGGCGCCGCGTTATAGCGTGCTTTCGGTAGCACCCACCGCCTTGCGCGGCAAAGTCCTGGAGCTGATCGACGAGCAGGCGCGGCGCGCAGCTAGCGGTGGCCGCGGCCGGATCTTCGCCAAGCTGAACGCCTTGGTCGATCCGGAGGTGATCCGAGCTTTGTATCGTGCGTCGAACGCCGGCGCGCAGATCGAGCTGGTCGTGCGTGGCCCGTGCAGCTTGCGTCCCGGGGTAGCGGGCGTTTCGGAGCGGATTCGTGTGCGCTCACTGCTCGGGCGCTTTTTGGAGCACGAGCGCGTGTTCGCGTTCGGCACCGAAGGCGAGGAGCAACTGTACTTGTCTTCAGCCGACTGGATGCCGCGCAACCTGGACCGGCGCGTCGAGTTGTTGTTCCCAGTAACGAGCGAGCCGTTGCGCCGTCAGGTGCTCGAAGAATGCATTTGGCCGCTCGCTCACGACGAATGCGGCGCCTACGAAATGGACGCCGCCGGCAACTACCGCCGGACCACGCCGCCCGAAGACGGACCACGGCCCGACGCGCAAGAGAACCTGCTCGGTCTGGTCGCCAAGAATCGACCGCGTCCGACGATGAAGCCGTGGGACGCGGTGCCGTAGCGCAGCTCAGCGCCTGCTAGGCCGCTCGGGTCGCACGCTCGGACAGCTCGCGGAGCACGACGCCTTCGCGCAGGCCGCGCGGCGAGATGCGCAGCTCGCGCTGACCCATACCCGCGACCAAGCCGGAAATCACGGCAGCACCCGCCGAAATCGTGGTCGCTCGTTCGCGGTCGACGCCGCGCTTTAGCAACTCCGCACGCGGCAA
This sequence comes from Polyangiales bacterium, assembly GCA_038252755.1. Classification (GTDB taxonomy): domain Bacteria; phylum Myxococcota_A; class Polyangia; order Polyangiales; family Polyangiaceae; genus PMG-095. The sequence goes on along the minus strand of JBBSAB010000033.1, from coordinate 37,921 downwards.
TCGACCGAGCTTCTCGCACAGCGAGATGACCTGTCCGGCGCTGGCGCTGGCGCTGCCGCCGCCGAGCAACTTGCCGAGCGCGCGTGCCGTGCCTCCGCTGAGCAGCAGCGTGTCGAAACGCCCGAGCTGCCAGCGCGCCTTCTCGCACTCGAGCTGGACGTAGCGGGCCATTCGCGCGGCGCCGCCTGGCTCGTTGAGCGCGAAGCCGTGCGCCAGGCGCAAGAAACCGAGCTGCAGACTTTGGACGCTGTCGCAGATCGCGCCATCGCCTACTGCGAGCTCGACTGAGCCCCCACCGACGTCGGCCACGAGCACGCGGCCGGTCGTCAGCGGCAGCGCGCTGCGTGCTCCGGAGTAGGCGAGCCGAGCTTCGTCGTCGCCGCTGAGCAGCTCGATCTGCACGCCGTGCTGCACCGCGCACTCGTCGCAGAAGGCGCGACCGTTGCGCGCGTCGCGCAGCGCGCTAGTCGCGACAGTCAGCAGCCTTTCGGCGCCAAGCTCGCGCGCAACAGCCGCCATGCGACCGACGGTTGAAAGCGCCTTCGAAAACGCAGCGTCACTCAGCTGCCCGCACTCTTGCACCACCGCACCGAGCCGCAGCACTTGCTTGTCGGAGCCGATCTTCGCAAGCTGGCTGCGGCCGTCGGTTTGCGCCACGAGCAGGTGGAACGAATTGGAACCGAGATCGAGCGCCGCCAGCTTCATGCGGTCCAATTTGCCGACGCCGAGTGACGGCAAAAGGCCGCTTGGGTGGCAGGCGCGTGACAGCGTTTTTCGACTCTCAGCGGACCGCCGCCGCGGTTGTTTTTCGGTCGGACGAACAACCGGTGAGAAACCGCGGCGAACTCCAGCGAACGAGACCCTGCGCAGACGCGCAGTCAGCCGCCGCCCACTTCCGGTTAGACTGCCCGCCCCCGGAGAAATGTGATGGAGCTTGAACGATCGGTAGGCCTGACGACGGATGGCACGGTAGCGATGTTGGATCGGCGAACAGCCGTCCGCGCCATCGCCCTCAAGCTGGCCGCGCTTGGCCATTCGGTGCCCGACAGCGTCGGCGATCAAGAGGTGTTGGACCTAGCGCGCGACCTGTTCGCTCGCTACCGCGAGCAGACCCGCTTGCTCAGCGACCACCTATGTCCGGCTGATCGGCGGATCCAGGCGTTCTTGGATCAGCAGTTCGCTGGGCTCGGGTTGACCAAGCCGGTACGCCTGCCCAACGTCACGTTCATCCTCGATCGCTACGGTCTGGCGCGTGAGCTTTCGCTGCCAATCGACGCTGACGTTTGGCACAACGATTTGGTGTCGAGCTATCGGCTCGATAACGGCGTGTTGCACAATCCGATCAACGATCGCCGGACGACGCAGGGCGTGTTCCACGTCGCGGATACCGGTCTGCCGGTGCCGGCCGACAAGCTCGCCGTGCCGCCGATCGCTTACGCGAACATGCTGCGCGAAGCCCTGAACCCGCCGGCGACGATGAAGCGGCTGCCGTTCAGCGCCAACTGGGATGAGCCGGTCGAGACGATGGTTTCGCTCTCGCTGCGGCCCTTGGTTTGCCCGGCGGTGCCACGGCATTCGGCCGAAAAGCGTATGGAAATTCGCTTCTTTGCGCCCGGCGGCTTGGTCTCGAATCTGGATTTCGTCGAGAATATCTTCGGCAACGCGGGCGATCCGTTCTTGCCCGAGAACGACGCGGGGCTCGACGTCGATCATTGGACTGGTCACACCGGCTGCGTGATCTTGGCGCCGCACCTGACGCGCTTGAAGAAGAAGGATTTGGGCCTGCCGCACGTCTCGCAGGCGACCGAGGCGCAGCGTAACGCCGGCATGTGCTGGGCGAAGGAAGACGAGATCTACAACAACGGCAGCGCCTTCAAGGTCACGCTGCGCTCGATCGACGGCCTGATGGTCACGATCTTGGCCGATAACTACTTCGGCTACTGCAAGAAGGAAGTGAAGACGCAGATCAGCTTCAGCGCGAACCTGTTCGGCTTGGCCGAAGAGGAGCACGCGGGCGGTGCGCTGGCGTTTTCGACCTACAGCTTGGGCGACCAATTCCTCGGCGATCCTCGCCGTGAAAGCTCGGAGCATCGTTTTTCGGAAGTCGTCGAGCTGCTCGGCGAGGCGATCGACGTGCACGACTCGGGCTACGCCACCGACAAGCAGTATCCCGACATCCACTACGTCCCCGAAGACGCCGCGATCGACCTCAAGAAGCAAGATCTGAAGTGGATGGCCAAGGACGAGGAGCAGCACCTCAAGGTGTTGCCCGGTCATCAATACATCCTGCCCAACGGCTACAAAGTGCGGATGGCCAAGCACCCGGCCGCGCCGAGCTGGCGCCTGATCGGTACCGCGCCGGAAGGCACGTTCTGTCACAAGCCGTGCACGGTATCGGGCGGCGGCAAGTCGGAGATCAGCAAGAGCTTGATCGACGCCGTGTTGTACGGCCCGGTGTACACCGGCAACTTCGAAGAGGACATGGCGCTAGTCGAGGAGATCTTCAAGAAAGATTTCAAAGACGCGGTCTTGCCCGAGCTGCGCCAGAGCACGGGTCGTGCGCGGCCGATCTTGTCGGCGGAGCGCTCGCTCGGTTCGGTGATCAAGCTGCTCACGGCTAGCCCGGAGTTCACGACCGAGCACAACGTCTGGCTAGCGACGATTCCGAACTACGTGCGCGCGTTGGTGTTCGTGATTAAGCGCTTCCATCGCGCCGACAACGGCGCTTGGCGCGGTCACTTCTCGGTCGACATCGTCAACGGCGCGCCCGGCCACGAGCTGAAGCACGACGGACGCAAGCTGGTCGGCAGCTACCTGCGTGTCGGTTTCGAGCCGAACGGCGCTTGGCGCACCTACAAGCTGCGCCAAGACTTCGTCGCCGCTGACAAGGTGCAGATGGAGGACGACATCTCTGCGTCGGTGGTGGTGCCGGCCAGCGCCTTGCTCGGTTTGCCGCGCGAGTACGACGGCCACCCGAGCTTGAAGCTGGTGCAAAACTGCGAATGGCGCCTGTTCCAGCGCCCGGACGACGCGATTCACCCCGGCTTCGACAAGCAGACCGAAGACGACATGTCGCGCGACGGCTTGTTCTGCTCCAATTTCCAGCCGCTCGACGCCAGCGACGCGCGCGACATGGTGCAAGACGTGGCGCTGCACGACGCCTTCACCGAGCCGATGCGCAAGCACGTCGAGAAGAACTCCCTGCGCAAAGAGGACAGCACGTTCATCTGCTCAGCCAAGCCGCGCCTGGTCGGCGGTAAGCCGAGCAAGAACCCGCGCTACCTGCAGGTGCGCCCCGATGTCACGCGCAAGCGCGAGAAGTACATCGCGTACATGGGCGCGCGGCTGTACCGGCGGTTGCCGATCGAGGAATCGTTGGTGTTCCCGGTGATCAGCGTGCTCAGCGGTCGCCGCAACAACCCGCCCGACGACGGCATCCGCCCGCTGTGCGTGTACGGCCCGATCCACTACCAGGAGCTACCCGAGCTGTTCATGGACTACGTGTGCTCGCTGACCGGAAAATCGCCGAGCACCACCGGCGCTGGCTCCGAGGGCGCGCTGACCAAGGGTCCGTTCAACGCCATCTGTGCGACGGCCGACCTGAACAATGCGCTGGTTTCGATGCTGCTGACCGGCTACGCCGGCTTCAGCTCGGCTGCCGGTTACATCGGACCGAATGGTCGCGTCGACCACGACGTCAGTCTGCTGATCCCGGAGATTTGGTGCCGGATGTTCCCGGCCGAGCGCGATCCGCAAACGATGATTGAACAGGGGCAGCTCGAGAAGCTCAACGACTACGAGCAAGATGGTCGCAAGGTGCTGGCTAGCCGCCTCGGCTATCGCATCACGTCGAAGTTCGTGCACACGTTCTTCGGGCGCGTGTTCGATAACCCGGTCTCGGTGTTTTCGGAGGCGATTCTGAAGCCGGAGACGCAGGACTCGGCCGTGTTCGCCGATGGCGTTTGCAACATCATCGAGGCGCACGAGCGCGTCGCCCGCGCTTACTTCGAAGACCGCAGCATCGAAGATGCGTGTCCGCCGCTGCGCGCGCTACTGAACGTGATGGCCCACGGACATTGGGAAGGCAAAGACGCCAGCCACCCCGAGTTCCGTGCGCTCTTCACGCGCGAAGCCCTGCTCGAAAGCGATTGGTACACCGAGCGCCTGCGCGTCAAGCAAGCGCGCGACGTCGCGCTCTGGCAACGTCACGTCCAGCGCCTGACCGAGTTCTTGGCGCTGCCCAGCCACCACGACGAAGCCGGCCGCCTTGGCATCCGTGAGCGCCTGACGCGCGCCAAGCTCGAGCTCGAGCGCGTCAGCTCGAGCGACTACCTGTCGCAGCTCCAAGGCACGATCGGCGCCGACCCAATCCACGGCGGCCTCGAAGCCACCAAAGTCCTGCGCGCCCCCGGCGCCGGCCAGCAACAAGTGCCGGCCTTCACCAACTGACCGAGCAAGGGCTGCCACAACGCAGCCCACCTCGCAGAAACTGCCGTACCGGTTCTCGGTCGCCCGGCACGACCCGAGCCTTCATAGGGTCGGCAGTCGTGCGAGCGTGAATTTGGGTGGTTCGCGTCAACGCCGGCGAGCTGAAGCGCGCTCTTGCTCGCTCCAAGGAGATAATTTTTGTTTTGGTCTTCCAAAACAAAAATTGCGTTCCCTCGCAGGACTCCCGATCTCCCAAACTCCCTGTGAAAAATCTCGAGCCGAAGATTGACGTTACGCGGTCGCGCGGAGACTCGCAGCGCTGCGTACGGAGTCGGCGAACGACTCGACGACGTCGACGGTTGCACCGAAGCCGATGCAGCCGTCAGTGATGCTCTGGCCGTAGTTGAGCGTCGCTTTGTCGACCAGCTCTTGGCGGCCGGCCTCCAGGTGACTCTCGAGCATCACGCCCAAGATGTGCTGCTCACCAGCGCGCAGTTGTTCGCCCACGTCGCGCAGTACCGCGGGTTGCCGCTCCGGATCCTTGCCGCTGTTGTCGTGGCTGGCGTCGATCATCACGCGCGGGTTGATGCGCGCTTTTTGTAACGCTGCCACCGCCTTCGCGACCTCGACGGCGCCGTAGTTCGGTCCGGCCGCACCACCGCGCAGCACGATATGGCAATACGGATTGCCTGCTGTGCGCACGACGCCGACTCGCCCAGCGCCGTCGACGCCCAAGAAGCTGTGCGGACGCGAAGCCGCGATCATCGCGTTGATCGCCACGCCCAGCCCACCATCGGTGCCGTTCTTGAAGCCGACCGGCATCGACAGCCCCGAGGCCATTTCACGGTGTGTTTGACTCTCGGTCGTGCGCGCGCCGATCGCACTCCAGCTCACCAAATCAGCGATGTACTGCGGAATGATCGGATCGAGCATTTCGGTAGCCGCCGGTAGTCCCAGCTCAGCCAGCTCGCGCAATAGGCCGCGCGCCGTGCGAATCCCGGTCGGGATGTCGTAAGTGCCGTCCAGGTGCGGGTCGTTGATCAGCCCCTTCCAGCCGACGGTAGTGCGCGGTTTCTCGAAATAGACGCGCATCACCAGCACCAAAGCGTCTTTTACGCGCTCGCGCAGCTCGAGCAGTCGGGCGGCGTAGTCGAGCGCCGCGTGGGGGTCGTGAATCGAACACGGCCCTACGATCACCAACTTTCGCGGGTCACGACCCTCGAGCACCGCTTGGATCTCTTGGCGAGCGCGGTACACGGCGTCTGCAGCGCGGTCGCTGAGCGGAAGCTCTTGGGTGACGTCGTTCGGGCTGAGCAGGGCTGTGGTGTCCACGATTCGGAGGTCTTTGGTTTCGCGCATGGGGAAGGACGGGGGTTGGAGCGGTTTCTTTGAGGAGCCCAGAAACACGAAAGCCCCGAGTCGCTGGCGGCGACCGGGGCTTTCTTCGGGCCTTTTCGTCGTACTAACTAAAGGCTCGACCCTGTCGCCGCTTCGAGAGCGGGCCAGTAGCCAAACCAAAAGTGACGGCGAGAGAGCATGACTTGGCCAAAGCTACACGATGCGTCGACGTCGCGCAACCCGCACGCCGACCACACCCACCAGCGCGGCGAGCAATCCCGCGTAACTCGCGGGGGTGTCCCCCGCTCCCACTGCGCCGCCGTGCAGGCTGCAGCCTTTGGACTCGTTCGGCGGCGTTTGATCGACACCACACTGGGCGGAGAAGCCGTGGCGGTTCTCACAGCTGCTGCTGGCAGCCTTGCGACCAGGCGGATAGATGCTGCAAATACCAGCGATGTCGTCTGCGGCGAGCGAGCGGAAATTCGCGCCGTCGCTGCCCGGATCGTAGATCGCCTTCATCGTCGCGGTCTGATCCGGCGAGTGCGACATACCCAGAAAATGGCCGGCTTCGTGGGTCAGCACGCTGAGCAGGTCATCGCCTTGGATCGGATCGCCGATCGTCAGCCGCCGAGCGCTGTACCCATTCAGCTCGATGTCGGCGTCCCACAAATCACCCGTCTTGGTGTCGAAGCGCGTTGTGGTCAAGCCGATGGCACTTTCCGCGCCGTGGTACGGCCAATCGTCTTCACGGAACAGCACGAGATTGGTGTTGCCGACGTCGGAGTTGTACTCGGAGACGCCACACTCGATCGCTCCGAGCATGTGTACCTCGATGCTCGGCGTACCATTGCCGCAATCGGCTTGCATCCAAGCGCCGAACGCTTGCTCGACCACCGGCGCGACGTCATCGAAGCTGAGGCCGTTCTTGGGTGAGCCGATGGTTTGGACGCCGACCGTGACGCAGCTGCTTCGCCAGGCCAGCGGCTTGCCGGCGAGCACGCAGCGATTGGCGTCGAGTTGGCATTTGTCGGCGGGCTTGTTCGGGTCACAGGTGGTGGTGCGGCAGAACGCTTGCGCGCTCGGCGCCGACAGCAGCGCCGCGAGCAGACCTGCGGCGCCCAAGTAAGCGGCGCGCTTCATGGTGCGATCAGCGCGCGAATGCGTGCTCCCGCCGAGCCCAGCTCACTGCCGACCAAGGCTTTGACGGCCGAGCTGTTGAAGTCGAGGATCTCCGGCAAATCACCGCTGCGTGCCAGTTGGCGGCTGGTCGCGCCGCTGCCGCGCAGCGGGTAGTGGCCTTGCGCCATGCCGTTGAAGTAGTGCAGGCCGTCAGGGCCCCGCAGCAAGAACGCGACGCACGGCTCGCCCAGCACGAGTTGCGCTTGGCCATGCACTCGCTCGCCGAGCCGACCTACCGAGCCGCCGAGCGTGCGGACGAGCAGCTCGCTGTCGACGCCGTCGGCCTTGGCCACTCCTTCTTCGACGCGCACGCGTGTGTCCGTAACTATGCGACGGCGGCGCCCCAGGTCCTCGAAGTGGCTTTCTGATGCCAACGCAGTCACGACCACGATCCGCCGCGAGCCCTGTACCAGCGCTGGCAGCGAAAGCGCCCTGACGATGGTGGCCGAAGCCGTGATGCTGAACGTGCTCGCCACCGCCCCCGAAGCCAACCCGACTAGTAACCCGCGACGCGATACCTGACCCATGCCCCAAGCTAGACAGAATCTCTGGCTCGGGTCCAGTCAGCGCAAACCGGGCTTCCCAGGTTCGTGCACGCTGCCGCCTTTTGGGACGATCTTCTCGAGCGCTTCCTCGACCGGCACGTTCGGGCAGCTGTCGATCCACGGCTGCGCTTCGGGCCGTGCCCAGTGCACGGCGTTACGAAGAACCAGCCGCACCTGCTCGTTGTAGTACGTCGGGTACGCCTCGTGACCGGGGCGAAAGTAGAAGATCTTGCCGTTGCCGCGGCGCCAGCAGCAGCCCGAGCGAAACACCTCGCCGCCCTCGAACCACGAGATGAACACCTGCTCCTCGGGCGCCGGGATCGCGAACGGCTCGCCGTACATCTCCTCCATCTCGACGTCGAAATGGGTGCCCAAGCCGCGCGCGATGCGGTGCCCGGGGTTGCATACCCACAGCCGCTCTTTCTCGCCGGCCTCGCGCCAGGTCAGCGAGCAGGTCGTGCCCAACAGCCGCTTGAAAATCTTCGAGTAGTGCCCGCCGTGCAGCACGATCAAGCCCATGCCTTCGAGCACGCGCTTCTGCACGCGGTCGACGATTTCGTCGTCGACCTTACCGTGCGCGGCGTGACCCCACCAGCTGAGTACATCGGTCTCGGCCAGCACGGCTGCGGTCAGCCCATGCTCGGGCTCTTGTAGCGTCGCGGTGCGCGTGATGATTTCGCGGTCTTCAGCCATCGCCGCGGCGATGCAACCGTGCAGGCCATGCGGGTACAGCGAGCGCACCAGCTCGCTCTCGTTCTCGTGGACGTTTTCACCCCAGACCGTGACCCTGATCGACATGTTGGTTCCATAGTATCACCACGGAATTTGCGCCCGGCCTCGCCGGGTTTTCGTCTCGCCTCTCAGTTCCAGAGCGTGATCTTGTCTTTCAAGGTCGGTTGAGGTCGTCGCAGCGCCCGCGGCAGGCCGCGGTCGCGGACGGCTTCGTGAAAGAGGGGTTGGTGGCCAAAGTCTGTTTGGCGTAGCTTCGGCGATTCGAGTGCCGCTGCAATGCCTGAGCTGAGTCACGCGCTGCTGCTGCGACGGCTGCTCAAGCTGTCGTGGCGATACCGACGACAGTGCCTCGCGGTATTCGGCTACCAGGTGGCGCTGCTCGCGCTCGGCGTGCTCGGGTTGGGTCTGTCGGGGCTCGCGATCGACGTCACTCGCCACGCGCTCGAGCCGGGCGCCGCAGCGCCACGCTGGCCGTTTGGTGTCGAGCCGCCGGCTTGGTCGACGGTCGGGGTGCTCGGGCTCTTGGGCGGTCTGGTGCTGTTCGCGGCGGCCGTGCGCGGCCTGCTCAACTACCGCTACTCGGTCGCGGCCGGCGACCTGTTGCAGATGAAGCTCGTGCCCGAGCTGCGCACGAGCGTGTTCGATAAGCTGCAACGGCTCAGCTTCCGCTTCTTCGATCAGAACGCGTCGGGCTCGATCTTCAATCGCGTGACCGGCGACGTGCAGTCGGTGCGCTCGTTCGTCGACGGCGTCTTGCTCCAGGGCGCGATCATGGTGCTATCGCTGTTCGCATACCTGGCGTACATGCTGCACACGCACGTCTGGCTCACGCTGTCGTGCTTGGCGCTGACGCCGCTGCTGTGGCTGAGCACCAACCTGTTCGCGCGCTACGTGGCGCCCGCCTACCGGAAAAATCGTGAGCTTTCCGACCAGATGGTGCTGGCGATGTCCGAGGGCGTCAGCGGCATTCAGGTGACGAAAGTCTTTGGCCGCGAGCAAGCCGAGCTGACGCGCTTCGAAGTGCACAACGCTGAGGTGCGCGATCAGCAGCGCGCGATCTTCGTCAAGGTCAGCCGCTTTGGCCCGACCATCGACTACATCTCGCAGCTGAACATCGGCGTCTTGCTGCTGTATGGCGGCTCGCTGGTGGCGAAGCGCGCGATGACGCTCGGCGACTTGATCGTATTCGCCGGTCTGTTGCAGCAGTTCTCGGCGCAGGTGTCGAGCATGGCTGGGATCGTCAATACGCTGCAGCAGAGCCTGACCGGCGCTCGGCGCGTGTTCGAGGTGCTCGACGCACTGCTCGAGGTCGAGGATCCCGAGCGACCGCAAGAGCCGCGCGAGCTGTTGGGGCGCCTGCGTTTCGAAGATGTCGAGTTTGGCTACGCGGCGGACCAGCCCGTGCTCGCTGGACTGAGCTTCGAGATCGAGCCGGGCGCCTGCGTGGCGATCCTTGGCGCGACCGGCGCTGGCAAGAGCACGTTGCTCAGCCTGATTCCGCGATTTTACGATCCCACGCGCGGCCGGATCTCGCTCGATGGCGTGGACTTGAAGGACCTGTCGCTCGACTACCTGCGCCGGAATATTGGGCTGGTTTTTCAGGAGAGCTTGCTGTTCAAGAACAGCGTCGCGCAGAACATCGCGTTCGGGAATCCGGAAGCGTCGCGCGAACAGATCGAGCGTGCCGCCAAGATCGCCGTGGCGCACGAGTTCGTCCAGCAGTTGCCCGACGGCTACGATACCGTGCTCGAAGAAGGCGCTGTGAACCTGTCCGGCGGCCAGCGGCAGCGCTTGGCGATCGCGCGCGCGCTCTTGCTCGAGCCAAAGATCTTGTTGCTCGACGACCCGACCACGGCCGTCGACGCGCAGACCGAGCACGAGGTGCTGGAAGCGATGGACGCCGCGATCGAGGGCCGTACGACGTTGATCGTGGCCAATCGCCTTTCGACCCTGCGCCGCGCCGACTGGATCTTGGTGATTGACGACGGTCGGATCGTCGAGCGCGGCACACACGCGCAGTTGATTCAAAACCGCGGCATCTACTATCGCGCCGCCAGCTTGCAGGCGGCGGATCAGGACAGCATCGTCTTGCTCGAAGCGTTGGGCAGGCGACTGTGAAAGCGCGCGCGCGTACTGCACGGTTGTCGATTGCGCCGGAGGTCGATCAGCGGCCGTTGGACTTTGGGATCGTGCGGCGGATTTTTGGGTATACGAAGCCTTACCGGCGGCTTCGCAATAGCTTGTTGGGGTTGGTGGTTTTGCGGTCGGTCCAGTTGCCGTTGGTGACTTGGGCGACGGCGAAGGTGATAAGTGGGCCGATCGCGGGGCATGACGCGCGTGGCACCGCGGTCGGGGCATGCGGCTTCGTCGCGCTTAGCGGGTTCACCTCGTTTTGCTTCGTGTACCGGCAACGCTTCGCACTGTTGCTGGGCGAAGCCGTCGTGCACGATCTGCGCAAGCAAGTTTACGAGCACCTGCTGCGCTTGCCGATGAGCTTCTTCAAGAAGGTTCAGGTCGGCAAACTGATCGGCCGCATCACGTCGGATGTCGACGTCGTGCGCGTCGGCGTGCAAGACGTCGCATTCATCAGCATCGTGCAGGTCGGCAGCATGCTCGTGTCGGCGGCATTGATGCTCTACTACGACTGGAAGCTGTGCCTCGTCGTGCTGGTGATGGCGCCGGTGTTGTGGACGTTGCTGCGCCACTTCCGTCGTAAGTTGACGGCGGCCTATCGCGCCCAACAAGAGAGCTTCAGTCGCGTGGCGGCGACGCTCGCCGAGTCGGTCTCGGGCATTCGTGAGATCCAAGGCTTCGTGCGCCAAGATCTGAACGGCGGCTTGTTCCAGCAGTTGATCTACGATCACTCGCGTTACAACATGGTCTCGGCGCAGCAGTCGGCGATTTTCCTGCCGATGCTGGAGTTCAATGGTCAACTGTTTCTGTCGATCCTGCTCGTGGTCGGCGGCTACCAGGCGCTCGGCGGCGAGGTGCCGCTGCAGGCCCTGATTCAATTCCTGTTTCTATCGAACGCCTTCTTCGGCTCGATCTCTCCGCTCGGCAACCAATACAACCAGGCGTTGACCGCGATGGCCGGCGCCGAACGCGTCTTCAGCTTGCTCGACACCCAGCCCGACTGGTCGGACGCGCCGGACGCGCGTGAGCTGCCGCCGCTCCAAGGCCGGGTCGAGTTTCGCGACGTGAGCTTTGGCTACGAGCCCGGGCGGCGCGTGCTCCACGAGCTCCGCTTCACGGCACTACCTGGGCAAACCGTCGCGCTGGTGGGCCAAACCGGAAGCGGCAAGAGCTCGATCGTCAACCTGGTCGCCAAGCTCTATCTGGCGGAAAGCGGCGATATTCTCCTCGACGGTCACGAGATCAAGAGCGTCACCAGCCTGTCCTTGCACCGGCAGATTGCTAGCGTTACCCAGGACAATTTCTTGTTCACCGGCTCGGTACTGGAGAACATTCGCTTGGCGCGGCCGGGCGCGAGTGACGAGGAAGTGCGGGCCGCGGCGCGCGCGCTCGACATCAGCGACGTGATTGACGACTTGCCGCAAGGTTTCCAGACGGAGATCGGCGAAAAAGGCGCGGGGTTGTCGCTTGGCCAACGCCAGGTCGTGTGTTTCGTGCGCGCGATGCTGGCGGATCCACGGATCCTGATCTTGGACGAGGCGACGAGCTCAGTCGATACAGTCACCGAATCTCGGCTCCAGCATGCGCTGACCAAGCTTTTGCGCGGACGCACCAGCTTCGTGGTGGCGCACCGCCTCAGCACGATTCGCCACGCTGACCTCGTTTTGGTACTGGAGCAGGGACGGGTCGTAGAGAGCGGCAACCATCGGCAACTGCTGACGCTCGGCGGCTCGTACGCACGCATGTATCAGCAATTCGTCAGCAGCACTGACCTGGGCGTGGCCTCGCTGGGTACGTAGGAGCGCACTCCAATCGTCCAGGAACCACGGCTTCGGTCGTAAGTTTCCAGCCCAGTGCTACGCGCGCGGCAGTGGAAAAGTAAAATTTATGGTACCGGTTGCATAGCGCGAGTCCGTCTGACGATGCTACAATCGCCCAGCGTTAGCAGTGGTACTGGTCCGTACCGGACTTGACCCGCTGCCCCTCAACGGTAGTTTCTGGAAGCGGTTTCAGGTCGGATTCAACCCATGCAGCAAGACGTCCAAGGCAAGGTCGACAGTCGCGCAATGCGCGAGGTGAATCGTTCAATCGTGCTCGATATCATCCGCCGCGGCGGCAAGGTTTCGAGGACGGATCTGGCCAAGCGCTCGGCGCTGACCAAACCCACGGTATCGGCGATCGTCGACGATCTAATCGCTCGCGGCATCGTGCAGGAGGTGGGCTTCGGGAAGACGGTCGCCACCGGCGGCCGGCGCGCCCGTCTGCTCGAGTTCAACGACGCCTCGGCAGCCTATCTGGGCATCCGCTTCGGGGTCCACACCACCACCGTCGCGATCGCCGATGCGCGCGGCGAGGTGCGAGCCACCCGCGAGACGCCGACAATTCCCGGCGACCCGCACGCCTCGGTGCGGTCCGCACTCGAGCTGCTCGACGGCGCGCTCGAAGAAGCCGGTTTGCCGCGGTCGCGGCTGGCGTCGGTGGGCGTCACTGTGCCCGGCATGGTCGACACGCGCAGCGGCACCGTCGCTTTTGCGCCCAACCTGAGCTGGAGCGACGTACCGATTCGCGCCTTGCTCCAGCAGGCGCTCGAGTTGCCGGTGGTCGTGCACAACGTCACCAACGCCGGCGCGCTCGCCGAGGGGCGCGTCGGGGCGGCCAAGGGCGCGCGCTCGTACGTGTGGGTCTACGTCGGCCATGGCTTGGGCGCTGGCATCGTGATCGACGGCCAGCTGTTCTCCGGCACCAAGGGCTTCAGCGGCGAGATCGGGCATTGCCCGGTCATCGACGATGGGCCGCTCTGCAGCTGTGGTCTGCGCGGCTGCTTGGAGACGCTTGCCTCGGGCAAGGCGATCGAGCGGATCGCCGCCGAAGCCGCGCGCGGCAGCGAGCCGACCCAGCTTTCGTCGCACAGCGCCCCGTTCGATGCGGCGATCGTGCTGGAGGCGGCGCGAGCCGGCGACGCCGTATCGCAGCGCATTTTGCGTGAGGTCGGGCAGAACCTGGGCGTCGGGCTCTCTTACCTGATCAACGTGCTCGATCCGGAGCTGGTCGTGCTCGGTGGTCGAGTCATGGAAGCCGCCGAGTTCATCCTTGAAGGCGCGCGTGCCTCGGTCGCCCGTCACACGCTGCGCGGCTCCAAGGTCGACCTCGTGGCCAGTACGCTGGGCGACCGCGCCGGCCTGATGGGCTCGGTCATCTCCGCCATGGATCAGGCTGTTAGATCCTACCGCATCGTTGCGACTGCCGAACGAATGGCGTAACAGCAGACCGAGCGTCGCCCTACGGCTCCCAGATTTTTTCACAAGGAGATCGGGAGATCGGGATCGGGAGATCGGTGTGAGCCCAGAGCCGAGGGGGCGCGCCGTGCGGCAACGGGCGGCACCGTTACGGTGTGTGCGGAGACGCTCGTCTCGAAACCCAAAATTCTCGCCTCCCGAGCTTCCGAGCTCCTGCTGAGAAAATCGCGATCGGGGCGGCTAGAAGCCGGCGACGGGCGAGGGGGAGCTGGCCGCGGGCAGGGGCTCGGCTGGCAGCGGTTCCGCTAGGGCTGGATCGGCGTCAGGCAGTGGGGGGTCGAGGGCCGGCGGGGGCGTTTCGGCGACTTGGACGGCGAGCTCGAGCGCCTCGATCGACAGACGGCCTTCGTGGGCAGTGAGGCGTTGGCCGGCGCGGAGCAGCACGCCGGTGGGAGCGGGCGGGCCGCTCACGACCAGGCTGCCTTCGTGCAAATCGACGCTGAGAGTATCGTCGTAGCTCGACCAATCGACGTCGAACTGCGTCCCGGTGACCTGAATCACGAATGGGCCGGCGTCGACGTACCAAGCGGCATTGGGCAAGTGGGCCACGTTGAGCGCGGCGTGTCCGTTTTCGATCGCCAGGCGTGCGCCGTGGGCATCCACCGCCGCGATACGGGCTCGCGCGCCATCTTGCAGGTCGACCCGCGAGCCGTCGGAAAACGATAGCCGAGCGCCGCTCGGGCCGCTGCTGCGCACGTAACCGCTGTCGCTCAGCAAACCGCCCGCCACGTCGTACGTGAGCCGCGCCGTGGCGCGCTGCTTCCAGACGTAGACGCCCCCGCCTACGAGCGCGCCCAGCACTGCGGCGAACAACACCACCCGGCGCACGCGAGTTGTCCTCGGGCGCCCGTGGCGCAGTGAAGCCAGCAGCCTTTGCTTGCCCTGCTCGTGACGATCGCCATCGACGTGGCCCGACACGTTCTCTCTGACCACTGCTTCGACGTCGGCCAGGGTAGGGGAGTCGGACTCCCCGAAGGTCACGGAGCGTCTCCCAGACTCGCGGCGGTGGCGTACGCGCTGAAAGCGGCGTCGCGGCTGACTGCTGCCTGAACACGCGCGTTGGCGCGCGCCAGTCGCCGCTTGGCGCTCCAAAGCGACGCATCCATGGCCGAGGCCAACTCGGTGATTTGCAGGCCCTCGAAGTGGCGCAGAGTGAACGCCAAACGCGCCTCGGCGTCGAGCTCGTCCAGGATGCGGTACAGGGCGGATAGCGCCGTGCGGGCGGCGGGATCTCCACTGCCGAGGTCGGCCGTGTGCCAGGGGTTCTGGAGGCGGAACAGGCGGCGCATGCGGTTGCGTTTCAGCTCAGCGCTGAGCACGCGCACTGTGACCGCGACCACGAACGGCTTGAGCTGGGCTGCGTCCGGCAGGGAACCGAGCTGGCGCAGCGCGCGCAGGAAGACCTCCTGCACCAGCGTCTCGACCTCTGCGGTCGGGCCGAGGGTTCGGCGGAGCATGCGGCGCACCAGGGGCGAGAAGCGGTCCCAGAGTACGCTGGTGGCCCGCGGATCACCCGAGCTAGCGGCGCGAGCCAGCGTGGCGTCGTCGGCCTGAGCCAGCGTGGGGCTGGGCAGCGCGACTAGACGTGCGCGGATGTGCTGGGGACGCGAAACCATCAAGCTCTCTTACGCTTCTTAGTGGCCAGTCAGCGCCGAAGCGGTTCAGCAATCGTGGTCACTTTCGATTTTTTTTGCGGTCGCCGCTGAATCTGGCCCAAAGACACGAAAAAAATCGGCCGTTTTGAAGCAACCTTGAAAAAGCGCGCGAGCCATCGCGCACCTAAAACATCGGATATGGGGTGTGGGACCGGGAACCTTTCGATTTTCGTGGTCCTTTTTTGGCTCGCGGCCACAACGCGCAACGTCTGTGTGGCGGCAAAAATAAGGTGAAGGGCGTGAGCTGCTCGGCACTTTTGTCGCATTGAGATCGCAGCGCGCGGTTTCGCACGCGTGTCCGCCGTAAAAACCACGCTGCGCACCTGACTGGGTGGTCCGCACGAGCGTTGCTGTGGTTGCAGGTGTGTGAGACCTCATCCCCACGCTCACTCGGTTAGGAATACTACGGTGGACGAGCCGTTTGCCTGACCAGCGGGTACGGCCGCGCCTCGGCGCGCTAGGGTTTGCACGGTCCCCATGAAGACGCGCACCGAGCACGACACGTTCGGACCGATCGAGGTTTCGGTCGACCGGCTGTGGGGCGCGCAGACCGAGCGCAGCCTGCAGCACTTCCGGATCTCGGACGAGAAGATGCCGCGCGAGCTATTGCGCGCACTCACCTTGGTCAAGAAGGCGACCGCGCTGGTCAACGCCGAGCTGGGTGAGCTACCGCAAGCCAAGGTCGACGCGATCGTGATGGCTGCCGATGAAGTGCTGAGCGGCGCCCACGACGCCGAGTTCCCGTTGTCGGTTTGGCAAACTGGCAGCGGCACGCAAACCAACATGAACGTCAACGAGGTGCTGGCCAACCGCGCCAGTGAGCTGCTCGGCGGCGGGCGCGGCGACGCGCGGCTGGTTCACCCCAACGACGATGTGAACCGCGGCCAGTCGTCGAATGACGTCTTTCCGACCGCGATGGCAGTGGCGGCCACGATCGCGCTCAGAACCCGGGTCATGCCCGCGATCGCCAGCTTGTCTGCGACAATCGCCGCCAAGGCCGCAGCGTTCGCCGACGTGGTCAAGATCGGCCGCACGCATTTGATGGACGCGACACCACTGCGCTTTGGCCAAGAGCTGAGCGGCTGGGCCACGCAGCTCGACCACGGCCTCGCGCATTTGCAGAGCGCGCTGCCGCACTTGGCAGAGTTGGCGCTCGGCGGCACCGCAGTCGGCACCGGCTTGAACGCGCATCCAGAGCTCGGCGTGCGCGTCGCGTCGCGCTTGTCCCAGCTCAGCGGGCAGCCGTTCGTGACCGCGCCGAACAAGTTCGAGGCGCTGTCAGCGCACGACGCGCTGGTGTTCGCGCACGGCGGCCTGAAGACGCTGGCGGCTTCGTTGACGAAGATCGCCAACGACGTGCGCTGGCTCGCCTCCGGTCCACGCGCTGGTCTGGGCGAGATCAGCATTCCAGAAAACGAGCCGGGTAGCTCGATCATGCCGGGCAAGGTGAACCCGACGCAGTCGGAGGCCCTGTGCATGGCGTGCGCGCAAGTGCTGGGCAACGACGTTGCGGTCAACATCGGCGGCGCGTCGGGCAATTTCCAGCTCAACGTCTACAAGCCGCTGATCATTCACGCCTTCCTGCAGAGCGCGCGGCTGCTGGCCGACGGCGCCGACAGCTTCCGCGAGCACTGCGTGGCGGGTTTGACGGCGAACCCCGAGCGGATGCAGCAGCTGGTCGAGCAATCATTGATGCTGGTGACGGCGCTCACGCCGCACGTCGGCTACGACGCCGCCGCCAAAGTCGCGCACCACGCGCATCACGCCAGGCTGAGCCTGCGCGACGCTGCGGTGACGCTTGGTGTCGTCAGCGCCGAAGACTTCGATCGCTGGGTGCGCCCCGAAGCCATGACGGGCCCGAAGCGTTAGCCGTCGATCGCGAGCCTCAAGTCGCGCCGGCAATCTCGTCGAGTAGGTGGATGGAATCGAGCCGTTGACGATCGAGAAACTCCATCAACGTTAGACGATCGACGTCGGCGATCCCATTCCCGCTCACTAGCACTGAAAGTCGTACACCGCGCCAAGCCCGAGCAGTTGCGTGATCTCGTCGAGCGCGGTCTTCGCTTCGTCGACCAGCATCGGGTCGGCGACGTCACTGAGCGTCAGCTGCTCGCGGTAACGGCGGTTCACGATCTTCGTGAGCTCGCGCTCGCAGTGCTCGTCGAACAGCACTGAGCCGGAGAGCCGTGCGCTTTCGTGCTCGGTCAGCGGAACTCGCAAGCGCAGACACGCTGGCCCGCCGCCGTTGCGCATCGAGCCGTTCACGTCCAGGTAGTCGATACCGGAGATCAACGGGCACTCGGCCTGCGCGCGCTCCAAGAAGGCTCGCGCCCGAGCGTTGCGCTGCGCCTCGAGCGGCGCGACCAGGTGCATTCGACCCGAAGGCAGGCTCAAGAGCTGCGAGTTGAACGGATACGCGGCGACAGCATCGCTCAGCGGTAGCTCGCGCTCGCTGGCCACGATCGCCTGAAACTCCCCTCCCAAACCAGCGCGCAGTTGCGCCAACAGCCGCTCGTGCTCGACGAACGCGCGTTCGTGCAACAGCAGCACATTGGCGTTGCCGACCGCCAGCACATCGGTGTGAAACGCGCCCGCCTCGATGCCCAGTGGATCTTGTTGCCACAGCAGGTAGGCGGCTTCGCGCAGCTGGCAAGCGCGCGCGAGCGCGGCGCTGGCGCCGAAGCTCTGGCGAGCCGGAAACCTGCGCGCAACCGCGGCTTCACCCGCGCGCCGCCCCCAGCCGAAGACGTGCTGCACGCCGATGGTCGTGAACAACCGCGTGTGGTTGGCCGCACCTTCATCGGACAGCGCTTCGGAGGCCGGTAGCGGCGCGTGCACGACGAAGCATTCCGGGTCCGCGAAAATGTGCCGCAGCACACGCTCGGTCGATTCGGCCTCGATGCTGCGGTGGAGCAGCGAGACCAAGTTCGCTGGCACGAAATGCGTCTTACCGTCGGCGGTGTCGTGAGCCGGCACTACCGTGGCGGCGTTGGCCGCCCACATGCTCGACGCACTGCTGGCCGCGTGCAACAGCTCCGGCGCTTCCTTCAGTGCGCGCTCAAGCAGCGCTTGGTCGTTCCCGCCGAAGCCCAACTGGCGCAGCAGCCGGAGGCTCGGTCGCGGCTGGGGCGGCAACACTGCCTGTGCGACGCCCAGCCCGCGAACCCGGCGCATCTTCGCCAGCCCTTCCAGCGCAGCTGCACGAGGGTTGCTGGCTTCGCCAGCGTGAGCCTGGCTCGCCAGATTTCCGGGGCTCAGGCCGGCGTAGTGGTGAGTGGGTCCAACCAGCCCGTCGAACTGGTACTCGCGCATCCACCGACAGCCTAGCGCCTTTTCGATGATAGACTCGCCCGCGATGCGCGAAGGGTTAAGAGGCGGGCGCTTCTGGTGTGCCAGCTTGGTGTTGATGTGGGCGGC
Source organism: Polyangiales bacterium (assembly GCA_038252755.1). GTDB lineage: Bacteria > Myxococcota_A > Polyangia > Polyangiales > Polyangiaceae > PMG-095. The sequence continues at coordinate 19,198 of JBBSAB010000033.1, read as the reverse complement.
GGCTTGCGGCGGCCCCAAAGACACCAATTTGTTCGAGGGCAGCCCGAGCAGCGGTGGCAAGGCGGCGACGACCGGTGGCAAGGCAACGACCGGCGGCAAAGCTGCTGGCGGCAGCAACGCCACCGGCGGAAGAGCCAGCGGCGGTAGCGCAAGCGGCGGCAACGCCAGCGCTGGCATGACCGGCGTCGGCGGCAAGCCCGCCACGGCTGAGGACTGCAAGAAGGCGTGCACCAACGGCACGTGTCGCGGTGCCGTGTGTGTCATCACGTGCGACGACGCGCATCTGTGTCCGGAAAACGTCAAGTGTCCGGCCGGCGTGCCGTGTCAGGTGGCGTGTACCGGCATGGGCTCGTGCTCGAGCGGCGTCGAATGTCGTGAAGCCGAGAGTTGCACGGTCCAGTGCTCGGGCATGGGCAGCTGTTCGAGCAACATCAGCTGCGGCGGCAACTCGTGTGAGGTGCGCTGCGAAGGCCAGGGCTCGTGCATGAGCGAAGTCCGCTGCGAGGCGGACCAATGCGATCTGCGCTGCAAGGGTACCGGCAGCTGCCCCGGCAAGGTGAGCTGCGGCCAGAGCAACTCGTGTCTCATCGAATGTAGCGGCCAACCGTCGTGTCAGAACTCGATCGAGAGCGGCGCGACTAAAGACACGCACATCAGCTGCGCCGACGGTGCGTGTCCCGGTCAGGTCAACTGCGGCGGGGCCAGCTGCACCGTCAGCTGTAACGGCACGTCGTGCGGTGGCGGCGTCTGCTGCAACGCCGTCGACTGCACCGTCACGGGCGCTGAAGACAAGTGTAAGTGAGGAGAGAGTTGGGGGTTAGCAGTTGGCAGTTGGGAGCGTCGGCGTTGATGCAGGCGCTCTCGTCAATTTGAGTTGGTAGACCTGGTTGTCGCCTGATGATTCATCGCATTTCGCGATTCGAGCACGAGCGAACAGGAAGGCGGGAAGGCGGGAAGATTTCTGTTGTTCGAACAGGCGCCTGAGGCCCAATCGCGATCCCGCTGCGTCCAGTTGCCAGTACCACCCACCCTAAATCTCGGCCTTCCCGTCTTGCCGCCTTCCTGTTGTCCCCGCTCGCTCGGGCAAGATGCGATGAATCATCAGCCGCCTTCCTGTTGATTCGGCCGCTAGCGCCGTCGGCGCAGGACGGTGATGAAGAATCCGTCCGTCGAATGCAGGTGCGGCAGTAGACGTACGCGATGCAGCGCGCTGCGTGGGAAACGCTCGATGTACGCGCGGTCGTAGATTTCCGCGAGGTTCACTGGCTCGAGCTCGGGGTGCGCGGTTTCGACGTCGGTCATCACGTCTTCGCCTTCGGCGCGCAAGAGCGAGCAGGTCGCGAACACCAGCCGACCACCGGGCGCCAGCAGCGGCAACGCCCGCTCGACGATCGCACGCTGCGTGGCCGCCAGCCGCGTCACGACCTCGGCCGTCAATCGCGAGCGAGTTTCGGGATTGCGCCGCAAGACGCCCGTACCGCTGCACGGCGCGTCGACCAAGATGCGGTCGACCTTGCCGACCAGCGCTGTCACGGCCTCGGGCAATTCTCCCTGCTCCTCGATCGCCAAAGCTTGCACGTTCGCCGCGCCCGCGCGCTTCGCCCGTCGCCGCAGCTCGACCAGCTTTTGCTCGTCAATATCGAGCGAAAGGACCTTGCCACGCCCCTCCAGTGCGGCCGCCACGGCCAATGATTTTCCGCCGGCGCCAGCGCACGCATCGACGACAAGTCCACGCGGCGGAGGAGCCAAAAGCTCGCAGGCGATCTGGCTGCCCTCGTCTTGCAGCTCGAAGAGTCCCTCGTGAAAAGCGCGCGTGAGGAACGGATTGAAGGCGCCTTCGAGGAGCAGCGTGCGCTTTCCAAAGCGCCCCGGCTCGACACGCGCGCCTTCCTTCTCCAAGCGCTCGCGCGCCTCAGCCACGTCCGCCTTGAGCGAATTGACGCGCAGTGCTCGCGGTGCGGGATCGGCCAGGCTCGCAGCCAACGCTTCGGCTTGGTCGCCGTATTCGTTCACCAGCAACTCGGCCAGGAACGGCGGCAGCGAGCCTAGCAGCGCCACCTTCACGGCTCCGCTGCTGCGCTCGAGCACGGCGCGATCGGCTTGCAGAAAGCGCTGCCAAGAAACCTCGCTCCATACGCCGCGCGCGCCCTCCAAATCGACGACCCCGCTGGCGTCGAGCAGCGCCGCTCCCACCATCGCAAGCCGCGCCTGGTTCGGCCCGGCGATGTCCGCCCCTACTTCGCGAAGCGCTTCACGAACACGCCGCTCACGGCGCAGCGCCCCGTAGACCAAAGCCGAGAGCTGCTCGGCCTCCGGCGGACTGAGCCGCTGTTCGGAGATGGCGTTGGATAGCGCGACGCTCGCCCGCCCACCCCTCCAGGCTTCAGACAGGACGACGATGGCGAGCTCGAGCAGTGACGGAGAGGCAGGGGGCATGGACAAGGTGTGGATTAGGCTGGGGACGGGTTCTTGGAAACGTTGGTATTGATTCTGGGTATCCCCAGGACAAGCTGTTCAGGGCATCTTTTGTTCACCATCGGTCGGACACCTGGGCGACACGCAAGCCTCAATGAAGCCGCCGAGTTGGGCTTTACTCCTCATCGACCTTCGAGGCGAACGCCGCATGTTGACAGGCCCAATGCACAACTTGTCGTGGTTTTTTGTTTGTCCACCCCCAAGGCCTTGGGGTACAAGGATGACGCTTCCGGGGCGCACAACCGCCGTATTCGTCGCCGCCAACCGGCGCGACTGATGCAGCGGCGGGGTCGCTTCGGGCGTGGTGACTGAACGCATCATCACGTGACGTATTTGCAGTACTGACGGAAACGGCCTTGGGCCGGCAGCAGTCCCCAATGAGGAGAACGCGAACCATGGCGCAGTCAACGATTGTGGGTCAGGAAAATGATCGGGTGAAGACCACGGGTTCCACCGAGCCTCCCACGTCGAAACGCGGCCAGGGCCAAGCCAAGAAGGGCAGCAGCCAGCGCCCGAAGGCAGGCGCCACGTTCAAGCCTCGCTACACGGAGCTTGGCACCGACGCGCTCAAGGACGTCGTCTGGGAACGCCGCCAAAGCTTGATCACCAACCCCGACGGTTCGGTCGTCTTCAAAATGGAAGGCGCGGAGATCCCGGCGGAGTGGTCGCAGCTCGCGACTGACATCGTCATCTCCAAGTACTTCCGCAAAGCCGGCATCAAGGGCGACAAAGAGGTCGGCGAGACGAGCGTGCGCCAAGTCGTGTACCGCATCGCGCATACGATCCGCGCCGCGGGCGAAAACCTCGGCGGCTACTTTGCCACCAAGCAAGACGCCGACGTGTTCGAAGCCGAGCTGACGTGGATGATGACCAACCAGTACGGCGCGTTCAACTCGCCTGTTTGGTTCAACTGCGGCTTGTTTCACGAGTACGGCATCACTGGCTCCGGCGGCAATTGGGCCTGGGGCGAAGCCGAGGCCGTCGTCAGCGAGACTGCCAACGCCTACGAGCGCCCGCAGTGCTCGGCCTGCTTCATTCAAGCCGTGCCCGACGACTTGATGGGCATCTACGATCTGGTGAAGTCGGAAGCGCGTTTGTTCAAGTACGGCTCCGGCACTGGCTCGAACTTCAGCGCGATCCGCGGCCGACAAGAGAAGCTGTCGGGCGGCGGCACCTCCAGCGGTTTGATGAGCTTCCTCGAGGTGCTCGATCGCGCGGCCGGCGCCACTAAGAGCGGCGGCACCACGCGCCGCGCCGCCAAGATGGTCTGCCTCGACATGGATCATCCCGAAATCGAGGACTTCATCCAGTGGAAGACGCGCGAAGAGCGCAAAGCCAAGGCGCTGATCGCCGCCGGCTACGAGAGCGACTTCAACGGTGAGGCGTACCACACCGTCAGCGGGCAAAATTCGAACAACTCGGTGCGCGTCACCGACGAGTTCATGCGCGCCGCCGCGTCGGGCGGCAAGTGGCAGACGATCGCGCGCACGACCGGCAAGGTCGTCGACACGCTGAACGCGGCCGAGCTTTGGGACAAGGTCGCCGAGTCCGCGTGGGCCTGCGCTGATCCAGGCGTGCAGTACGACAGCACAATCAACCACTGGCACACCTGCCCCAACAGCGGAAAGATCAACGCCAGCAACCCGTGCAGCGAGTACATGTTCCTCGACGACACGGCCTGCAATCTGTCGTCGCTCAACCTCACCAAGTTCCTGAACGAGCAAGGCAAGTTCGACGTCGAGGGCTACCGCCACGCGGTCGACATCTTCTTCACCGCGCAAGAAATCTTGGTCGATCTGTCGAGCTACCCGACCAAGGGTATCGCGCAGAACTCGCACGACTACCGTCCACTCGGCCTCGGCTACGCCAACCTCGGCACGCTGCTGATGCTGCAGGGCATCCCGTACGATTCGGACAAGGGTCGGGCGATCGCCGGCGCTTTGACGGCAATTCTTTGCGGCCGCGGCTTCGCGGTCAGCGCGGAAATCGCCGCCAGCAAGGGCGCGTTCGCCGGCTTCGCCAAGAACCGCGAGCCGATGCTGCGCGTGATGCGCCAACACCAAGAAGCCGCCTACGCCCTCGATCGCGACCAATGCCCAGATTACCTCTGGAAAGCCGCGGCCGAAGATTGGGACAGCGCCGTCAAGCTCGGTGACCGCCACGGCTACCGCAACGCGCAGGCCACCGTGCTCGCGCCGACCGGCACGATTGGTCTGTTGATGGACTGCGACACGACCGGCATCGAGCCGGATTTCGCGCTGGTGAAGTTCAAGAAGCTGGCAGGCGGCGGCTACTTCAAGATCGTCAATCAATCGGTGCCCGAAGCGCTCAAGCGCCTGCGCTATTCGGAAGCGCAGATCAGCGAGATCGTCGCGTTCGTGTCCGGCACCAATACGTTGCTCGGCGCGCCGCACGTCAATCGCGCTGCGTTGAAACACAAGGGCCTGAACGACGAAGACCTGACCAAGATCGAGAACGCGCTGGCCGGCGTGTTCGATCTGGGCCTGGCGTTCGCGCCGTGGGTGCTCGGCCGCGACACCTACGAGCGGCTCGGCGTCTCCGCCGACAAGCTGGCGCAGCACGGGTTCAGCTTGCTGCGTCACCTGGGCTTCAACGCTGCCCAGGTCGAGGAAGCCAACGACGTGATCATCGGTCGCATGACGATCGAAGGCGCGCCGCACCTGCGCGACGAGCACTACGCGGTGTTCGACTGCGCCAACCGCTGCGGCCGCACTGGACTGCGGTACCTCGCGCCGATGTCGCACGTAAAAATGATGGCCGCGGCGCAGCCGTTCTTGTCCGGCGCGATCAGCAAGACCGTCAATCTGCCGAACGACGCGACCGTCGACGACGTACGGGCGATCTACGAAGAAGGCTGGAAGCTCGGGCTAAAAGCCGTGGCGCTCTACCGCGACGGCTGCAAAGCGTCGCAGCCACTGTCAACCACCAGCAACGAGAAGACCGAGAGCAAAGAGCAAGCTGACGAAGCAGCAGCGGCCGCCAAGGCCTTGCTTGCTGCCCCGGCGGTTCAAGCGGCTCTGGCGCAGGCTGGTCGCCCCGAAGGCCACCGCACCCGGCTACCGCAGAAGCGCCGCGGCTTCACCCAAGAGGCACACGTTGGTGGACACAAGGTCTTCCTGCGTACCGGCGAGTACGAAGACGGCACGCTCGGTGAGATCTTCATCGACATGCACAAGGAGGGCGCTGCCTTTCGCTCGCTGATGAACTGCTTCGCGATGGCCGTTTCCGTTGGCCTCCAGTACGGCGTGCCGCTGTCCACGTTCGTCGAACAGTTCACGTTCACGCGTTTCGAGCCGCACGGCGTCGTCTCCGGTCACCCGAACATCAAGTTCTCGACGTCGATCGTAGATTATTTGTTCCGCGTGCTGGGCGTCGAGTACCTGCGCCGCTACGACTTTGCGCAGGTGAAGCCGTCGGAAGATTCGGGCAGCATCGAAGATCCGACCCAGCCAAAACTGGTCGCGCATGACGCTGGCTCGTCGACGTCGATCGCGCCACCCAGCCCGTCGTCGATTCCGCCGGAGACACTCGGCGCCGCCAAGAAGGCCGACCCCGCGCCGTACGCCGCCGGGGGGCACGGCGCGCTCGACGCCCAGCTCGAAGAAATGATGGGCGACGCGCCCGTCTGCGACGGCTGCGGCCACATCACGGTGCGCAACGGCGCCTGCTACAAGTGCCTCAACTGCGGCAACAGCATGGGCTGCTCGTAAACCCTCGAGAACGAGCGCGAGACAACAGGAAGGCGAGAAGGCGGGAAGATCTGCGTAAGGTTTTGTTGGTTTTCTCGCCGACCGTCGCCGACCGTCATCGGAACGGTGGCGGTGGGCGCTGGTCGTTTCGCCCCCCAAAAACCTTCCCGCCTTCCCGCCTTCCTGTTGATTCCCTCTCGCTGAGGCGGAAATGCGGCAAAACGTCGCCGGTTAGGGCTATTTCGCTTTCGGCACGTCTAAGCTAGAAACATGGGCATGAAGCCGCTTCGTTCGGTTGTTGCGATGATTGCGTGTGGGTTCCTCGTTCCGGCGCTGATGTCGTCCGCCGGCTGCAAGAAGGACGAGCCCCCGCCGCCGCTGCCGTCGGCTGCGCCGGTCGCGTCGACCGCTGCGGCAGCCCCGCAGACGCTCGAGCTCGCGCCCGAACCGGTGCCGTCCGAATCGGCCGACCCGAAGAAGCCGACCGGCACCGGCGTCGCTGGTCCTAGCCTGAAGAAGTGCTGCGCCGCTCTGGCGCAGAACGCGAAGGGCGCGCCACCGCCGAATGACACGTTGCTCCTCCAAGCCTCTCAAGCCTGCAACGTCGCGGTTGCAGCGGGCGCCGCGACGCCGGCGGTGATGGCGGCGATTCGCGCCGCCTCGGGTGGCGCAGCGCTCCCTGCTGGCTGCCTCTAAATGAAACGCGCCGCGCTAGGCGCGGCGTTCGTGACGACGGCGCTCGCGTTGGTTCCTCGCGCGAGCGCCGCGCAGCCGAAGACGGCCCCCGGCGCGCCCGTAGCCGACAGCGAAGCCGTTTCGCTGCTCTACGAAGACAGCCCGCCCGCGGATTGCCTGAGCGAGGCCGAATTCGAAGCCGAGGTCATCAAGCTGACCAGCAAGGCGCATTTCACCAAACAGCGCCGGGCGCGCCGCGTGCGCATCGAGCTTTCGAGCAGCGGCCACGACGTCGTAGGGCGCCTGGTCAGCGGCGACGGCAAGAACCAGTCGTCGCGCGAGGTGCGCGGCAAAGACTGCCGGGAAGTCGGCAGCGCGCTGGCGATCGCGGTCGCGCTGACGATCGATCCGGAGGCGCTCGGCCTCGGCGATACCGAGCCCACGCCGCCAGCCGAGCCCGACAAGCCAGCGACGCCAGCTGAGCCGGCAGCAGGTCCCAAAAAGCCGCCCGTCACACCACCGCCGATTCCAGCTGCGCCGCCGACACCAACCAAGCTGCGGTGGGGCGTCGGCCTCGGCCTCACGCTGGAGAGCGCCCTTGCGCCACAGATGCGCCCCGGCGCGCACGGCTACGCTCTGTTCGGCGCGGGCGATCACTTTCGTGCAGCGCTCGGCCTGACGCGCTTCATCACCCGTGAGGTTGACAACGTCAGCTTTGGCGCGTGGCTCGCCGAAGGGTCGATCTCGTTCAACATCGCGCTGCTCGGTGTGCTGCGCCCGTTCGTCGGCGTCGGCTACGAGGTGGGCGCCGTCGACGCAGCTGGCACGAGCTTGCCGACCAAGGTGCAAGCGCAACGCCCGTGGCAAGCCGCAAGCGTGGGGCTTGGTCTGCGCGTCGAGACAGGCGCGTTCTTCCTGCAGCTAGGTGGCAGCTTGCTGGTGCCAGTTTCCCGACAGCGGTACCTGATCTCCGACCCGATCGGTAATGTCAGCACTCTCTACGAAGTGCCCAGCCTCGGGTTGAAGCAGGAAAGCAGTCTGGGCGTGTTTTTGTGATCAGCCGGGCAGGCGCTGGAAACCCTTAAATGAATGACCTGGGCTTCTGCCTCCTCCGCCCGCGCGCTCGAGCAAGAGCCCGCGCCGATGTCGGGAATCCAGCGTAAAGTTGCTGGTTCTCGCGAGGGGCTTGCCGTCCTCACCGGTGGGCGTGCACGCTTGGCAGACCAGAAAATGTCGATCGATTCGGCGCGCCTCACGCGCGTCGCCCAAGAGCACTTAGATTTCGTTTGGCGCTGCCTCCGGCGTTTCGGCGTTCCTGCAGCCGACGCGGACGATGCTGCGCAACAGGTTTTTCTGGTAGCAGCGGACAAGCTCTCCGACGTTCCCGTCGAGCGTGAGCGTGCCTTCCTGTTCGCCACCGCGGCACGCATCGCCGCCAACGCGCGACGTTCGATTCGTCGTCGTCAAAGCGCGTACGACAGCCTATCGCAAGCTCCCGAGGAGCCGAGCGTGTCGCAAGACGAGCTGAGTGATCAGCTGCGCGCACGCGCACTCCTGGATCAAGTAATGGCCGACATGCCGGAAGATCTTCGCGAGGTGTTCGTGCTGTTCGAAATCGAGGAGATCTCGATTCAGGACATCGCAGCGACCCTCGAGATCCCGATCGGGACGGTCGGCTCGCGCTTACGTCGCGCACGGCAAGCTTTTCAGCAAGCCGTGACCCGGCATCGCGCACGAATAGGGTTCAGACAAGGAGCGGTAGGATGATCGACCCTACGCGATTGACAGAAGAAGCAGGGGGCGACGAGCTCGAGGGTTCGCTGTTGCGACTAGCGCGGAACGAAGGCCCTTCAGCCGACGGGCGTCGCAAGATCCTCGCGGCGCTCGCCGCAGCTAGTGCTGCGTCACTCACGACGCAACAAGCCGCAGCCACGACCGGTAAAGGCATGACCGCCGCTAAGTGGAGCGTGCTCGCCGTCGCCGCAGTGGCCATTCCCGCAGCAATCTTGCTGCGCAACGCCGACGACCCGACGCCGCTCAAGCCGGTGCCGAGCGCCCTCAACGCGCCCGCCACCGAGGCAAAGGCGACGCCAGCCACGCCACTCACGGGCGCGCCGAAGGACGCCGAAGGCCCCGCGCCGATGGCGCTCGAAGACTTGCCCACCCTGCCCTCCGAGGTCGCCGCCAACAGCGGCACCCCGGCTGGTAAGCAACAAGGCAGTCTGGCCGATGAGGTGGCGCAGCTCCAAAAAGCCAAGCTTTTGCTCAAGGGCGGCAGCCCGGCGCAAGCCCTAGCGGAGCTTGGCACCTACGCTCAACGCTTCCCGCGGCCGATGCTCGGCGCCGAAGCCACGGTGCTGCGGATCGAAGCGCTCAGCCAAAGCGGCGACGGCGCGCACGCGAAGACGCTGGCCGAAGGCTTCTTGTCGAAGAACCCGAACAGCCCGTACGCAGCCCGCCTGCGCAGCTTGACCGGCGCACGCTGACGCCAGCGCTGCCGACTGGCTACTTGACCGTGACGACGCAGACGTCGTTCACGCACTTCTGGCCGAAGTCACAGCCCGAGCCGCCGATATCAGTCCGACACTTTACATCCCGCGTCCACAGCCCAAGGTGGCTCGACTGCGTGGCGTCTTGAAACGGTAGCCAGATTGGCGCGCTCGACGGATCTTCGGGCAGCTTGCTGGTGTCGACGGCGCTCATCCAAAGCTGTGCGACCTTGTCGTCGGTCTGCGCGTCGTTGTCGACAATAAGTCCGTAGTTGATCTTGCTGTTGAAGGTCAGAAAGCTCATCGAGCCGACCTGAAATGGCGCGAACTTCGGGTACGTGGACCATTTGCCCACGGTCTGCGTAGCGTTCGAAAGCTCGAACGTCTGCAAATCCTCGAGCCGCACCAGGCGCAAGCGCGCCATCTTTTGGTCGTAGCTCTTGCGAGGCCGGCCGTCCTCGCCAGTCTCGCGCGGCGCGCTGGCGAAGGCGATGAACCTACCGTCGGGCGACCACGTCGGGTAAAAATGAAACACCGTCGCGCTGCCCGGTACGACGGTCTTCGGTTGGCCGAACGTGCCCTTCGCGAGATCGACGGCCAGGACCACGATGTCGCCGGCTTGGACAGCGATCGCCGAGTCGGGGGTGTCCGACAAGGTCAGCGCCACGGCGGCGTCGTCCGGCGAAAATTCCGGGAAATAGCCCGATTTTCCGCCCAAATCAGCCTTCGCCAGCGCGGCGATCACCTCGCCAGGCTTGTACTGGGAGGCGCCGGCCGCCTCCGAGCAGCGCAGCTCAAGCCGCTCGTCGAACGCGACCAGCACGCGCTTGCCGTTGCTCGAAAGCGCCATCATCGAGCTGTCGTACGTGCCGGGCACGGTCGCGTCGATCAAGTGGTTGTTCGGCTGCGCGGTAGGCGTCGTGACCAGGCTGCCCGAACGCTGATCTTCCGGGCCACCGTCGTAGTTGCGGGCCGTGAACGCGATCGTGCTGCCGTCCCGGCTTACGCTGTGGCACGCACCGCATTGGCGCGTGTTGGTGCGCGTGTTCGACATGATGAACGGCTCGGCCTGATCGGCGCCGAACGGCAAGCGAAAGATCCCGGTGTCCGACATCGGGTCGCTGCCCGAGTACTGCGGGACAGTGGTCCAGTAGTAGAACCCTTTGTTGACCAGGTTGCTCTCGACGATCGTCAGCGGCAGCGCCGCTGACGACTTGATGAAGCCGTGCAAACCGGTCGAGCCGGTGACGGTCAGCACCGCGGCTTTGCCGAGCAGCTCGTCGCGCGCGTTGTCCCAAACCCCACCGCGCAGCTGGTAGCGACAACCGTCCTCGTGCACGGACAGGCAGCGCGTGAAGAAGTCGTAGCTGAGCCCCGAGTCGGGCACCGCGACCCGCACGCGAAACAGCTGAAAATCGCCGCGTCCGCGCCGAAACTGCACGGTGAGCTGGCGCAGATCCAACGGGTGCGCCGCGCCACTTAGCGGGTAGATGATCTCGGGCGCGTCGCCGACCTTGGCTTCTTGATTGAAGAACCAGTCGCCCGACTCGGCGGGGGCGCCCTGCTCGACGGCGCAACGTGTGCTGCAGCGGTACGCTTCGTGGCCACCGCCGAGGAACGCGTCCTCGTTGCGACAGGCAGCGAAGACTAGCGGCAACGACAGCCAGACGGCAGCAAACGCGCGCTTCATTCCCACCTGACATCGGCGATGTACAGCTGGATCGGCTCGGTACGCCCGTGCGTAGTGATCGCCCAGCCGAACGGCGACACCACGTCGCCGTAGGTCACGTCCGCCAGATCGATGGTGATCTTCTGAAAATCCTTGGTCAGCGTGACGTCTTTCGGCACGCCGAAAGTATCGCGGTACGGCAGCGAAGCGTCGGTCTTGCCTTCCCAATTGTTCGCGCCGCCGGCTCGGAACGAGACCTCGACCGAGCCGGAGCCGACCCAGGCCCAAAACACTGAATGCTTGGCGCCAGGTTGCACGGCGAGCGGTGGCACGCGTCCAATGTGACCCTCGCTCTTCGCCCCGACGTCTTGAAACAGGATCCCCAGGTACCCCTGGAACCCAGGCGCACCAGCGGCCAAGGGTGTGTACGTGTACAGCCGGCAGACGCCTTGGGCGCTCGCGGGCCGATCGAGGCAGGCACGGCTGTTGATGCTGATCACGCCGCCGCCGCAGTCGCCGTCACCGAAACAACCGTTCGGCACGAAGTAGTCATCGACCAAAAACGGCACGTGGACGACGTTCGGGTCGACGCTCGGATCGGTGGCAGGCGGTGGCCCCTGGTCCGGCCATGGCACGGGCAGCTCGCCGCCAGATGAACAACCCGCGAGACCGAACGCCGCGGCGCTAGCGGCGCAAATGATCGAAACCCGGACCCAGCGCGAAGCGCTGTCCGTTATCGAGCTCAAGCTCTGACCCGCGGCCACGTTCTATTCTACCTACGACTTTCGTCCCTGCAGGGCGACGAGCCCTGGGGCCGGCACACAGCAAAGCGTAGTCCTCGCCTCCGGTCAGCGCCAAGGCAACGCCGGGTTCCCCGAGCAGATCAGCCAAGTCGCAAAGCTCCGGCGAGACCATGCGAGCGAGCAGCGTGGCCTCCACGACGGCCTTGACCCCGCTTTCGTCGGCCAAATGCTGCACGTCGCCGGCAAGACCGTCCGAGACATCGATCATCGCGCGCGCACGCCCAGCAAGCTTTCGCCCGGCGACAATCCGCGCCTCCGGCCGCGCCCAAGCCGCCAGCGCCCGAGCCGCGACGCGGCGGAGGCGCGACGGCACCTTCAGCCGCTGCTGGTGGAGCAATAAGCCAGCGCGCGCCAGACCCAGCTCACCGTCAACCCACAGCTCGTCGCCGACGCGAGCCCCCGAGCGCATGCGCGGCTTGCTCACGCGGCCGAGCACGGTGGTCGTGACCGAGAGCACCGCGCCGCGCGCGATGTTGCCGCCCACCACCGGGCAGCCCAGCTGGCGAGCCGCCTCGGCCTGACCTCGCGCCAACTGGCGTAAGGCTGTTGCCGGAAATGCGCGCGGCACGTGCAAGCTTGCCACGGCGGCGATCGGTGTCGCGCCCATTGCGGCCAGATCGCTGGCAGCGGCTTGCAGTGAGCGGTAACCGACATCCGCCGCACGCAGCCACGCCAGGTCGAAGTGCACGCCCTCGACCTGATCGTCGACGCTGACGACGATCCGCTCCTTGCCGACGCGCAACACCGCGGCGTCGTCACCAATGCCAAGCTCGACGGCTTTGTTGCGTGGGCCCGAGAGCTCGCGCGCCAACTGCGCGATCAGCGAGAATTCGCCGCTGGCTGCGCGGCGCTGGGGAGCCTTGGCCATGTCAGCCGATGGTGGCGCGTTTCACCGGAATCGTCACCACGAACACGCTGCCGCGCGGCTGATTGGCCTCGATGCGCACACTGCCGTCGTGGCCGTCGACCAGCCGTTTCACGATCGACAAACCGAGGCCGGTGCCGCCCGCTTCACGAGTGCTGCTCGAATCGACTTGGTAGAACGCGTCGAATACGCGCGAGCGCTCGGATTCGGGGATGCCGATGCCGCTATCGACGACGCGCATCTCGACGCCGGTGCGGCGCGCGCCGAGCAGCACCATGCCGCCGCTGTCCCCGCCGGACGTAGCGTCCATGCCGGTAATTTTGGCGATCAGTCGCACCGTGCCGGAGACCGGCGTGAACTTGATAGCGTTCTCGGTCAGGTTGAGCAGCACCTGGCGCAAGCGCTCCGCGTCGGCCCAGATCAGCGGCAGGCCCTTCTCGACCTCGAACGTCAGCTCGACCTCTTTCTTGCGCGCGGTCGGCGCCATCGTCGAGACGACATCCTTGACTAGCACCGCCACGTCGACCTGGTTCTTGCGCAGGCTCATCGTGCCGCTCTCGAGCTTGGATAAATCGAGCAATCCCTTGATCAGCGCCAACAGCTGGTCGCCCTTGTCGCGAATCGTCTGCACGAACTCGCGCTGCTCCTTGGTCAAATCTCCGGCCAAGCCCTCGACCAGCATCTCGCTATAGCCGATGATCGACGTGAGCGGCGTGCGCAGCTCGTGCGAAACCGTAGCCAAGAAATTGCTTTTGAGCCGATCGAGTTCTTTTAAGCGGTCGTAGGCGACCTGCAGCTTCTGGTTCTTGTCTTCCAGCTCGCGAAAACTCTCGCGCACGCTGGCCAAGTGCATGTTGCTGGTGAGCAGCGCGCGGTGTCCGCTGAACAGCAGTAGATCGAGCACGCGCGCGAGGTGCCGCGCCACGTTGGTCACCGTCTGCTCGTCACCGCGCGGCAGCTTGCGGTACAAACCGCGTAGGTTCTCGACGTCGAGCTGGGCGTCGAGCCCGAGCAGCGACGCTGGCGGCTCGGCGTTCGGATCGGGCAAGAACGGCCCGAGGATCATCCGGCCGATTTGGCGTGAGTCGTAGACGATCGCCGCGACGCGATACGAGGCGCCGGTCACGCACGTGTAATGCGCTTCGCCATCGGGGCCAGGCGCGAGCGCTTTAACCGCCGCGACCACCTCCGACAGCGCGGCCCGGCCTGCGCGCGACGTGTTCAGGTACGCGTACAACTCGATCGAGTCGGCAGCGTCGGCCAGCAGCTTGCCGTCTTCGGTGAAGACACGAATCGGCAAGCCAAACAGCTCGTTCGCGCTTTTGATCACCTCGGCCAGGCCGTCGCGCGACACCAGGTCTTCGAGGCTCATGTCGCCACCGAGCGTGAGGTCGTCGAGGCTCTTAGGCGGCGCCGCCGAGAGCGTCATCAGCCAGCCTCCGGCTTGAGCACATCGAGCGCCCCGCCCACGCAAGCACCCAAGATTTCCGGAAGCGGGCGAGCGTCGCCGAGCTTCTTAGCGACCGTGGCCAAGAACGCCTCTGAATCGAAGCCGAATTTCTTGTTTAGATCGTGCTCGGCGTCGAGCGCGCTCCACGTCAGGTGGAGGAGACCAACGAAGCTCTCGACCACTCCTTGGCCACGCATCGCGACCGCCAGGTAGACCGGTTCGCGACCCTGCGAGGCCAACTCGGCGATCTCGGCGTCGCTGCGCACTTCGGGCAGGTCACGCTTGTTGAACTGAATCACCACCGGCATCTGTTTCAGCGTGAGCCCGTGCTGCTTCAGGTTCTCTTTCAAATCGATGAACGATTCGGCGTTGTGCTGCGTCTCAACGGTACGCGAGTCGGCAATGAACGCGATGCCGTCGGCGCCCTGCACGACCAAACGCCGCGTCGAGGCGTGGATCACCTGCCCGGGGACCGTGAACACCTTGAGCCGCACTGCCAGGCTGCCCTGGTTGCGGAACGTGAGCGGCAAGAGATCGAAGAATAACGTTCGGTCATCACGCGTCTCGAGCGTCATCAGCCGACCGCTGGCGCCCGGCTCGGCCGCTTTGTGCAGCGCCTGCAGGTTGGTGGTTTTTCCGCTGAGGGCGGGCCCGTAGTAGACGAGCTTGACTGTCAGCTCGCGATTCACGAAATCAAGCTGCACGGACACCTCGAGGCAGCGTCTGTACGAGGCTGCAAAAGGACAAGGTTTTCATACTAACATGGGCCCTCGTGCCCAATACGGTCGTGTTCCTTTGGATTTCAGCCGCGACCGCGTTGCACCCGCCTGGTGTCGCGGGGACTGCGCCGGACCTTCCTGGTGTCGCGGCGCGGGTGGTGGCTGACTTAAATGACTTTGGGGCGGCGCGGGGGCTGAGCTTCGTTCCTGTCAACGAGGGCCGGCCGTCGGGCTTGCAGGCGAATGATGCTGCGCTGGTCGACGCGCTCGAGGGCGAGCTCGAGCAAGCGCGCACCGCGCTCTCGGCCCTGGAGGAAGCGAGCGCCGGCGCACGGCTGAGGAAAGTGGAGAGTCTGCTGTTAGCGCACCCACACTTACCTCAGGCCGCGTTCCTGATGGGAGAGTGCCTCGCACTCGAGGCGCAGGCAGCGCGCGAGCTCGACCCGAGCCGCGCCACCTCGCTGGATGCGCGCCGCTTTGCCCTCGAAGGGCTACGCGCTCCGGCTTTCGGCGAAACCGCCAGCGCCGCCAGCGCGCCAGCCAGCATCGCGCTCGACGTGCAAGGCCTCGCCGCGACCGACGAGCTCGAGCTCGACGGCGTTACGCTGGGCAACGCCGCGCGCGTTACACTGACGCCCGGCTTGCACCACGCCCGCGTGTGGCGCGGCGACCGTCCGATTTTCGCGACGTTCTCCGAGGTGACGGCCGAGCAGGCCACGTTGTCGCTCCGTGTCCCTGAGCGCGTACCGTGCAGCGCCGAAGACCTCGAATTCGTGCCGCGCAGCCCCAGCGCCCAGCGTTCGGAGCTGCCGCCCGGCATCGCCTGCGCGCGCTGGGCTCAAGCACGAGACGACCACGGCGGCGTCGCGATCGCGCTGTGCGAGCGCAACCATTGCGGAGCGTTGGTACACTGGCAACGCCGACCAACAGCGCCCTTTGCGCCGATCAACGTCGAGCACGCGCGCTTGCCGGCGTGGGCCGGCTTCGCGATCGCTGGCGCGACTGCGGTCGTGGCCTCTGGACTCGTGATCTGGCAATCCGGTGCGCTCGAGCGAGGTCATCCGAGCGCTACGACGTGGGAATACGGTGGTTTGAATCCGCAGGGTTTGCGGTTTTAGCTGCGAGCTGCGAGCTGCGAGCTGCGAGAGCGAGAGCCAGAGCCAGAGCCAGAGCCAGAGCCAGAGCCAGAGCCAGAGCCAGAGCCAGAGTGAGGGTGAGGGCGAGAGCGAGACGGTTACTTTGCCCAGCGGGCGCGCGCCGTGGCGATTGCTTTCGTAACCGTGGCTTTGGCGGGGCCGCCGATCAGCGAGCGCCGTTCGACGGCGGCGGCAGGATCGAGGGCGGCGCGCAGTCCGTCGCCCACCAGGGCAGCGTGGGCTGCGACCAGCACGTCTGGTGGCAGCTCACCGAGCTGCACGTTGCGAAGCTCGGCCTCGCGCACCAACGCGCCAACGACATGATGCGCCTCGCGGAACGGCAGCCCCTGCTGTACGAGAAAATCAGCCAAATCCGTGGCGCACAGGTGCCCCTGATCCAGGGCCGCTCGCAGCCGTTCGCGGCGCCACTCGGCGGTCGCGATCGCGCCGGTGAGCGCGTACAGCGAGACCAAGGCGCAGTCGAACGCGTCGAAGATTGGGCGTTTGTCCTCTTGCAGGTCGCGGCCGTAGCCGAAGTACAAGCTCTTCTCGAGCGCCATCAGCGTCGTTACTGAGCCCATCAAGCGTGCGGCCTTGCCGCGCACCAGCTCGGCGACGTCCGGATTCTTCTTCTGCGGCATCATCGACGAGCTGGTCGAGAACGCGGCCGACAGCGCAACGAAGCCGAACTCTTGGCTCGACCACAGCACGATCTCTTCGCCGATCCGCGATAGGTGCACGCCCAAAATGCCGAGCGCGTTGGCCAGCTCCATCAGGAAATCACGGCTGCCCGTGGCGTCGATCGAGTTCTCGGTCGGGCCGTCGAAGCCAAGCTCGGCCGCGACGCCGACGCGATCGAGCGCAAAACCGCTGCCCGCCACCGCGCCCGCGCCGAGCGGCGACTCGTTGAGTCGCACGCGCGCATCGCGCAGCCGCCCGCGGTCACGCAGCAGCATCTCCTGCCACGCCATCAAATGATGCGAGAGTCGGCTCGGCTGCGCGCGCTGCAAGTGCGTGTACGCCGGCATCAACGTATCGATCTCGCGCTCGGCCGCGCCCAAGATCGCATCCGCCAGGCCCTCGACGGCCGCGCAAGCTTCGTCGGTCTTGCGGCGTGCCCACAGTCGCAAATCGGTCGCGACCTGGTCGTTGCGTGAGCGGCCCGTGTGGAGCTTGCCGCCGACCGCACCGCAAATTTCCGTGAGCCGCGCCTCGATGTTCATATGAACGTCTTCGCGCTCACGCTTCCATACGAACTCGCCGCGCTCGATCTCGCCGCGGATTTGCTCGAGGCCCTTGACCAGCGTGTCGACCTCGGTCCCGCTGAGGACGTTGGCCCGTTGCAGGCCGCGCGCGTGCGCGATCGAACCTTGGATGTCCTCGCGCCACATCTCGCTGTCGACATCCACGCTGGTGTTGAGCCGTTCCATAGCGGCGTCGATTTGCTCGGGCAGTCTGCCACCTCGGGCGACGGTCATGCCGGGCCTTATAGCGCATCATTAGCCTCACTTCAGCTGTTCACCTGGCCCGCTGATCCTGGCTTCTGGCTTCGTTTTCGCTGCGGTCCGGTGCTCACGTACTCAAGTACGCTCCGCTCCTGTCCTCGCGAAAGGCTCGCCAGAAGCCAGGCGGGCGGGCAGCTGAGAAGCGAGAGCAAGGTCGGTCAGACGAGGGCGCGCGTGAAACAACTGTCCAGATCGCCCGCCTCGATCGCACTGAGGCGCGCGAGGAAGCGCCGGTAGTCGCGCACCGGCGGCTGCCCAGGCGGCGCGCGCAGGGAAAAGTCGGTGATGCGCGTGGTGGCGAAACGCAAACAGCCGACGGCGCCCTCGACCTTCAGCGCCGCGACCTCCGGCCCGGTGATGGGTCGCACCGCGTGGTAGCCATGCAAAAAGCTCTCCACCAGCGTGGTCTCGAAACGATCCGAGTAGCACCAAGCGCAGATCGTCACCATCAGGTCGTAGGCGAACGCGCCTTCGCAAGCGCTCTCGAAATCGAGCAGGGCTGCCAGCTCGCCGTCCTTCCTCCACAGCACGTTGTCGCGGAACAGATCGGAGTGAATCACCCCGCGCGGCGCGCTTTGGCTGACGCGCTCGACTTCGTAGTGGTTGAGCGATTCACGGATTCGCTCGACGTCGTCCAGGTATTCGTCGCGGCCTTCACGCTCGATGCGCGCGAGCCGTTTACGCAGATCGGTAATCCGAAAGCGCCCTTCGACGGGGCGCGCCAGTGCAGGCGTCGTCAGATGCATGCGCGCCAACGCCGCGCCGAGCTTCTGGCAAGCCGGCTCGGTCACGCGGCCTTGGCACAATATCTCGCCGTCGAGCCACGGGAACACGATGAAGGCTTTGCCCGCGAACTCACCGACGCCCGCGCCGTCGATACGCGACACGCACGGCACGACCGGCACGCCAGCCTGCTGCAGTCCGGCGACCAGCGCGAGCTCCGCCAGCGCGCCGTCGCGCCCCTGCTCTTCATACAAGCGCGCGAAATAGCGCTGGCCATCCGCGGCCGTCAGCGCGAAGTTCGAGTTGACCGAACCGACCGACAACGGCTCAATCGCCGTTACTTCCAGGCCAAATTCACGACCGAGTCGCGTCGCGTCGGCCAAGGGCAAAGGGGTGAGGAGCGCCACGGGCCGGACTATGCCGACGCCGCCTGCGACGCGCCTCAAAAATCGTAGCTGAGGCCGATGCCCGGGCGCACTGACCAACCCGTCGACCCGAACGCGAGAAAACCGGACAGCTCAGCCTCGAACCGTTGCTGCTCGAACACCGACAGGCTGGCGCCGAGGCCTGCGCCGGCGAACAGGAGCCCCAGTGAGTGAATCGCCGTGACGTTGCCGACGTCGGCCTCCGACACTGCGCCGGAACCGTCCAAAGCCGTAAAAATGAAACCACCCACGCCACACTTGTGAAACTGCTAGCCCTCAGAACCAGACTAGCTTCGGAAGCCCTACTCCCTCGGTTCATGTCCTGGATTCCCGAAGCCTGCGTCCCCATTCACGCCCCGTAGAAAAAATTCGATTTTAACCATTGGCGTGAATGAAAAGTCCCTGGCGGGGAATTAGCTAGATCGCGGCGATAAACGCCGAAGCGCGCGAAAACAAAAGCGAATTCGCGCCGACGCGGCGATGGAAATAGAAATAGTCGGGTATCCGTTTCCGGGAAGGACGCCAATCCAAACCCAAAAAACAGATGCCCGATG
>JBBSAB010000032.1:0-79446 GCA_038252755.1 Polyangiales bacterium | reverse complement strand
CCGCCGCCCGCGTAACCGATGCTGCAGGGGCTGGCTTGCACCAAGCAACCAATCTGCCGGGTTGCCGTGGTTTCCCGACAACCGACCGCGGTGCCGTCGAGGGCACGCGTGGTGTGAATGCGGTAGAACGCGCTCACGATGGGCACGTCGGTGCCGCCCCGTCTGATGGTGCGGTACTTGATCTTACCGTCCGTGGGGTCTTCGAAGTACAGATGCAGGTTGTAAACACGGCCGTCACCAGCCCACAGGCCCGAAGAACCGCCGATGGGGGTGCCCTTCACCGGATCGAGGCGGTCCGTCGTGTCAACCGTGCCCGAAGCGAGCTGCGGGCTGTCCACCGTCAAGCCGGGCAGGTTATTGCGGCCGTTGATGCAAGCCACGTCGCCGGTGAGATCGGTCGGCACGAAGCACTTGCCCCCAGTCGGCGTCAGGTACGTCGGGATGTCGCCGTTGGGGCAACGGTCTACCCTGATGATGGCGCGTGTTGCCGCGGGATACTCCGGATCGTTCGGTGCGACAGTGGTGACGGGGGCGGGACCTAACGAGCTGAACTTGCCGAACGCGCAGGGCTTGGTCGGATAGGCAGCAGCACCGATTGGCGGCGGATTGATCGGCAGAACGAGGCCGAGCGTGCCCGAGGGTTCGAAGCCGCCCGTTGCTTTGCGCGGGCGACGCGCACGGCAGACTTGCTCCGTCGGCGTGCCTGGCGGCTGGGTGCCACCGGCGTTCACGTCGAACGTACCGTCGCACAGGCGACGGATCGGATCGTTGTCCTGATAGTCCGACGAGTAAGGGCTCGTGTATCCCGCCAGGTGTGTCCCGAACGCGGGGCGCGCCGGCCCGAAGCCGCCCGGGTATTCATTCGTCGAGGTGCAGAAGCCCGCCACGCAGGTTAGCCCACCTAGGCCGCAGTCAGCGGTTGACGTACAGCTCCTATTCGACTGCGAGTCGAGCGAGTGCGCCACGGCACCGTTGGTCCCACTCCACGCGTCCAGAGGCTGCGATACGTTGCAGAATGGGCTGCTATTCGCAGAAGTCCCGACCGAGGGCGCGCCAATCAGCGAGAGAAACGTGTCGGTGGTGCCGGACTCGTCGTCGCGGCGGAAGGCGTGCTTGAGCTGAGCACACGTGCCGCCGCTGCAATCGTTCTGAAACAGGTTGCCCCAGTGATTGACCAAACTATGACGGAGGTCTCCGTCGCAATCGCGCGCGGAGGTTGTCGAGTTGATCACGATGCCGGTGTAGACGATGCTCAAAACATCCTTCCAGCCATCCGAGCGTCCGCCACCCAAGGTGTAGCTCGTACCCGTACAGTCAGGGCACTGCAGGCCGGGAGTGGTGTTCTCATCGTTTACGGTGATGGTCCTGGAATAGGCGAGACCGACCGAGCCCCCCGTTGCTTTGTCGCAGTCTTCTGCGTCGGGTCCCGCAACGGCCGGATCGTCGTTGCAGGTGCTGGCATGCATTGGTGCGCCGATAATGGCCACACCGTCGAGCGCGAACGAGATACCCTCGGCCAGAGCTGCGCTGCGAACGCCCTTCGGACCCGAGGTGGGCAGCTCGGGGAACGCACAGGTCGCTCCTGCCCGTAGGAAGCGCGACATAGGGGCGACCGTTTGACACTGGAGGAAACTGCCAACGCCCGCACCGAAGCTGCATCCGCCGGGCATATTGACGCCGTCGTGAACGGTGCCGGGAATGCCGGTGTCTCGAAGGCCGGACTCGCCGTTGCTCGAACCGGTACCAATGTAGAGGAGACCCGTCGCGCCCGCAGGATTCGCGCCGGGGCAAATATTCAGAATCTCTTCGGT
Source organism: Polyangiales bacterium (assembly GCA_038252755.1). Taxonomy (GTDB): domain Bacteria; phylum Myxococcota_A; class Polyangia; order Polyangiales; family Polyangiaceae; genus PMG-095. The sequence goes on along the minus strand of JBBSAB010000032.1, from coordinate 77,635 downwards.
TAAAGGTTTGAGGGTATCCGACCCTCGCAGTTGGACATCGCTCATCGCGCCAACACCTACGGTCCCTGCGCCCAAAGCCACCAGAGTGGCCACGACCAATAGCTTTTTCATCCCACGAGCCCCTTCCGCTTGGTTGCCTGTCCTTCTTAGCAGCTCGGCATCAGTGACTCGGTAACGTTTGTGGGTGTTCGGCGCTGTCTGCCCGCCACAAAAAGCGAAAGGCGCACTCCCGGAGGAGCGCGCCTTTCGACTTTTGTTGTATCCTAACTCAGACCACTACATGCCTCACGGCACGGCGGGGTCGTCGCTGGGAATACCGGCCGGGTTGTTGAGGCAAGCGTCGTTGACCGCGCCGCAGAACCCACCGGTGCAGGTGTTGCCGAGCGGGCAATCGGTGTCCGCGGTGCAAGCGATCGTGGTGACGAGGGGTTGGTTGCAACCCTGTGCCGCCGTCGCGCCCTGCTGCTGGAAGTCCTTGCAGGCGGGGTCACGGAGTGGGTCGCCGACTTCGCCGCGAGTGATGAAGCCGCGGTCCGTGACGATGGTTTCGAGCGCTGCGAGGCCACCGCTGACGCCACCAGCGAAGCACTTGCTGAGCTCGAGCTCTTGACCGGTCACGTTCTCGAAGCCGGCCATCGTGTTGATGTACAGCTGACGAGACAGCGGGTACGGGGTACCACCGGCGATCAGCTTGCGCACGCAAGCCTTGCTCGGCTCGAGCGCGTTGACCTTGAACGCGACGGCCGTGCCCTTCGGCAGCGTGTCCTTGGCTTCGCCACCGGCGAAACCGATGCTGCACGGGCTAGCTTGGACCAAGCAACCGATTTGCTTGGTGGCCGAGTTTTCCTGGCAGCCCACGGCCGTGCCGTCGAGCGTGCGGGTGGTGTGAATGCGGTAAAATGCGCTCTGAATCGGCACGTCGGTGCTGTTGCGCTTGATCGTGCGGTACTTGATCTTACCGTCAGCAGCGTCCGTGAAGTACAGGTGCAGGTTGTACACGCGGCCGTCACCAGCCCACAGGCCAGAGGCACCGCCGATGACCGTGGTCTTCACGGGGTCGAGACGATCGGTCGTATCAACCGTGCCCGAAGCGAGCTGCGGGCTGTCCACCGTCAAGCTGGGCAGGTTGTTGCGGCCGTTGATGCAAGCCACGTCGCCGTCGAGAGCCGTCGGCACGAAGCACTTGCCGCCCGTCGGCGTGAGGAAGGTCGGGATGTCGCCGTTCGGGCAACGGTCCACCTTGGTGATCGCGCGCGTCGACGCGGGATACTCAGGATCATTCGGAGCGACGGTGGTGACCGGAGCTGGGCCGAGCGAGCTGAACTTGCCGAAAGCGCAGGGCTTGGTCGGGTAGGCAAGCGCAACTGCGATTGGGGGCGGGTTGATCGGCAAAACGAGGCCGAGCGAGCCCGACGGCTGGAAGGCGCCCGCCGCGGTGCGGCCGCGGCGCGCACGGCAAACCTGCTCGGTCGGATTGACCGTAGGCTCGGTGCCGCCCGCATTGACGTCGAACGTTCCGTCGCATAGGCGGCGAACCGGGTCGTTGTCCTGGAAGTCGGGGTTGTACGGGGTGGTGTAGCCCGCGAGGTGCGTCCCGAAAGCGGGCCGAGCCGGACCAAAGCCGCCCGGGAACTCGTTGGTGCCCGTGCAGAAGCCAGCCACACAAGACAGACCACCGGTGCCGCAATCCGCGGTCGCGGTGCAAGCCTTGCTCGACTGCGAGTCGAGGTTGTGCGCAACCGCGCCGTTCGTGCCGCCCCAATCATCACCGGTCTGGGCAACGTTGCAGAACGGGCTGACGCCCGAGGCAACACCGACACCGGGCGCGCCGATCAGCGACAGGAACGTGTCCGTGGTGCCGGACTCGTCGTCGCGACGGAAGGCGTGCTTTAGCTGAACGCACGCGCCGCCGCTGCAATCATTCTGGAACATGTTGCCCCAGTGATTGACCAGCGTATGGCGGAGATCGCCGTCGCAATCGCGGTCGGCGATCGTGGCAGCCGAGCTGGGGGTACCGATGACAGCGCCGGTGTAGATGATGCGCAGAACGTCTTTCCAGCCGTCCGAAAGACCCTGACCGAACGTGTAGCTGGTGCCGGTGCACGACGTGCACTGCAGGCCGGGCGTCGTGTTCTCGTCGTTGACCGTGATGGTGTGGTTGTAGACCATACCGGCGACGGCAGCGGTGCCCTTGTTGCAGTCGTTGTCCGTCGGATCCGCCGGATCCGTATTGCAGGTGGCGCCGAAGGCTGGAGCGCCCACGATGACCACGCCGTCGAGCGCGAACGAGATACCTTCAGCCAGCGCAGCGCTCTTGACGCTCTTGGCGCCCGCGGCGGGCAGCTCGGGGAACACGCAGGTGGAACCCGCTTGGAGGAAGCGCGACATCGGGGCGACCGTTTGACACTCGAGTAGGGAGTCTGCGTCCGCGCCGTCGCTGCAGCCGCCGGCTTGGTTGACGCCGTCGTGAACGGTGCCGGGGATGCCGGTGTCGCGGAGGCCGGACTCACCGTTGCTCGAGCCCGTGCCGATGTAAACGAGGCCGGCGGCGCCCGCCGGATCAGCTCCTGGGCAAATGCCGAGAATGTCGATCGTGATGTCCTTGAGAGTATCCGAGCCCCTCAGTTGGACATCGGTCATCGCGCCGACACCGACTGTGCCGGCACCGATGGCCACGAGTGTGGCCGTTGCCAGTAGCTTTTTCATCCTTGGAGAACCTTTCGTTTTGGTCGCGCAGCCCACCGTTTGAGCGGGCCCAACGAACACCTCCCCTTACAAGTAGCGGGCCACGCTGTGTGTCCGTTTCGCGCGCGGAACCGCGTTCACAAATGCCGCACAATCCGCGAATTCGTTGGCTGACAGCGGGCGAGTATGACGTGCAGGAAACACGGTATTTCCGATTCTCGGAGAGCGTCTCCGATTTCTGAAATCGGGACAAACCGCGGAGTGGAACTGGACAGCTGGCCTGAGCACTGGCCGCGACGCGACAGCGCAACCCTGATGGTAGACACGCCAACCGCCCAGCCCATTCCTGGACGAGCGGTCGGGGGGTTCAGGCGGTCTGCGGACGCAGGCGGCGGCGCGTCGTCAGCGCGACAATCGCGCCAACGGCAGCGAGCAGCGTGACGAGCGCGAGCACGAATTGCCAGCTGCCGAGAAACCGCCGCCAAGCCGGGCGGGCCAGAGTCAGCGAGCTTTCCATTTTCTGGATCGCGGCCGCAGGCAGGGCTGCAGCTTTGGCGGCCTGGATCGCCTGAGCGGCGCCGTGCTCGTCCTTGCGCGCCAGGGCATAGGCGAATTGATAGGTGATCGTGCGCGCAGCGTTCGGCTCTTTTTTCGCGAGCGCTTGCGTACACTGCTCGAGGCGCTTCAAGTCTTCGTTGCGCACGCCGATCTCACACTCGATGCTTTGCGCCAAGTCTGGCCCGCCCTCGATGGTTTGCAGATGGCCATTGATGCGCGAAAGATCATTCGTCTCCAAATCGGTCAGGCGCCCTGGCCGGGCGAGTACGAGTCGCGCAAATCGACCGTAGTCCACCAGGCGACTGCCGCGGAGCGAGATGGCCAGGGCGCAGTACTCGAGTCCTTTTTGGCGATCGCCGAGCGCCTCATAGGCTTCGCAAGTCTTGGCGAAACCGCGACTAGCGTCCGGAACTGCCGTGGCCAGCGCGACGTAATACCGAACGGCCGCCTCGTAGTCCTTGGCCTTCATGGCGCGGTCGCCGCCTTCGGTCAGATCCATCAAGAAGTAGCCGTACTCGAGCGGATTACCGTCGCGCTTCTCTTTGGTCGGGATGCTGCTGGAAGGATCTGCGGAATTGATCGACCATTTGCTGAAGCCCTTGGTCACGCCCGGCACGCCTTGCCCACCTAGGCCCGATGCGGCGGGCGGTACGTCTGCCGCTGAAGCGTGCAAGGTGACGCTGCTGCAGATGAGCAGACCAAGCGCACTCGGTAGAATGCGACGCCGGGAGGCTCCCCGGAGGGCGTGAAGCAAGGTCGCGATGCTACCCAAAATAAATGCCACCCAAAAAGCGACTTGGCCGCGCAGCGACGAAGCTGCACGAAGCTCCGCTTGGGCCCGCTGGGTTTCGTAGTGAGTGGGAGCCAACGTCGTCAATTGCTGCGTGCAAGTGCGGAGCAAGCCTTCGTCTCCCAGGCGACGGGCGATGTCGCAGTCGGCGGCGTAGCCCCAAGGCAGTGACGGCACGTGCTCCTTCGCCGACTGAGCGGAGTGCGAAGCCGTGGCAAGCTCCTCGGTCGTCAGCGGACCATCACCCGCGACGAGCGCTCCGACGAGCGCGCGATGATCGAGAAAGGACCCGCCGTTGGTGATGGCGCGCTGGCACTCTTCAATCGCGGTCGCACGTTGACCCAGCTCGGTCAGCACCTGACAACGCCGTCGCGCCGTGACCGCGCCTGAAGGATAAAGGGCCTGCGATTGAGCGAACAGGTCGGCCGCAGCGCGCGTCTGGCCGGAAGCCAATGCAGCTTCACCGCGGGTAAAAAGCTCGAACGCCTGGGGCTGCTTGGTTCGCATGATGTCCACATCTGCTCGATCGTCGAGGATCCGTTGGTCCGGAGGGAGCTCCGCCGCTGCAGCGGAGCTCGCCACCAGCCAGACGCCCAACGCGCCGAGCGAGCTTACTCGGGGCATTTGGAACATGAGCCGCACACTTTGCCGCACTCTGCGCGCGAGCCATCGAGGCGGACCACCGCGGTTCCACCCGCAAAGCTAGGGTCGCCAATGCGCGCTCCGACGTCGCCAAACAGCGTCGTTTCGAGGGAAGCTTCGATTTCGGCTCGGCACAGGCCGGTGCCTCCCCCGGTCTGGCAGGCGATGCCCGAGGTACCACAGTAGCAGTCGACCGGATCGGCCTGGGCGCACTGGGTGTCGTACATGCAGTCGAGCAGCTTGAAGCAAAGCTGGCTTTTCGGCTGGCCCGCCGCAGGACCGGCCAATGCGTTGCCCGTCATCGTCGCGCAGTCGAAGTCGCCTAGCCCTGCCAGCGTAATGCAGGCCGCGCACACCATCGATTCGACTTCAGCGCAAGCTGGCGTGGCCGTCGGCACGTGGTTCACATGCAGACCGCCACAGTTGTTCTGGCCGAAGGGCGGGTCGCAGAGCTCCGATCCTTCCACGGTTCCGTTGCCGCAGCTGGGGCCACTGCCGCCGGTGCCTGCGGTGCCGCCAGTGCCTGCAGTTCCGCCAGCGCCTGCAGTGCCCGCAGTTCCGCCAACGCCTGCAGTGCCGCCAGCGCCTGCAGTGCCCGCAGTTCCACCAGCGCCTGCAGTGCCCGCAGTTCCACCAGCGCCTGCAGTGCCGCCAGCGCCTGCAGTGCCTGCAGTTCCGCCAGCGCCTGCAGTGCCCGCAGTTCCGCCAGCGCCCATGCCGCCAGTTCCAGCGCCCAAGCCGCCGCCACCCTTACCGCCACCGCCGCCCGAGCCGCCGCCACCCTTACCACCGCCGCCGGCACCTGCATGCGAACCGCCGCCGCCGCCCGTGCCACCTCCAGAGTCGTCACCGCCGGCTCCGCCATCCACAGGTGTTGAGCTCTTGCCCGCGTTGGCGGAGCCACCCATTTGAATGCCGGTTCCGCCCTTGCCGGTGCCGGCCGTGCCGAAGCCCGGTTCGTCGACTACTCTGTCTTCTTCGTCGCCACAGGCGACCATCAGCTGCGCTGCGCCGACGACAAGCACGAACGCTGCCGCGAATTTGTTCTTGCGGGATTTAGACATCAGCGCAATTCCTAGATCGGGTTCAGGCTGCACTCGCTAGGACACTCAGTTCGGTAGCACTGCTCCACCATGCTGGCGCGACCGACCGCGTACGCAATGTCTGACAGGTGCTCGCCGATAAGGCCGATTTGGTCGCTTTCTGCAGCAGCCTCGATCTCATCGCGGCAAAGCCCATTCGCGCCACCAGTCTGGCAGGCAACACCCGAGGTCCCGCAGTAACAATCATCGAACTGCGCCCGGTAGCAATCGGACGTCACCATGCAGGACAGCAGTTCCGCACAGAGCACGGATAGTTCCACGGATTTCGCGGGACCTGCCTGCGCGATTCCGGGACCATTCAGGCAGAGGTCGGTTCCGAGACCCATGGGATACGGGCTTGCGCCATCCGCCGCCGCCCACCGCTTACACTTCGCTTCGCAAGCGTCGCAAACCTTCAGCTCGCCAGTCATGCCCGTACCGGCCGTGCCGCCGCCGCCCGGTTGTCCGCCACCGCCCGCCGTGCCCGTGTGACTGCCGCCAGAGCCGCCGCTGTTGCTGCCGCCCTTGCCGCCATTTCCACCCTTGCCACCGGTGCTGTTTCCCCCCTTGCCGCCGCTGCCGCCCCTACTGCTGCCACCGCTCGTCATAGCCGGGCCATCACCGCCCGCTGAATCCTGACCGCCGCCCTCAGCCGGAACGCTCGGGCTTGGTTCGTTGGCGGAACCACCACTATCCGTGCTGGGAGTAGCGGCCGTGCTGCTGTCGCGCGGTCCGGGGTCCGAACCATCACAAGCAGCGACCGTCATCGCCAACAGCAGTGCCGCGAGCAACGCCGACCGCCCCACGAAAGGCCTTCTATCATCGCGTTGCATGAATTCTCCTACGCTCGGTGGAACGCTGCTTATAGACGCCCGTCCAAGGCGGCCAAGCGGAGCCATTGTAACGATTGGGAGACGCGCAGGCCCTGTCGTCGGGCGTCTCAGCGCGAGCCGCACAACTGGCCGCACTTAGCCCTGGCCGCGTCCATGCGGGTCATGGCGACGCCACCAGCGAGCTGCGGATCGGAGTAGTGGACGGCGATCACGGAGTAGTCCTTGGTCTCGAGAGCTCGCTCGACCTGCTGACGGCAAACGCCGTTGCCCTCTCCCTTCTGACAAGCTTCACCGGAGTTGCCGCAATAGCAATCGACGGGGTCCGACGCCGCGCACTTAGTAGCGTAGAGGCAATCCAGAAGGTCCGTGCACAGCTGCTTGCGCGAAACGCCCGCGGCCGGGCCGGCTTTGGCATTGCCGGTTTGCTTATCGCAGTCGAACTCGGCGAGGCCCGCTTCGGCGACGCAGCTCTTGCACGCTTCAGACTCGGGGTAGCCGCCCGCCCGTGGCACATACTTGATCGGCACCGTTCGCGACTTGGCGACGGCCGAAGCCTTGGGAGCTGCGGGAGCAACCGCAGCAGCACTGCTCGTGCCGCTCACCTCGGCATCCGTAGCGCCCTTGCGTTCACAGGCCGCTAGGGCGACCAGCAGCATGGCAACCAATCCCCTGATCTTGGTTCGGGAGCTGTTCATGGCCCGGGTACATGCCTTCGCCTCATGGCGAACCTGCAGCCGTTCTGTGAAAGATCCGCGTCTTTCAAAACATGGGCAACCATCAGAAGGTCCCACAAACTGCCCCGCAAGCATCGCGACTGCCGTCCACCCGGACCACGGCCACGCCGCCCGCGAAGATCGGGTCGCCGATGCGAGCGCCGATGTCGCCGAACAGCGTGGTCTCGAGCGACGCCTCGATCTCAGCGCGGCACTTGCCGTTACCGCCGCCGGTCTGGCACGCGGTCCCCGAAGTGCCGCAGTAGCAGTCGACCAGGTCTGCGGCCGCGCAGTTGGTGTCGTACATGCAGTCCAGGAAGTCATAGCAAAGAGTTTTGAGCGGCCGTCCCGCGCCCGGCCCCGCCAACGCAACGCCGGTCAGGTTCGCGCAGTCGAAATAACCAAGACCGGCGGAGTTAACGCAGCTGATGCAAGCCGCAGACTCGATGTATTGGCACGCTTTGGTCGCTCCTGGAGACACGTCCGCGCGCGGGCCACCACAGTTGGGAACGCTGAACGGCGGGTCGCAGTCTTCACCGGGTACGACGAAGCCGTCACCGCATATGAGGGCATCCCGGAACACCACCACGCACTGCCCCGTCGGGCTCAACCTGCATTCGGTTCCAAGCGGCGCGCCCGTAGGCACCGCCGCGATATCACACGGCTCCGATCCGGTGATAAAGCCGTCCCCGCAGGTGACCTCACTGAAACCGCACGTCCGGCTGCAAGTGGGCGTGTTCGGCGGTTCGCAAACCTCGGGGAATTCGATCACACCGTCGCCGCAGTAGGTAAACGTGCAGTCCTCCGGGCAATCGGTCGTCAGGGCCGTATCGCAATTTTCACCCGGGTCGAGGAAACCGTTGCCGCAGCGTGCGTCCGAGCAAGAGACCTTCGTACTGATGCTTTCCGAGCACTCGCCGTTGCTGGCCGAGACCGTCAATACGACATTTGATGCGCCTCGGCGGCAGGTCAGAGTTGCGTTTTTAGCCGTTGGAGGCGCAATCGTGAGCGGGAAAACCGCGTCGTCGAAGGTCCACTGATAAGTCAGCGGCTTGCCGGCTCGCGATACCGCGTTGCTGAGCAGGGCGATCGACTGGCCAAAACGCGCCGTCTTGGGGCTGGCCACGACATAGTCGAAAGAAATGTCCGGACAAGCCGTGGTCGTCACATCGACGAGCACCAAGGACTGACCGGTCGTGATGTCGGTGCAGGTCAAGGTCGGCGTGACGTCGACGGTGGCGTTCGCGGCGATGTCGAACGGACCGAAGCCGCCAACGCAGTTTACCTTGCCGTCCACCGAGTCGGCGCTGAGACTGAGAAAGTAACCGCTGCCCGTCGGCAGGGGGACTCCGAAGCTGAAGTCACCGCCCGTACCAGGCACCAACAAGTTGCCCGCCTTAATCACCGGCGCCCCGGGCGCATTGCTGCTCGCTACCGTGTAACTGACGACGCCGATGGTCACGCCGGACACCGGCTGCAAGTTCAAGCCAATGCTGCCCTGCCGATGATCGTCGAGAGCGTCCGCATCGGCGTCTCTCCTTTCGAGCTTGCTCGAGCAACCTTGGACGACCAAGCCCACGATTGCTGCTGCGAACCCCAAGAACAGCTTGCCGCCCACGCGCGCTGAATCGTTCATTTGCCACCTCCCTCACAAAAAGAGAAAACCGACGTCCCTCGTTAGAGGAACGCCGGTTTTTCTCCGCCTAGAGGAAGGCCTCTAGGCGCCTACGCACTCAGAGCGTGCCGCAGGTCGTGCCGCAATCCGAGCGAGCGCCGTCCAAGCGGACGACGGCCGTGCCGCCAGCGAAGCTCGGGTCGCCGATGCGAGCGCCGATGTCGCCGAACAGCGTGGTCTCGAGCGAAGCCTCGATCTCAGCACGGCACTTGCCGTTGCCGCCACCGGTCTGGCAAGCCGTTCCAGAGTTACCGCAGTAGCAATCCACCGGGTCCGCCGCGGCGCACTTGGTGTCGTACATGCAGTCGAGAACCTTGTAGCAGAGGTTCTTCAGAGGCTGACCCGCTGCCGGACCGGCCGCCGCGTTACCCGTCAAGGTCGCGCAATCGAACGAACCAAGACCAGCCGTCGTGACGCAAGCGCCGCAAGCAGCCGACTCGATCGCCGTGCACGCCGCCGAAGCGCCCGCGAGCGCGTTGGCTTGCACGCCACCGCAGTTGCTGGCGAAGGGCGGGTCGCAAGTCTCACCAGCGCCGACGATGCCGTCGCCGCAAACACCGGCCACAATCGGCGGGATGATGGCGGAGCAGGTGGCGTTGCACGTCGAGCCGGCAGCAGTGCCCGCCGGGAAGACCGTGCCGTCACAAACCTCGGTGCCGTTGATGAAACCGTCGCCGCACGCCGGGACGCGCGCCTGGCAGTTCGCACCGCACGCTGCGGTGTTTCCGGGCTCGCAGGTCTCGGGCGCCTCGATGTTGTTGTCGCCGCACACCGGCAAGGTGCAATCCGCCGGACAGGTCGGCGAGAGAGCCGTGTCGCAGGTTTCACCGGCGTCGAGAACGCCGTTACCGCAGGCTGCGTTGACGCAAGAGACCTTCGTGCTGAGGGTCTTCGTGCACTCGCCGTTGCTGGCCGTGACCGTGACGGTCACGAGGTCGCCGGCCGTGGTGCAGGCGAGCGATGGCGTCTTGCTGGTCGGGGGCGTGATCGCACCGAGGGGCGCGCTCGTAACCCACGAGTACGCGAGCGGCTTGGCCGACGCCGAGACGGCGCTGGCGAGCAAGCTGATCGCGCTGCCGAGCTTCGCCGACTTCGGCGTAGCGACGACGTAGTCGAAGCTGATGTCCGGACAGGCCGTGTTGATCACGTCGACCAGCACGATCGGTTGACCGGTCGTGATGTCCGTGCAGGTCAACTTCGGCGTGATGTCAATCGTCTGGTTGGCAACGATGTTGAACCCAGCCGGCAGGCCGCCGACGCAGGTCACTTTGCCGTCAACCGACGTGGCGCTGAGGCTCAGGTGGTAGTCCGTGCCGACCGGCAACGGAACGCCGAAGCTGAAGTCCGCGCCCGTGCCCGGAACCGCGAGGTTGCCGGTCTTGACGACCGCGCCGCCAACGCCCTGCGTCACGGTGTACGTGACGGTGTCGACGGTCACGCCGGACACCGGCTGCAGGTTGAGGCCAGCGAGGCCTGCCTTGCCCTCGACCGGCGAGTGCTTGGTGTCAATGTCGCCCGAACAACCTACGACGCTCAAGCCGGCAATTGCCGTGGTGAGCGTGAGCAGGGCCACTTTCCCGAAAGCCGATCTAATCACTGGATACCTCCTAAAAATTTCGCAGTCCTGAGCATCGAGTGCCGAGCTCGGGGCCATCCATTACAAGGAGCGGGCCAAGCCGACGGAACCTTGCCCGACGCCGCTAACGCGATGATTTTATGAACGAATTGCCCGTTTGACTGATGTGACGTTTGTCACGTCCCCGCGTCGTTTTCCGGAATCTGGAGGGGGCCCTTCGATTCTCGTATTTCGACGGCTCGAGTCAGGGGTCGAGGCAGGTGACGTCGAGCTCGAGCACGCTTCGGCAATCGAGATCATCGCGCGCGTCCAGCGTGAGCGCTTGGTGACCAACGCGCCGACACGTGTACGTCGTATCTGCCCGATGAAGCTCCGAGAAGGACCCGGTTGTAGCCGCCCAGTCGAACGTCAGCTTGGCCCGCGGTGAGTCGGGATCGGACACGTTGACGAGAATGTCGGTCGTCTCCCCGATCCGGAGGCTCTTCGGTAGCAAGAGCCACCAACCAAACTCGGGGCAAACGTTGGCTCTCGCAACAATCTCCGGAGTCTGGTGATCGTCCACAGTCACTGATTCCGCCGTGCCGCACCCCAAGCACGCAAATGCCACGAGCGCCCAACCGCTCGCGCCGTCACCGAACACCTTCGGTCTCTGCGCGCGGCCTTGGGGCTCACGAGGCATGTTCATTCCTCGCGCACGAGCACGTCGTCGAAGAGGACTTTTGTCGGTGCCTGCTTGAAGGGCTTGACCGTGACCAAACGAATGTAGGCCGAGTGAGCGGCCAGCGGAGCCGCCACAGTACCCTTGATCAAACCCCAAGCGTTCGGACCGGCGATCATCATGATCGGCGGCGCGGCCGAAAGAAAATAGTCGGAGCAGCCTTCGATCCCATAAAACGAGATGCTGATGCCGGCGGCGACCTCGCCTTGTCCCTCGGGAATGAATGCGCGCGCGCCGACCGAGTATTTCTTGCCGCCGACGGTGGGCTGGCACTGCCGCGAGCCGCCGAGGGTCATGCCTTCGCCGGCGTAAATGAGCCCGTTCGTCACCGCCAAAGCGCCGGAGGTCTGGTCGGGTCGCGCGTTGCGCGGATCCCAAATGCGTGCGGTGCTCGGTTCAGCTTGCCAGCCCGCTTCGTCGTGATCGAAGCGCGCATTGCTGAGCACAGTTTCCTTGCAGTCTTGCACGCCATTGTGATCGAGATCGCCACAGCCGCCCGCGCCGTAGTCGTACGCTCCGCCAGGAGAGTTGTCGGGTGAGCCGCCGGGTGCGCCGCCAGTTGAGCCGACGCTCGCTTCCCCGCCGCCGTCGCCGACGGAAGGCGAGTCGCCGCTCCCTTCTCCGCCACTGCCAGCGAAGGAGTCCGTGACACTGCCTACCCCGCCGTTGGGCGAGACATCGGCATCGCCGCCGCCACCTGGATTGGAGCTACCCGCCACGATCGACGGGCGACCGGCGCCACCAGAAAGACCCGCGCCGCCCTGCGACCGCCCGTTCACGAGCAAGCGCTCGTCAACCGAGCAGGCAACCAAGACCAAACCCGCGACCACGGCCGCGAGTGGGCGGCGCCTGAGCGCGGGCTTACTTGCGTTGAACCAGGACATTGTCGAACAGCACTTTGAACGAGCGCAGCTTGAAATCTTTACCCGACACGAGCCGCACCTCCATCGAATTGAACCCGTTTGGGACGACGAAGCGGCCGGATACGGGCGTCCAGACTTTTGTATCCAATATCAGGTCGGTGGTGAAGCTCATGTCGGTTCCGCCGAGGCTCGCGTTGCAGTCACCCTTTTTGTAGAAGAACACGCTCAGCCCCGCCCGGCCGTTGGCCGTTTGCTCGGGAATGAACACCTTGGCCGCAATGTCGTAAACAGCGCCGGACGTCGCCCCAATACATTGGAGCGCGCCGGAAATGACCTCACCAGCGGCATCGCCAAACAAGGTGTTGTCAACTGACAGAGCGCCCGAATTCGCCGACTCCGCCGCGTCCTTGTCGGACCATGCGACCTGCATCGACAGACTTTCGCCGGGCCAGCCGCTGACGCCCTTGTCGAAGCCCGGGTTGGAAACGAGGGTTTCGCAGCCATCTTCCACGACGCTGCCCACATAGGCGCAATCTGGCGGCGCAGGCGCGTCCCAACCCGGCGCACGCCCACCGCTCGAGGCTCCACCGCCGACGGAGGCACTGCCGCCGGATACCTGCGTCGTCACCAGCTCGCGCTCGTCCAGACCGCACGCGCCAAGGCACGCTGCCAACGACAGTAGGAACGCGGCCCGAACAAACACGTGAGGTCGTGTAGCACACGCCATGCGACGCCTCAAGAATGCGGGGCATCGCACGAGAGCGTAACGCGCAGATGGCGAGACGGTGACTGAGTGTCCCCAGGGCGCGCCACCGAAATGTTGCGCGCGTGATGGAGTAAGCGCCGCAACAGGTCGCTATGCTTCGTGTCCTTTCCGGATTCTCATCATGACTCAACCCGCTCCATCGTCCATCACGAGCCCCGAGCTGTGCCTTGCCCCTGAGTCGCGCACCAGGCCGATTTCGAGCCGCGGTCTGCGCTTTCTGTGTCGCCTCGGCCAAGGTGGCATGGCCGAGGTACATCTGGCCAACGCGGCAGCGCCGAACGCCCCGCAAAACTTGGTCGTCGTCAAGCGCATGCACCAGCAGCACGTGGACGACCCGGCCACGGTGCGCATGTTCCTCGACGAGGCGCGGCTCGCGCTCTGCCTGTCGCATCCCAACATCGTCCGCTCTGATCGCCTGGGCATGTTCGACGGCCGTCACGGCATCGTGATGGAGTTCCTGGAGGGCCAGCCGTTTCACCACGTGCTGAAGCGCGCGCACGAGACCGAAGCCAGTTTTAGCCTGGAAATCATGGCTCAAATCGCGATCGCGGCGCTCGACGGCTTGCACTACGCGCACGAGCTGAAGGACGTCGTCGGCAGCCCGCTCGGCATCGTGCACCGCGACGTCTCGCCGCAAAACTTGTTCGTCTCCTACGACGGCGCAGTGAAGTTGCTCGACTTCGGTATCGCCAAAAACGCGATGCAAGACGGCCGCACCCGCACCGGTCTGCTCAAGGGCAAGATTTCGTACATGGCGCCCGAGCAAGCGCGCGGCGAAGAGCTCGACCGGCGTGCTGATCTGTGGAGCCTGGGCGTCGTGCTGTGGGAAGCCGTCACCGGCAGCCGCCTCTTCAAAGGTGTCAACGAGGCCGCGACCCTGAACCTGACGCTGAGCGAAGACGTGTCGTCGCCGAGCATCCGCCGGCCGGATCTGCCGCCGGAGCTCGAGACAATTTTGATGCGCGCGCTGAAACGCAATCCGGCCGACCGCTACGCGACCGCGGCAGCGATGCGCGACGATCTCGAGACGTGGCTGAGCAGCCGTGAGTTTTCGCCGAGCGCGTCGGTTTTGCAGCTGATGCAGCGCCTGTTCGGCAAAGAGATCCGCGAACAGCGCCAGCAAATCCAAGGCCTGCTGCACGCGCAACCGGACGTCGCGAACGAAAGCGGCGTCACACTGATTGCGCCGCTTTTGGGCGGCACGACGTTGACCGGCATGCGCGGCGGCACGCAAGTCTCCAGCGTCACCGACTTGATGGACGAGCTGACGCGCCAACGTCGCGTCACCACGCGCCTGCTCAGTGGCCTCCTGCTGCTGGTCGGGCTTGCGCTGGTTTTCGGCATGTACTGGACGCTGGTTTTGCGCCCAACACAGCAGGTCATCGCCGCCGCGCCGCTGCCCGCTGCGGCCGCGCAGCCTGTAGCTGTAGCCGCTCCTGCTCCGGAACCAGCCCTGGCCGAAGTCACCCCCACGACCAAGTCGGCGTCTCCCGCGTCGCGCGCCGCCGCCGCACTGCCGGTCACTTATCCACGCACGTCGGCACTCGCAGCTGCAGCCCCGCGCGCCGCCCGCCTCAACCAACGCGGGTCCGCAAGCTCCCTGCTCGAAACGCCGCCAGCGCCCGCACCGATCATCGCGGAAACCGGCCTGCTCAATCTCGACAGCACGCCCTGGTCGATCGTCAGCGTCGGCGGGCGCGTGCTCGGCCAAACCCCGATTGTCGGCGCGTCATTGCCGGTCGGCACCCACACCGTGTTCCTCAGCAATCCCGAGCTGGGCCTCAAGACCACGTACCAAGTCACCATCACCGCCGGCCACACCACCGCGCGCCGCGTCGGACTCGACCGATGAAAATGAACCAAACCAGGCTCGCGCAAGCCGCGCTCAGCGCCATCTTACTCGCCACTCCCGCCGCGTGGGCCGACACCAACGTGCCCTTGGCCGACGCCCAAAAGGCGTACGCCGAAGTCGACTACGAGAGCACGCGCCGCTTGGCCAAGGCGGCGCTCGAGCGCGGCGGCAATGACCGCGCCTCCACGGCCGAGCTGTACCTGCTCTGGGCCACCGCGGCGGCAGCGCTGGACCAAGCCGACGAAGCGCGCACCGCGTTTCTGTACGTGCTGTCGATCAACCCCGACGCCAAGCTCGAGCGCAGCTTGTCGCCGAAGATCCGCGCGCCGTACTTGGAAGCGCGCGGATCCCTGTCGCAGGCGGACGGCAAAGCGCCGCTCAACCTCACGCTGCAAAGCCGCGTTCAGGGGCTCGAAGTCGCCCTGACTGACAGCGCGAACATCGTCGCCCGCATCGAGCTAGCAACCCGCGCGCAGCAAAATGAGCCGTTCGCGCGTCGCCACCTGCGGGCCACACCGCACCAACGCGTCGCCATCATCAACGCGTCCGAGCTGCAATTCTTCCTGCAAGCGCTCGATCACTACGGCAACGTGTTGTTCGAGCTCGGCAACCAAGACGACCCCGAGCGCGTGGCGCTGGTCGGCGCAGGGCCGCGCCCGACCGCCGCCGCCGCCCAAGCCACCGACGTGAACCGCACGCCGTATTACATCACCGCCGGCGCGTTCGCGGTGCTGGGCATCACGGCCGGCGGCATCGCCACCGCGCAGTACTTACGGCGTGAAGACGCGGCCAAGGATTGGAACGGCTCCGACTGCGAGCAACCGGGGCTAACCCGCGAACAGCAGTGCGCCAACGTCGGTACGCGCCGGCAACGTGCCGAAACGCTAGCAATCGGCTTTGCGGCGGGCGGCGGCGCGCTGTTGCTCGGCAGCGTCGTCAGCTTGCTGCTGGCGCCTTCGTCGCCTGCCACGCCCAGCGTCGCCGTCGACGCTGGCCCCGGAAACGTGATGTTGCGCTGGCGTACGACGCTGTAGTCCGACGCGGGCGTCGGCGTTCGCATCGGAAAACGGGCCCGCATCGTCGGGGCTCGACGTCGAGAGCTGGGCCGGCGCCGTCGACCGGCTAAGCTGCGGCTTCTGGCAATGCCGAACGATTCGAAGCCCTGGTCCAATCTACGCCTCACCTACGGCATCACGCCGCCCAAAATAACGACGCCCGAGGAACGTCGGCGCGAGATCGCGGCGCTGCAAGCCGAGCGGATTGGACGGCTGCCGATCGATGCTTTGGTCGTCTACGATTTGCAAGACGAGTCGACCCGGACCGACGTGAAGCGACCGTTTCCGTTTCTGCAAGCCATCGATCCGCTCGAATACGCCTACGGCTACCTGGGCGCCGTCAAACAACCGAAAATCGTGTACCGCTCCGTCTCGGGCATGCAGGCGCCCGAGCTTACGGCTTGGTTGCGCCGCCTGCATGGCTTGGGCGGCGCGGCCGTGCTGGTCGGCGCGCCGTCGAAGACGCAAGCGGTGAGTCTCAAGCTCTCCGACGCCTACCGCACGCGCCTCAACAATGTGGCAGACGTAGCGCTCGGCGGCGTGGCGATCGCCGAGCGGCACGAGACGCGCGGCGCCGAAGACGAGCGTCTGCTGAACAAAGCCGACCAGGGCGCGAGCTTTTTCATCACGCAAGCCGTTTACTCCGTGACCGCGAGCAAGAACCTGCTGAGCGATTTGTATTATCGCTGCCGTGAGGCGGGGCGCCCGCTGCCGCCGCTGCTCGTCACGCTCAGCCCGTGCGGTTCGAAGAAGACGCTCGAGTTCATGGCCTGGCTTGGTGTTTCGGTGCCACGTTGGCTGCAAAATGAGCTGCTCCACGCCAGCGACATCCTGGAAAAATCGCTGGAGCAGTGCGAGGCGGCGTTTGCCGAGCTGCATGAATTCGCAGTGGAAAAGCGCATCCCGCTCGGCTGCAACGTGGAGAGCGTCTCGCTCCAAAAGGCCGAGATCGAGGCTTCGGTCGACCTCGTGCTGCGCGTCGCGCGACGGCTAGGCCGCACCTAGCTAGCGCCAACGCGGGTCCCTAGCTTCTGGATCCCCGTAAGCGTGCCCGTGCCTGAAAATACCCGCGGTTTCGCCACGGCCCTCCTGGTGAGGCCGAGGTTCCTGGCGCGGGCCTGGCCCGCGCGCGTCGCGCCCAGCTGGGCGCGCAAACAAGGCCTACACACCAAGGAACGCTCGAAGACGAGCCTACGGACCGTCGGCCACGGACACGGCTGTCGATCCTGCAGAAGTTCCGTTCGCCCCAACGCTTAGAGTTGCTCGCAGTAGCCTTGCGAGCAGATCGTCCCGTTCTTGCATTCGCCTTGGGTAGTGCACGTCGCACAATCCGTGTGGCCAATCGCCTTGTCGTACAGGCAAGAGCAGGGGCTGTCCGGAATCGAAGGCTCGATCGGGCCGCCATCAGCGCGGCGCTTCACCCGCATCGCGCACTCTGGAATCAAGCCTTTGGTGGCGTAAGTATCGAGCAGCCGAACGTTGTTCGGCAGGGGCTTGGTACCACCCAAATACCCAACAATATCAAGCACCTGCTGTCGAGAGGTCGGATTCAGCGGATTGCCCTTGGAATCCTGCTTGTAGAAGAGGTGAAGGGGTCCCCAAATCGGGTAGTGACCGTCGCGGACGTTGCGCTTGTCCTTCGCGCTGTCGGTCGAGTCGGGGAAAACAGCGCACGGCTGGTTGCTGTCTTGATAAGCGAGCATGTGCAGCTGCGGACGCAGGTTGTTCGCATCAATATAGTCGATGCCCAGAATGCCGATGCTCGCGTTGGCGATCGCTTGATCAGCAACCGCTTTCTGGAGCGCGCTCGCCACATCGCCCGATCCCTTGTTCGGTTTGCCGCGCCAGCGCCCCGCGGGCACACCAATCGCAGCGGCCAGCATCGCCTGCGTGCCGGAGCTGGCGCTGCGCTGGAGAATCCGTTCCTCGTCATTCCAGATCGGCTGCTGCCCGGTCGGATCGAGCACGCCGCCGTTCTTGCCCAAGCCGAACACCAGGTAGGCCGCTTGCTGACTGATCTCGTGGTAAATCGAATTGGCCGGCACCACGAACGTCATGGTCTGGATCGGTCCGTGGGCGTCGCGAATCTTCAGCGCTTCCACGTTGACCGTCTCGAAGCCAGTGCAGCTGGGCGCGAACACATCCGAGATACCCAGATCGGCGGTCACGCCGTCCTTGTCCAGGTCGCAGAATTTGTCCGCGCTGGCGGGGCTGTCCCAATAGGTCGCGGAAGCCTGCAGGGGGGCCGGTCCCGTCTTCATCAAGGTGCCGTTGACCACCGCGTCGACGCCCGCGCACGAGCCCGTACCGGTGTACACGACGAAGACGTTTTGCGTGGCGAGCTGTTGGGCGACAGCCTTGAGGAAATCCTTCACGGCCGTGGAACCAGTGACGTAAACCACGGTGCCGGTCTGCCCGAGCGTCGCACAATCGAAGCCAGCCGGCATGAAGGCGGCGCCACCACTGCCGCCAACGCCACCGCCCGAACCTGCCGTGCCTCCCGAGCCTGCCGTTCCGCCAGCGCCGCCCGTGCTGCCAGTGCCACCAGCACTCGGGGCGGGTAGCTCGGGCAAGGTTCCACCCTGCACCGACGGTAGTCGTAACGCGTTATCGAAGGGGGTGCAGGTGGCGTCGGTGCAAGCGCTCTCGAGCGTCTCGACATCGGTTGGCGCACACAGGTAGCAGCCAACGCCTTTGAAGCCGTCCGGGTCGACGCATCCTGCACCGGCGTCATTCGAGCCGGCGCCGCCAAGCATCACCGGCGAGCCGCTGACGTTGACGCTGCCGCTGCCGCCAGCGCTCGCGCCGCTGGTCTGACCGCCGGTTCCACCTTGCGTCGTAGAAGTCTTCCCGGCTTCGCCGACTGCCGGGAACGTATCTGCACCGTCCTCGAGCTTCGTGCAGCAAACAGCGACGACGAAGGTGATCGAAATCCAGAGCAAAGAGCGGAACGTGGGGCGAGCTTTCATCGGTGCCTCGGGGCCGCCTGGGGTGTAACAGAGACCTGCGACACCACCCAACGCCGCCCGCGGTTTTCGCGACAATGTCGCCCCGCTGGCACGCGCTAGCCATCCACGCCGAGCGCGCAAAGCACCCGACTTACGCGCACGCACAACACGGTAGCGTTACGGCGACGCCACACAGTCGCCACCGAATCACCGCACACTCCGCCCGCTGTGGCGTTCGAGAATTGGAGCGGCAATAACCGTGATGTCCTCAGGCTAAAACGCCTGTTGGTCAGCAGTTCGATTGGGCTCGTGGCGCTGATGGGCGTGTTCATTTACCTGCTCAAGACCGCGCCCAAAGCGCTGGCTGAAGAGGCTGAAGAAGACGCCAAAATCGTCGAGGTCGAGCTGGCCCAGCCCGACCCCGAGCCGGAACCGCCCCCGCCCCCGCCCGAGCTGCGGCCCCACGCATCCAACCCGGGCCCACGCCTGGCGAAGATCGAAGTGCCGACCACCATCTCTGAAGAGAAGGTTCAGGAAAAAGACGTCAAGCCCTCGACCGGCACCGGTGGCGATCCGTATGAGAAGGGCAGCGGCGACGGCACCGGCACCGCCGAGAAAGCCGTTGTCGCACCGGCCGTGGCACCGCCGCCCCCGCCGCCACCCAAGATCGTGAAGGTTGGGCCAAGCCCCGTCGGCGAGAACGACACACCGCCGGAGGCGATCGGCGCCGCTCCGATTCCGGAGATGCCAGCCGACGCTAAAGCCGCCGGCATCGAAGGCACCGTGATCGTGAAGTTCACCGTGACCGAGACCGGCGCGGTGACTGACGTGAAGGTGCTGAAGGGCCCGCCGGAGCTGCAAGCGGTGTGCGTTGCCGCCGTCAAAGCCATGCGCTTCAAGCCCGGCCGTCACGAAGACGGTACGCCCGGCTCCTTCACTCGGATCAAGAAATTCAAATTCCAATTGAGGACGTAAGTCTGCCGTTCGGAAACAGTCTGGAGAATCGCAAATGACCTTTAATTTCGCAGAAATGTGGGCCCACATGCCGTTGCTCGGCAAGGGCATCGCGTTGTGCCTGTTTCTGATGGCAGTGTCGTTCATCGGCGTCACCATCGAACGCATCATCGCGTTCTCGCGCTCCGCCCAAGAGTCGCGCACCTTCGCCATGCAGGCCGGCAAAATGCTCGAGGCCTGGCAGATCGAAGAAATCGTGACGCTTGCGCCCAAGTTCAAAAGCTCGTCGTTGGCCAAGCTGTTCGGCCCGATCATCCGCCGCTACGCCCACGCCCTCGCCGAGCAAATCGAAGGCGGCCTGCCCCCCGTGCAACTCGCACGCAACGAAGCCGAACGCCGCAAGGAAGCCGTCGGCGAAGAGCTCCGCCGCGGCATGAACGTCGTCGCCACGGTTGGCTCGCTGGCGCCGTTCGTCGGCCTGCTCGGCACCGTCGTCGGCATCATCGGCGCCTTCCAAGGCATCGGCGCCGCCGGTAGCGCCGGCATCGCCCCGATCATGCGCGGCATCTCTGAAGCACTGATTGAAACCGCCTTCGGCTTGCTGGTCGCGATTCCGTCCGTCATCGCCTTCAACTATTTGAATGCGCGGATTTCCGCGATCGAAACCGCCCTGGCGCGGTCGGCAGGCGAGCTGTTGGACGAGCTTGAAAATCACCAAGCCCAAAGCCTCGGCAGGCACGAAAAACATGCCGCTTAACACGCGAATTCGCGGAGGCTCGTCATGGGCGTAGCAGTCGGCGGAACCAAAGCCAAAGGCGCCAGCCCGGAGATCAACATCACGCCGTTGGTCGACGTGGTGCTCGTGCTCTTGATCATCTTTATGGTCGTCACCCCCGCGATCAACGAAGGCGCCAACATCGAGCTCCCCAAGGTGAGCTCGCCGGACTTGAAGACCAAGTACGTCAACCCGATTGAGGTGACGATTGCGCCTGACGGCACGACGGTCCTCGAAAAGGAAACGATCACGCTGCCTCAGCTCAAACCCAAGCTGGTAGCGCTGCACGCCAAGGATCCCGAGCGCGCGTTGATGTTGAAGAGCGACCAAGGCATGCGCTGGGGCCGGATGCGCGCGGCCTTCTTCGATCTGCAAGACATCGGCTTTAAGGGCGTGCTCTTGAAGGTCACCGAAAAGAAAACCGGCAAGCCCGGCGAGGGCGCGTAGCTATGGGCGTCTCTCTGGGCGGCAGCGGCGGTGGTCACGCCAAAAAGAAGGCGTCCAGCACGCCGACCATCAACATCACGCCGCTGGTCGACGTCGTGTTGGTGGTTTTGATCATCTTCATGATCGTCACGCCAATGGTGACGAAGACGTTCTGGCTGAATTTGCCGCCCAAGGACGAGAGCAAAGAGCCCCCGCCGCCCAGCGACAACAAGCCTCTGGTCATGACCGTCGACAAGGCCGGCGTGATCCGCATGAACACGACCGTCATTTCGAAGGCCGAAATCCGCGACCGCGTACCGCGCATGCTCGCCGCTAAGGAGCAGAAGGTTTTGTACTTCGATGCTGCCAGCGACGCGA
Organism: Polyangiales bacterium; assembly: GCA_038252755.1. Taxonomy (GTDB): domain Bacteria; phylum Myxococcota_A; class Polyangia; order Polyangiales; family Polyangiaceae; genus PMG-095. The sequence continues at coordinate 56,346 of JBBSAB010000032.1, read as the reverse complement.
GTTACGCGTCGGCCATCGAGGCCATGGACCTGAGCCGCTCCGGCGGCGTGAAATCGATCGCAATTCTGACTGAGAGCGTTCTGAAATGATGCCCCGCTTACGGCTCCGCTTCACGTTGATGGCCGCATTGTCCATGGCGGCGCTCGGCTGCCAAAACGAACCGCTCGACGTCGCGCACGTCGACTTGTCGCGCATGCAAGGTAAGTGGTTCGAGATCGCCAAACTCCCGCGCCCGAGCCAGGCGGGCTGCACGGGCACCACAGCTGAGTACACGCTGAAGAGCGCGACGGAGTTGTTGGTCGTCAACGAGTGCCACGAGGGCTCCCTGCAAGGCGCCGTGAAGCGCGTCGCGGCGCGCGCGGTAGCGAACGACGCTGCGGTGCCGGCCAAGCTGTCGCTCGATTTTGGGTTCGCGTACGGCGACTACTGGATCGTAGATGTCGGCGCTGACTACGAATACGTTGTCGTCGGCCACCCGACGCGCGACTACTTGTGGATCTTGAGCCGCGAGAAAACGCTGCCGAAGAACACGCTCGACGGCGTGTTGGAGCGCGCGAAAGCTAAGGGCTTTCCGACCGGAATTTTGACGTATACGGAGCAGTGACGGGCGGCGGGGCTCACTCGCGCCCGCGGCGCGGCGCGGTGCGCCAGCACCGGGTGGTGGCCGCAAGTCGAACTGCGCCGAGTTGGGGAGGCTACGCCGCGCTTCGAGCCGTACACTCGAAGCGCGGCGCACACGGCTCCGTCTAGTTGAGTTGCATCCAGTCGTAGTCGATGTAGGCGCTGCGGGACCAGCCGCCAGCGATAGCGGTGGCGCCGATGCGGTGATCGGGTACGCGGACAAAAAGGCCGTAGTCGTTTTGGATGCGCTGGACGGTGCGGGTGCTGAAGGTGCTGATTTTCACTTCTTGCGGGGGTAGGAACGTCCAGCGTTGGTCGCCGCGGCCGGCGCAATCACCAATCGCGAGAGGCTCGGAAGCGTTGGTGCCGCTCGCGGTGCCGACGCAACCCCCGCCCACTTTCGGCGTAATTTGCTTGGTCGCCGGGTCATACGCGAACCAGTAGTCGTCGGTGGTGCTGCAGGATGCGGCCGTGAGTTGGTTCGCTTCGCGCCGCAAGCACATGTTCGACACACGCCGCGCCAAGATACGGAAGTACCCGTTGAGCGATTGCTGTGAAGTGCCAACCGCTTCCGTTCCCGCTAGCGGATCTGCGCTATCACTTTCCGCCGGATCGATCGAGCCGTCCCCAGCGGAGCACCCCGCCAGCGGCAGCGCCACCACCAACAGTAGACGCAAGATTCCCGTCATTGCTTTTTGCATGATCTCTCCTCACCTCGTTACCGAGGCTCTGTTCGACTCCCATTCGAGTCGATGAGCAAACCCGCAACCCGACGGCTCTGCGCAAAGAAAGATCCATCGAGTGCGCGCCGCGCAGAAGCGTTACGGCAGGCACGACCCCGTCGCGTGCGCTGCACCAAACCGACACTGACGACGATCTGACTGCGCAGCTCGGGTGGTCGCAATCGGTGCTTGGGGGCAGCCAGAAGCTTTCGGGCTCAGCGCGCTAGGCAGGTAAGGCTGCGGCCCTTTGCGGCAGGGTTGCGGAATCGGCCACTGGCTCGTTCAGCAGGTCTTGCGCCTCGCAGACCTGGCCCATCCCAGCCTTCGCCAAGGCTGCTGCGGCGCCCTTACCGATAATATTGTAGGCTAGGCCGGCCATGAGGCGTGTCCGACTTCAGATCATCGCGCTGTTCGCAGTGCTGGCGATCTTGTGGTCGGGGGCGGCGGCGGCGCAGGTTCGGTATCGGTGCCTGATGTCGGGGCGGGTGTTTGACGCTTGCTGCTGCGCTAAGGCGGGCGTGCCGCCGGCCAGCGACCGGCCGGTTGAGGTTCGCGCGCCAGGCTGCTGCGAAGAAGTGGTGACGGCTGCGCGTGCTGGAGCGACGGCCACTCTTGATATCGAGCAGGGCCTGCCGGCGGCTGTCACGGCCTCGCTGCTGTGTCGAATCGACGTGTTGCCCCGGCCGTCGGTCGAGACGCACGTCGTGTGGCGAGACCGCGCGCCGCCGGCGATTGGGCCGCCGTTGTTCATCAAGAACTGCTCGTTCTTGAGCTGAGACGCTCCTTTCGTGCCTCCACGAGTGCGCTGCGGCGTGCTCGCGTCACGTCTGTCGCGACGGCTGCGTTCTGCGCACGTCGGCGACTTTGGCATCGATAGGAGTTTCTATGCTCATGTTACCGTTTGTTCGGTGGCGACCGTGTGCGCGTGCATTGCGCGCCGACGGCTCGCTGGCCGCGTTTGCGTTGTTCGGCTTGCTGGGATGCGCCAGCACCTCCGCTAGCGCTTCTTATGGGTCGCTCCAGGCAGACTACGATCGGTCCGCGCCGGTTCCGTCGCGGCGGGCCCGACCAGAAACGCCAATCAGCGCCTCGGCGCCGGTGCTCGAGCGCGCCGCCTACGTGCGCGCCGTGCTCCACAGCAACCCGTCGATTGAGTCGGCGCGGCAAGGTTGGCGGGCGGCGCTCGGCCGAGTGAACCAGGCCGGTGCGTTCGAAGATCCGATGCTCGATCTGGGAGTCGCGCCACTCTCGATTGGCTCATCGAAGGCACCGTTCGGCTACGAGGTCGGGATCAGCCAAAAACTGCCGTGGTTCGGCAAGCGCTCGCTCGAAGCCTCGATCGGGGCCGCTGAAGCCGAAGCCTCCAAGAGCGACTACGAATCGATGAAGCGTGAGCTGGCGCTGGCCGCGTTGGTGCTCTACGACCAATACTTCATCGCGGTCCGCTCGCTCGAGATCAACGCGCACCACATCGAGCTGATGCGCGCGATGCGCGACGGCGCGACCGCGCAATTCGCCGCTGGTCGCGGCTCGGCCCAAGACGCGCTGCAAGCCGAGAGCGAGCTGGCGCACATGGAGCACGACACGATGATTCTGCGCTCGCAGCGCGAGATCACCGTCGCGCAGATGAACGAGCTCTTGCACCGAGCTCCGGAGCTGCCGTTGCCGCCCCCACCCGACGAGTTGCCGTTGCCGCCCACGCCCGAGCAGGCGCCGAAACATCTCGAAGCCGAGGCGCTGCAGCAGCGCACTGATATCGCGGCGGCGCGCCACCGCGCCCGTGCCGAGCAAGCGCGCGCGGACCGAGCAGGACGCGAGTACTACCCCGACTTCACCGTTTCGACGTCTTACAACTCGATGTGGGACATGCCCGAGCATCGTTGGATGGTCGGGCTCGGGTTCAACTTGCCGATCCAGACGGGCCGGCGCACCGGGGCCGCCGACGAGGCAGTGGCGATGCGCGCGCAGTTCGAAAGCGACGCGGCGCGCCTGACCGACTCGGCACGCACGCAGGTATTCGTGTCGCTAAAGCAGCTCGAAGAATCGCGGAACGTCATCGCGGTGTTCGAAAAACGACTCTTACCGCTAGCCAAGGACCAGATCGATGCAGCGCGAGCCGGTTTCATCACCTCGCAGAATCCGTTCGTCGCCGTGATCGACGCCGAGAAAAACCTGCGCGGCGTCGAGCTCGACTACCAAATGGCGCGGGCAGACTACGACCGACGTTGGGGCGAGCTGGAGCGCGCTCTCGGGCGCACCCCGGGACTTGATTCGAAGGGAATCGACCGATGACTGACGTGGCAAAAGCAAGTTCCAAGCGCCGCTGGATCTCGACGCTCGCGTTCGTAGCGGCGTTGGCGATCGCGGCGGTGGCGTTTCGGGAGCCGCTCGTCGGCTGGTTCAGCGGGCCGACAACGGCTAGCTCCGTGATGCCCGCGTCCAGCATGTCCGCTTCGGCGACAACGCCGGAGGCCGGGGATTCCGATGCGATCGATCACTACACGTGCTCGATGCATCCTTCCGTGAAGCAGCAAGCGCCAGGCAAGTGCCCGATTTGCGGCATGGATCTCGTACCGGTCACGAAGGCTCAGCAAGAGCAAGGCGTCGTCATGCTCGACGAGGCGCGACGCCAGCTGATCGGCGTTCGCACCGGCCGCGTCGTTGAAGGCTCGATGCAGCGGACCTTTCGGGCGGTCGGCCACGTGACCTACGACGAGTCAGCGTTCACCGACGTGAATCTCAAAGTGAGCGGCTGGATCACCAAGCTGTTCGTCAGTCGCACCGGACAACAGGTGACTACTGGACAGCCGTTGTTTCTTTTCTACAGCCCAGACCTGTTCAGCGCCGAGCAGGATTTTCTGCTCGCTAATCAGGGCAACACGGCCGCCGCTAGCACGGGTGATGCTTCGAATCGGCTCGGCTTATTGGCAAAGGCGGCGCGACAGCGGCTGCATCTGTTGGGGCTCAGCGGCGCGCAGATCGAAGCGCTGACCAAGCGCGGTGCGCCTTCGGAAAACATCACCATCCCCTCACCAGCGAGCGGATTCGTGATCGAGAAAGATGTCGTCGAAGGCGCTTCCGTCCAAGCTGGGATGCGACTTTTCCGCATCGCGGCGCTCAACAAAGTGTGGGTCGAAGCCGAGGTGTACGAGGCCGATTTGGCGCACATTCGTGTCGGACAAGCCGCGACGGTCACGCTCGACTACCTGCCCGACCACTCGTACGACGCCAAGGTCGCTTACATCTATCCGTACATCGATCCGACGGCCCGCACCGGACGGGTTCGGGTCGAGCTCGCTAACAAGGAGCTCGAGCTGCGGCCCGGCATGTACGCGAGTGTTGCGCTGGCGTCGGACGCGACCGCGCGTGTCCAAGTGCCGGCGGGCGCTGTCGTGTACACCGGGCCACGACGCCTCGTGTTCTTGGACCTGGGCGACGGGCGCTTCCGTCCGCAGGAAGTCCACGTCGGCAGCGAAGCGAACGGGATGTTCGAGGTGCTCGACGGTCTGAAGGCGGGTGACATCGTCGCTACCTCCGGCGTCTTTCTGATCGCGGCCGAAGCTCGCATCAGCACGGCGGCGAAGTACTGGGACAAAGCTCCCGAGGGGCCGGAACCAGCATCGGCCATGCCGAGCAGCGCGCCTGCGATGCCACCGAGCGCCGCACCTGTGCCGATGAAGACGCGCCCCGCCCCGCCAAGCAAGCCCGCCGCCACCGTCTTCAGCTGCCCGATGCACCCGGAAGTGCGCAGCAATTCGCCTGGCAAATGCCCCAAGTGCGGGATGAACCTGGAGCCGCTGCCGAACGGGGAACCGAAGTGAGCACAGCTTCGGACCCCAACCAACCCGCCGAATTGGGCTGGATCGCGCGTGTGATCGCGGCGTGTGCGCACCGTCCGTTCCTGACAATTCTGTGCGTCGCTGCGCTGACGGCGTGGGGTTGGGTTTCACTTCAGCGCGCCCCGCTCGACGCGATCCCCGATCTGTCCGACGTGCAGGTGATCGTGTTCACTGAGTGGATGGGCCAAAGCCCAGATTTGGTCGAAGACCAAGTGACTTATCCGATCTCGGCGGCGCTGATTGCGGCACCCAAGGTGCAGGCCGTCCGCGGGCAATCGATGTTCGGCATGTCGTTCGTGAACGTCATCTTCGACGAAGGTACGGACATCTATTGGGCCCGAAGCCGCGTGCTCGAATACATGAGCTCGGTGCGCGCCAAGCTTCCGCAGGGCGTCAATCCGACCTTGGGCCCCGATGCGACCGGTGTCGGCTGGGTGTTCGAGTACGCGCTGGTCGACAAGACCGGCAAGCACGACCTGCAACAGCTGCGCTCGCTGCAAGACTGGACGGTTCGCTATGCGCTCGAAAGCGTACCAGGCGTCGCGGAGGTCGCGAGCGTGGGTGGCTTCGTCAAGCAGTACCAGGTCAACGTCGACCCGAACAAGCTGCTCGGCTACGGCATCACGATGGACGACGTCGTGCGTTCGGTGCGCGCGTCGAACCAGGAAGTCGGCGGGCGGGTGCTCGAAATCGCCGGCCACGAGCAGGTGATCCGCGGCCGCGGTTACGTGAAGAAGCCTGAGGACATCGGGCTCAGCCCAATCAAGGTCGTGAACGGCACGCCAATCCGCGTGAAAGACGTCGGCCAAGTCAGCTTGGGTCCCGACATTCGCCGCGGGTTGACCGAGCTAAACGGCGAGGGCGAGGCGCCGGGCGGGATCGTGATCATGCGCTACGGCGAGAACGCGCTAACGATCATCGACGGCGTAAAAGAGCGACTGAAGGAGATCGAAAAGGGCTTACCCGACGGCGTGAAGGTCGTCATCACCTACGATCGCTCGGAGCTGATCCAAGACGCGGTGCAAACGCTAAAGCACACGCTGCTCGAAGAGATGATCGTGGTCAGCGTCGTCATCTTCATCTTCCTGCTGCACGTAAGAAGCGCGCTGATTCCGATCCTCACGCTGCCGATCGGCGTGCTGTTGGCGTTCATTCCGATGGTCGAGCAGCACCTGACCGCCAACATTATGTCGCTCGGCGGCATCGTGGTCGCGATCGGCGCCATGGTCGACGCGTCGATCATCATCATCGAAAACATCCACAAGAAACTCGCCGAATGGGACGCCGACGGGCAAAAGATCCCTCGCACTGAGGCGATCATCCAAGCGATGCAGGAGGTCGGCCCATCGATCTTCTTTTCGCTGCTGGTGATCACGATCGCGTTTTTGCCGGTGTTCACCCTCGAAGCGACTGAGGGCCGGCTGTTCAAGCCGTTGGCGTTCACGAAGACCTATTCGATCGGCTTCGCAGCGGTGCTGGCGATCACCCTGACACCAGCGCTGGCGGTGCTGTTCATTCGCGGCAAGGTCCACGACGAGTCGCGAAATCCACTCAATCGGCTGCTGAGCGCCGCCTATACACCCGTCGTGCGCTTCGTCGTCGACCACCGCTGGCAGGTCGTCGCGCTGGCAGCTCTAACGATTCTGCTCACGGTTCCGGCAGTCTTCCGGCTCAGCAATGAGTTCATGCCCCCGCTGAATGAGGGCGTCATCCTCTACATGCCGACCGCACCACCCGGCATGTCCGAGAACGAATCGGCGGTGTTGCTCCAGGCGATGGACCGGGAGATCAAGAAGTTCCCGGAGGTCGTCAGCGTCTTCGGCAAAGAGGGGCGCGCCGAAACCGCAACCGATCCAGCCCCGCTCGGGATGGCCGAGGTAACGGTCGTGCTGAAGCCGCGCGACCAGTGGCGCCCGGGCGTGACCTGGGATGGCTTGATCCGCCAGATGGATGAAAAACTTCACTTCCCGGGCATGCCCAACGTCTGGTGGATGCCAATCCAGACGCGAACCGAGATGCTCGCGACCGGCGTGCGCAGTCCGCTCGGCATCGAGGTATTTGGCGACGATCTCGACGCCATTGAAAAGGCGGCTATCGCCGTAGAACACTCGGTCGCCAAGGTCCCGGGCACCCGAAGTGCGTTCGCGGAGCGCTCCACGGGCGGCTTCTACATCGACTTCGAAGTAAAGCGCGAGCAAGCCGCGCGTCACGGTTTGACCGTCGCCGACATCAACATGGTCGTCGGCCAAGCGATCGGCGGCGAGAACATCTCGGAGACGGTCGAAGGTCGGCAGCGCTACCCGATTTCCGTCCGCTACGCGCGCGAATTCCGCGATGATCCGGAGACGCTGGGGCGCGTTTTGATCGCGACGCCGAGCGGCGCTCAGGTCCCGCTCTCGCAAGTGGTCGATATCCGTAGCGTGCTCGGGCCGCCGATGATTCGCAGCGAAGGCGGCAAGTTGGTCGGATTCGTGTTCGTCGATACCGATCGCCCGATCGCCGACTACGTCGCCGATGCGCGCCAAGCCGTCGCCAACGACGTCGCGCTGCCGGCCGGAACGCGGCTGGCCTGGGTCGGTCAGTTCAAATACTTCGAACGTGCCAAAGAGCGCTTGAAATGGGTCATCCCGCTCACGCTCACCATCGTGTTCATGCTGCTCTACTTCAATACGAAGTCGATCACGGAGACCGCGATCGTCATGCTCGCCGTGCCGTTCTCGCTCGTCGGCGCGGTGTGGCTGTTGTTTTTCCTGCACTACAACATCAGCGTGGCGGTCTGGGTCGGCATCATCGCGCTCGCCGGGCTCGACGCGGAGACGGGCGTGGTGATGCTGCTCTACCTCACGCTGGCTCACGCCAAACACCAGCGCGAAGGCAAGCTCGTCACGAAGGCAGATTTGCGCGAAACCATCGTCGAAGGCGCCGCAAAACGCCTGCGCCCTAAACTGATGACCGTCGCCACGATGATCATCGGCCTCGTGCCCGTGCTGTGGAGCACCGGCACCGGCGCCGATGTGATGAAACGCATCGCCGCCCCGATGATTGGCGGCCTCGTCACCTCGTTCCTGCTCGAACTCACCGTCTACCCGGCAATTTTCGCAATCTGGAAGGGCCGAGGCCTACCCGACGCGGTTCCGGGCGCGCCCGCGATGACCTTAGCCGAGTAGCAGCGTCAACCGACGCCGTCCAAAAGGCCAAACAGCAGCTCTGGTTCGACCGGTTTTACGAGGTGGTGATCGAAGCCGGTCTCTTTGGTGCGGCGGCGATCGGAGTCCATGCCCCAGCCGGTGAGCGCGAGCCACTCAGCCCGGGCATTCGAATCTCAAGCACGATCGCGGCGACATCGTGCTTGAGCAGCAAGCGCAACGCTTCATCCCCGCCCCCGGCGCGGAGCAGTCGATACTCCGGATTCGCGAGGACCTGGGGCACAGAAGTTGCTAAAGCCATGCCAATGAGTGTTTTCAAGGACACCTGGAGCATCGTCAAAGACACCGCGAATGACTGGCTCGACGACAACGGTTCGCGGCTCGCGGCGGCCCTCGCCTACTACTCGTTGCTTTCGCTTGCCCCGCTTCTGGTGATCACCATCGCGGTAGCGGGGTTCTTTTTCGGGCCAGACGCAGCGCGCGGTAAGGTGGCCGGCGAGCTGGGCTCGGTGGTGGGCGCCGAAGCGGCACAGGGCATTCAGGCCGTGGTCGCCAGCGCGCACTCGCCCAGCGCCGGCGTGTTGAGTACGGTCGTAGGCATCGTTACGCTTTTCATCGGCGCCTCGGGCGTCTTTGGTGAGCTGCAGTCCTCGTTGAACACGATCTGGGAAGTGAAGGCGAAGCCCGGCCGCGGCATTTGGGGCGAAGTGAAAGACCGCTTCTTGTCCTTCACCATGGTGCTCGGCGTGGCATTCCTGCTGCTCGTATCTCTGGTTTTGAGCTCGATTCTGAGCGGGATCGGCTCGAAGTTTGCGACCGCTTTGCCGGGTGGCGAAGTGGTGTGGCAAGGAGTGAACTTCGCTTTTTCCCTGGCCGTCGTGACCGGCCTGTTCGCGCTGATCTTCAAGTACATCCCCGACGCGGAGATCAAGTGGCGCGACGTGTGGCTGGGTGCTGCCGTGACGGCGGTGCTTTTTACGATCGGCAAGTTGTTGCTCGGGCTCTACTTGGGTAAAGCGGCCGTCGGGTCCTCGTACGGTGCAGCTGGTTCGGTCATCGCGCTCGTGGTGTGGGTCTACTACGCCGCCCAAATTCTGTTTCTGGGCGCCGAGTTCACGCAAGTACAAGCCCGCCGCCACGGCCGTGAAATCCGCCCGAGCCGAAACGCCGTCAAGGCGGAGAGCGCGAGAGCAACGGATTCGGGCGAGCACCAGACCGCCAAAGTCTGACTGATTTGCACTTGTTTCACGGGCCGGGCGCTAGCGGTTGACGCTCGGACGCGCTCGGTGCATTCCCGAGGTCGCATGAGCAGAAGCGGAGAACGCCCTGCGACAGTCGGCATGTCTGACTCGTTAGCTGACCACGTCGGTGCGTTGTCGGGCACGCTCGAGAATAGCCTCGACCTGGTTTTTGCGGCAGATGCTGCCGGCCGCGTGCTGTTCGCCAATCGAGCAGCGCGCGAGCGCTGGCAGATGCGCGTCGGCGGCGAGGTCGCGGCGCTTCTACCCACAGAAGTCGGCTCATCGGTGTCGAGGCTGTTCGAAGAGCGGCAGTCGATTCGATTGGAATGGGGCGACCAGGGCCCGACCGGCCCGCGCCACTGGTACAGCTGCACACTTTCGCCATTGATCGAAGGCGACCGCACACTTGGCTATCTGAGCGTGTCGGCGGACGTGACGCGTTTGAAGCGCTCCGAAGAACGGTTACGGCGTAGCGACCAGCTGATGGTGGATACGCAGGGCGTAGCGCACCTGGGTACCTGGGAATGGGACGTGAGTGAACCAACCGCAGTTTGGTCGGCTGAGCTGTATCGGATTTACGGGCTGACACCCGAGACGTACACGCCCAGCTACGACAAATACTTGGCGATGGTCCACCCCGATGACCGGGCGCGCGTGATGGAAGCGACGAACCGCGTCTTTCAGGAACATATTCCGTACTCGCACGACGAACGCATCTTTCGCCCAGACGGCAGCGTGCGCTACCTACACACCTGGGCGCACCCGGCGCTCAATGAGAGCGGCAAGCTGATCAGACTCGTCGGCGTCTGTCAGGATATTACGGAGCAAAAGCAGGCCGAACAGCAAGTCGTCGCTCTGAACACCGAGTTGGAGCGTCGTGTCGCCGAGCGCACCAAGACCATCGAAGACTCACTCAAGGACTTGGAGGCGTTCAACGTCATGGCGAGCCATGATTTGCGCGCGCCGCTATTCGTGATCCAAGGCAGCTGCGAGTTGTTGCTGCGTGACGCGTCGCAATTGCCCGCGGCGGCCCAAAAGAACCTCGAGCGGATACGCAGGTCTTCCCTGCAAATGGCGACTCTGGTCAACGACTTGCTTACGCTGGCACAGGTTGGTCAAGCCAATCTGGTGCGATCGCGGCTCGACTTGGCAGACATCTGTCGCGAGGTGGTGGAGGGGCTACGCCTGACGGAGCCCCACCGCAGCGTGAGCGTCGAGATCGACTCTCCCCTTACCTGCCTGGCGGATCGAGGGTTGATTCGAATCGCGCTCGGCAACCTGCTGGGCAACGCTTGGAAGTACTCGGCGCGTAGGGATGAAGCCAAGATTGAGGTGGGTATTAGCCAGGATAAGCGGGCTTTCTTCGTTCGTGACAACGGCGCCGGTTTCGACATGAACGACGCCCATCGCTTGTTCGTTCCATTTCAACGTCTGCACAGCTCGACCGATTTTGCCGGAACCGGCATCGGCCTCGCTGGCACCCAGCGCATCATCGAGCGCCATGGCGGTCGCATTTGGGCCGAAGGCGCCGTGAACCAAGGCGCGACCTTCTTCTTCGAATTGCCGGCGGTATAGCTCGGGAGGGAGCGCAAGCGCGCAGCTACCGGAGTGGTTCCTCGTTGGCCTTCTCTTGACTGAGAGCGTAACGACGGCAGTGCTCGAGGTAGGCGCGTTCGTGAATGCCGATCAGATCGACGACGCTCGACCACAGCCAGGTCGGCGCTTCAAGGCTGGAGGTGGCGGCCCCGTCCAGGTGCACGCGCCATTCGCGACCAGACGCACCAAACTGAGTGCTACCGCGCACGTAGGCGTGCGCGTCGCGGGCCATCTTCAGATTACGGCGCAGGTGCAGCCCAGCGACACGTTGCGCGTGCGGGTCACTCGTGCTCACGAGCTAGCTAGATCGTCGCTCGGCCGCGGCTGAACGCCCCACCGCCTAACGCAAGCGCGATCAACGCGCCGACGATACTGCCAATCAAACCCGACGTATTGAAGTCGAGCACTTGGGTGTGGGTCAACAGCGCAGCGATAAACCCGCCGATGAACGACCCGACGACGCCGAGGACCATCGTGCCAATCCAGCCCATCTTTTGCGTACCCGGCATGATCGCTCGCGCCAGGAGGCCTACGACCAAACCGAAAACGAGAAACAGTATGATGTTCATGGTGTCGAGCGCGTTCGCAAGTATCAGGCCAACCTGGGAGCCGCTGAGACCAGCAACAATTTGGGATAGTTGGGACAAACGCCTGGGGCATAAGTCGCCGTGCGTAGCAGTCGCGCCCCTGGCCGAGTGGCAAGAATCCAGCGGAGTTCTAGGGATTTAGGCCGGCCTGCGAATTGCTAAGCGGTTGAAGATGCTCAATCGCCGCGCATTCAAGATCCTCGCAACTGGCCTGATTGCCACCGCCGCGGGAGTCGCGCTGGCTGCGCTGTGGGTGATCAAACGTCAGCCAGCTTGCCCTCAGGTAGAAGCAGCCGAGCAAGAGCGCCCGCCGCTAGTCGTTCTGCCGCCGAGCGATACAACCTTCGATGACGAGCCTGCGCTCACGGCGGTCCCGCGGGTCGCGTCGTATCGAATAGCCGGAGCCGACGACTACGAATCCATCAGCCCCGACGAGCTGAGCGCAGCCTTCCTCACCCGTGCGACCGAGTCCTGGAGCGAGCTCGAGGCACTCGAGGCCGGCGAGCTGAGCGCCGACGCAGAGCTGGACGGCTTCCAGATCGCGACGATTGAGACGCTCACGGTGCCAGAGATTAACGAGGACCCTGCCGATTTCGACATCCCGGGCAACCTCCGCGAGCGCGGTTGACCGGCTCTGTTGTCTGCGATGCGAATGGTCTTCAAACGGCATTGGAAGCTGTGCGTTGCGCTGCTGGCCGTACTGCTGGCCGGCAGTGCCGGCGCGTACGGCTACGTAAAATCGCGACAATCCGACCAGGGATTTCGGCTCAGCGTGAAGCCGCCCTCTTACGGGGACGGCTTCGCGCTGGCGCTCTATCAAAGTTTGGGCGTGCGGCTGACAACTGGGCACACCGTCGTCATCTTTCAGAATGGCAGCGTTTTCGATGCGCTGGCAGAGCAGATCGATGGCGCTCGAACGTCGGTCAACATCGCAATGTACATCTGGGAAAAGGGAGCCGCGAGCGACCGCGTGGTCAAGGCGTTGGTGGCGCGCGCCAAAGCCGGCGTGCGCTGCCGCATCTTGGTCGACGACCTCGGGAGTCCAGACTTTGGCCAGACCGTACAACCGACGCTCGCGTCCGCGGGCTGCGAAGTGCGCGTCTTTCGACCGCTCTCTGGCGGTGAAAAGCTCGCGAGAAATCATCGGAAGCTCGTCATTATCGACGGTGCCGCTGCCGTGACCGGTGGGTTTGGTATCCGCGATACCTGGCTCGGCGATGGCATTCACGGCGATTCCTGGCGCGACACCAACATCCTCTTCACGGGTCCAGCCGTCGGCGGCGCCCAGCTAGCCTTCGCGGAGAACTGGCAAGAAGCGGGCGGTGATTTGCTACCCGCGGAGGCATTTCCGGATCTCGCGCCGGTCGGCCAGGTGCGGGCCGCATTCGTCGGTAGCTCACAGGGTGTCGTGACGCGCGCCGAACGCCTGACCCAGTTGATGATAGCCGCCGCCACGCATCGGATCTGGATCGCGAACGTCTACTTCGTGCCATCGCGCGGCATTCTCGAGTTGCTGAAGGCCAAGGCTCACGCCGGCGTGGATGTCAGGGTGCTGGCGCCATACAAGAATAGCGACTCAAAGACCGCATTCGGGATGCAGCACATCGAATACGGAGGCCTTCAGAAGGAAGGCGCAAAAGTTTGGGAATACACCACCTCGATGATGCACGCGAAGACCATGCTCATCGACGACGAGCTCGCGTTGGTGGGCTCGATCAACCTCGACCCGCTGTCCCTGAACGAACTCGAAGAAGACGCGCTCGTCGTGCAGGATCGCGGGTTTGCGGAGCATCTGGGTCAAGCTTTCCGCGCCGATTGCGCTCGCGCCAAAGCGCTGAACTGACTCGCGTGCGCCTCAAGCGACGTCAGGCACAGAGCGTTAGGCGCCGGTGGTCAGCAGTCGAGTCGCTTCGCGCAGACTGGAGGCAATGCCGTTGGCGCCAGCTTCGCGAAGGCGCGCAGCGGCTTCCTTGGAGCGATGGCTTTCGGGTTCAGGCATCAAGACGACGATGTACGCATTGGGCAGCGCAGCACGCAGGCGGCGGCAAAGAAATCGCGCGTTGACGTTGGCACTCGGTGGTAGCGCGGCGAGGCACACCAGCGTCGGCGCCGCGTGGATTGCCGCCGCTAGCGCATCGGCGCGGTTGAGCTGGGAGACCGGCAGCAAGCGCGCGGATTGTTCAGCCAGCGTAAAATGAAGCATCTGCAGCAGCAGTAAATCGGCGTTCGACTCCGCGGCGATGCCGAGAACGCGCCGATCCGCAGCGGGAGCGTTCTCGCGAAGCGGCGGTGGCGCGAGACGGCTTACGATATCGCTCACGTCAGCGACGACCCGATCGGCGTCGAGTTGGCTGATCGCCTCGACATTCAAATCGTGCACCATTAAGCCGAGCGCCGGCACAACGACGTTGTCGAGGGTTTGCGCCAGGGAGGTTTCGCCAGCCAGCCGCTTGGCGAACCGGTACGCATCCTTGCTCACCCTGGCCAACGTGCGTTGGTAGAAATTGACCTCAGGGTTCAATCCGACTTCGTCGCCCAGCGCGATTGACAAGAAGGCCCAGTCGGGGACGTGCCGTCCCACCACCGCAGCACACACGGTGATCGGCGTCGCCAACACCAGGCCGGCCGGTCCCCACAGCCACGTCCAAAACAAGGCCGAAATCAGTAGCGCCAAGGCTGACACGCCCGTTCGCTTGCCGAGCACCATCGGCTCGATGAAATTGCTCACGACCGTCTCGACGACCAACACTAGCCCTAGCGTCAGCAACGCTGACTGCCAGCCCGGAAAGACCGCGAACGCGACCAGGGTTGGCAGCAGCGCCGCGACCAGCGCACCGAGCAGCGGCACGAAGCGCAACATCGCCGCGATAACGCCCCACAGCAGAGCGTACGGTGTCCCGATAATGTAGAGCCCGATGGCCAGCACCGCGCCGAAGCCGGCGTTGATGTACGCCTGGGTCAACAGCACGCGGCCCACGCGGTTCACGGCTTCAGCCATGGTGCGGGTCGCGACGGTCAAGTTCTGCGGCCCGACCAGCTGGATCAGCCGCCCGCGCAAGTCTTCGCGGTGCCCCAGCATGAAAACCGCCAGCACGAACACGATCGTGACCAGGCCGAGCGGCTGCAGCAGCGGCCCCAACGCTTCCTCCAAGCGATGGTAGGTAGACTGACCGCCCACCACCAGTCGAACCGGGGTCGCGGTCGTCGTCGACCCGAGCGCCGGGTCGAGCGCGCGACCCAGCTCAGAGAATGCCGCGCTCAGGTCACCGAGCGCTCCCAACTTACCTGCTCGCAGGCCCGACAGCTTGTGACTCATCTGCAACGCGTACGTGGTCATCTGCCGATGCAAGTCGGCGGCCTGAGCGACCAGCACGGTGCCCAGCACGCCGACGATCGCCAGCGCGCCGCCGACCACTGCGGCGACCGACAAGAAGCGCGGAACGCCCAGCCGCTCGAGGCCATTGGATGGCGGCGTAAGCACGAACGCCAAGTAGAATGCCAGTGCGACCGGCACGAGCACCGGTCTGCCCAGCGCCAGCACCGCGACGAAAATCGCTAGCTCGCCGGTCCGTCCCAGAGTCAAGCTCCGCAAAGCTCGGCGATTCGCTTGAGGAGCGGCGTGACGTCGATGGGCTTTTCGAACGCGTCGTCCACTTGTAGCTTGCCGCGTTGCTCGGCCGGCATGCCGCACAGAACGATGACGGGGATCGAACGCCACGCCGGCGTGCGCTTGAGCGATTCACACAGGTCCCACCCGCTCATCACCGGCATCACCAAGTCGGTAAGAATCAAGTCCGGATCGAGGCCAGCCTCCAGCTGGGCAATCGCCTCGGAGCCGTTAGCGACGGTCAACGAGAAATAGCCCTCGTTCTCGAGCAGCTCCCGGAGGAGCTCTCGATTGTCAGTGTCATCGTCGACGACCAAGACCTTGCAACCGTTCTTTGACATGCTCTTTTTTTCAGGTTGCGCTACGGACGACGACTAGAGTTCCTCGACCCGAACCCGCATTCGCTCGGTCTTGATCGGACCAAGATTGGTGACGTTCGATTTCTAGGCCGACTTGCGCGGCTTGCGTGAGCTCTTAGCGCCAGCTTTGCTGGTCTCCAGGACGCCCGCCATTACCTGACGCAAGTTCTCGTACAGCGGCGCTTGGAAGTCTTCTTCGCGCGCTTCGTCGAATGCTTCCTCCATCTCGTCGCCGAGCGCTTCCAGGAGCCCGTCGCTGAGTGCCTTTTCAGCCTTGGGGAAGAACTCCTGCTCCTCTTCCTCGACGTGGTGCTCGACCACTTCCTTGAGCACCTTAACCTTGAACGCGAAGTCGCCCTTGCCTATGGCTTCGTTGGCTTGATAGAGCGAAAACTCGATCACGCCGTGCTCGACGAGCGCTTCGCCGAGCTCGTCATTCAGGCCCATCGCGTCCTCACACGCGGGATAGAAGACTTCGCGCTCGATCGCGTCGTGGGCGGTCAAGTTCGCCGCCAGCTCCAGGAACAGCGTCTTCTTGTCGGCGTCGGTCTCTGCGACCTCGATGGCTTTGAAGAGACGGGCGACGGAGTGGTGTTGTTTGGTGAGCAGGTCGGTGGCTTTCATATCGCACCATTGAGCAACTCATGTGCCACGCTCGCACGCCGCCATCCAAGCGGCATTCGCCGTAGTTTCCAGGTCATTTCGTCGCAGCTGCGACGCTTTCGCCTCGGATCAAGCGGCCCCCCCCGGACGTTGCTACTCCGCCGCGTTCGGTACCGCGGCTTCGCGGGTCGACGAGATGTCGTGCGCGCCTTCGCGGCGGAAGACTTCCTTGGCGCGCTTCTCTTGATCGCCGAGATGTCAGAGGACGCAAAAGCCCTCCTTGCCCAAGGCGTTCCTAGTCGCCTCGCGCGGACAATTCGCCTCGACCTCAGCGCAGGCCGGAAAACGTGTCGTTCGATGGCTGTCGGCCGCGACCCACGCCTGAGCGGGGCGACCAGAGCCAGGCCATCGAGATGACGAAGGCTAGGGTGAGGCCGCCTACCAGCGCGCCGAGCGCGCCCCACAGCGAGCCGGACCAAACGAGGACGCCGGTGACCGCCATGACGACGACCATGAGAATAACGAAAGCTTTCGGGTGTTGCATGAGAATTCCTTTTTTAGTCGCCGCCGCCGGTGTCGAAGGCTTCGGGTTCAGCGGCGCGTTCGTGGCAGGAGAAGCAGAGTTGACGGGCGCTGTAGCGGTGGAGGTGGCGGACGCTGCCGCAGGCTTCGCAGCGGCAATCCTCCAAAATCGCAGCGACTGGCGGCTCGCCGTTCAAGTCGCTGCGCGTCACGATGCCGCAGGGCGCTCCGAGCGTATCGGTAACCAACACAGAGCCGACATCCGCAGCCCGCATCAGTAGCGCGGCGTCAGCAGCGGAACGGCCGACGCCGATCGTCACTGCGGGGCGCATGACATCACCGACCGCGCTCTTCAGCGCGGCTTCTTGCAAGTCGCAGGTGCAAATCATACCGACGACGCGTTCGTGGTCGCAGACCGGGAAGTGATGAACGCCATGTTCACGCGCTGCGTCGAGCGCGAGCGAGACACGGTCGAAAACGTGCAGCGCGATCAGCGGGGAACGCATCACCTCGGGCAGCGGCAGCGACTCTGAGTGGGGCATGGTTTCTCCTGCCCAGCGGGGGTGCAAGCTGCGTTCCGCGCCAGTGACGCGCGAAATCAGCACTATTGGCGCACCTACCTGCCGACGCCCGCGGTCGCGCCTGTGGCAGACCGCCCTCGAGTGGCAACATCGCCCCACCCGCTGTGGGCTCGGCCCATCACGACCAGCACGCGATGGCGACGGCCATCATCGACGAGCGCGACGCTCGCGTGCGGCAGCTCCTGGCCGTCGAGCTCGATGCGCTGCACGCCCGTCGTCGCGCCGTCGGGGTTTTGGAAGCTCAGCGTGAGCTCGCTTTGTCCGTAGCGGTACGTCGCAGCGAATTCCTTCCAATCCGGAGAAACGCAGGGCGAGATCTCGAGCGTGTCGCCGAGGCGTTTGAGGCCGAGCATGTTTTCGACCGCAATCCGATACATCCATGCAGCCGAGCCGGTGTACCAGCTCCAGCCACCGCGACCGAGGTGTTGGGGCGAGGCGTAGACGTCGCCGGCCAGCACGTAAGGCTCGACGCGATACTGCCGCACGCTGGCGGGATTGATGGCATGGCTGATCGGATTGAGCAGCGAGAACAGCCAATGTGCGCGCTCGCCTTCACCCAGCAGGCACAGCGCCTGAACCGTCCACATCACACCGTGCGAGTACTGTCCGCCGTTTTCGCGCACGCCTTCTGGATAGCTGCGGATGTAACCGGGGTCGTGGTCGAGATGGCTGAACGGTGGCGTGAGCAGCCGCATCAAGCGTTCGTCCTCCATCACCAGCTCCGAGATTGAGCTTTCGACGGCGCGGCGCGCGCGCGCCGAGTCGCCACCGGCGATGACCGCCCACGATTGAGCGATCGCATCGATTCGGCAGTCTTGGTTTTCGTGCGAGCCGATCGCGGTACCGTCATCGTAGTAGGCGCGGCGGTACCAATCGCCGTCCCAGCCGTGGGCCTCGATCGCGCTGCGGATCCGTTGCGCATCCGCGCGGCAGACGTCGGCGCGTTGCTGGTCGCCGTGCCCGCTGGCCAGCGGGGCAAAGTCTTCGAGCGTGCGGACCAGAAACCAGCCGAGCCACACGCTCTCTCCGGTACCTTCAGGCCCGACGCGATTCATGCCGTCGTTCCAATCGCCGGCGCCCATCTTTGGCAAGCCATGCGGCCCCGCGGTGGTGCCGAGCGTCAGAGCGCGCACGCAGTGTTCGTACACGCTCGCGGCCTCGGCAGCATGCCGCGGAGCCCCAAACAGGTCTTCTTCCTCGGGGGCGAGCGGACGCTCCTCGAGAAAAGGCGCGGTTTCATCGAGGAGCGAGCGATCCCCGGTCGTAACCACGTAAGTGGCGACGGCGTAGGGCAAAAACAGCAGATCGTCCGAGCAGCGCGTGCGCACGCCTTCCCCGGTCTCGGGGTGCCACCAATGCTGCACGTCGCCAGCCGCGAACTGCCGCGCAGCTGCGCGCAGAATGTGCTCGCGTGCCAGGTCGGGTCGGGCGTGGAGCAACGCCAGCACGTCTTGCAGTTGGTCGCGAAATCCGTACGCGCCGCTCGATTGATAGAAACCCGAGCGCGCCCACAGCCGCGCCGAAGTCACCTGATACGGCAGCCAGCGATTGACCATCAGGTTGAAGGCGTCGTCCGGCGTGTGAGCCGTGATCGCGCACAACCCGTCCCACAGCGGCCCGAGCGCCTCGAACGCTTGCGCCAGCGCTCCGGGCGCGACGTAGTTTGCGGCAAGCTCGTGGGCACGCGCCTTGGTCTCGGCGTGCCCGAGCACGAAGCACAGCTCGCGCGCTTCACCGGGCGCCAATTCGAGCGCGACCTGCAGCGCGCCGCACGGATCCATCCCCACGCCGGTGCGACCGGACAGCGTCTTGCGCTCGAGCGCGCTGGGTCGAGCACGCGAACCGCCCACGCCGAACAGCTCTTCGCGGTCGCCGGTCACGCTAGTCACGGGCAGATCCGTGGCCAGAAACCCGTGCGCCTCCGGGGTCAACGAGAGCGGATTATTGGCGACGAGCACGGAGCGCTCGGCGTCCCAATCAGTGCACAGCTGCAGCCGAGTGGCCTCGCGCGCTGGCCCGAGTACCCATTCCACGACGCCGTAGACGCTGAGCCGACGCGCTTGTTGCCCACGATTTCGCAGCCGCAGCCGCAGCAACTTCACCGGATCGGTCGCGCTCACGAACACGGTCAGCTCGTGCTCGAGCTCGCCCTGAACGTGTGAATACATGCTGTAACCCTGACCGTGACGCAGGCTGAACTCGGCGCCCAAGCTGGCCGGCGCCGGTGTCGCGGACCAGACGCGGCCGTCTTGCTCGTCGCGTAGGTAGATGAGCTCGCCCGATGGATCGCGTACGGCGTCGTTGCTCCAGGGCGTGAGCCGCTGGCGCTGGCTGTTGCCCGCCCAGCTGAAACCCAAGCCACTTTCGGACACCACGCTGCCGAAGTGCTCGTTCGACAACACGTTGCACCAAGGAGCGGGCGGCCTGGCACCGGGGCCGACGCGCATCACGTACTCGCGACCGTCGCTACTGAAGCCGCCGATACCGTTGAAGTAGCGCAGATCGCGCGGCGGGGGCGATGCGTCCAAGCTCGGTGGAGCGAGACGCCGCACGACTGACAACGGCTCGGGCGACGTCGTCGGTTGCGCAGCTTTGCGCAGTTGCTGCGAGAGCGAGCCGGCCGACGTCCGAAGCACCACACTGGCTGCGCGCATGAGCAGGATCCGTTCCTCTGCTGCAAGCTGGCCGGCGCGGCGCAGGTACACACCGCCGCGCTGGTTTTCGTGGCCTTGCGCAGGACTCGAACGAATCAGAGCCTGAATCGCTTCGTGGAGCGGCTGCAGGTAGCCCTCGGGCTCTTGATTCAGCAGCACCAGATCGCAGCTCACGCCGTTGATGCGCCAAAACTCGTGAGCCAGCAGAAGCTCATTACAAAGCTCAGTAAAGTCCGAGCTATCGACGCTCAGCAGCAAAATCGGCAGATCGCCCGAGACGCCCTGCGTCCACAACGCGCCCTTGCCGCGGGTCAACGGCACGCTCGCCTCCGCCACATCGCGCAACGCGCGCGGCGCGTGCATCAAGCACGAGAGCAGGCGTTGAAAGCGATGCGAGCGAGCGGCGGTGATGCCCAAGTGCTTCAATTCCACGCGCGCGTCGGCCCAGGCCAGCTCGAACGCACGCGCCGGCGCGTGCGGGGTCGTGATCAGCTCCAAGAGCCCCAGCGCCGCTTCACGCGACGCGGCCAGCGCGGTGGTCAAGGTGACGCGCGCACGACCGCCGGGGCTCAGCCGCGCCTGGCGCCGCAGCGCAAGCCCTGGGTCGAGCACGTCGCCGCCGGTGCCGCTGAGCGTCTGACCGAACCTGAGCGCCAGCGGCTTTTCGAGCGAGCCGCCGCGCCCCAGGAACTCGGCGCGCGAAGCGTCGAGCTCAGCGTCACCAAAACCTTCGCCGTCGGGCGTCAGCGCTTGAACGAGCCAGCTTTCGGCTTCAGTTGCCGACCGTGACCGGCGCCGGATCAGGATCGCGCCACGCTCGGGTATTAGCTCGGCTTGGAGGAACATGCTGCTGAACGCGCGGTGCGCCACGTCCGCTCCGCGCGTCGCCAGCACCGGTTCAGTGTAGCTGGTGACGTCGAGATCGATCGGCACTTCACCGTGGTTCGTGAACGTCAGGCGCCGCACCTCCGCTGGATGCTCGGGCGAAACCGCGATTTCGGTGATCGTCTCGATCACGCCGTCACGACGCCGAAGCTCGACACGGTCGATTGAGAACGACGCGTCGTAGTAATCCGGAAGCGTGCCGGTCGGCTGCTGCCCGGCCGACCACAGCCGGCGATGCGTTAGGTCACGCACGTAGATGGCGATGCCACCTGGATCGAGCGCGGGATCGTCGCGGAAGCGCGTGACGTCCAGGCCTTTCCACGTGATTACACCGTTACCAGCCGCTGAGACGATGCTCGAAAGCTCGCCGTGGCCAAGCAAGTGCAAACGCGGCACTCCCAACGCTCCGAGGCCGACGTGATCGGTCAGACGCAGCTCGGGCTCGCTCGTCAGCGCCGTGCTGGCTTGGTCGGTGCGGGCGGAAGTCAGCGGCGCCGTGTTGGGCACGCGCTCTTCCAGCAAAAGCGCGCTGGCTTTGACGCGCGCGTCGGCGAAGAAGCGCCGCTGCATCGTCCAGTTGCACAGCAAATTGCCGAGCGCGACCAGGCTCATGCCTTGGTGGTGAGCCATGAACGCCTTGACCACCACGCTGCGCCGCCCCGGCGGCACATGGCCGGCTGTGTAGTCGATGGCTTCGTAGTAGCCATATTTCCCGCTCAGCCCAGCCGCATCGAGCGCCTCGAAGTTCGGCAGCGCGAGATCCAGGCGCACCAGCGACGCCAGCACTGTCGCGTACGGCGCAACGACCAGATCTTCCGCCAGGCCGCTCTTGAAGCCCAGGCCCGGCACGCCGAAAGCGCGGTACTGGTAGTTCATGCCGAGATCCATCACGTTGTAGGCAGCCTCCGAGATGCCCCACGGCACCTCGCGCTCCGCGCCGTAGTCGCGCTGCCGTCCGACTGATGACTTGCACGTCTCACCCAGAAGGGTGTCGCCGTTCACGCCGGTGACGAGCAGCGGCATCAGGTACTCGAACATCGAGCCGCTCCACGACACCAGCGACCGCCCGGCGGAGGTCGCGGTCCTGGGTCGCCCGAGCTTCCACCAGTGCTCGACCGGCGCGTCGCCCTTCGAGATCGCAACCAGGCTGGCCAAGCGCGCCTCTGACGCCAGCAGATCGTAATGCGAGCCGTCGAGTCGCGCCCCGCTGACGTTGTAACCAATCGCGAACAGGTCGCGCTGCTGGTCGTAGAGGAAGCCGAAATCCATGCCGTCGGCCAGCTCGACCGCTTGCTGGGCGATGTCGGCGGCGCGTTGGGTCAGGGTCGCGCAAGCGCGCTGGGTCACGAGCAAGCTGGTCGCCAGGTCCTTGAAAAAGGCCTCGATTGGTGCGCTCGTCTCGGCCGCTGCCGTTTGCTCCAGTCCCGCTAGCTCCTCGAGAAAGCTCGACGCGGCGGCCGCAAGCTCGACCGGTGTCCTGGCGGTGGCGATGCGCGCCCCCAGCTCGCGGTAGAGGGTGTCCGCGGAACCGGCCAGCCATGGGGTTTCGGCGGCTTGCAGCCATCCCAAGCACGGCGCTAGCTCGGCGGCCTGCGCGATGGTGTGGCCCAGCAGCGCCACGGCTCGCTCGAGCCAGTAACGCACTTCGTCGCTCGCGCGCTCCGTCCAATCGTCCTTGGCGAGGTCCGACACTGCCTGGTGCCAAATTCTCAACGTGGCAAACCCAGCTATCGACCCGCGCTCGAGCTCCGGCGCGCCGTCGACCAGTAGCTCATCCAGCCCTGCGATCGCCGCCAAGCCGATGGCCTTCTTGGCGCTGGAGTCGTGCGTCAGGGCGTCGGAGGCCAGGGCCAACGCGTCGCGGGTAGCCTGCAGCGTCTGTGCGTCGAACAGCGCCGCCTGTGGCAGCTCGGTGCACGCAGCGCGCAGCGTCCACAGGTAGGCGGCAAGGTTGCCGCTGTCGACCGTCGAAACATACTGCGGCTCGAGCGGACGTAGCGTGGTCGTGTCGTACCAATTGAGGATGTGGCCCGAGCGGCGTTCCATGCGCGCCAGCGTCGCAAAGCTGTTTTCCAGCCTCGCCAGCGCCTCGCCCACGGTGATAAAGCCGAAATCGCGCGCCGAGACGACCGACAGCAAGTACAACCCAATGTTGGTCGGCGACGTGCGGTGTGCGACGACCCCACGCGGATCTTCCTGGTAGTTGTCCGGTGGCAGCCAGTTGTCTTCAGCCGTCACGAAGACGTCGAAAAATCGCCAGGTTTTCCTGGCCAACAGCCGCAAGCGCCGACGACCACTGTCGGTCAGCTGCGCGTCGGGCGCCGGCTCTTGTTCCAGCCGACCCAGCCAGCCAGCGGTGGCAGGCGCCGCAACCCAAAGCAGCAGCACCGGCAGCGCGTAGCTCAAGTTGGCGCGCGCCAACCAACTCACGACGACCAGCAGCAGCAGCGCCAGCCAGCCGCTGGTCGCCAACCGACGCGACGCGCGTAGGCTTCCACTGCGGTGACGCCGAACGGCTTGGCTCATCGTCGTCCACTCGAGCAAATTGCGGTGCGAGATCAGTAGCCGGTAGCCGGTGCGGGCGATGCCGTCGATCGACAGCAAGGCTTGGTCGAGCAGCAACATCACGCCCAGCCCGGCTTGCTGCAAATTCTGAAGGAGCTCGCCACCAAGCGGGGCATGTCGGCCCGGCGAGACGGCAGCGCGGCTCAGCGACAGAATCTGCCGCACGACGATTGGCCCAAGAAACACAGCCGCCGTCAGCGTGAGCGCCCGACCTGCCAGCCCTGCTCGGCTAAAAAAGCTCAGCACCAGCAGTAGAACCAAGGCCGGCGGCACCAAGCTGCGCCGTAGATTGTCGAGCAGCTTCCACCGATCGAGCAAGCGCAGGTCATTCGGGCGACGACCGGCGGCGCTCGGCACACTGAAAAAGAGCCACGGTAAGAGCTGCCAATCGCCGCGCAGCCAACGGTGGGCGCGACTGGCAACGACTTCGTACGTCGCGGGTTGGTCGTCGAGCACCTCGATATCGGTCGCCAACGCGGAACGCGCGAAGTTGCCCTCGAACAAGTCGTGGCTGAGCAGGCGATTTTCTGGCACCCGGCCGTGGAGCGCCGCTTGAAAGGCGTCCACGTCGTAGATGCCCTTGCCGACGAACGAACCCTCGCCGAACAGGTCCTGGTACACGTCCGAGACCGCGGTCGTGTACGGGTCGACGCCAGGCGCGCCGGCGAAAATACGCGCGAAGCGTGAACGGCGCGAGCTATTCGGCAAAGTACCGACGCGCGGCTGGATGATGCCGTGGCCGTGCACGATGCGCTGGCGGCGCGCGTCGAAGACCGGGCGATTTTCTGGGTGCGCCATTGCGCCGACCAGTCGTTTGGCGATGGCGCGCGGCAGCTCGGTGTCGGCGTCGAGCGTGATCACGTAACGAATGCTGGCGAGCAGCTCAGGGCTGGCGGTGACGAGCGAAAAGGTCGTATCGGTTGCTCCGCGCAACAGGCGATTCAGCTCTTCGAGCTTGCCGCGTTTGCGCTCCCACCCCATGAAACGGCCTTCGACGGCATTGTGCCGGCGCGCACGATGCAGCAAGAAATACCGCTCTTCCCCGCCCTGGCGTCGATTGAGCTCAGCCACGCCATCGCGTGCCAGTATCAGCAAGTCCCCGTCGCCATCGCGGTCCCGGGTAGCGCTATCCGTAAAGTCGGTAACCAGCGCGAAGTACAGGTTGCCGTCCGGATTGGCGAGCGCGCGCACCTCCAGGTCTTCGAGCAGCTGGGCCAGCCCGGTGCGACCTTCGAGCAGACACGGCACCGCGACCAGCGTGCGATGCTCGTCCGGGATGCCATCGTCGAAGTCGAGCTTCGGCAAGAGCCGCGGTGGCAAGACCGAGATCACGAGCGTGTTCAGCAGCGCCAAGGCAAGCTCGCTCGCCGGAAACGCAAACAGCAGCAGCAGCGCCGCGCCCGCCCAGCCATGGCCGACGCTCTGCCCGAGCACACTTACGGCTCCGACGCACAACGCGCCGATCAACAGCGACAGGCTGCTCAGGTAGAAGCCAACCGGGTTGCGCAGAATCGGCCGGCGCAGGCGCTCGGACCACTGGGGTCGGTAGCCGATCTCCGCCTCGAGCCGCTTCCTGCCGCGATCGAGCAGAAAGTGCCCGACATGGCCCGCCGCGGGTTGGGCTCGATTCGACGCGCCCTCGACAGCCAGCGCCAGCGCCCGCTCAGCGACCGAGCGCTCGTCGAAACGACTGCGCCGCGCCAGCTGTTCAACGGCATGCCGGCAGCGATCGCGCGAAGGTTCGTCCATTTGCCGGTAGGCGCCGCACGGATCCTGCCGCAGCACGGCTTCGACGCCGCTCGTCAGCTCGAAGAACTTGGTCCAATCCAGCGCCGCGATCGCGCGCATGCTGGTGATGGAATTGCCGACCGAAACGTGGTCCGCGGCCTGGCGCAGGTGTTCTCTCCGGGTGAGCTCGTCGGGCGTCGTGCCGAGCGCCCCGCAACGCGCAGCGGTCCAATCGACCACCGGCAACAGCGGTGTCTCATGCTCGCGCACGCGCTTCAGCAACTGAACCAGGAAGCCGGCGCTGACGTCGGTGTCGCTCGTTTCGAGCGCCGCCAGCGCGCGCCGCAGCCGTTCGTCGCTGTCGGCGTCGACGATCAAACGGTCGGCCCATTCGTCGGCATGCTCGCGGTGTTGAGCGCTCGCCTCGGAGCCGGCCAGGGCGCCGACGTTCAGCGTGAGCCCGAGCCGAAGCATGATCGGCACCGCCCACAACTCGCCGATCGTCATCGTGGCAACGCCTTGGTAGGCGACCACGTACTCGGCTAACGTATTCAGATCGACACGCGCGTCGGTGTGGCGCAGGTAGTCGAGACACAACCCGTACACCCGCGGGTAGCCCGCCATGGCGCCCCGCGCGATGCGCGGCAGCTCGACCAGGTAGCCCCACGGCAAGTCCTCTTGGATTTCACGCAGCTGCTCTTCGACGACGTGCGAGTTGTCGAGCAGCCACTCTTCGGCTGGGCTCGGATCACGCTTGTTTTTCGCGGTTTGCGCCAAGACGGCGTACGCCGCGCGCAGCTGCGCACGCGCCCGCGTGAAGCGTTGGCGCAGCGGCCCCGGTGTCTTGCGCAGGACCGGGTTGCCGTGGGCGCGAGCGATCTCGGCGGCGTGGCTGGTCAGGTGTTCGGTGGCGAAAAGCTCACCGCGGAGCGAACTGATGGCGTCCCAGGCCACCACTGCTGACAAGCCTGGGCAAACGCCTCCCTGCGAGTCGCTGTGTGAACCACTATGACCCTGCATGCCTAGAACCGAACGCCGTTGGTGTTAGCTGCGGGTGACTGCCGACGATGCAGCCACGAGCCGTTGGTCAGCTTCCACTCGGACGGCGCGCGCGCGCAGCAGACGAACTCGTCCTCGGTATGAACGCCGCACTTGTCCTCGGCGCCACACACCGGGCAAGGCCGCCCCTGGCTGACTAGCTTCCAATCCGAATCGATGGCGATGGCGGCAGACTGAGGAGCTCGCGTCATGATGACCCGCACCTTGCAGTTGGCGTGCCAGATCGCACCGGGGCTCGCTGGTACGGACATTGCTCCACCAGCCGCATGACTGACCACAAATTGTCGTCTCGCTTCGTGGCCAGTAAGCTTCTATTTGGCCTCACTGTGGCAGGAGTTGCGATCGCACGGCCCGCGCGAGCGTGAAGCGCTGGTGCTCTGAAAACGACCCCCGGCCCGCCACGTCAGCGGCGGGCCGGGGCCGGCACTCACGAGAGCGAATGCTTCACAGCCTTTACGGTGTCGTGCGTCCGACGTTGCTCCGGCAAAATCGCAAATTCGACCAGTTGGCGCGCGTTCGGATCCAGATCGTCGATGTCGCGCAGGTAGTCGTCGCGCCCATGATCTTCGCCTTCTTCGAGGACAGCGACGGCAGCACCCTCGCTGATCGCCAACGCGCTGCGCTCTAACATACGCACTAACGCGCCCCAGACGCCCGAGCTTGGGGCGGGCTCACCGCCACGGCCCACGATTGCCTCGGTGAGCAGGCGCGCACGCTCTTGATGGGAACGCGAGCACTGCACGAGCGTCGCCCGAAATTCGCTTTGCTCGAGGTGATCGAGCGCTAGGCGGTAGCTTTCAACCGCCGAAAGCTCGCCGCGTAAGAACGAATTCAGCTGATCGATCGTCTTGGACGCGTCGCTTGTCGTGTGGGTTTGCATTCTCTACTCCTTGTTCTGGCGCCGCGCCGACAACTCGCCGACGCCGCAATCCGCAAGTGAATTGCAGGTTTCGGACCAGCGGCGCGAGCGCCCACTAATGCCTCGCTGTGGCAGACCGCCCCGCAACCCGGCCCGCGAATGCCACAACCCAGCGGGGTAATGGACCGAGCAGAGTCATGCTTCGCGCTGGCACGCGGCCTGCTTAAGGGCTGACCATGCCGGAGCTGATCGAAGCCAAGCTGGTGTTGATGGAGCCCGGGGCGCAAAGCGTGCCGACCCTGGCCCACGCCGGAGAGCAAACGGTCTTGGTGCTCGGCGCCGACGAATCACCGGATGGGTTTCGACGGCGCGTACGGCACTGCACCGACCGTCTGCGGCGTCGTTCGCGGTCGCTTGCGGCTGTCGCCTACGTGGTGGGCACTAAGGGCCGCACGAGCTGGTCGATGCGCGGGCGCCTGATTTCCGAGCTGTGCAACGAAGTAGCACCGGACGGCAGTGTTGCGGTAGTGGCGCCGAGCGCCGCTTCGGCCGACGTGTTTGGTTGCTTAGGCGACGTGCAAGCCACGCGGGGGCGTGGTTGCGCGCTCCGTGCCGTTTTTACCGACGCGCCCGTAACGAGTTTTGGCGCCCTGCAGGAGTGAACGATGGGAACAATGACCTTTGATATCATCGCGATGGCCAAGCGCGTCGACGGACGCATCAACCGTAAGCGCGCCGCACAGATTGTCGGCGGCGTCGCCCTGGCGGCGGTCGGAGTCGTTCGCGGCGGCGGATTCGCGCCGCTGCTGGTGTTGAGTGGCGCCGCGCTAGTCGTGCGCGGAGTCACGGACAAACCGCTAAAAGACAGCGCAAAACGCGTTGAACGCTGGCTCAAACAGCCTCCCGCCCAGCGTTTCGGTGGCGGCACTCGCGACTTGGTCGACGAATCCTCGTGGCAGTCGTTCCCGGCCAGCGATCCACCGGCCTACACCGGTCAGCGCCCGGTCTGAGACTCGGGCGTACGTTCGTTGGCGGGCGTGAAGGCCGCCTGAACTGGCTCCGGGGCGCGCACGCGTTCATGCTTGGTATTGTACCAAGTCCCCGGAGCCATCATCAGCCGACCGTCACGACGGTACCAAGCCCGCCAGGCAGCGAAACGGCTTTGCGCCGGCGGCACCACCCAACCGCCACGCCGCCACACGAACTCATTGCCGTGAGACTTCCATTCGCCATCAATCCAAACGACACCGTCCCGCTCTGGTGGTGGCGGCACGGTTTCGGCCAACGCGGCCGGCGGGGGGTAAGGGACTTCGACATAAGCCGCGAGTGGATGCTGCGTGGCCTCCGGAACCGGCAACGTCGAGCTGCAGCCGAGCGGCAGGGCGAAGAGTAGAAAGAGCGCGCGACGTGACATGGCTATGGCCCATCCCTTGCATCTCGCGTGCCGTGCGACCTCGCGGGTTCTGCTGGCTTGGAACGGCGGCTCCGCTGGCGCTGCTGATCCTGCTGAGCTCCCTTTGCGCGGGCTGCACCAAAGCACCGAGCCAGCGTTTCAACCTCGAAAGCGTGACGGTGACCGGTAACTCGGAATTGGACGACGACGAGATCGAAGGACGGATCGCATCGCGCGAAACCCCGAAGTTTCTCGGTTTGTTCCCGGGGTTCATTTACGAATACGAAACGTTCAACCGCTTCGTGCTCGAGCGTGATCTGCAACGTATCGAGCGTCTGTACCAAAGTCGTGGTTACTACCAAGCGCGCGCGCGCGCCGCCCACGTTTTCATCTCGGGCTCGAAAGCGCGGGTGGAGATCGTAGTCGAGGAGGGCGAACCGGTGCTGCTGCGGCGGGTCGACGTTCACGGCATCGACCTGTTGCCGGGGGAGCTGCGAGCCGAAGCGCGCAGCAGCGTGACGACGGAGCTGCCGCTAGGTGCCCCATTCGACGAACAGAAGCTGGGTAAAGCTTCGAAAGCACTGGCCAGTATGCTCGGTGACCGCGGCTACGCCCAAGCCAGCGTGCGCAAGAGCGCCGACGTCAACCTGCCCGCAAGAGTTGCCGCCGTCGGCTTTTGGGTCAACGCAGGCCAACCCTCCGAAATCGGTGACGTGAAGCTCCAAGGCCTCGCCGATCTGCCCGAGGACCAGGTGCGCCGCGCGCTCGACCTCAAACCGGGAGCCGCGTATTCGCAGTCGGACTTGGATGAAGGGAAGCGCGCGCTGCTCGACCTGGGCGTCTTCAGCTCCGTCGAGGTCGAGCCACAGGTCGACGCGGCTACGCCGGGACCGAATGGCAAGCCGCGCATCCCGATCTTGGTGAAGCTCGAGAAGGCCAAGCTGCGCAGCGTGCGGGTCGGCGGCGGCCTGTTGGTGGACGCGCTCAAGAGTGACGTGCACCTCACGCTCGGTTGGGAAGACCAAAGCTTCCTTGGTAACATGCGCAAGCTGGAGGTCGAGGTCATGCCCGGCGCGGTCGTTTACCCGACGCGCTTTCCTTCCTTCAAGACTCCGGAGCGGCTGCTGCCAGAAGGCAGATTTCGCAGCGAGCTCCGCCAGCCCGGCTTCCTCACCCCGCGGACGAGCGCGGTCCTGAAGGGACAAGTTGCAGCCTACCCGGTGCTGCTCTCAAAGGATCAGGACGCAGGGGCACCAATCGTCGGCTACTTCGACTATCGCGCCGCGGTCGCGCTCGAGCGCTCGTACCACCGGCTGTACGCTTCGCTGTCGCAGAACGTCCAGCTCAACGTGCCGTTCGTTTACCGGGGTGATAAGGATCCGGATCTTGGACCTGTGGCCGTGTCCTATCCGGCGCTATATACGACGCTCGATCTGCGCAACGACGCGCTCCACCCGCACTCGGGCGTATTTCTGAGCAACGACATCGAAGCAGCTGGGCTCGGCGGAGACGCCCGCGACGTGAAGCTGCAGCCCGAAGTGCGCGCGTACGTGCCGGTGTCCAAGCGAGTGACCATCGCAGCCCGCGGCAGCATCGGGCTCCTGTTCGCTCAGAACTACGGCAAGACCGTCGAAAGCAATGCGCTCACCGGCGCGCCCGGGCCCGGAGCAGCGCCGCCGCTGCCGCCCACAGACCGGATGGATGACCGGACGGACAGCGAGATCAAGGCACGCCGGAGCTGGATAAACGACGTACAGCTGATGTTCATGCGCGGCTTCTTTTCGGGCGGGCCCGGTTCGAACCGCGGCTACGCGCCACGTGAGATCGGCCCGCACGGCGTGGTGCCGTTTTACAATCACGGGCAAACGGTCAACGGCATGACGACGCAGGGCGTCGATTGCACCACTGGCAGTGAAACCTACCAGGCCGCCGTTTGTGACCTGCCGTTGGGCGGCTTCACGCTTTGGGAGGCGGGGCTCGAGGTGCGCTTCCCACTCGCCGGTGCCCTCGCGGGTACGGTTTTCAGCGACGCGAGCGACGTCGCGCCCCGCCGCTTGGCGTTTCGCTTCAATCGACCGCACCTGAGCGTCGGTTGGGGCCTTCGCTACGACACGCCGGTTGGGCCGGTGCGATTCGACCTCGGGTATCGGATACCGGGCATGCAGGCGCCAGCCGACGCCGCGGACGAAGGCGTGCCAAGCACGATCTTCAAACTGCCGTTGGCGGCTTCATTCGGGATCGGAGAGGCGTTTTGAAGACGCCGAGCCGGCGTAGTGGCTGGCGATGGGCTCGCCGGGGGCTGTACGGCCTCGTCGGGCTCGCCGGGCTGCTTTCGCTTTCGTTCCTGACCCTTCGCACCTCGTTTGCTCGCGAGCAGGTTCGAATTCGCGTCAACGCCGCGCTAAGCGAGCTGTTTCAAGGCCGGGTCGAGATCGACCGGATCGGCGCGGTGACGCTGACAGGTGTGAGTGGCGTCGACGCACGCGTGTTCGACCCAACCGGCAAGCAGGTGATTCGCGTCCAAGGTCTCAGCGTGGTCGCGTCGTTGCCCAGTCTCGGCTGGCAGCTGCTGGCGCACGCCGACCGGCCCGAGCTGGTATTGGCACGGGTTCACGTCGACCACGCCGACGTCGCATTGCGCGATGACCCCGAGCTCGGGGTGAGCGTGGCCTCGACCTTCTTGCTACGAGAGACGAGCACGACGCCGAGCGCGCCCGGTGCTGGGCCGCGCCTGCGCATCGAGCAGGTGCTGTTCGATCACATTTGGGCGCATGGTCGAGTTGGCGCGTCGCCCCCGATCGATGCCGAGCTGACTCGCCTCAACGCCGCCCTGAGTCAAACGCCGCAAGACGGTTTCAAGCTCGCACTGCATCGCATCGAGCTTGCGGCGCGCGGCTTGCCCGCCGGCTTGGAGCCACGCGGTAGCGTCACCGGAAGACTCGAAGCACCGACAGACCCGAGCCAAGGTCCGCTGCGTCTCGAAGGCAACTTTGACGGCCGCGCTGCAGGCTCACTGCTCACGCTGCAAGCAAGCTGGGTCGGCGACGACTTTCACGCGCTCGTGAACGCGCAGGAGTTACCGGCAGAATTCGTGAATCGACAAGTGCCAGCGCTGCGGCTCGATGGCAACGTAGCGCTGCACGCACAGATTGACGGCGCCTTACCGGTGCTAGATTTCACGGCCACTGTCGACGGCACCGCCGCGCACGTCGCCGCAAGTGGCTACGCCGCGCTGGCGCAAGGCTTCGAAGCCGCCGCGGTCGTCGAAGCGACGCGCATCGACACGGCGCGCATCATTCCCGATGCTCCGAAAACCAACCTAGCGCTGCGGCTCGATGCCTTCTTGTTCGAGGCCGCCGACGGCGATTTCGTTGGCGGCCAGCGCCTCGAGGTTTCGCCCGGGCGTGTCGGGCCCAACGTGACACCGCCGCTCTGGCTCAACGGCAGGGTTCACTTGGCACCTGCCGGCGACCTTTCGGGCTCTGGTCAACTGGCGCTGACCGACAACGGGATTTCGGTGCGGGGCCGGTATCACTTGGCGCTACCGCACGACGGTGGTGGCGTCGTGGGTGGCGCTCTGCAAGCCGAGCTAAACGATCCGCAGCGCCTCAGCGCACTCGGGCTCCGCGCAGCCGGCCATGGCGAGCTCACCGCCGAGGTCCGGCTCGCGGAGCGGTCGCTGACGGGCAAAGCCGACCTCAGTTTGCGCCACCTCGACCATGCGGTCGTGCAAGCACGCAACGTGGAGCTTCAGGCTCGCGCCTCCGGCACGCTTGAGCAGCCACGGCTGCATGCCGCCACGACGCTCGACGTCCTGTCGGGCCGGGCCCACGCCGATTTGGACTATTCCAAAGCCCGCCAAGAGCTGGAGTTCTTCGTCAGCGACATCGACCTGATCCGCCTGTCGACGATCTTGGGCTCGAAGGTCCCACTCGAGCAAGCCACGCTCGGTGCGACGGGGCACCTGTCGCACCAAGCCCCGTCGAGTACGTACAAGCTCAACGCCAAGGCCAATCTCGAACTGGGGCAGCTCGGGTTCGCACGGCTAACGACCAGCGATCTGGAGCTGCCGACCAAGTTACCGAGCCGCTCGCACTGGGGCGACTTGAAGGGAGACCTCGTCGTCAACGGTAAGCTCAAGCTCGAAGCGCTGGCGCCACTGTTGACGCGGGCCGGGATACCGATCGAGCGAACGACAGGAACCGTGCGCTTCGAGGTCGCGTCGAAACACACGCCAGATGATCCGCAAGGGCTCGATCTATCGGTCGGGGTGGATACCGCTGGCTTGCGCATCGTCGAGCAGCGCGAGGTCCCGCGGAAGATTTCCACCACCGCCCAAGCCAACGCCACTCAGCCGTTCGCGCTCGAGGGCATCGATCTGCGTTTCTCCGCGCATGTTCGCCCGAGAACCGGCGAAACGTTCGGCACGCTGATCTTGCGCGACCAAGGCGGAACGTTGGCCAACGTCCAGGCCGCCGTCGAACTGCCCGAGTCGTGGCCGCTGGAAAACATGGATACGGGTTCGCTGATGCGACTGCCAATCAAAGCAAGCTTGGAAGTGCCGCAACGCCGGCTCGTGAGCTTGCCGCCGCTTTTGCGCCCGGCAGCGCTGCGCGGGCAGGTCAGCTTGCAAACCAGCCTCGAGGGCAGCCTGGCCGAGCCGCAGCTGATTGCGCAGATTTCGGGGCGATCGCTGCACGCATCTGGAACCAAGCAGCCAGTCGACGTCGACGCCGAGGTCCGCTACACGCCCGCGCGCGGCGAGTGCCGGGTCGAGGCCAAGCGAGCGGCTCAGCCGACGGGCGTTGCGCACATCAACGCGTCGTGGCAAGGCGATCTGCGTCGCGCCGGAATGCTCGCGACCGGCGAGTCCGGCCTCGTCGCCAGCGCGGACGCGGAGCTGACCGACTTCCCGGTCGAGGCGGTGCCGTTGATCGCCGACCGCCAAATCAGTGGTCTCGTGAATGCAAAGCTGAGTCTCAAGAACTGGGGACGAGATGCGCAAGTAAACGCCTCGCTCGCTTCGACCAAGCTGAGCCTCGGCAAGGTACCGATTCGCGATCTCAACGCGTCGGCCAGGACCAGCGCTGACCAGCTAATCGCGGACCTGACAATGAAGGTCGGCGGAGGCACCGCCAACGGGTCGCTCGCGGCCGGCATGCGCTGGGGCAAGCGCCCCGTGCCTGAGCTGGAGCACCGGGGCTCGGCCAAGCTCGAAACCAGGGCGTTCGACTTGGGCAGCTTGGGTCCGCTCTTGGCTGGCTACGTCAGTGAGATCGGCGGCGTACTCGACGCAAAGACCGAGCTTGCCGTCACGCCCACGTCTACCGAGCTAACCGGCTCGGCCAAGCTCGAAAAGGGCGTCGTTCAGATCCCTCAGATCGGTCAGCGCTTCAGCGATATCTCGGCGCGCGTGGCCGTCGCTGGCAAACAGGCAAAGCTGGAAGGGCTCACGGCCCGGGGCACCACCGGCCGCCTGACGGGGCGTGCGAGCGCGAGCCTGGACGGCTTCGACCTGCGCGCCGCGGAGGCACACCTGACCATCGCCAAGAACGAGTCGTTGCCACTCACGCTCGAAGGTGCGGCCTTGGGCGACGTGTCAGGCTCGGTCGACGCCAAGTACACGAGCCCCCCAACCGGCGAACGCAAGCTCGACATCGAGGTCCCGGTGCTGCGTCTCATCACCCCCGACTCGAGCGGCTACGATCTACAGAGCCTCGACGCGCCGTCCGACATTCGGGTCGGTGTGCGTCGCGCCGACGGCGTCTTCACTGCGCTGCCAGTTCAACCACTCGACCCGGGCGGTGCTGCAGACGCCCCCGCGAGCCCATCCGCTCCGCTGCACCTGCGCATTCGTCTCGGCAAAGACGTCACGGTCGAGCGCGGAACGAGCGCACAGGTCCAACTAGGCGGTGAATTGGCAATCGTCACCGGCGCCGAAACGGCGGTCGACGGTCGGATCGAAGTGCGCGGCGGCAAGCTCGACGTCCAGGGCAAGACGTTCGAAATCGAGCGCGGCGTCGTGACGTTCGAAGGTGACGACCCCGGCAACCCCACCATCACCGCCACGGCGCGCTGGGACGCGCCCGAGTACACGGTCTACGCGGACTACGTGGGCGACGTAAAAAACGGCCGAATCAAGCTACGTTCCGAGCCTCCCCTCACCCCGAGCGAGATCGCCAATCTGCTACTGTTCGGCTCGCCCGAGGGCTCCGCCGTCGGCGGCTCGGATCCCAACGGCGCAGCACTAGCGGTCGGCGTGGCTGGCGACACTGCCGCTAAGGGCCTGAACCAGGTACTCGACGACTTCACGCAGCTCGACGTGAGCGCCCGCATCGATACCACCACCGGCAGCGCGCGGCCGGAGCTGGTGTTCCAGGTTTCGCCCCGAGTCTCGGCCAAGGTCACCCGCGCGATCGGCGCTCCCTCAGCGGGCGAGGCCCTGGACCGGACCTTCCTGACGTTGGAGCTGCGCTTGAAGCGCTCTTGGGCGCTATCGGCCGTGTTCGGCGACCACGGTGGCTCGGCGCTCGACTTGATTTGGCGGCGCCGCTACTGAGCGGCAGGAGCAGCCACCGCGGCGGGAGCACTCGGCTCCGCCTGCTCGAGGCGAGCCACCAACGCTTGAGCCGCGCTACGGGCCGCGAAGCGCAGCGCCCAAAGTCCAAGCGCTTTCGCGACCACGCCCAATGTCGATGGTGCCTGAGGCGCGAGCCAGCGGCGCTGCCGCCCACGCCGCGTGAGCGCGACCACCGTGGCCGTCAAGGCGACAGCGCCGACCACGGCCGCTGCCACGACCAGGCCCGGCTTCAACTCCGCCTGCACGTGGTGCAGCAGGTTCTCACTGGTCTTGCCGACTTGGCGCAGACTTCGGGTCAGCTCGGCTCGGCTTTCCTCGACAGCCAGCTCGGCCCGCGAGAGTTCGTCAGCTTGATTGGTGGTGGTGCGCATCTGTTCCATTTCCGAACTCCTTCAGCCGCCTCAGCTCCCGGATGGCGAGCCAAGACACGCTCACGGTGGGCACCAGCGACAACAACAGCATTAGCCCCAGCAGCGGCCAGCGATGGTCTTGCGACAGCACCGGAGAAAGCGCCAGCAAGAGCACGAACACTTGGATGAGCGACAGCGAAAGCCAGAGCAAGAAAAGCCCTAACCCAATGCGAGTCAGCCAGGCTCTGGCTTCCGCGGCTGCTAGTCGCAACTCCGCGCGCGCCACCGCCGTAGCACTGTTGACTACGGCGGTCAGCGCATCGGCGGCATCGAGGGCCGGCGGTGATGCCTCGGAGGGCTTCACTGCAGCCTGCGTCACGTCGAGACGCGCCGTCCGAAGATCAGCGAGATAACCGCCAAAATCAGGAACACGAAGAACAGGATTTTCGCTACGCCAACGGCGCTCGCTGCAATGCCGCCAAAGCCGAACACGGCAGCCAACAACGCGATCACGAAAAATACGGCAGCCCAATACAACATGGCAGTGTCCTTTAGCTAGGCGCACACTTGGCGCGCGTCCCGCTGTCTAAGCAGAAGGCGTGCCAGACAGATCAGCGCCCAAATCAGCCTGATTGATGCGTTATGGCGGGCGGAGCGCGGCGCAAAAGACCCAGCGGGGCTAAATGTCGCGCCCCAGGTCGAGCGTCGACGCCCAGCGCACAAAAGGTTGAACCGGTCTCGCATCGGGCTGGCACGCGGCGTGCACCGGCGCGCCGCATGGCACTCAGCATCGAACATCGTTTGCGATACGTCATCGCCGTGGCTGCCACCATCGGCGCATTCGCCATCGGCGCCTGCAGCAGCACGGTGGACGAAGTGACCAACAGCATCGACTGTCATACCGTCTGCCAGCGCTACGCCGACTGTTTTAACGCCGACTACGACGTCGATGGCTGCAGCGACAAATGCGCGAACAGCGCGGACGCCGACAACGAGCGGCAACGCAAGTTGAAGATGTGCGACACGTGCATCGACGACCGCTCGTGCCCGGCATCGACCTTCAACTGCGCCGACGACTGCCTCGGCATCGTCCCTTAGGCCGCCCCGCGCCGGGTGAGCCCAGGCCAGGCGGCTAGGGATCGCCCGGCACGAGCACACCGGCGGGCTCTTTCATCCACAACGCGTGAGCCCGAGCCGAGCCTGGTGCCAGGTGGTCTGTGTGCGTTCCACGGCCCTCGCCGACCACGCGCGAGCTGGCGCAAGCTGCGGCGAGGTTTCCGGCAAGCGAGACGTGACAAGAACGACGCTCGGGGCGAAACGCCACGAAAACAAACCACGCGCGATCAGCCGTGGCGGGGTTATCGTCCACAAATGAACAGCGCGAAGACTGCGAGTCCAGTGGCGCAGCGCGTCTTGATCGTCGAAGACGACGACGACTCGCGCGAGATGCTCGGTGAGCTCGTTGCGTCGTACGGCCACTTCGCCGTCTCGGCCGCCAACGCGACTGAAGCGCTGGCTCAAGTCCGCGACCAGAAGCCCGACCTCGCGTTCATCGACCTTGGGCTCCCGCAGCTCGGCGGTTGCGAGTTGGCGCGGCTCTTGCGACAAGCGATGGCCGACACGGCTGGCCTCAAGACCCGGCTGGTCGCGCTTACCGGCTATTCGGACCGCGAGATGCGTGACGACGCCGGCGCGGCGGGCTTCGACGCCTATGTCGTCAAGCCGATCATGCCCGAGGTCCTCGAACAACTGCTCCGAGCTTGAAACGGTTTCGACCGTCACGTCGCTGAAGAGCGCGCTCACCGACCGACCATGACCCAGGCGCCCAACATGCCTGATGCTTGTGCATTGCTGCTCGCTCGTCTCGACGACCTGCGCCGGGCAGAGCGCCGTGCGGCCAGCGCGCGCATGGTGGCGGTCGCCGGACATTTGGCGGGCACGCCGCTCAACGTGATCGCCGGTCGCGCAGCGTTAATCCGCTCCAATCCAGCACCGGAGGCCGTCGAAGAGAACGTGCGGCGGATCGAGGAGCAGGTCGAGCGCATGGCGTTGCGCATGCGTCGGCTGATCGACTACTTCGGCCTCGCCGAGCCTGCCACTGAGCACCGCACGGTGGGCGCCATCTTGGCGGAGTGCCGAGCGCTGTACGTGCCGGTAGCCCAGCTGAGGGGCGTCGCGCTGCTGGTGAACGGCGGCACTTGCGAGGCGCTGCGCGTCGAAGCCGAGGTTTCACCGCTGGTGTTGACGACGCTGCTTTCGCTCGCCGTGCGCTCGGCTGCGCCCGGGCAAAGCGTCACGCTCGACGCAATCGAGCACGGTCCGGGCGGCGTAGCCTTCAAGCTGCAGCTGCCTGATCTACAAGTGCCTCCGAATTTCGAGCGCTTCGAGCCGCCCGAGCACAATGGGCATTATGACCCAGGCACGCTCGAGACTTTCTGGACTTGTTTGGGCTTGGCCCGGCGGATCGGCGGCTCGCTCTCGATCGCCCAGGCGGCGTCGGGGCTCGGTGCGACCGCGCGTTTCGAGTGCGTACACGACTGAGCTGGCGGCGGCACGCTAGATGCAGACTCCCCTCGCGCTCACGAAGGGAGCCTACCGTCATGGAAACAAAGAAGTTACTGATGTCGCTGGGCGCTGCGATCGCAGCGTCGAAGGTTGCAAAAACGGTCTCGGGCATCGAGATCGAGGACGTGCTCGGAACGATGGGGCTTTCCCGTCGCCGCAGCCATTTCTTGGAGAATCTCGGCTTGGTCGCTGTCGGCGCTATCGTGGGCGCCGGGGCGGCGATCTTGCTCGCACCGAGCAGCGGTAGCGAAACGCGGCGTCGCCTCGGCAACGAGGCGTCCAAGCTCGGCAGCGCCGCGATGGACGCCGTCCGCGAGCAGAAGGAAGAAGCCCTGCGCTCGTTGTCGCACGTGGCCAACGGCGTCTCGTCGTCTTCGACAGCTGGCTGAGTAAGCGTGGCGTGACAGGGGCGCGCAGCGAGACAGATCGCCGCGCCCCGCCGCCGAAAAGGGTTGCGGGGTCGGTGCTGGCGCGGCCAGCACCGCCCTGTTGCCCCTCTGCTCGCTAACAACCCACCAGGGCGACCAGGCCAAGCTATCGCGCCGGTCTCGAAAACAAGGCCCCTAGTTCCGAGCCTTTTCGCTCATCCAGGAGAAAGTGCCATGAAACTTACCCATCTGCTCTGCCCGTTCACCCTATTGGCAGCCCAAAGCTCGGCGCAAGCCGCCGCCAACGTGTCGAGCACGCAACCATGATCGCCCAGGGCCAACACTATGGGTCACGGGCGGCGGTACCAACCCCGGTGCCGCCAGCGCCGTCTCCGTCGGAGCCGGAACCGGTGACTCCCGATTCACCCGACGCGCCTGCTGACCCCATGCCCAGCTACCAAGACCAGCCGCCGATTAGTCCGGTCGCTGTGCGGAGCTGAACGCCAGCGTAGTTGGAACGCCGAAGGCGCGACGTCTAGTGCGTGACCGTCAATTCTCGCCCGTGTCAGCGTTTGCGCGGGCGGATCGCGGGGGCCGCGTGGCGCGTCCGCGATGCGGAGATGGCGGTCGTCAAGGTAGTCGTCGCTTTGATGAACGCCGGTTGCGGCGCTCGTCAAGGTAGTTGTGGCTTTGACGAACGCCGGTTGCGAACCGCGCCCCTTTCAAGGCGAGGGCTCTCGGCACGCGCTTGGCGTGTCGCAAGTGCGACACACATTCCTCAATGATTCTGCGGGCGGTCTTGGATGGCATGACGCTGTCGCACTTGCGACAAGGTCAGCGGCTGCTGACGAAGGTGTCGCAAGTGCGACACCGTCATGCCAACGAATCGGGGCCGCGAATTCATTGAGCAAAGTGTGTCGCAAGTGCGATACGGATTGCCGCGGCCGAAAGGGGTCGGCCCAACCATGCCGGGGCGCGAGTGCGGACGGGGGCGCCCGAGCGATCCCAATTTAGGGACACGCCCTCTGGTGGACGTCGCGCCTTTCGTCGTCCATCAGCGATGCAGCCACGACCGCAATGTGGCCAGGAGCTGATCGGTGTTGACCGGCCATCGTCTGCTCGGCCAGCGCGACGAGACGACCTTGCTCGAGCTCGCTGGGGGGCACATTGTCGGCGAGGCCAAGACAAACAATCGCCGACCGGCTGTCGACCGCTTTGAGCGGCAAGCACAGCACGCGAGCGTCGGGGCCGGCCAAGCCGTACGCCAGCCCGTGCGTTGCTGCGACCAGCCACACCGACGCAAGCTTGCTGACTGGCTCGGCGCCGACCCCCAACGTCAACGGCAACTCCGCTGGTTCGTCGCCGAGCGGCTCGTTCAACGCCGGCTGCGGCGACAAACTCCCGGCACTGTTCAGCCACAAGCGCGCCGATTTGGCGGCCACCAGCTCCGCCAATGTCGGCACCATCATCGAAAGCGGCTTGACCGAGCGGGTGAGTTCCTGAGCGCTTGCGTTCGACCCTCATCGCTTTCTCCCGACGCCACTCCGTTGCTCGGCCATTTTCGTCACGAAATCGGCCACTATTACTGGGATCGACTGGTCCAGGAGGGTGGGCGGTTAGAGGCGTTCCGGCAGGTCTTCGGTGACGAGCGCGACGACTCCACACAAGCCTTGGAACGGCACTACGCCGCGCCACTCCAGGACTATCGACTCCGCCACATCACTTGCTACGCCTCGTCGCATCCGTGGGAGGACTTCGCAGAAACCTTCGCGCACTACTTGCACATGCGCGACACGCTGGAAACTGCCCAACACTTTGGTTTTACAGGCGACACTCCGCAAGCCAGCACCCGCGATTCGTCAGCACTATCGACCCTGCTCGACGATTGGCTGGGGCTAACCGTGGCGCTCAACGCGCTCAACCGCAGCATGGGGTTGCTTGATGCCTACCCGTTCGCGCTCACCCCGCTGGTCGAGGTCAAGCTGGCGTTCGTGCACGAGCTGATCACCGGCCA
The DNA here is from genome assembly GCA_038252755.1 of Polyangiales bacterium. GTDB lineage: Bacteria > Myxococcota_A > Polyangia > Polyangiales > Polyangiaceae > PMG-095. The sequence goes on along the minus strand of JBBSAB010000032.1, from coordinate 15,902 downwards.
CGCTGCGATGCGCGCCGTCGCCTGAAGCCCACCGAGCAAACCAGCCGCACGGACCAAATGTCGCACGTCGGCTATTTCGCCGCAGCGTAGCGGTGGTTTTCGCTCGAACGAAGCGGGCACGCGCCTTGCTTAGCTAGCAGCCATGCCAACGCCGAGTACGTCGACACGCAACGGAGAGTCATCAACCAAGCGCGAGCCAGAAGCCACCAAGGTAGGCGACGCCAACATCGGCTTGGAATCGCGCGAGCGCGACGGCTCGATTCGAGCCATGAACGTCGCGCTCGCCAACGCCAGCTTGCTCACGATCAAGACCAAGAAATTTCACTGGGACGTCGTCGGCCCGCAGTTCATGACGCTGCACAAGCTCTGGGACGAACAGTACGAAACGTTGACGACTTACGTCGACGAAACGGCCGAGCGCATCCGCATGCTCGGCGGCTACCCGCTCGGAACGGCTCAGGGCTTCCTGAAATCCGCTGAGCTGAAGGAGTACCCGGGCGAGGTCCCGAACGCGACCGAGGCCGTGCGCCATTTGCTCGCCGACCACGAGGCGCTCGCGCGGTCGCTGCGCGGCTCGATCCAACTGTGCGACGACCAATTCAACGACGCCGGCACCGCCGATTTTTTCACCGGCATGCTGCAGGGCCACGAAAAGATGGCCTGGATGCTGCGCTCATTCCTGCTCGGCAGTGGCGTGCAGCCAAGCGGTGAGGCCACTCACGGCCGCGTGCCGAGCAACGCCTAACGCACGCCATTGGCGGCAGTCCCCATGCGACGTCAAAAATTTCAGAACGTCGATCCTGGCGCCGACACGGCTTCAAGGCTGACGGACACGCGCGTCCTCACGCCGTCGCCCGCCCACGCCCTGCCGATCAGCGACGTTCGATTTGCGGCGCATCGACCCAGGCCCCTTCCAGCTCGGGGCGAACGGATCGCCGACAGCTACGAAATCATCGGCACGCTGGGCGGTGGCGGCATGGGCGTCGTGCTGAGCGCGCTCGATGAGCGGCTGGCTCGCAAGGTCGCGATCAAGCTAATTCACACCGAGCTGCACTCAGACGACTTTCGCGCGCGCTTCATCTCTGAGGCGCGCGCGATGGCCCGGGTCAGCCACCCCAACGTTGTGACGATTCACGCGTTCGGCGAGCATGGCGACTGGCCATTCATGGTGATGGAGCTAGTCGAAGGCCAGACGCTCGAAACCTGGCTGGCAGCGCAGCCTGCAGCACCCGACATCGACGAAGTCCTGCGCATTTTGAACCAGATTTGCCTAGGGGTGAGCGCGATTCACGACGCGGGCACGCTGCACCGCGACCTGAAACCGAGCAACATCTTGCTCGACGGGCAGCTCCGCGCACGCGTCTCCGACCTCGGACTTGCCATCCCCTTCAAGGATGACACCAAGAACAAGGAGGCCGTTGGCACGGTGGGTTACATCGCCCCCGAGATTCATTTCGATATCGCCGTCGACACCGGGGCAACACCACAAAGCGACTTGTACTCACTGGCGTGCATCGCGTTCGAGCTCTTGACGGGCTACCCGCCCTACGCCGCTGAAGAAGATCTCATGCTCGCCGTCCTGCACGGCACGGCGCCACTTCCAATTGCCAGCGAGCTACGGAAGAACCTGCCGCCGGCCTTCGATCGCGTGCTGCAACAAGCGCTGGCGAAGGACCCCAAGGAGCGCACGCCGAGCGTCGAGCTGTTCCGACGCGCGTTGATCGAGGCCAGAAACGACAGCCTCGAACCGGTGCGGATCCTAGTCGCGGAAGACGACGCCGACTTCCGTGAGGTGCTGGAGATCCTGCTTACTCAGGAATTTCCGGGAGCCGATATCGAATGCGTCGCCGACGGGCGGCAGGCCATCGAAGCCTTCGACCGCAAGCAAGCTTCGGTCGTCGTGCTCGACTTCCAGATGCCGGAGATCGACGGCATGGGAGTAACGGCGCTGCTACGCTCGCGTCCGAACGCGGATCAGGTACCAATCATCGTCCTCAGCGCGGCGGGCGGCCCGAAGGAGTGGACGATGCTGGCGTCGCTGGGCGCGGACCGTTTCCTGGTCAAGCCGGTGCCCTTGGATGACCTAATCAGCGCGATTCGGCGCGCAACTCGGGAGCGCTCGAGCGGGCCTCCGCCTCAGTCGAATCGCCGAGGTCCATGACCGGGCACGTCGCAACACACGGGCTTGGCTGACGCTCCCAGACATCTAGTTTTGTACAAGTTTTGCGCAGCTGTCCCTTCCAGCGCGGAGCGCTCGCTACGACGTCACGGCCGAGATTTCGGCGGTTCTGCCAGGCTCAACCCTGCAATGACGCGCACGAGCAACAGCGGCTCGACCGGCTTGGTGATGTGGCGCTGGAAGCCGGCGTCGAGCGCGCGGCGTGCGTCTTGCGGGCTGGCGTAGGCGGTGAGCGCAACGGCCGGCGTCTGCGAGCCGTCGGCGCGCAACTTGCGGATGAAGGAATAGCCATCTTCGTCTGCCATGCCCACATCGCTGACGATCGCATCGGGCGGTGCCAGCACCATCGCCCGCCTGGCTTCTGCGGCGGAGCTGACCATCGTCACCTCCGCCCCATACTGACGCAAAATCTCGTGGATCAGCTGGCGCGCGTCGTACTCGTCATCGACCACCAACACGCGCAATCGGTCGAGCCGCGTGCTCGCCGAGCCGGTGTCCTTAGGCTGGCCGGCGCCGGGTCCCGAATCGCGTTCTTCACCGAGCGGCGCTACCGCGCGGACCGGCAACCGCACCACGAAGCTCGAGCCTTTGCCTGGGCCCTCGCTGCTGGCCTGGACCGACCCGCCGTGCGCTTCCACTAGCTGTTTGACAATCGCAAGGCCGAGACCGAGGCCGCCGTGGCGGCGCGTCGTCGAAGAGTCGGCTTGTTGGAACGGTTCGAAGATAGCGGTCAAGATCTCCGGGCGCATGCCCTCGCCGGTATCCTGGACCATCACGCACACTTCGGAGCCGTCGCGGTAGGTGCGCAGCGAGACGCGGCCATTTTTCGGCGTGAACTTGACCGAATTCGACAGCAGATTCCAAATCACCTGCTGCAAGCGCTCAGGATCGGCGGTGATCAGCGCCGGGTCGGTCTCGAGCTCGGCAACGACGACGATGCCCTTGGCGTCGGCCGCAGGTGTGACCGTCTCGATCGCGGCTCGCACGGCGGCCGAGACCGTGGTCGTCTTCAGCGTGAGCACGAGCTTGCCGCTGACGATCCGCGAGACATCCAGCACGTCTTCGATCAGCTTGGCCTGCGCCCGCGCATTGCGCTCCACGATACCGAGCGCGCGATCGGTATCGGGGCTATTTGCGTTGCGGCGCAGCGTGAGCGTCCAACCCAAGATCGCGTTCAGCGGCGTCCGCAGCTCGTGCGACGCGGTCGCCAAGAAGTCGTCCTTCAACCGATTCGTGCGTTCGGCTTCCTCGCGCAGCCAACGTTCGCGGTCGTGCGCTTCATGCGCAGCTTTGAGCGCGATTGAATTCTCGATCGCCATCGCGGCGCGCCGCGCCAGCTCTTCGACGAACACTAGGTCGTCCGCGGTGTAGCGGCGCTCCGCCCCCGCGTAGACGAACGTCATCGACCCCAAGATGCCTTCACGCGCACGCAGCGGCACCACTATCGCGCTCTTGAGATCGAGCTCGCGAGAGATCCGCAAATGCTCGGCGTCGCGAGCCGACGCCACCAACAGCTCGTCCGGGATCTCCGGGTAGAGCTCGGATTTCCCAGTGCGGATCACCCGCCCATCACCCGAATCGCCGGTCGGTGGATAGCGTCGGCCCAGCTCCTCGGCGTAGCGCACTTTGCTCGGATCGACGTGCGCGACCGCGACCTGCTTGAGGCCGTCGCCGTCGACCAACTTCACACTGCACCAATCGGCCAGATGCGGCACCGTCAGGCGGGCGACGGTTGCGAGCGTTGCTTCGTAGTCCAACGAAGCGATCAGCGCTTCCCCCGCCTTGACCAGGAACTCGTTGCGAGCAACGTGGCGCTTTTCGAACGAGACGTCGCGAAACACCAGCACGACGCCGACGATCTCGCCCGCCTCGTTGCGGATCGGGGCGCCACTGTCGTCGATCGGGATCTCGGGTCCCTTACGCGGCAAGAGCACGGTGTGATTGGCCAGGCCGACGATCTTGCCTTCGCGCAAGACTTTCGCGACCGGACTCTCGACGACGGCCCGCGAATGTTCGGAAATGATGTGGAACACCGCGTCCAACGGCTGCCCCATGGCTTCGGCTTCGCTGTAGCCGGTCAGACGCTCAGCGACTGCATTCAGGAACTGGATCTTGCCATGCTCATCGGTGGCGATCACGGCGTCGCCGATGCTGCGCAGGGTCGTGCTGAACCAACGCCGCGCCTCTTCTTCGGCTTCGGTGCGCTTCGCCCTGAGCAAGGCTTGCGCGCACTGGTTGGCGACGGTGTCGACGAACGCACGCTCGTCGGCTGAAAACGTGCGCGGCGCGAAGAAGCCAACCCCCAGCAGGCCGAGCGCTTGCCCCTCGGCGACCAGCGGCACGCTCCAAAACGCCTGCGCGCGTGGCCCCTCCACCTTGGTGGCCGCAAGACGTGGGTAGAGCGCCGCGTAGTCGGCCGCCCTTTCAGCCCACACCGAGCGTCGCTCACGCACCGCGCGGTACGCCTCCGGATTGCCATGATCCGGGCCGATCAGGCGGATCGTGTCGAGCAAGTCGGGATCGACGCCGTGCTGGCCCAACAGCTCGAGCGTCTCGGACTCGGGCTCGAGCGCATACAGGGTGCAGGTGTCGCCGCCCGCAGCGCGCACGCCGTGCTCGATGACGACCTCCGCCACCTGCGTCACGGTGCGTGTTGCCGCCAGCGCGGCCGCAAGATCCGACAGCACGCGCAATCGTCGACGAGCGCTGCGCGCCATCTCGGTCGCGATCACGTCGTGCTGCAGTTCGCGACGCCAGGCGAACCCGAGCAGCGCGGCCGCGAGGAACGCCATGAACAGCGCGCCGACCAACGTCATACGTGCGCCGCTCGCCGCTGCTTGCCGCCGCTGCTCGAGCAGCCGTTCTTCCGCTGCGCGCAGGCCTTGCAACGAGCCGCGAAAGCGGTTGACGAGCAGGCGCCCTTCGCCGCGCGCGAGCCGTTCGAGAGCGTCGCGCTCCTGCCCGGACGCGACGCGCGCGACCTGCTCGTCGAAGTAGCCGAGCGCGGCTTCGGCGTCGCGGTTGGCACGCTCCACGCTCGCTGCTTGCTCGCGGTTGTCGGCTACTAACTCGCGCAGTTTGCTGAGTTGTGCCCGTTCAGCCTGCAGCAGCGCTTCACGCTCGCCCAACGCCTCGCGGTTGCCACCGGCGACGTAGGCGCGATTGCTGCTTTGCAACTCGACAATCAGCGTCGCCCAGCCGTCGAGCGCTCGCCGCACGTTCAACGAATGCTCCACCCATTGTCCCGCCGACGCGTAGTGGGTAGCCGCCAACCCGCACAATCCGAGCACGAGCACGAGCAGTCCGGCGCTGGCGATGAATAGCCGATTGGCTCTTGGTCGAGCTGGAACAGCAGTCGGCATTGGCGCGATCAGCCTAGCCGTCGTCGGAGGCCGGCGCTGCGGGCTACGATCAGGGCTGTCAGCCGACGCATATTGCGTCACCGCGGACGGAAAACGGGACACTACGCCACGCCTACGCCCCAGCGGCATCGCACTTTCTGCGCGGTTAGGCGCATCGGCTGCTGGCACGAACCGTGCTGTAGGCGTGAGTCAATGTCGTCAGCCGCACTAAAAATGCCTCAGCAAAACCATCCCCCGCGCTCCGCCGATTCCAAGCCGGCGATCTTGGTCGCCGACGACGACCGCGACCTCTGCGAGCTCGCTGAGGCAGGGCTGAGTGGCCGAGGCTACGACGTCTCTTGGCGGCTTTCTCCCGAGGAGACGCTCGCCGAGCTCGACGCGAATGACTATTCGGTGCTGCTCGTCGACATCCACATGGATGGCAAGAGCGGCCTCGACCTTTGCCGCGCTGCGATCGCCAAGCGCCCTGACCTGCCGGTGATCGTGATGACCGGCTTCGGCACGGTCGAGCACGCCGTCGGCGCCATTCACGCCGGAGCGTACGACTTCATCACGAAGCCGGTGTCGATGGACGCGCTGGCATTGGCCATCGAGCGCGCCGTGCGCGAGCGCTCGATGACGGATGAGTTGCGTCGCCTGCGACGCCGGGTCGAAAATACGGAGCTGCCGAGTGTGATTGGCTCGAGTGACGCCATGAAATACATGGCTGACCTGATCACACGCGTAGCGGAAACCGAAACCAACGTGCTGATCACGGGCGAGAGCGGCACCGGCAAAGAGCTAGTGGCGCGCGCACTTCACGAACGTAGTGGTCGGCGTGGCCAGTTTTTGGCCATCAACTGCGCGGCTGTCCCGGAAACCCTGCTGGAGAGCGAGCTATTCGGTCACGTGCGCGGCGCCTTTACGGACGCGCGCACCAACCGCTCAGGGCTGTTCGTCGAAGCCAACCAGGGCACGTTGTTCCTCGACGAGATTGGCGAGATGCCGTTGTCGATGCAAGCCAAGCTGCTGCGCGCTCTCCAAGAGCGTAAGGTGCGGCCAATTGGCGCCAATCAAGAAGTACCGTTCGACGCGCGCATCGTCACCGCCACGAATCGTGACCTCGAAGGCGAGGTCGCCGCCAAGCGTTTTCGCGAGGACCTGTACTACCGCGTCAACGTCGTGCGCGTCGACGTGCCACCGCTGCGCAAACGCGGCAACGACACGCTCGAGCTGGCGCAGTTCTTCCTGCACCGCGCAGCTAAGCGCTCCAACAAAGGCATCAACACCATCGACCGTAGCGTCGCAGATGCCATCATGGGCTACGACTGGCCAGGCAACGTACGTGAACTCGAAAACTGCATGGAGCGCGCGGTGGCTTTGGCGCGCTTCGACCGGCTGACGCTCGACGACCTGCCTAGCAAAGTCCGTGAGCATCGCGCGACCGAGGTCTACAGCTCGAGCGAGAATCCGCTCGAAATGCCCACCATGGATGTCGTCGAGGAACGCTACATCCGCAAGGTGCTGGGCGCCGTCGGCGGCAACAAGACGCTCGCCGCCAAGGTGCTCGGCTTCGATCGCCGCACCCTCTACCGCAAGATCAAGGCTCAACCCTAGGTTGCAGTTGAGCCGAGCCCGAGAGAAGACTGATCGAATGCCAAGTGCGGTGACGATTCCCACCGAGCCGATCGGCAGCATCCCCAGGCCGCCCACGCTGATTGCTGCCATCGCCGAGCGCGATGGCGCGGACCCTTCGCTCGACGCGCTCTACGACGAAGCCATTCGCGACACGATTACGCGGTTCGAAGACACCGGATCACCGGTCGTGACCGACGGCGAGCAGCGGAAGTACCACAACTTCTGGACGTACTGCGTTCACGGGCTCGCCAACACCCAGCCTGACGGCTTCAAGATCCCGTTCGCTGCCGGTCACGTCCGCCGCATGCCGCGTCTGACGGCCGGTCCATTCCGCTACGGTTGCTACGCCGACGCCTACCTGGACGTAGCTCTTCGCCACGCCAATCGCCCGGTCAAGCAAGCGGTGATTTCGCCCTCGGCGCTCTCGCTCATGTACCCTGCCGAAACCCTGCCGGGTTATCCGCGTGAACAGTTCGTTCGAGATCTTCTCGATCAGCACGTGGGCGAAGTGCGACGCTGCCTGGAGAAAGGCGCGCACGCAGTGCAGATCGACTTCACCGAGGGGCGGCTCGCGGTTAAGCTAGACCCCCGTGGAGGGCTCTTGCAGAGCTTCATCGAGCTAAACAACCTCGCTCTTTCGCGCTTCTCTTCGGAGGAGCTCAAGCGCATCGGCGTACACACCTGCCCCGGCGGTGATCTCGACTCGACGCACAGCGCGGACGTGGACTACGCGGAGCTATTGCCCAGCTTGTTTCGGCTTCAAGCGGGCAATTTCTACGTGGCGCTGGCCGGCGAAAAAGACCCAGCGCGCGTGCTGTCGATCATCCGCGAGCATCGCCAGCCGAACCAGCGGGTCTTCGTCGGCGTCGTCTCGCCGATCGACCCGCGACTCGAGTCAGCCGAAGAAGTGCGCGATCGCGTGCTCGAGGCGGCGCGCTACATCCCGGTAGAGAAATTGGGCACGACCGACGACTGCGGGTATTCGCCCTTCTGCGACGACACCTCGACTAGTCGCGACGCGGCCTTCGCCAAGATTCGCGCGCGCGTCGAAGGTACCGCTCTTGCTTCCGCGGTGCTGGCCCGATGAGCGAGCCCGAGGCCGACGAGGAGCGTGCCCTGCGCTCGGTTGCGCTGCAGAACGCGACGAGCATTCTGGCGGAGCGGCAGCGCGTGGAACGCGAGCTGTTCACCGAACGCGAACGGCTGCGCATCACGCTTGCCAGCATTGGCGACGCCGTAATCAGCACCGACGCCGATGGTCGGGTGGTATTCCTCAACGCCGTCGCCGAGAAACTCACCGGCTGGCCCCAGGCCGACGCTGCCGGCCAGACGTTGACCGAGGTGTTTCGGATCATAAGCGAAACCACACGCGCGCCGGTCGAGAACCCGGCCTTAAGGGCGCTGCGCGAAGGTCGCGTCGTGGATCTGGCCAATCACACGCTATTGATTGCGCGCGATGGCAGCGAGCGTCCGATCGACGACTCGGCGGCGCCGATGCTGAGCGAGGACGGCTCGCCGCTCGGAGCCGTGCTGGTGTTTCGTGACGTGAGTGAGCGGAAGCGAGCCGAGGAAGCGGCTGCCCAGCTCGCCGCGATCGTGGCGTCCTCGGAGGACGCCATTCTCAGTAAGACGCTCGACGGCGTGATTCGCTCGTGGAACGCCGCTGCGGAGCGGGTTTTTGGTTACACCGCACAGGAAGCGGTCGGCAAGAACATCACGCTGCTGATCCCGGTGGAGCGTTTGGATGAAGAGGCCGTGATTCTGGCCCGCCTGCAGCAGGGCCAGCGCATCGAGCATTTCGAAACCGTACGCCTCGCCAAGGGCGGGCGGCGCGTTTACATCTCGCTCTCTGTGTCGCCAGTGAAGGATCACGAAGGACGAGTGATCGGCGCGTCGAAGATTGCGCGCGACATCACCGAGCGCAAGCGCGCCGATGATGTCCTGCGCGAGACCGAGGAGCGGCAGGCGCTCGCGGTTGCCGCAGCGAATCTCGGCGACTGGAGCTGGGATGCCACGACCGACGCCATGAGTTTTTCCCAGCGAGCCTTGGAAATATTCGGGATTCCGCCCGGGCAATCGATGACTCGAAGCGCGATGCAGGCCTTGGTCCACGAAGAAGATCGCCGACCAGCCGAGATGCAGATTGAACTGTCGACCGCTACCGGCGGCAACTATGAGGTCGAGTATCGGGTGGTTCGGCCGGGCGGTGAGCAAGTTTGGGTGTCTTCGAAGGGCAAGGCTCAGTACCGGGCAGATGGTGCGATATCCGGCATCTTCGGTGTCGTTCAGGACATCAGCGAGCGCAAGCGTTTGGAAAGTGACCTGCGACTGCGCGCCGAGGAGCTGGCCGACGCGGACCGCAAGAAGGACGAATTCATCGCGATGCTTGCTCACGAGCTGAGAAGCCCGCTCGCGCCGCTGCGCACGGGCCTGCAGCTGCTCAAGCTCGGCGCAGCCGATGCGAGCGCGCTCGAAAAGGCGCGTGGCATGATGGATCGGCAGCTTTCGCACATGGTGCGGCTGATCGACGACTTGCTCGACGTGTCGCGCATCAGCAGCAGCCGCCTGCATCTTCAGAAAGCGCGCGTGTCCTTGAGCGATATCGTGAACCACGCCCTGGAGGCCGTAGGTCCGGCGATTCAGGCTGCGGGCCACCAGCTCGAGGTATCGATGCCTGAAGGGCCAGTCGTGTTCGAGGCTGATCTAACGCGGCTGGCGCAGGTGTTTGGAAACTTGCTGAGCAACAGCGTGAAGTACACGCCCAACGGCGGTCGAATCTGGCTCAAAGCCGACGTGCGCGGCGGCGACGCGGTCGTTTCGGTAAAGGACACGGGCATTGGCATTCCAGGCGATGCGCTGCCCCGCGTATTCGAGATGTTCTCGCAGGTCGACCGCAGTCTCGAACGCGTGACCGGTGGCTTAGGCATCGGCTTGGCACTCGTGAAGGGTCTGGTCGAGACCCATGGCGGAACCGTCAGCGCCGAGAGCCCTGGCGTCGGGCTCGGCACCACGTTCACCGTTCACTTACCGCTCCGCGGCGGCGACACGGCCGTGCCTCAAACCGAAGCCGTAGCCAGGGCGGAGGTCACGCTCGTGCCGCCACGTCGAAAGGTCGTCGTGGCCGACGATAGCGTCGATGGCGCGGAAGTATTGGCCGAGCTGCTCGAAGCCATGGGGAACGAGGCGCACGTCGCCCACGACGGATTGAGCGCCGTCGAGCTGGTCGAGCGCGTGCGGCCGGAGCTGGTGTTGATGGACGTCGGCATGCCGCGCCAAAATGGCCTGGACGCGACGCGTCAAATTCGGCAGCAGCCTTGGGGACGGCCGATGACGATCATCGCGCTGACTGGCTGGGGGCAGGACGCCGACCGGCAGCGATCACGCGCCGCTGGCTGCGACGGCCATCTGGTCAAGCCGATCGATTTCGAGCAGTTGGAAAAGCTGCTTAGCGAGCTACCCGCAAAATCGGTCGAGTAATCTGGGGTCAGCCGCGCCGAGAATAGCGCAAGCCGGGCACCTTTTCGATGAAGGATCGGCCGCGCTGCGGCCAACCTCCGCAACGCAATAGGGGAGCGGAAACTCACCCCCACACGGCGTCGAGCACTTCGCGCAACCGCCGGAGCAAACCGGGCAGCGAGAACGGTTTCGGCAAGAACGCGTATTTACCCGCCGAAAGCGCGGCTTGTTCCGCCGGATCGCCGACGTGGCCGGACATGACGAGGATCGGGAGGCGCGGGAAAGCGGCGCGCAGACCCGCGGCGAGATCGAGGCCGCTCATACCTGGCAACCGCACGTCGGTGAGCACGATGTCAACCGAGCCGAGAGCATCGCCCAGCGCGAGCGCGTCCTCGGCCGAGGCAACGGCAGTGACGCGATAGCCGCGCGCGCGCAGGCCACGTTCGGTGACGGAACGCACCGGTGGATCATCCTCCACGACCAGCACGTGCTCGGGGCCGCCGACCATTTCGCGGGCGGCTGGCTGAGACGAGTCGGCCAACGCCTTGTCCGACAGTGGCAGGTAGATGCGAAAGGTGGTGCCGTCGCGCGAGGATTGCTGGAGGAACAGCACCCCACCATAGCGTTCGACGATGCCCAAACAGGTGGGCAGGCCAAGGCCGGTGCCACCGTGGCCTTTGGTGGTAAAAAATGGCTGAAAGATCTGATCGCGCGACTCGGCCGGGATGCCTTGGCCGGTGTCGGTGACAGCCAAAGAAACGTACGCCCCCGGCTTGAGCTCGGGCGGTCGCTCGGGGGAGTCGACGGTCAAGTCGGCGGGCGCGACTTCGATCCGAATCGAGCCGCCCTTTGGCATGGCGTCGCGCGCGTTGAGCACCAAGTTGAGCAAGATCATGTGGATGTCGTTGGGATCTGCGGCCACGCGCAGCTCCAGCGGCGGGGTGACCAACTGCACCTGCACCCGTTCACCCGCACCACGCGCCAGCATCGTTTGCGCGCGTTCGACGGCTCTCCCAAAATCGATCACGCGCAAAGGCCCGACTTGCTTGCGCCCAAACGCCAGCAAAGAGGAGGTCAAGCGGGTCGCGCGCGCCAGCGTCGCGTCAATTTCGCTGAAGCTCTGCTCGAGGTTTTCGGGCGATACGCCCGGCTCACGCAGGAACGATATTTCACCGGTCAACGCGGTGAGCAGGTTGTTGAAATCGTGGGCTACGCCTGCTGCCAAACGCGCCAACGCTTCCATCCGTTGCGCGTCGACCAAGCGCTCTTCGAGCGCACGTTGCTCGGTGATGTCACTCACGCCGCCCACCATCCGCGTCAGCACGCCCTTTTCGTCGAGCACCGGCACCATGCGGTCACGCAGCCAGCGCATTCGCCCCGCGCCGTCGATGATTCGGTATTCGTTCAAAACACTACGGCCCTTGGCCAATTCACCAAGCAACGCCAGCGAGCGGTCGCGGTCTTCCGGGTGCACGACGGCAGCCCAACCGCCACGGGCGGCGACTTCATCGATCGTCATGCCGGTCGTGCGTTCGAACGAACCGGCCACGATCGTGGGCAGCGCAACTTGACCGCTCAAGCTCGCGTCGTAGACGTAGTCGGTCGCGTGCGTCGTGAACAGCCGTAAGCGTTCCTCGGCCTGGCGCAAGCGTTCTTCGGTCTGATAGCGCTCGGTCGCGTCGGTCACCGTTCCGATGACGCGCACGGGCTGGCCGTTGTCGTCGGTGATGACGCGTCCTCGTCCCTCGACCCAGTGCAGGCTGCCGTCCGGGAAAATCACGCGTTGACTGCCCACGAAGTCGTCGGCGCGCGTGGCAATCGCGTGCTCGAGCGTGCGGCGCAGGTTTTCGCGATCTTCAGGGTGCACGCGCGGCGCGAACGACTCGAACGTGTTGTCGAACTCGTCGACCTCCATGCCGTAGAGGTTGTAAGTCTCCTCCGACCAGCGCAGGTAGTTGCTGGTCATGTCCCAGTCCCACACGCCAACGCGCGCGCCACGCAGCGCCTCGGTCAAATCTTCGAACGACAACGCCGACGGTGTTTTTTTCGTAGGCACCGGTGGCTAAGCTAGTCGTTTCTAGGCCCGCGCGGCGAGCTTGGGCGCGTTGGATCTGGCGGGGCTAAACGCGCGCGCGAGCCGACGCCACTCATCCAATTGGTGGGCGACGCCGACCAGCCGCAGGAACGCGAGATCGAGCGCGATTGTGTGCGGCGGAATTTCCTCGAACGCGGGCACGTCGGGATCGGCGGCCAGCAGGTTGGCGACGTAGAGCGCGGCGGCAGCGTCGAACACGCGATTGCCCGTGCGCTGCGGCTCCAAATGATTGCCGACGGCAGCCACGACGCGCTGCGGCAGGCCCCATAGGCCGAGCAGGTAAGCGCCAATTTCGGCGTGCGAGGCGCCGAACAGCTCGACTTCGCTCTCTTGCAGCGGCTGCTTGCGCGCGCTGGCAGTGCTGAGCGCGATGCCGAAGCGCGATGCCGCCCGCGATGCCAGCACGAGCTGTCCGGTGTCCTGCAGCAGCCCAGCGACGAGCAAAACATCGCCGCCCGGCTCGTGACCCAAAATGCGCTTGGCGAGCTGCGAGACTTTCATGCCTTGCTGCTGCAGCGCATCGACCGAAAAATCGGGGATGCTCTGGGTGAGCGGGAACATGCGCGACACCTCGACCGAGAGAACGATCGCCTTGATCACCTCGACGCCGAGGTACGCGACCGCGCCACCGATTGACGTGACAGCGCGCGGCAGGCCGTAAAACGCGGAACTGACGAGCTGCAGCACGCGCGCCGAAATACCGATATCACGCTCGATGATCTCGGAGACCATCCGCGCGCTAGCGTTGGGGTTGGCGAGCGCGTTCGAGAGCTCGATGAAGGTGCGAGGAGCCGACGGCAGCTCGTTGCTAGCGCCGACCAGCTGGCGCATATCGGGGCGCGCGAGCAGGCCGCGCAGACCGCAAGCGCTATCCAGCGTCGAGCGCAAGAGCTGGCCGTCGCACGGCTTGGGCAAGAACTGATGCGCGTACGGCAACGCCATGCGCAACACGTCGAGGCCGGTGTGACCGGAGAGCAAGATGCGCACGACCGCGGGATCGCGCTCCTGCACCTTGCGCAACAAGGTCGCACCGCTCATTTTCGCCATGTTGGCATCGGCCAGGATCACCTCGACCGGACAGCGGGCCATCTCTTCGAGGGCGGCGTCTCCGTCGGTGGCGAAGCACAGCTCCCAGCCACTCTCGGCGGCGGGTCGGCGCAGCACGCGCTCCATACTGCGCAGGATGAGCTCGTCGTCGTCGACGAACAGAATGCGACGAGCGGCTTTCACCGCCGCAGGTCGGCGTTGTGACGGTGGTGATGCTGCGCTGACGGACGACATAGGCTACTCCCCGGGTTACGAGCCCTTCGAACGGTCGGAGCTGGCCCTACTTGAGAGCTTGGCGGCATTTTTCTGGCCTACAGCGGCCCCACGCTTTGCCGCCGCTGCTTTCGCCGCGTAACTTGGGCCCGATGCCAAGGCTCCGTTCAGTACTGCTGCTTTTCGGCGCTGTTTCGGCCGGCGCGGCGAGCACGGCCAGCGGGGCGAGCCCGGGGTCGACGTACCCGGTCGTCGACCTGCACGTCGACCTGCCCTACCAGCTTGGTTACCATGCAAAGCCGCTGCGCGAAGGCATGGGCCAGGCGTCGTTGAGCGAGCTGCGTGCTGGAGCCGTCGCGGGCGTGGTGCTGCCGCTGTTCATCCCGCACGACGTCTCGCCGACCGGGCCGCGCAAGAGTGACTTGGAGGATTCGTACCTGCGCGTGCTTGGCGAGCTATTTCACGGTGCCGGCCTGGCGTTGCCCGGTTGCGGCGACGGCGACAGCGCCGGCCTACGCACTTGGCTGTCGTTCGAAGGCGCGGGGCCGCTCGCCGACGCGCCCGAGTCGCTCGACGCTTGGGTAGCGCGCGGCATTCGCATCGTCGGGCTGGTGCACACCGAGCACAACGCGCTCGCCAGCTCGTCCGGCGACCAACACGCGGTCGACTACGGTTTGACCGAAGCCGGCAAAGTCTTGGTGCGGCGCGCGCATGCGCTCGGCGTCGCAGTCGACGTGTCGCACGCTTCCGATCGCGCTGTGAGCAACGTGCTGGCGCTCGCCCACGAAACACACGGCATCGTGATCGCCACGCATTCGAACGCGCGCGCACTGTGCGATCACCCGCGCAATCTCACGGACGACCAGCTGCGCGGCATTGCCGCGACTGGCGGTGTCGTCGGCCTCAATTTCCATTCGGCATTCGTGGTGCGCGGTCGGGCGGCGACGCTGGCCGATGTCGTGCGCCAGGCCCTGCACTTGGTCAAGGTCGCGGGCATCGACCACGTCGCGATCGGCGCCGACTTCGAAGGCGGCATCCGGCCTGCGCGTGGGCTGGAGAACGCCAGCCATTTTCCCGACCTGGCCCGTGCCCTGCTGAGCGCCGGCCTCGGCGAAGCCGCGGTGCGTAAGGTGTTCTCTGAAAACGCCTTGCGCGTGCTGTGCCGCTCCGGTAAGTGAATTCTCCCGATTGCGGCCGGGTTCATTGAGTCAATCAAAGGGTTAAATGACGACGCTCGATTCTCGTTGCCTGGAAGCATTCCCCGGTTGGCTCAGGTCCTTGGCCGAAGACGCGCAGAAGCTCGCCGGCCTGCTCGAGCACGCTGAAGCCTCGCCGGCCGCACAGCGCGGCGCCGCCAGCGCCCTCAACTACCTGTTCAAGTCGCTCGACTTGATCCCCGACGGCCTCGAAGATCTTGGCTTCATCGACGACGCCTTCGTGCTGCGCGTCGCCGCCGCACTGGTCGCTGATGGCGACCGTGATTCGGACGGCGTGTTGATCACGCTGGCGGCGGACGCCGGCTTGATCAGCGAGTTCCTCGGCCCCGACTACGCGCGTCTCGAACGCTATGTGCAAAAGCTCGCCGACGGCAGCGCCCGCGGCCGCAGCGTCGCGCAAATATTGGAAGATCCCGCCGTACGCGGCGACTTCGTCCGCGAAGTCTTGCAGTGGTCTGCCGGCTACACCTCGCCCAGCTTCGCCCGCGACACGCGCAGCCTGGTGAAGCTGAAGTCGTTCTTGGCGACGCGCTTGCCGGCCTGAGGGCGCCGGGCTTGGCACTCGACGACGTGATCGCAGCCTTGATTGGTGATCGGGCCGGGTTCGGGTTGGGGATCGGCTGATCGGCAGCGGGATGGGGATCGGCCGGGTCAGCGGTTTCGGATCTGCACAAATTCGCAGCCGGCAGCGGGGTCAGTGACGGCATCGGCTTCGG